>NZ_CP108882.1:1286666-1930000 GCF_036347055.1 Streptomyces sp. NBC_00820 | reverse complement strand
GTTTCTTGCCGGAGGTAGAGCACTGGATAGGCGATGGGCCCTACCGGGTTACTGACCTTAGCCAAACTCCGAATGCCGGTAAGTGAGAGCACGGCAGTGAGACTGTGGGGGATAAGCTCCATGGTCGAGAGGGAAACAGCCCAGAGCATCGACTAAGGCCCCTAAGCGTACGCTAAGTGGGAAAGGATGTGGAGTCGCAGAGACAACCAGGAGGTTGGCTTAGAAGCAGCCACCCTTGAAAGAGTGCGTAATAGCTCACTGGTCTAGTGATTCCGCGCCGACAATGTAGCGGGGCTCAAGCGTACCGCCGAAGTCGTGTCATTGCAGCGTATAGCCCCAACGGGTGCTGTGATGGGTAGGGGAGCGTCGTGTGCCGGGTGAAGCAGCCGCGGAAGCGAGTTGTGGACGGTTCACGAGTGAGAATGCAGGCATGAGTAGCGATACAAACGTGAGAAACGTTTGCGCCGATTGACTAAGGGTTCCTGGGTCAAGCTGATCTGCCCAGGGTAAGTCGGGACCTAAGGCGAGGCCGACAGGCGTAGTCGATGGATAACCGGTTGATATTCCGGTACCCGCTGTGAAGCGTCAAACATCGAACCAGACGATGCTAAGGCCGTGAAGCCGTTCCGGACCCTTCGGGGAAAGGAAAGTGGTGGAGCCGCTGAACCAGATCTGCAGTAGGTGAGTGATGGGGTGACGCAGGAAGGTAGTCCATCCCGGGCGATGGTAGTCCCGGGGTAAGGGTGTAGGACGTGCGATAGGTAAATCCGTCGCACACATAGTCTGAGACCTGATGCCGAGCCGATTGTGGCGAAGTGGATGATCCTATGCTGTCGAGAAAAGCCTCTAGCGAGTTTCATGGCGGCCCGTACCCTAAACCGACTCAGGTAGTCAGGTAGAGAATACCGAGGCGTTCGGGTGAACTATGGTTAAGGAACTCGGCAAAATGCCCCCGTAACTTCGGGAGAAGGGGGGCCATCACCGGTGATTGGATTTACTCCATGAGCTGGGGGTGGCCGCAGAGACCAGCGAGAAGCGACTGTTTACTAAAAACACAGGTCCGTGCGAAGCCGTAAGGCGATGTATACGGACTGACGCCTGCCCGGTGCTGGAACGTTAAGGGGACCGGTTAGTGCGCTTTCGGGCGTGCGAAGCTGAGAACTTAAGCGCCAGTAAACGGCGGTGGTAACTATAACCATCCTAAGGTAGCGAAATTCCTTGTCGGGTAAGTTCCGACCTGCACGAATGGCGTAACGACTTCTCGACTGTCTCAACCATAGGCCCGGTGAAATTGCACTACGAGTAAAGATGCTCGTTTCGCGCAGCAGGACGGAAAGACCCCGGGACCTTTACTACAGTTTGATATTGGTGTTCGGTTCGGCTTGTGTAGGATAGCTGGGAGACTTTGAAGCATGCACGCCAGTGTGTGTGGAGTCGTCGTTGAAATACCAGTCTGGTCGTGCTGGATGTCTAACCTAGGTCCGTGATCCGGATCAGGGACAGTGTCTGATGGGTAGTTTAACTGGGGCGGTTGCCTCCTAAAGAGTAACGGAGGCGCCCAAAGGTTCCCTCAGCCTGGTTGGTAATCAGGTGTTGAGTGTAAGTGCACAAGGGAGCTTGACTGTGAGACCGACGGGTCGAGCAGGGACGAAAGTCGGGACTAGTGATCCGGCGGTGGCTTGTGGAAGCGCCGTCGCTCAACGGATAAAAGGTACCCCGGGGATAACAGGCTGATCTTCCCCAAGAGTCCATATCGACGGGATGGTTTGGCACCTCGATGTCGGCTCGTCGCATCCTGGGGCTGGAGTCGGTCCCAAGGGTTGGGCTGTTCGCCCATTAAAGCGGTACGCGAGCTGGGTTTAGAACGTCGTGAGACAGTTCGGTCCCTATCCGCTGTGCGCGTAGGAATATTGAGAAGGGCTGTCCCTAGTACGAGAGGACCGGGACGGACGAACCTCTGGTGTGCCAGTTGTCCTGCCAAGGGCATGGCTGGTTGGCTACGTTCGGGAGGGATAACCGCTGAAAGCATCTAAGCGGGAAGCCTGCTTCGAGATGAGTATTCCCACCTCCTTGAGAGGGTAAGGCTCCCAGTAGACGACTGGGTTGATAGGCCAGATCTGGAAGCCCGGTAACGGGTGGAGGTGACTGGTACTAATAGGCCGAGGGCTTGTCCTCAGTTGCTCGCGTTCACTGTGTAAGTTCTGAGGCAACGAACAGTTGCCGGATTTGAGCTGAACTACATCAACACAAGTAAAAAGTGTGCTTGTTCGCTCGAAACCATTAGGGTTTCGGTGGTCATAGCGTGAGGGAAACGCCCGGTTACATTCCGAACCCGGAAGCTAAGCCTCACAGCGCCGATGGTACTGCAGGGGGGACCCTGTGGGAGAGTAGGACGCCGCCGAGCAATCTTTGGAGGACCCCTGGTCCCAGCGTTCAGCTGGGACCAGGGGTCCTTTTGTTTTTACAATACTTGCGGTACCGAAGACAGGAGTCACCCATGTCCACCAACTCGCCCGAGGACCGGCCGGAGCGCGACCAGCGGCGACGTGACAGTGGTGACCGCGGAGACCGCGGTGGCAACCGCGGCGACCGTGGCAACTTCCGCCGCGACAACGACCGTAACGACCGCGGCAGTTACGGCCGGCGTGACGACAACCGTGGCTCCGGCTCCGGCGACCGTCGTGACGACAACCGCGGCGGCGACCGTCGCGACGACCGTGGTTCGCGTCCGTCGTTCCAGCGTGACGACCGTGGCCCGCGCCGTGACGACCGTGGCGGGGACCGTGGTTCGCGTCCATCGTTCCAGCGTGACGACCGTGGCCCGCGCCGTGACGACCGCGGCGGGGACCGTGGTGCGCGTCCGTCGTTCCAGCGTGACGACCGTGGCCCGCGCCGTGACGACCGCGGCGGGGACCGTGGTGCGCGTCCGTCGTTCCAGCGTGACGACCGTGGCCCGCGCCGTGACGACCGCGGCGGGGACCGTCCGCCCTTCCGTCGTGACGACCGCCGCGATGACCGTGGCGGCGACCGTCGTGACGACCGCGGTGGCTTCCGCGGTGGAGACCGTCGCGACGACAACCGCGGTGGCGGGTACGGCGATCGCGGTGGTGACCGTGGTGGCTTCCGCCGCGACGACCGTGGTGCGCGTCCGTCGTTCCAGCGTGACGACCGTGGCCCGCGCCGTGACGACCGCGGCGGGGACCGTCCGCCCTTCCGTCGTGACGACCGCCGCGATGACCGTGGCGGCGACCGTCGTGACGACCGCGGTGGCGATCGTGGTGGCTTCCGTGGCGGCGACAACCGCGGTGGCGGGTACGGCGACCGCGGTGGTGACCGCGGCGGCTTCCGCCGCGACGACCGTGGTGCGCGTCCGTCGTTCCAGCGTGACGACCGTGGCCCGCGCCGTGACGACCGCGGCGGGGACCGTCCGCCCTTCCGTCGTGACGACCGCCGCGATGACCGTGGCGGCGACAACCGCGGTGGCGGGTACGGCGACCGCGGTGGTGACCGTGGTGGCTTCCGCCGTGACGACCGTGGCGGCGACAACCGCACCGGCGGCTACGGCGACCGTCCGGCCTTCCGCCGTGACGACCGTAGCGGCGACCGTCCGGCGTTCCGCCGTGATGACAGCCGCGGTGGCGACCGTCGTGACGACCGTGGCGGCGACCGTGGCGGCTTCCGCCGTGACGACCGTAGCGGCGACCGTCCGGCGTTCCGCCGTGATGACAGCCGCGGTGGCGACCGTCGTGACGACCGTGGCGGCGACCGTGGCGGCTTCCGCCGTGACGACCGTAGCGGCGACCGTCCGGCGTTCCGCCGTGATGACAGCCGCGGTGGCGACCGTCGTGACGACCGTGGTGGCGACCGTGGTGCGCGTCCGTCGTTCCAGCGTGACGACCGTGGCCCGCGTCGTGACGACCGCGGCGGTGACCGCGGTGGCTTCCGCCGCGACGACCGTGGCGGCCGGCCGGCCGGCGGTGGCTTCCGTGGGCGTGACGACCGGCGTGACGACCGGCGCGACGGTGGCTTCCACGGCCGCGACGAGCGTGACCGGGACCGCGACCGCGAGCCGATCAAGCGGCTGCCGATCCCCGAGGACGTCACCGGCGATGAGATCGACAAGGACGTCCGGCAGGAGCTGCAGAGCCTGCCCAAGACCCTCGCGGAGGACGTCGCCAAGAACCTGGTGATGGTCGCGCGGCTCATCGACGAGGAGCCCGAGCGCGCCTACGCCTACTCCAAGGTCGCCCTGCGCCTGGCGTCCCGCGTGGCAGCCGTCCGTGAGGCCGCCGGTTTCGCCGCGTACGCCAACCAGAAGTTCAGCGAGGCTCTCGCCGAGTTCCGCGCCGCCCGGCGCATGACCGGCACCGTGGAGCTGTGGCCGGTGATGGCCGACTGCGAGCGTGGGCTCGGACGGCCGGAGAAGGCCCTGGACATGGCCGGCGCCCCCGAGGTGCAGAAGCTGGACAAGGCCGGCCAGGTCGAGATGCGGCTCGTCGCCGCCGGTGCCCGGCGCGACATGGACCAGCTGGACGCGGCGATCGTGACCCTGCAGAGCCCGGAGCTGGCCTCCAACTCGGTCCAGCCGTGGACCGCGCGCCTGCGCTACGCCTACGCCGACGCCCTGCTGGCCGCCGGCCGGGAGACCGAGGCGCGCGAGTGGTTCGCGAAGACCGTCGAGGCCGACCGCGACGGCAGCACGGACGCCTCCGACCGGCTCGCCGAGCTGGACGGCGTGGAGTTCGTCGACGCCATGGGCGAGGACGAGGTCGAGGTTGAGGTCGAGGCTGATGCCGAGGCCCCGATCGAGGGCGAGCGCACCGAGCGTGCCGCCGAGCCCACGGACGTCGCCTCGCAGGACCGTGACCAGCGCCGTGACGACGCCGACGTCGCCGAGGGCGCCGAGGACGACAAGTCCGAGGACTGACGCGGCCCGTTGACCGCACGGTGAACGGATGACAGAAGGGCGGGACCCCGGGGGGTCCCGCCCTTTTTGCGTTGGCGCGCCGGTGCGCCGGTGCGCCGAGATCAGATCTCCAGTGCGCGCAGCACCAGCCCGGACGCCGGCTTCGGGCCGAACGACGTCGACTTGCGGGGCATGGTCACCCCCTGGCGGGCCAGATCGCGTACGACCTCCTCGCGGACCGGGTGCATCAGCACGGCCGTGCCGCCGTCCCGCTCAGCCTTGGCGACCGTGGCCGCCGTGTCGTGGATGTAGGCGATGTGCGCGGGGGAGTCCTCGGGGATGTGCCAGACGTGCTCCAGGAGCGTGGCGTGCAGCACCGTGGCGTCCAGGGAGCGCCAGGCGGCCGGGCGGTCGGCCGGGACGGTGCGGGCGAGCAGCTCCGGGTCCGGGCGGTCGATCAGGTGGAAGGCGCCGTCGCCGGCCAGCAGGAAGGCGTTGCCCGCGCAGGCCGCGTCGGCCAGCGCCTCCAGCGCCTCGGCCAGCGGCACGTCGAGACGCCGTACCCGGAACAGGCCGTCCAGGGCCGCCAGGGCGTCCGCGACCGGCAGGGCGTGCAGGAGGCGGTGGATGGCGCGGACGCGGAGCGGGTAGCGGACGGTGTCGACCAGCAGGACCAGGCCGTGGTCCCAGGGGCTGGGGGAGGGGTGCTCCGCACGCAGCCGCAGGTAGGTGGCCCAGCGGTGGTGGCCGTCGGCGATGAGGGCCTGGTGGTGGGCGAGGTCGGACTGGACACGGGACAGGTCGGCGGGGTCGGTCACCGCCCACAGGCGGTGCTGGAAGCCGTCCTCGGTGGTCGTGGCCAGCAGCGGCGCATGCCCGGCCGTGCGCTCGACGACCTCGGCCGTCGGGCCGTCGCCCCGGTAGGTCAGCAGCAGCGGCTCCAGATTGGCGCGGGTGGCGCGCATCAGGGCCGCGCGGTCGGCGACGACGGGCGCTATGACGTCCTCGTGCGGCAGCACCACGCCCTCGGAGGGCTCCGACACGCGCAGGGCGCCGATGACGCCGCGCTGGAGCATGCCGTTGCCGTCGCGCTGCTCGTACACGTACAGGGCGGGGTCGGGGTCGGCGGTCAGGACTCCCTCGGCCAGCCAGCGGCGCAGGGTGTCGGCCGCCTGTTCGTTGCGGGCGCTGGGCGTGCCGGCCTGGGGCAGGATCAGCCGGACGATGTTGTACGGGTCGGCCGACTGCAGGTGGTACAGGCCGTCGGGGCGTACGACGACGTCGTACGGCGGGGAGGTGACGGAGGCGAGGCTGCCGACCCGGTCGGGGTCGTAACGAAGGCCTCGGAACGGGGTCAGTTCCAGGCCTCGGCGCGCCTTTGCTTCCGAGGGACCTGCTGTGTTCATCCCGGCATCGTACGTGTGTCAGTGGGGTGGGGGATGATCGGGGGAAACACGGTCGAACGAGGAGCGATGCGGAATGAGCCAGGGCGTCAGGACGAGGCCCGAGGGCCCCGGGAGCAGCAGCCGGCCCCTGAGCGAGGCGTACGACACGGCGCTGCTCGATCTGGACGGGGTGGTGTACGCGGGCGGGAACGCGATCGCGCACGCCGCCGACTCGCTGGCCGTGGCCCGCGAGGGCGGGATGCGGCTGGCGTACGTCACCAACAACGCGCTGCGCACGCCGGACGTCGTGGCCGGGCACCTCACGGAGCTGGGGATACCGACGGAGGCGGAGGACGTGATCACGTCCGCGCAGGCCGTCGCGCGGCTGATCAGCGAGCAGGTGCCGGCCGGGGCGCGGGTGCTGGTCATCGGCGGTGAGGGGCTGCGGGTGGCGCTGCGCGAGCGGGGCCTGACGCCGGTGGAGTCCGCGGACGACGACCCGGCGGCGGTCGTGCAGGGGTACGGCGGCCCGGACCTGGCGTGGGGCCGGTTCGCGGAGGCGTCGTACGCCGTGGCCCGGGGTGTGCCGTGGTTCGCGTCCAACACCGACCTGACCATCCCGAGCGGGCGGGGCATCGCGCCCGGCAACGGCGCCGCGGTGGAGGTCGTACGGATCGCGACCGGCGCCGAGCCGCAGGTGGCAGGCAAGCCGCTGCCCCCGATGCACCGGGAGACCATCCTGCGCACCGGCGCCGAGCGGCCGCTGGTGGTCGGGGACCGGCTGGACACGGACATCGAGGGCGCGTTCAACGGCGGGGTGGACTCCCTGCTGGTGCTGACCGGCGTGACCGACGGCGCCCAGCTGCTCGCCGCGCCGCCGCGGCACCGGCCCACGTACGTGGACGCCGACCTGCGGGGGCTGCTCACCGGCCAGCCGGATGTCACCCGGGAAGGTGACGGTTTCCGCTGCGGCGGGTGGACGGCCACGGCCGGGGCGGACGCGCTGGAGCTGGTGGGGGAGGGCGAGGCGCTGGACGGTCTGCGGGCTCTGTGCGCGGCGGCCTGGACGGCGGCCGGGGACGGCTCCTGCGAGCTGGACGGGGCCAAGGCGCTGGCACGGCTCGGACTCTGAGGGCGCGGGCATTTTGAGGAGGCGGGCACTGAAGGTGCGGGCACTCTGAGGGCGCGGGCACTTCGAGGGTGCGGCGCCCCTGAGGGCGCGGGAGTTCACGGTGTGGGGTGCCTCGGCGTCGAGACCAAATGCGAGGGTAGGCTAACCTAACCTCGTGTTGGTCGACAGTCCTCCGGAACAGCGCGCGGAGACCTCCCCCGCGCCCCCATCCCGCCGGGCGGTGCGGGCCCTTGGGCTCCTCCTCTCCGCCGCGCTCCTGGTGCTCGTCGCTCTGGCGAGCATCGCGGTCGGGGCGAAAGCGCTGTCGCCGGACCAGGTCTGGCACGGCCTGTTCCACGCCACGGGAACCTACGGCGACGTCGTCGTGGACGAACGGATTTCGCGTACGGTCCTCGGCCTCCTGGCCGGGGCCGCGCTCGGCCTGTCCGGCGCGGTCCTCCAGGCGCTCACCCGCAACCCGCTGGCCGACCCCGGGCTGCTCGGCATCAACGCGGGTGCCTCCGCGGCCGTCGTCACCGCCATCACCTACTTCGGCGTCACCAGCCTGACCGGCTATGTGTGGTTCGCCTTCGCCGGCGCGGCCGTGGTGGGCGCGCTGGTCTGGTTCCTCGGCGGCAGCAGGGGCGCGACACCGGTACGGCTCGCGCTCGCCGGCACGGCGATCAGCGCCGCGCTGTACGGCTATCTCCAGGCCGTGATGATCACGGACGACGCGGCGCTGGGCAAGATGCGCTTCTGGACGGTGGGCTCGCTGGCCTCGGCCACGGACTCGACCATCGAGCAGGTGCTGCCGTTCCTCGCGGCCGGCACGGTCCTCGCGCTCGCGCTGGCCCGGCCGCTGAACGCCATGGAGATGGGCGACGACACCGCCCGCGCGCTCGGCGCCCACCTCAACCGCACCCGGGCGCTGGCCATGCTCGCCGCGACCGTGCTGTGCGGGGCCGCGACCGCCGCCTGCGGTCCGATCGTGTTCGTCGGCCTGATGGTCCCGCACATGGTGCGCTCCTTCACCGGCCCCGACCTGCGCTGGATCCTGCCGTACGCCACGGTCCTGTCGCCCGTGCTGCTGCTCGGCGCCGATGTCGTCGGCCGGGTCGTGGTCCGGCCCTCGGAACTCCAGGTCGGCATCGTCACCGCGCTCATCGGCGGCCCGGTCTTCATCTTTCTCGTACGACGTCGGAGGACGGCCCAGCTGTGAAGACCCGACACAGGAGCCGTGCTGTGCGCACCCCGGGCGGGCTGTCGCTGCGCCTGGACGTCCGCGCCCTGACCGTCGTCGCCTTGCTGCTGATCGCCGCGCTCGCCGCGAGCGTGGCACTGATCGGCACCGGCGACGCGAAGATCCCGGCGGCCGACGTGCTGAGGACGCTGGCCGGGGACGGCACCGCGTACCAGGACTTCATCGTCAACGAGCTGCGGCTGCCGCGCGTCCTGGTCGGCCTGCTGGTCGGCGCCTCGCTCGGCCTCGGCGGCGCCCTGTTCCAGGCCGTCTCGCGCAACCCGCTGGGCAGCCCCGACGTGCTGGGGCTGTCGCAGGGGTCGACCGCGGGCGCGCTGGTCGTCATCGTGCTGATGTCCGGCAGCGCCGCACAGGTCACCGTCGGCGCGCTGATCGGCGGCCTGCTGACCGGCCTCGCCATCTACCTGCTCGCCTGGAAGCAGGGCGTGCACGGATACCGGCTGGTCCTGGTCGGCATCGGCGTCTCCGCGTTCGTCACCGCGGTCAACGGCTACCTGCTCACCAAGGCGGACCTGGTGGACGCGGCCCGCGCGGTGGTGTGGATGACCGGCTCGCTCAACGGCCGTGACTGGACGCAGGTCTGGCCGCTGCTGTGGCTGTGCGCCGTCCTCGTCCCGCTGGTCCTGGTCAACGCGCGGGGCCTCAGGATGATGGAGATGGGCGACGACGTCGCGAACGCGCTCGGCGTGCGCGTGCAGCGCGTACGGCTGGTGCTGATGGTCTCCGCCATCCTGCTCACCGCGGCCGCGACCGCCGCCGCGGGACCCGTCAGCTTCGTGGCGCTCACCGCGCCCCAGCTCGCCCGGCGGCTGACCCTCCCCCGCTGCCTCAAGGGCGCGAGAGGTGCCCCCACGCCCGGCCCCAACCTGGTGCTCTCCCTCTGCATGGGCGCCACCCTGCTGGTCGCCGCCGACTGGGTCTCCCAGCGCGCCTTCGGCGCCGACCAGCTGCCCGTGGGCGTGGTCACCGGCGTCCTGGGCGGTGGCTATCTGCTGTGGCTGCTCGTCACCGAGCGCAGGGCGGGCCGGATATGAGCGAGAGCAAGGGCGGCCCGGAATCGAGCGGCTCGCACCAGAACACCCGAAGGAGCACCGTGAACCGCCTGTCCGCCGAGAACGTCACCCTCGCCTACGACCAGCGCGTCATCGCCGAACAGCTGTCGGTGGAGATACCCGACAACTCCTTCACGGTGATCGTCGGCCCGAACGCGTGCGGCAAGTCGACGCTCCTGCGGGCGCTGTCGCGGATGCTCAGGCCCAGCCAGGGCCAGGTGCTGCTGGACGGGCAGGTCATCCAGTCGATGCCCGCCAAGAAGGTCGCCCGCACCCTCGGCCTGCTGCCGCAGTCGTCGATCGCGCCGGACGGCATCACCGTCGCCGACCTCGTCGGCCGCGGCCGCTACCCGCACCAGGGCCTGCTGCGCCAGTGGTCCGCCGAGGACGAGCGGGTCGTACAGGAGTCCATGGCCCAGACCGGGGTCGCCGAGCTGGCCGACCGGTACGTCGACGAGCTGTCCGGCGGTCAGCGCCAGCGCGTCTGGATCGCCATGGCACTCGCCCAGCAGACCCCGCTGCTGCTCCTGGACGAGCCGACCACCTACCTCGACATCCAGCACCAGATCGACGTCCTCGACCTGTGCGCCGAGCTGCACGAGACCCAGGGCCGCACCCTGGTCGCCGTCCTGCACGACCTCAACCACGCCGCCCGCTACGCCACCCACCTCATCGCCCTGCGCGGCGGCACGGTGATCGCCGAGGGCGCCCCGAACGAGATCGTCACGGCCGAGCTGGTCGAGGAGGTCTTCGGACTGCGCTGCCAGGTCATCGACGACCCCGAGACGGGCACCCCGCTGGTCGTGCCGGCCGCGCGCAGGGCCCGCACGGCGAAGGTCACTGCGGGTTCCTGAGCGGGCGCGCAGGGGTCGACGGCGCGAGGACGGCGCGAGGGATCGACAGCGCGAGGACGACGCGAAGGGCCGAGAGGGGCGCGCGGATCGAGAGGGGCGCGGAGCGGGCCGCTGCGGCCGTCGCCCACGCCCCGCTCACAGCGGCCGGCCGCGCGTCACACCAGCCGGGCCCGCGTCACACCCGTCGGCCCGGCCCCGCCTCACAGGAGCTTTCTGAGCTGGAACAGGTCCAGCAGGCTCGCCTCCAGGCGGATCCGGCCCGAGCCCCAGGCGGTCGCGAAGTTCAGCCCGCCGTCCACCAGGGACACCAGGTCGTCGCCGGCCATGGCGAGTCTTATCCGGGCCCGCTCGCGGGGCGCCCCCGGGTAGGTCTCGTCCACCTGGATCCGGCCTCCGGTCATACGGCCGGCGAAGGTGACGTCCAGGTCGGTGACATGACAGCTCACCGAACGGTCCAGGGCGGCGGCCGCGCGGACATCGCCCTCGGCCCCCTGCATGTTGTCCGAAAGCTTCTCCAGTGCGGCGCGGCACTGCTCGATCGTGGCCATCGCGGACGACGGTACCCCAGTGGTTCGCGGTAGCGTCTGGGCATGAGCGAGTCCGTGTCCGGGGCAGAGAGCGTCACCGCGGCCGAGCGTGCCGGCGGCCCTCCCGCCGGTCCCGGCGTCGATGGCGCGGCCGAGCCCGCGTACGACCCCGCCGCCCCGGCCCCCCTGGGCCTCGCGCGCGTCCCCACCGGCGACGCCGAGGTCGACGCCCGGCTGGAGCGGCTGGCCGACGCCGGCCACCTCGCCACCGACGGACACCTCGAGGTGTACGAGGATGTACACCAGGGGCTGCGCGACGCGCTCACCGCGCTCGACGCCCGCCCAGGACCTCCGGATCCCACACGGTATCCGGCCGGTGCCCCTCGGTGAGACCCTTCGGGTCGCACCTTTTCGATCGTCGTACCAAAAGCAGGAGCTGAACCGAACGTGGCAGGAGTCGCACGCCGTCGTCTGGACGCTGAGCTGGTCCGCCGGAAGCTCGCGCGCTCGCGTGAGCACGCCGGCCAGCTGATCGCCGCCGGGCGGGTCACCGTGGGCAAGACCGTGGCGACCAAGTCGGCCACCCAGGTGGAGACCGCCGCGGCGATCGTGGTCCAGGCCGACGACGGCGACCCGGACTACGTCTCCCGGGGCGGCCACAAGCTGGCCGGCGCGCTGGAGGCCTTCGTGCCGCAGGGGCTCGCCGTCGAGGGCCGGCGCGCGCTGGACGCCGGCGCGTCCACCGGCGGCTTCACCGACGTCCTGCTGCGCGCGGGCGTCGCGCACGTCGTCGCCGTGGACGTCGGCTACGGCCAACTCGCGTGGTCTCTCCAGAGCGATGAACGCGTCACCGTCAAGGACCGTACGAACGTACGCGAGTTGACGATCGACGCGATCGATGGAGAACCTGTGGATCTTGTCGTGGGTGATCTGTCCTTCATCCCGCTCGGGCTGGTGCTGCCCGCCCTGAAGCGGTGCGTGAAGCCGGACGCCGACCTGGTGATGATGGTCAAGCCGCAGTTCGAGGTGGGGAAGGAACGGCTCGGCAGCGGGGGTGTCGTACGGAGTCCGCAACTGCGGGCGGAGGCCGTGCGAGGAGTGGCCGAGAAGGCCTGGGAACTGGGGCTCGGGGTGCGTGGAGTCACCGCCAGCCCGCTGCCCGGTCCCTCGGGCAATGTCGAGTACTTCCTGTGGCTGACGGCCGGTGCTCCCCCGCTGGATCCGGCCGATGTCGAGAGAGCAGTGGCGGAGGGGCCGCGTTGACACAGAACCGAGCGCGAACTGTTTTCCTGCTCGCCCACACCGGGCGGCCCGCGGCGATCCGCAGTGCGGAACTCGTCGTGAAGGGCCTGCTGCGGAACGGCATCGGGGTGCGGGTGCTGGAGGAGGAGGCGTGCGACATCCCGTTGTCCGACGAGGTGGAACTCGTCAAGGAGGCGACACCGCAGTGCCTGGACGGTTGTGAGCTGCTGATCGTCCTCGGCGGCGACGGCACGCTGCTGCGCGGCGCCGAGTTCGCGCGGGCCTCCGGGGTCCCGATGCTCGGCGTCAACCTCGGGCGCGTCGGGTTCCTCGCCGAGGCCGAGCGGGACGACCTCGACCGGGTGGTCGACCGGGTGGTGGCACGGTCGTACGAGGTCGAGGAGCGCATGACCATCGACGTCGTCGTGCACCGCAACGGCGACATCGTGCACACCGACTGGGCGCTCAACGAGGCGGCCGTGCAGAAGGCCGGCGCCGAGAAGATGCTCGAGGTCGTGCTGGAGATCGACGGGCGGCCGGTCACGGAGTTCGGGTGCGACGGGATCGTCCTGTCGACGCCCACCGGGTCCACGGCGTACGCGTTCTCCGCCGGCGGGCCCGTGGTGTGGCCCGAGGTGGAGGCGCTGCTGATGGTGCCGATCAGCGCGCACGCGCTGTTCGCGAAGCCGTTGGTGACCTCGCCGGACTCGGTGCTCGCCGTGGAGGTTCTGCCGCACATCCCGCCGGGGGTGCTCTGGTGCGACGGGCGGCGGACCATCGAGCTGCCGCCCGGGGCCCGGGTGGAGGTCAGGCGGGGCGCCGTGCCGGTGAGGCTGGCCCGGCTGCACCACGCGTCCTTCACCGACCGGCTCGTGGCGAAGTTCGCGCTGCCGACCACCGGGTGGCGGGGAGCGCCGCACTAGCGGATCACGGGGGCGCGCCGAGGTGTATCGGCGGCCGCGGCTCCCGCCGCGGCTTGTCGCGCGGTTGCGCGCGCCCCTCGGGGTGGCCCCCCTCAGGGGTGGCCCCCCTTGGAGGGGGCCCCTTGGAGGGGACCCCCTCGGAGTGACATCGGCGCCCTATGTGCGCTCACCGCCCTGGACCTCGTATGGTCTGTTCCGTGTTGGAGGAGATGCGGATACGGTCGCTCGGGGTCATTGACGATGCCGTCGTCGAGCTGTCGCCGGGGTTCACCGCGGTCACCGGTGAGACAGGTGCGGGCAAGACCATGGTGGTCACGAGCCTGGGCCTGCTGCTCGGCGGCCGGGCCGACCCGGCGCTCGTGCGGCTCGGGGCCGAGAAGGCGGTGGTCGAGGGGCGGATCGCCGTACCCGCTGACGCCGCCGCCGTCCTACGGGCCGAGGAGGCCGGGGCCGAGCTGGACGACGGTGCCCTGCTGATCAGCCGCACCGTCTCCGCCGAGGGCCGGTCGCGGGCCCACCTGGGCGGGCGCAGCGTGCCCGTGGGGCTGCTGTCCGAGCTGGCCGACGACCTGGTGGCCGTACACGGGCAGACCGACCAGCAGGGGCTGCTGAAGCTGTCCCGGCAGCGGCAGGCGCTCGACCGGTACGCCGGGGCCGCCGTCGCGAAGCCGCTGGCCGAGTACACCGAGGCCTACCGGCGGCTGCGGGCCGTCTCCGCCGAGCTGGAGGAGATCGTCACGCGCGCGCGTGAGCGTGCCCAGGAAGCCGACATGCTGCGCTACGGCCTCGACGAGATCGCCGGGGTCGAGCCGCGCGCCGGGGAGGACGCCGAGCTGGCGGAGGAGGCGGAGCGGCTCGGGCACGCCGAGGCGCTGTCGTCCGCCGCGACCGCCGCGCACGGCGCGCTCGCCGGAGACCCCGAGGACCCCGAGGGGATCGACGCCGCGACGCTCGTCGCGGGCGCCCACCGGGCCCTGGAGGCCGTCCGCTCCCACGACCCCGAGCTGGCCGTGCTCGCCGACCGGATCGGCGAGATCGGGATCCTGCTCGGTGACGTGTCCGGTGAGCTGGCCGGGTACGCCGACGACCTGGACGCCGACCCGCGGCGGCTCGCAGCCGTAGAGGAGCGCAGGGCCGCGCTGACCGCCCTCACCCGCAAGTACGGCGCCGACGTCGCCGCCGTCCTCGCCTGGGCCGAGCAGAGCGCCGCGCGGCTGACCGAGCTGGACGGCGACGACGAGCGGATCGGCGAACTGGCCGCCGAACGGGACGTACTCCGTGCCGAACTGGGCGGTCTGGCACAGGCGTTGACGGACGCCCGGACGGAGGCCGCGGAGCGGTTCGCCGCCGCCGTGACCGCAGAGCTGGCCTCGCTGGCGATGCCCCACGCGCGCGTGTCCTTCGACATCCGGCAGACCGAGGACCCCGAAGGCGTCGAGGTCGGCGGCCGCACGGTCGCCTACGGGCCCTCGGGCGTGGACGAGGTCGAGCTGTTGCTCGCCCCGCACCCGGGCGCCCCGCCGCGGCCCATCGCCAAGGGCGCGTCCGGTGGTGAGCTGTCCCGTGTGATGCTCGCCGTGGAGGTCGTGTTCGCGGGCACCGACCCGGTGCCGACCTATCTCTTCGACGAGGTCGACGCCGGCGTCGGCGGCAAGGCCGCGGTCGAGATCGGACGCCGCCTGGCGAAGCTCGCCCGGACCGCGCAGGTCGTCGTCGTCACCCACCTTCCCCAGGTCGCCGCCTTCGCCGACCGGCAGCTGCTGGTCGAGAAGACCAACGACGGCACGGTCACCCGGTCCGGCGTGAAGGTCCTGGAGGGCGAGGAACGCGTCCGCGAGCTGTCCCGGATGCTGGCCGGCCAGGAGGACTCCGAGACGGCCCGGGCCCACGCGGAGGAACTGCTGGCCACGGCCCGGGGCGAGAACTAAGAGAACTGCGAGAGCTGCGAGTACCACGAGAACCACGAGAACCACGGGACTGTGCCGCCCCGTCCTGTGCGGCCGGTGGGCGCGCGTGCCGTCCTCGGCCGTGCCGTCGTGTCGGTGGCCGTCGCCGGCTGCCGGGATCGCGTGGGCGTACGGCGCGTGCGAGGACCGGGTGAGGGCACGGGCGCGGCCCCTGCGCGCCGCTGACCTCGCGGTACGGGTGCGACGCCGTTCGGCCGGGCAGGGCATTGCTTCACCCGTGTGAGTGACGTGCTGCGGCGCATTGCCCCCGCCTGCCGCGCTGTGCCACTCCCCGCGTTTCCCGGAACGGCCGTACGTCCTGGCATGCTTGGCAGGGAACGCGGTCCGCGCGAGAGGCGCGCGCGGTACGTCCTTCCCCCTCTTTTTGCCCGCTACCTTCTGTACGTTCCCTCGTGTCCTTCCCGCGCCTAGCCAGGAGCCCCGGCCCCGTGAGCCCCGTGAGCAGCAACGCACCGCACGGCCTGTCGCCGCTGCGCACCGTGCAGGTGCTGGGCGGGGGCAACGCCGGCAGCAGCGCGCACGTGCGCTCCCTGGCGGACGGGCTCGTCGCCCGGGGCGTGAGGGTCACCGTGTGCGCTCCCGCCGAGGCCGACCGGGCCTACGACTTCACCGGGGCCGGCGCCGAGCACGTCCACGTCCCCCGCAGCAGCGACCCGGCCTCCGTGGCCGCGCTCCGGGCGGCCTGCGCCCACGCCGACCTGGTCCACGCGCACGGGCTGCACGCCTCCTTCCGCGCCGTGCTGGCCCTCGGAGGCCGCACCACCCCGCTGGTGGTCACCTGGCACAACCGGGCACATGCCGAGGGCGCGCGGGCCCATCTGCTGCGCCTGCTGGAGCGGCGCGTGGCGCGGACGGCCGCCGTGGTGCTGGGCACCACCTCCGACCTGGTGGACCGGGCCCGCCGCACGGGCGCGCGGGACGCCCGGCTCGGCGCCGTGGCCCTGCCGGGCCGGCGCCAACCGGCCGACGCCGACGACCCCGACCGGCTGCGCCCCAAGATCCGGGCCGAACTCGGCGCCATCGGACGCCCGTTGCTCATGGCGGTCGGCTCCCTCGACCGGCACCGCGGCTACGACGTCCTGCTGGACGCGGCCCGGACCTGGCGGGCACTGGACCCGATGCCGCTGGTCGTCGTCGCGGGGGAGGGGCCGCTGCGGCCGGAGCTGCAACGGCGGATCGAGGACGAGGAGTTGCCGGTCCGGCTCCTCGGCACCCGCGACGACGTGCCGGAACTGCTCGCCGCCGCCGATCTGGCGCTGCTGACCAGCAGGTGGGAGTCCCGCTCCGTGCTGGCCCAGGAAGCGCTCCACGCGCGCGTGCCGCTCGTCGCCACCGCTGTCGGGGGAGTCCCGGACCTCGTCGGCGACGGGGCCGAGCTCGTCCCGTACGGAGACGCGAAGGCCCTCGCGGACACGGTCGTACGACTGCTCGCGGACCCCGGGCGGCTCGAACTGCTCCGGGAGCGGGGCGCGCGACAGGCCGCCGGCTGGCCGACCGAGGACGAGGCGGTGGCTCAAGTCCTCAGCGTGTACGACGAATTGACCCAGCCCAGACCGCTGGCCTAGGGGGTGTCGTTTGGATCAGGTCGGATCAGGCCGCGGCGTCCGGTGCGGTGCCTCGCAAGGCGGAGGATCTGCCGCGTACCGGACGTACTCGGCTGATCCGACAACGCGGCGACGTGCCGTGCCGGGCGTCGCGGACCCGAACTGATCCAAACGACACCCCCTAGAGCGCCAGGCCCCAGGTCGTCCTACGGCACGTGCCGGCGTGCGCGCAGGGCGAGGCTCAACGCCAGGACCGTCTGCGGGTCGTCGAGGTCGGTGCCCAGCAACTCGCCTATGCGGGCGAGCCGGTTGTAGAGGGTCTGGCGGTTGAGGTGCAGTTCGCGGGCGGTCTCGGCCTTGCGGCCCGCGTGGGCGAGGTAGGTCTCCAGGGTGGGCAGCAGCGGCGGCTTGGCGCGGTGGTCGTGGTCGCGCAGCGGGCCGATCGCCCGGTCCACGAAGGCCGCGAGGTCCGGGTGGCCGCGCAGCCGCCACAGCAGCAGATCGGTGTCGAGGCGGCGGGCGTCGTACCAGGGCCGGTCGGGCAGCCCCTGCGCCGCGGCCGCCGTCTCCGCCGCGTGCCGCAGCCCCGCCGACGCGGCAGCCCACCCGCCCGCGACGCCGACCACCACGACCGGCGGCGGGGAACCGGGGCGCCGCATCCCCGCCCGCTCCACACCCGCCCTCAGGGCCGCCGCCACCCGGTCGGCGACCGCCGGCCGCTCCGCCTCCGCGCGCAGCCCCAGCAGCACCGGCACCCGGCCCTCGACCGGCCGCACGCCCAGCAGCACCGGCACCCCCACCGCGGCCAGCTCCTCGCCCACCGCGCGCGCCAGCACCGCCCAGCCCCCGCCCGGCGAGAGGGAATCCCCGACCCGCATGACCACCGGCAGCAGCGGGCTGTCGCCGGGCTTGAAGCCCAGGACGCGGGCCTGCGCCGGGGCGGCCTCGGCGGTGATCCGGCCCTCGGCCAGGTCGGTGAGGAAATCGCCCCGGCCGCGCGCCGCCAGCTCCTCCTCCTGACGGGCCTGCATCAGCACCACGGCCAGGATCCCCGCGGCCCGCTCGGCGGCGATCCGGTGCACCGGAGCCAGCGGCGCCCGCACCGGCAGCAGCACCAGCCGGGCCCGCACCGCCCCCGGCCCCGCACCGGGGCCGCCGCCCGGCCCGCCGCCCGGCACGTCCACGAGCACCGAACCGGCCAGCGGCGGCACGTCCTTGTGCGGTCCCCGCAGTCCCTCCCACACCTGAAGCGGATCCGCGCCCTCGGGGCCGGGCCCGGCGGCGTACAGCAGCCGGCCGTCCGCCGTCTCCAGGAACACCGGGTTGGCGCTGAAGCCGGCCAGGATGTCCAGCACCTGCGGCACCCCGCCCCCGCCCAGCAGCGCCTCGGTGCACCGCCGGTGCACCTCCTCCGCCCGTTGCAGCAGCGCGTAGTGCCCGTTGACGATCTCGGTGTGGATCTCCTCGGTGACGGCCACGAACGGCACCTCGCGGTGCAGCTGCACCAGCGGCAGCCCGGCGCCGCGCGCGGTGTCCACCAGGGCCGCGGGCAGCCGGGTGAAGCGCGGGCCCAGCTCCACCACCAGGGCCGCGATGCCCCGCTCGGCGAGCGTGCGCACGAACGCCCGCTGCTCCGCCGGGCGCGTGCCCACGCCGTAGCCGGTGGTCAGCAGCAGTTCGCCGCCCTTGAGCAGCGACGCGATGTTCGGCACCTCGCCCGCGTGCACCCAGCGCACGGTGCGGTCCAGCCGGTCGGCGCCCGCCAGGATCTCCGGCAGCCCGCTGCGCAGCCCCGGCAGCTCCAGGGCCCGCCGGACCGTGATCCCGGCATCCTGAGTGGCGGCTCCGCTCGCCGTACCGCTGTCCATGCAGCGGACGCTACCTGCGAGAACGTCCCGACGACAGCTCCGGCCGCCCGCTACAGGGGCCGGATGTTGTGGTTGAAGCGGAACACGTTGTCGGGGTCGTACGCCCGCTTCACCTTCTCCAGCCGCAGCATGTTCCCGGCGCCCATCCCCGCGCTCACCCGCTCGGGGCCCTCGTCGCCGATGAAGTTCAGGTACACGTCCCCGGTCCGCCACGGACGCGCGTCGGCGCGGACGTCCCGCACCCAGGCGACCGCCCGTTCGTCGTCGGCCGGGTCCTCCCAGACACCGAAGGGATGCACCACCCAGGGGGCGTCCCGGTAGGGCACCGGGTACGTGTGCGGACCGGCGGCGATCGCCCCGCCCTGCGGGAACAGCACATGCCGGGTGGGGGTCGGAACGGGCATGCTCTCCGCCCGGGCGCAGTACAGGTCCACCCACGCGTCGGGCAGCCCGGTCAGGTACTCGGCCGACCAGTAGTTCCGCATCCCGGGCGGATCGTCGATCATGCACTGCACGTCCGCGTACGGCAGCGTCCCGACCACCTCGCCCTCGTGCGGCAGCGCCAGCAGCGGCCCGGCCAGCCTGCGCAGCTCCTCCTCGCCGCCCGCGTAGGTCGCCAGCACCCCGCACACCAGCCGCCCCACCAGGTGCTCCGGGACGAACTCCTCGGGCGGCCCGGTGATGTACAGCGCGGCCCCGCCCACCTCGTCGGGGCCGGTGCGGATCAGCTCGCGGAAGGCGCGGACCGCGTCCGGGCCGGCGGCCGGCGGGTACAGCAGCAGGGCGATGGAGAACTCCGGCAGCTCGTGCAGTTCCAGGGTGAGCGCGGTGGCGACACCGAAGTTGCCGCCGCCGCCGTGCAGCGCCCAGAACAGCTCGGGATTCTCGTCGGCGCTCGCGTGCACCCGCCGCGCGTCCGCGGTCACCAGCTCCACGCCCAGGAGGTTGTCGACGGCGAGCCCGAAGACGCGGTCCAGCCAGCCGGTGCCGCCGCCGAGGACGAAGCCGCCGACGCCGGTGGTCGAGACCCGGCCGCCGGTCGTGGCGAGACCGTACGGCTCGGTGGCCCGGTCCAGATGGCTCATCGTGGCCCCGCCCTCGACCCGGACCGCCTCGGCCGCCGGATCGACCGTCACCCGGTGCATCCGGCGCAGGTCCACCACGAGCGCGCCGTCGCCCAGGGCGGTACCAGACACACTGTGGCCGCCGCCGCGCACCGCGACCGGGAGGTCCAGCTCTCTCGCGAAGCGCACCGCACGGACCACGTCGGCGGCGTTCGCGCACTGGGCGATCACGGCCGGGCGCCGGTCGATCATCGCGTTGAAGACGGCACGGGCCTCGTCGTAGCCCGCGTCCCCCGGGGCGAGCACATCGCCGGCCAGATCCTCACGCAGCGCGGCGAGGGCCGCGTGCGCCTTCGAGAGGCGAGCCATGGCCGCCCCCTTCCGAAGAAAACGGGGCATATGTCCGCCTCAAGCCTAAAGTGCCGGACGGGGGCGGTCAGCCGGTGCGACGCCCCCGTCCGGCAGGGCCCGTGAGCCACGGACCGGCGCGCTCAGCCGCCGTACGCGCCCGAGGCGGTCAGCCGCAGCGCGGTGTCGATCAGCGGGACGTGGCTGAAGGCCTGCGGGAAGTTGCCGACCTGGCGCTGCAGGCGCGGGTCCCACTCCTCGGCGAGCAGTCCGAGGTCGTTGCGCAGCGCGAGGAGCTTCTCGAACAGCTGGCGGGCCTCGTCCACGCGGCCGATCATCGCGAGGTCGTCCGCCATCCAGAACGAACAGGCCAGGAAGGCCCCCTCGTCGCCGGGCAGACCGTCGACGCCCGCGTGCTCGCCGTCGGTCGGGTAGCGCAGGATGAACCCGTCCGGCGTGGACAGCTCGCGCTGGATCGCCTCGATGGTGCCGATCACCCGCTTGTCGTCCGGCGGCAGGAAGCCCATCTGCGGGATCAGCAGCAGCGAGGCGTCCAGCTCCTTGGAGCCGTAGTACTGCGTGAAGGTGTTGCGTTCCTTGTCGTAGCCCTTCTCGCACACCTCGCGGTGGATCTCGTCGCGCAGTTCCTTCCAGCGCTCCAGCGGACCGTCCACCGCACCGGACTCGATCAGCTTGATGGTGCGGTCCACGGCCACCCAGGCCATCACCTTGGAGTGCACGAACTGGCGGCGCGGGCCGCGCACCTCCCAGATGCCCTCGTCCGGCTCCTGCCAGTGGTCCTCCAGGTAGCGGATCAGCTTCAGCTGGAGCAGGGAGGCGTAGTCGTTGCGGGCCAGACCCGTCATGTGCGCCAGGTGCAGGGCCTCGGTGACCTCGCCGTACACGTCCAGCTGGAGCTGGTGGGCGGCGCCGTTGCCGACCCGTACGGGCCTGGAGTTCTCGTATCCGGGCAGCCAGTCCAGCTCCGCCTCGCCCAGCTCGCGCTCGCCGGCGATGCCGTACATGATCTGCAGGTTCTCCGGGTCGCCCGCGACCGCGCGCAGCAGCCACTCGCGCCAGGCGCGGGCCTCGTCGCGGTAGCCGGTGCGCAGCAGCGAGGACAGGGTGATCGCCGCGTCACGCAGCCAGGTGTAGCGGTAGTCCCAGTTGCGCACCCCGCCGATGTCCTCGGGCAGCGAGGTGGTGGGAGCCGCGACGATGCCGCCGGTGGGGGCGTACGTCAGCGCCTTCAGCGTGATCAGCGAGCGGATCACCGCCTCGCGGTACGGCCCGTGGTACGTGCACTGCTCCACCCAGTCGCGCCAGAACTCCTCCGTCGCCTCCAGCGCGGCTTCCGGCTCGGGCAGCGGCGGCGGCTCCTTGTGCGAGGGCTGCCACGAGATGGTGAACGCCACCCGCTCACCCGGGCCGACCGTGAAGTCGGAGTACGTCGTCAGGTCCTTGCCGTAGGTCTCGGCGTCCGTGTCGAACCACACGGAGTCGGGCCCGGCGACCGCCACGGTCCGGTTGTCGTGCTTGTGCACCCACGGCACCACGCGGCCGTAGGAGAACCGCATCCGCAGCTCCGAGCGCATCGGGACCCGGCCGGTGACGCCCTCCACGATCCGGATCAGCTGCGGGGCGCCGTCACGAGGCGGCATGAAATCCGTCACGCGCACGGTGCCGCGCGGGGTGTCCCACTCCGACTCCAGGATCAGCGAGTCGCCGCGGTAGGTGCGCCGGGTGGCCGCGGGCGGCGGCGAGTCGGCCGCGTGCGCCGGACCGAGCCGCCAGAAGCCGTGTTCCTCGGTGCCCAGCAGACCGGCGAAGATGGCATGCGAGTCGAAGCGGGGCAGGCACAGCCAGTCCACCGTGCCGTCCCGGCAGACCAGTGCGGCGGTCTGCATGTCTCCGATGAGTGCGTAGTCTTCGATGCGCCCGGCCACGTGCAACTCCAGTCGAACGGCCACGTCACCCCCGCGCAGGGGGCTGTCGCTTGGTGCGGTCAAGGGGTCGTTGTTGTGCGTCGTTGAGCGGTGAAGCAAAGCAGCCGCCGAGCCCTGAGGCAACACGACAGTCCTTGCTCAACGAACTGCCGCGCCCTCGCGTTTCCGGGTGAGTGGGCGGGGGTGTGCCGTCGTCCGGCGGGCTCGGCAGCGAGTGTCCGAGCAGGATACGACGCACGTAGATGATCTGCGCGCCCCTCCGGGCAACCCGTGTGGGCCGAACGAGTGAGCATCGGGTGAAGGTCCGCGGGCCCGCCGCCGGTGCCCGCCCGGGGCGCCGCGGGGGCCCGCGCCACCGCCGGGAGCCGTGCCGACACGGGCACGGAGCGTGGCCGGAAGCCATCCCCTCCGGGCGCTGATACCCTGGTAGCCCGTGGACGGTGGGCCGGAAAAACCCCCGAACCGCAGCGACGGCGCCCCGCGAGGAAACACATGATCCTCCGGGCCGGCAGCCGCACCGCATCACAGACAGCGACCACGGGAGCCCCCTCTTGGCCATGACGCCCAAATCCACGACGACCAAGCACATCTTCGTCACCGGGGGTGTCGCCTCCTCGCTCGGCAAGGGCCTCACCGCCTCCAGCCTGGGCATGCTGCTCAAGGCCCGCGGCCTGCGCGTCGTGATGCAGAAGCTCGACCCTTACCTGAACGTCGACCCGGGCACGATGAACCCCTTCCAGCACGGTGAGGTGTTCGTCACCAACGACGGCGCCGAGACCGACCTGGACATCGGTCACTACGAGCGCTTCCTCGACCGCGACCTCGACGGCTCCGCCAACGTCACCACCGGTCAGGTCTACTCCACGGTGATCGCCAAGGAGCGGCGCGGCGAGTACCTGGGCGACACCGTCCAGGTCATCCCGCACATCACCAACGAGATCAAGCACCGCATCCGGCGCATGGCCACCGACGAGGTGGACGTCGTCATCACCGAGGTCGGCGGCACCGTCGGCGACATCGAGTCGCTGCCGTTCCTGGAGACCGTCCGCCAGGTCCGCCACGAGGTCGGCCGCGACAACGTCTTCGTCGTGCACATCTCGCTGCTGCCGTACATCGGCCCCTCGGGCGAGCTGAAGACCAAGCCGACCCAGCACTCCGTCGCCGCGCTGCGCAACATCGGCATCCAGCCCGACGCGATCGTGCTGCGCTGCGACCGCGAGGTCCCCACCGCCATCAAGCGCAAGATCTCGCTGATGTGCGACGTCGACGAGGCCGCCGTCGTGGCCTGCCCCGACGCCCGCTCGATCTACGACATCCCGAAGGTCATCCACTCCGAGGGCCTGGACGCCTACGTCGTCCGCAAGCTCGACCTGTCCTTCCGTGACGTGGACTGGACGACCTGGGAGGACCTGCTCGACCGCGTCCACAACCCCGACCACGAGATCACCCTCGCCCTGGTCGGCAAGTACATCGACCTGCCCGACGCCTACCTGTCGGTCACCGAGGCGCTGCGCGCCGGCGGTTTCGCCAACAAGGCCCGCGTCAAGATCAAGTGGGTCACCTCGGACGACTGCAAGACCCCGGCCGGTGCCGCCGCCGTGCTCGGCGACGTCGACGGCATCTGCATCCCGGGCGGCTTCGGCGACCGCGGTGTCTCCGGCAAGGTCGGCGCCATCGAGTACGCCCGTGAGAACAAGATCCCGCTGCTGGGTCTCTGCCTCGGCCTGCAGTGCGTCGTGATCGAGGCCGCGCGCAACCTCGCCGGCATCCCGGACGCCAACTCCACCGAGTTCGACCCGGGCACCGCCCACCCGGTCATCTCCACGATGGCCGAGCAGCTCGACATCGTCTCCGGCGAGGGCGACCTGGGCGGCACCATGCGTCTGGGCATGTACCCGGCGAAGCTGGCCGACGGCTCCATCGTCCGCGAGGTGTACGACGGCAAGGAGTACGTCGAGGAGCGCCACCGTCACCGCTACGAGGTGAACAACGCCTACCGCGCGGAGCTGGAGAAGAAGGCCGGCATCCTCTTCTCGGGCACCTCGCCGGACGGCAAGCTCGTCGAGTACGTCGAGTACCCGCGTGACGTCCACCCCTACCTGGTCGCCACGCAGGCGCACCCCGAGCTGCGCTCGCGGCCGACGCGCCCGCACCCGCTGTTCGCCGGCCTGGTGAAGGCCGCCGTCGAGCGGAAGACGTCGAAGTAACACACCAGTTGTACGGTGGCCGGGGTGCGGACCTGCGAAGGTGCGCACCCCGGTTTCGTCTGAGCCGGTCTTTTTCGAAAGCGTGTGGAAGGACAGGGCATGACCATCAAGGACACCCCCGAGGAGTGGGAGATCCGGGCGACGGAGACCCCCTTCACGGGCAACAAGACCTCCGTGCGCACGGACGACGTGGTCATGCCCGACGGCTCGGTGGTCCGCCGCGACTACCAGGTGCACCCCGGCTCGGTCGCCGTCCTCGCCCTCGACGAGCAGGACCGGGTCCTGCTCATCAACCAGTACCGCCACCCCGTCCGGCACAAGCTCTGGGAGATCCCGGCCGGCCTGCTCGACGTGCCCGGCGAGAACCCGCTGCACGCCGCCCAGCGCGAGCTGTACGAGGAGGCGCACGTCAAGGCGGGGGACTGGCGGGTGCTGACCGACGTGTACACCACGCCCGGCGGCTGCGACGAGGCCGTACGGATCTTCCTCGCCCGCGATCTGTCCGAGGCCGAGGGCGAGCGGTTCGTGACGGAGCACGAGGAGACCGACATGGCGTACGCGCGCGTGCCGGTCGACGAGCTGGTGCGCCTGGTGCTCGCCGGTGACGTGCACAACAACTGCCTCGTGGTGGGCGTCCTGGCCCTGGTCGCCACCCGCGCCGGGGACGGCGTCGACGCCCTGCGCCCGGCCGACGCCCCGTGGCCCGCGCGTCCCTTCGCCTCCTGAAGCGTCCGGCCTCCGCCTCCTGACCCGACCGGACTCCGCCGCCCGAAGCGTCCGGACTCCGCCGTCCGAGGTACCCCCGCCCGCCGTCGGCGTATTGGTGTGACCATCGCCTGATCCGATCGGGGGATGTGCCCGCCGTGCTCCGCCGGGAACGTCGCAGAGCGTGAACTAGGCTCTGATCGCCCGCACCGGAGACCCGGCGGGCTTGCGCGTGCGGTGGGACGGGAGTGTGGCCCGTGACGGATCAGGCGGTGGACGCAGGCGGCGTGCGGCTGTCGGGACACTCGGTCGCGGAGGGCCGGTTCCTCGGCCGCACACGCGAGCTGAAGGAGCTGCGCGCCGACATCGCGCGCACGGGACTGGACACCCTCGCCGGCCGCAAGGCGCCCCGCGCCCGCGTGCTCCTCGTCGCGGGCCGTCCCGGCTCCGGCCGGACCGCGCTCGCCGAGGAGCTCGTACGGCAGGTGGCGGAGCGTTACCCCGACGGAGTGCTGCGGGCCCGGCTCAGCGAGCCCGACGGCACCCCCGTACCGGTCGAGCGCACCGCCCGCGAACTCCTCACCGCGCTGGCGGCGCCGGCCCCCGCCGGGGCCGCCGAGGACGAGCTGACCGAGGCGCTGCGCGAGGCCCTCGCCGGGCGCCGGTCCCTGCTCCTGCTGGACGACGCGGCGAGCGCCGACCAGGTCGACGCGCTGCTGCCGGACGCCCCGGACTGCCTGGTGGTCGCCGTCTCCGGCGGGCCGCTCACCGGCATCTCCGACGTCCGCCCCTGCACCCTCGGCGGCCTGGACACCAAGTCGGCGGTGGCACTCCTCACCCGCTACACCGGCTCGGTCCGCATCACCGTCGACCCTCGTGCCGCCGAGACCCTGGCCGAGGCCTGCCAGGGCCAGCCGGCCGCGCTCACCCTGGCCGGCGGCTGGCTCGCCTCCCGGCCCCAGGCGGCCGTCTCCGACCTGGCCAAGCGCCTGCACAAGGACGCCGAGGACGGCGCCGACGCCGCCCCGCTCGCCCGTGTCTTCCGGCTCGTGCACGACCAGCTGCCCGGCCAGACCGCCCGGATACTGCGACTGCTCTCCCAGGCCCCGGCCGGGCTGATCGACCCGCACACCGCCTCCGCACTGGCCGGCTGCTCGGTGAACGCCGCCCGCGGCACGCTGGACGAGCTGGTCTCCCTCGGCCTGCTCCGGGCCGTGGAGTCCCCCCTGCCCGAGTACGACGTCCCCGGCTGCCTGCACCCCCTGCTGCGCGCCCTCGCCGAGAGCCAGGAGCGGCCCGGCGAACTCCAGCTGGCCCGCGCCCGCCTGCTCGAACGCGATGTGCGGCTGCTGCAGTCCTGCCGGGCGATCACCGAGACCGACAGCCCGCAGGCCCGGGAGAAGCTGCAGTCCCTGCCCCCGGCGCTGCGCTTCCCCACCCCCCGGGCCGCCGCCGAGTGGCTGAACGTGCGCCGCCCCGCGCTGCTGGCCGCCGTCCGGCTCGCCGTGGCCGACGGGGAGCTGGACACCCTCGCCCGCAGGCTGATGTCCCAGCTGGTCAGGGCCCTGGTCGCGCACGTCGGCACCCAGGCCGCCGCGCCCGACCTGTACGGCGTCCACAGTCTCGTCCTCGACGTCGCCGAGCGGCGCGGGCTGCCCCGGGAGCGGGCCGCGGCCCTGCTGAACCTCGGCGACCTGGACGCCCAGACCGGCCGTACCCGGGACGCGCTCGTCCGCTACCGGGCCGCGCTGGACGCCGGACGCGAGGCCGGTGACCCGTACGCCACCGGCCGCGCGATGGAATCCGTAGGCGGCGCCTACCAGGAGCTGGACGACTACGACCGGGCCGCCGACTGGTTCGGCCGCGCCCTCGCCGACCGGCTGGCCCGGGACGACCGGGCGCAGGCCGCCCGGCTGTACGGCCGGATCGGCACCGCCCACACCTACGCGGGCCGCTACGGCGAGGCGCTGCGCAACTGGCGGGCCGCCGTCGCCGGATACCGCAAGGAGGGTGACGTCGCCGCCCACGCGCGCGCGTTGAGCGAGCTGGCGCGGGTCCAGGAGTACGCGGGGCGCCCCGCGGAGTCGCTGGCGACCTGCCGGGAGGCGATCGAGTGGGCGCGGCGGGCCGAGGACACCCGGCTCCAGGCCGCGCTCTCGCTCCGGCTCGCCGACACTCTGGACCGCCTCGGCGACCCCGTCGCCGCCCGCCTGCACCGCGTCGCGGCGGAGCGCATGCTGGACGAAGAGGCCCCGGAGGACGAGGTCTGCGGGAGTGAAGCCGAGGATGCCTGCGAAATCCGCAGAACATCTGATGAAGATTGATGCAATGAAAGGCTAGACACGCGGAACACCTTCATTAAACTGGCTCTGCCGCACGTTCTCCTGCGGTGTCTCCCGGTGTGCACCGGCATGCCTGGCTATGTCAGGTGACGCACCCGTCATACCCCCTGAGTCAAGGACCGTGATCGACGTGAAGGTCGGCATCCCCCGCGAGGTCAAGAACAACGAGTTCCGGGTGGCCATCACCCCGGCCGGCGTGCACGAGCTGGTGCGCAACGGCCACCAGGTCGTCATCGAGCGGGGTGCCGGCCTCGGCTCCTCGATCACGGACGAGGAGTACACCGCCGCCGGTGCCGCCATCCTCGACACGGCCGACGAGGTGTGGTCCACCTCCGACCTGCTGCTGAAGGTCAAGGAGCCCATCGCGGAGGAGTACCACCGCCTCCGCAAGGACCAGATCCTCTTCACCTACCTGCACCTGGCCGCCTCCAAGGAGTGCACGGACGCCCTGGTGGAGTCCGGCACCACCGCCATCGCCTACGAGACGGTCGAGCTCGCCAACCGCGCGCTGCCGCTGCTCGCCCCGATGTCCGAGGTCGCGGGCCGGCTGGCCCCGCAGGTCGGCGCCTACCACCTGATGGCCCCGGCCGGCGGCCGCGGCGTGCTGCCGGGCGGCGTCCCGGGCGTGACCCCGGCGAAGGCCGTCGTCATCGGCGGCGGTGTCTCCGGCTGGAACGCCACGCAGATCGCCATCGGCATGGGCTTCGAGGTGACGCTGCTGGACCGCGACATCAACAAGCTGCGCGAGGCCGACCGGATCTTCGGTACGAAGGTCAAGGCGATCATGTCCAACTCCTTCGAGCTGGAGAAGGCCGTCCTCGACGCCGACCTCGTCATCGGCGCGGTCCTCATCCCGGGCGCCAAGGCTCCGAAGCTGGTCACCAACGAGCTGGTGTCCCGCATGAAGCCCGGAAGTGTCCTTGTCGACATCGCGATCGACCAGGGCGGCTGCTTCGAGGACTCCCGTCCCACCACGCACGCCGAGCCGACCTTCCGGGTGCACAACTCGGTCTTCTACTGCGTCGCCAACATGCCGGGCGCGGTGCCGAACACCTCCACCAACGCGCTCACCAACGCCACGCTGCCGTACGTCGTGTCGCTGGCCAACAACGGCTGGGTCGAGGCGCTGCGCCGCGACGCCGCGCTCGCCAAGGGCCTCAACGTCCATGAGGGCAAGGTCGTTTACAAGGAGGTCGCCGAGGCGCTCGGCATGGAGCACGTGGACCTGGAGACCGTGCTCGGCTGAAGCCCGTGACCGGGTGAGTCACTAAGTCGCCATCAGGCGATCGACGATTCGTCAACCCTGGTCGTCAACACCGCGCACCCGGCCGGACCTTGCCCGACAAGGTCCGGCCGGATGTGTGTATGGTCACTTTGCGACACTCGGTCAACTCGCCTCGAACGTAACCCTTCGCCCGATTCGCACACCAGTGAAACCTGCTGTGCGACGGCCGTACGCCCTTGACAGCTGGATGTTTGATTGCCGACACATCCTGCCGGGTCCGGCGGATTGTGTTGCTGCGGACCGCCGACACGCCATAGAGTCGCCAACCGTCGGCATGGTGCCACGCTGACCTTGTCTAGAAGTTTCCTGGTCACCAAGGAGGTAAGACGACTTGTGAATGAGTCGACATTTTCTCCCGGGGGTGGGCAACCAGGAATGCCGGCACAGGACCAGGGGTCCACGGGATTCGAGGCTGTCGGCTCCGTCGCAGTGCGCACCTTCGCAGCCCACCAGAGTCCGGGGCCGAAGACGGCCCGGACAGCACACCAGAGCATGGATGGCCATCACGTGAACGCCATGGCCGGCGACGGAAGTGGCGCGCCCCACAACCACCTCGCCGTCTACGACGAACTGCCCGACGGGCACTTCTACGACCCCGACGCCGAGTACGAGCCCGATCCGGAGTACGCGGCCACGCTCGCGCCCGACGCGGCCCGTCAGCGCCGCGAGCGCGTCGGCCCGACCGGGCGCCCGCTGCCGTACTTCCCGATCCCGGGCCCGCTGACCGACCACGGCCCCGCGAAGATCATCGCGATGTGCAACCAGAAGGGTGGCGTCGGCAAGACGACGTCGACCATCAACCTGGGTGCCGCGCTCGCGGAGTACGGCCGGCGCGTGCTGCTCGTGGACTTCGACCCGCAGGGCGCGCTGTCGGTGGGTCTCGGCGTCAACCCGATGGAGCTGGACCTCACCGTCTACAACCTGCTCATGGAGCGGGGCATGTCGGCGGACGAGGTCCTGCTGAAGACGGCGGTCCCCAACATGGACCTGCTGCCCAGCAACATCGACCTGTCGGCCGCCGAGGTCCAGCTGGTCTCGGAGGTCGCGCGCGAGTCGACCCTCCAGCGGGCGCTCAAGCCCCTGATGGACGACTACGACTACATCGTGATCGACTGTCAGCCCTCGCTCGGCCTGCTCACCGTCAACGCGCTGACGGCCGCGCACAAGGTGATCGTGCCGCTGGAGTGCGAGTTCTTCGCCCTTCGCGGTGTGGCCCTGCTGACCGAGACGATCGAGAAGGTCCAGGAGCGGCTCAACCCCGAGCTGGAACTCGACGGCATCCTCGCCACGATGTACGACTCGCGCACGGTGCACAGCCGTGAGGTGCTCGCGCGTGTCGTCGAGGCCTTCGACGACCACGTCTACCACACGGTCATCGGGCGCACGGTCCGCTTCCCGGAGACCACGGTCGCCGGTGAGCCGATCACCACGTACGCCTCCAACTCCGTCGGTGCCGCCGCCTACCGCCAGCTCGCCAGGGAGGTGCTCGCCCGGTGTCACGCCGAGTGAGTCTGCCCGGGGCCGACGAACTGTTCCGTACGACCGGGGGGATGGGGCTCCAGTCCTCCACGCCCCGCCGTGCGGTGGGCGGTGAGGCCCGGGTGCCGGCTCCCGCGGGGGAGAGCGACCCGTCGGCCGCTGCCGCCGCCGAGGACGCGCCGCAGTCGGTGCCCGTCCAGGGCGGCGACGGCGAGGGCGCGGAGCACGCGGCGGCGGTCGGGACGGACGGGGCCGACGCCGGCACCCGGCCGGCCCGGCGACAGGCGGCGCAGGAAGGTTCTGGCACCGCGGACGCGGACGCGCAGCCGCGCAAGCGGGGGAGGCAGGCCTCCCGGCGCCCCAGCGGGCGTGAGCGCCACGACGAGAAGATCACCGTGTACGTCTCCGCCGAGGAACTCATGGACCTCGAGCACGCCCGGCTGGTCCTGCGCGGCGAGCACGGCCTCGCCGTCGACCGCGGCCGCATCGTCCGCGAGGCGGTCGCCGTGGTCCTCGCCGACCTGGAGGCCCGCGGGGAAGCGAGCATCCTGGTACGCCGGCTGCGGGGTCGCTAGCCGGTTTCTCCGGACAACGAGCGGTAGCCTGCGACGGCCATGACCTCGAACGACGCTCCCACCTCCGGCGCGGGTCCCGGCCGCAGGCGTGCGCTGGGCCGGGGCCCGGGAGGCATCCCTCCCGAACCGGCCGCGGCCGCCCCCGTGCCGGCCACCGCGCCCCCCGCCCCGGCGGAGAAACGGCCCGCGCCTGTCCTGGCACAGCCCGAATCGCCCGAGGCCGGATCACCCGAGGCCGGATCACCCGAGGCCGGATCGCCCGAGCCCGGGTCGGCCGAGGTCCCGTCCCGGGGTGAGTCGGGAGAGGCGTCCGGCGTCGGCGGGGTCTTCAAGGTGCGCCTCGCCAACTTCGAGGGGCCCTTCGACCTGCTGCTCCAGCTCATCTCCAAGCACCGGCTGGACGTCACCGAGGTGGCCCTGTCCAAGGTCACGGACGAGTTCATGGCGCACATCCGGGCCATGGGACCGGACTGGGACCTGGACCAGACCACCGAGTTCCTCGTGGTCGCCGCGACCCTGCTCGACCTGAAGGCCGCCCGGCTGCTGCCCGTCGCCGAGGTGGAGGACGAGGCCGACCTGGCGCTGCTGGAGGCCCGGGACCTGCTGTTCGCGCGGCTGCTGCAGTACCGGGCGTACAAGCGGATCGCCGACATCTTCAACGAGCGCCTGGACGACGAGGCCCTCCGGCACCCCCGTACCGTCGGCCTCGAACCGCACCACGCCGAGCTGCTGCCCGAGGTCGTGATCAGCATCGGACCCGAGGGGTTCGCGAAGCTCGCGGTCAAGGCGATGCAGCCCAGGGCCGAGCCGCAGGTGTACGTGGACCACATCCACGCACCCCTGGTGAGCGTGCGGGAACAGGCGGGGATCGTCGTCGTACGGCTGAGGGAGCTCGGCGAGGTCAGCTTCCGCGCGCTGGTGGAGGACACCGACGACACCCTCACCGTCGTGGCCCGCTTCCTCGCGCTGCTGGAGCTGTACCGCGAGAAGGCCGTCGCCCTGGACCAGGAGACCGCGCTCGGTGAGCTGCTGGTGCGCTGGACCGGTGGGGACGCGGACGCGGCACCGATGGTCACCGACGAGTTCGACCGGCCGCCCGAGGACCCCGAAGAGCGCAAGGGCGCCAAGGACGCCAAAAACGCCAAGGACACCAAGGACGCCGAGGAACCGGCGGAGGAGAAGAGGGCATGAGCGAGGAGACCGCAGAGCATCCGGCAGGACTTTGTACCGTCGCCGGACTCGACCTCAAGCCCGCCCTGGAGGCGGTCCTCATGGTCGTGGACGAGCCCGCGACCGAGGCGCACCTGGCCCGGATCCTCGAACGCCCCCCGCGGCAGATCGCGGACGCGCTGCGGGAGCTGGCCGACGACTACACCGTGCAGGGCCGCGGCTTCGACCTGCGGTTCGTCGCGGGCGGCTGGCGTTTCTACAGCCGTGCCGCCTACGCGCCGGCCGTGGAACGGCTCGTCCTGGACGGCCAGACCGCCCGCCTCACCCAGGCGGCCCTGGAGACCCTGGCCGTCGTCGCCTACCGCCAGCCGGTCAGCCGCAGCCGCGTATCCGCCGTGCGCGGAGTCAACTGCGACGGCGTGATGCGGACCCTTCTGCAGCGGGGTCTGGTCGAGGAGACGGGCGCGGAACCCGAAACAGGTGCGATCCTGTACACGACGACGAACTACTTCCTGGAGCGGATGGGCCTGCGTGGCCTGGACGAACTCCCGGAGCTCGCGCCCTTCCTCCCGGAGGCGGAGGCGATCGAGGCCGAGACCCAGGAAGGCGTACCGTCGTTCGACCCGGACGCGCCCGACGCGCCCGGCGGCCAGGATGCGGACGACTAAGACGGAACTTTGATGCGAAGCAGCGGCAGCGGCAAGAGCGGCGGCGGGCGCGGTAACCCCCGCGGCGCCGGCAAGAACAGGGATGAGCGCCAGGGGCAGGGCCGTCCCAGCAAGCCCCGCCCCGAGGAGCGCCGCTACGACGTGGGCCCCGGCGCCACCCATGAGGGGCCCAAGTCCGGCCGGGGCGGCGCGGCGCGCGGCGGTGCCAAGGGCGGCCCCAAGCAGCCCCAGCAGGGCGCCGGACGGGGCCGTACGGTGCCCTCGCGCTCGCGTGAGTACGAGACGCGGGTCGAGGAGCGCAACCGGGACCGGTACGCCGGCAAGCCGGACGTCAAGCTGCCCAAGACCTTCCCGGGCGCCGAGCAGGAGGGCGAGCGGCTGCAGAAGGTCCTCGCGCGCGCGGGCTACGGCTCCCGGCGTGCCTGCGAGGAGCTGATCGAGCAGTCCCGGGTCGAGATCAACGGCGAGATCGTGCTGGAGCAGGGTCGCCGCGTCGACCCGGAGAAGGACGAGGTCAAGGTCGACGGTCTGACCGTCGCCACGCAGTCGTACCAGTTCTTCTCGCTGAACAAGCCCGCCGGCGTCGTGTCGACGATGGAGGACCCCGACGGCCGGCAGTGCCTCGGTGACTACGTCACCAACCGTGAGACGCGGCTCTTCCACGTCGGCCGGCTCGACACCGAGACCGAGGGCGTCATCCTGCTCACCAACCACGGCGAGCTGGCCCACCGTCTCACCCACCCCAAGTACGGCGTGAAGAAGACCTACCTCGCGGCCATCGTCGGCCCGATCCCGCGCGACCTGGGCAAGCGTCTGAAGGACGGCATCCAGCTGGAGGACGGCTACGCGCGCGCGGACCACTTCCGCGTCGTCGAGCAGACCGGCAAGAACTACCTGGTCGAGGTGACCCTGCACGAGGGCCGCAAGCACATCGTCCGCCGGATGCTGGCCGAGGCCGGCTTCCCGGTCGAGAAGCTGGTGCGCACCTCCTTCGGGCCGATCACCCTCGGCGACCAGAAGTCGGGCTGGCTGCGCCGCCTGTCCAACACCGAGGTCGGGATGCTCATGCAGGAGGTCGACCTCTAGGAGGCGCCTGCGTAGCTCTGTGACGGCCGGTTCCGGGTTTCCCGGGGCCGGTCGTCGTCGTATCGGGGAAAGGGCCCCCAGGGGGCGCTGAGGGGCTTGCGGACCGCGGCGCCCCTTCTTTATAGTCGGGATGACTATTGGTCAGGTTGACCATAAAGATGCGATCGCAAGGGGGTGGCCGGGCGTGGACGGCCGTGACGAGCACGCCGACGGCGAGCGCGCCTACGACAAGGACGGCAAGCGCCTCGACGGCGGGCGTGCCTACGACAAGGACGACGGGCGCGCCTACGACAAGTACGCCTACGAACCGTTCGCCGTCACCGTCGACCTCGCCGTCCTCACTGTGCGCGAGGGCGCCCTGTACGTCCTGCTGGTCGAGCGCGGGCAGGAGCCGTACGCCGGACACTGGGCGCTGCCCGGCGGCTTCCTGCTGCCCGAGGAGTCCGCGGAGACGGCCGCCCGGCGCGAACTCGCCGAGGAGACCGGCCTGGCCGACGTCTCCGGGCTGCACCTGGAACAGCTGCGCACCTACAGCGAGCCCGGCCGCGACCCCCGGATGCGGGTCGTGTCCGTCGCCTTCACCGCCCTGCTGCCCGAGCCCCCCGAACCCCGCGGCGGCGGCGACGCGGCCCAGGCCCGCTGGCTGCCGTACGACACCGTCCCGCGGCTCGCCTTCGACCACGACCGGATCCTCGCCGACGCCCACGACCGGATCGGCGACCGGCTGGAGAGCACCTGTCTCGCCACCGCCTTCTGCCCGCCCGAGTTCACCCTCGGCGAGTTGCAGCAGGTCTACGAGACCGTGTGGGGAACCGCCCTGGACCGGCCCAACTTCCGCCGCAAGGTCCTCGCCACGCCCGGCTTCGTCGAACCCGCCCCCGGCGCCGCCCGGCTGACCGGCGGCCGCGGCAAGCCGGCCGCCCTCTACCGCGCGGGCACCGCCACCGCCCTGCACCCGCCCCTGCTCCGACCGTCCCGGGAAGGACACCCCGCATGACCACCAGCCCGGCGGGCAAGCGCGCCGCCACCGGATCCCTCGTCGGCCTCGCCCTCGGAGACGCCCTGGGCTTTCCCACCGAGTTCAACGACGTTCCCTCGATCCTCGCCAAGTGCGGCCCCTGGCGGGAGATGGAGCTGCCGAAGCGTCCCTTCGTCTCCGACGACACGCAGATGACCCTCGCCCTCGGGCGCGGGCTCAGGACCGCCATGGAACGCGGCTACCTCGCCCCCAGGCGGCTGGAGCGGCCGGTGCGCGAGGAGTTCGTGGAGTGGTACCGGTCGCCCGACAACAACCGCGCCCCCGGCCGCACCTGTCTGATCGCGTGCGATCTGCTGAAGGCGGAGGGCCGGCCCTGGCACGACGCCAGCCAGATCGGCTCCAAGGGCTGCGGAGCCAACATGCGCGTCGCCCCCGTCGGGCTCGCCCCCGGCCTGAGCGGCGAGCAGCGGGCCGGCGCCGCCCAGTTGCAGTCCGGGCTCACCCACGGACACCCCACCGCGCTCGCCGCCTCCGACCTCACCGCCCACGCCGTCCATCTCCTCGCCCAGGGCACCGACCCGGCCGGACTCGTCGGGCAGCTGCGCTCGTACGCCTACGACAACCGCACGCGCTACGACCACACCTGGCTCGGCGACCTGTGGACCCGCTCCCAGGACCCGAGCCCCGAGCACTTCATCGCGCGCGGCTGGGACGAGTGCCTGGCGATACTCGAGCGCCTCCAGGAGGCCGTGGGCAGCGTCTCCCCGGAGACCGACCCGTGCCTGGCCACGGGCGCGGGCTGGATCGCCGAAGAGGCCCTCGCCACCGGGCTGCTGTGCTTCCTGCTCTTCCCCGACGAGCCCGTCACCGCCCTGCGCCGGGCCGCCTGCTCCTCCGGCGACTCCGACTCCATCGCCTGCCTCACCGGCGCCTTCGCGGGTGCCTGGCTGGGCGCCGACGCCTGGCCGGCCGCGTGGACCGAGCGGATCGAGTACCGAGGCGATCTTTTGGCCCTGGGAGCGCTCTGGGACGCTTAGACGCATGATCGACGACCTCGGCATGGAAGTGGACCTGGACCTGGACCTGGACCTGGCGCCGGTGATCGCGGAACAGCCCGACCCCCTGCTGTTCGCGACCGTTTCCGGAGCCCATCTGTACGGCTTCCCCTCCCAGGACTCCGACCTGGACCTGCGCGGCGTGCATCTGCTGCCCGCCGCCGACCTGGTCGGGCTGCGCGAGCCGGCGGAGACGCGGTCACGGGCCTGGGTGCGGATGGGCGTCGAGATGGATCTCGTCACCCACGACCTGCGCAAGTTCGTACGGCTGATGCTGCGGCGCAACGGCTACGTGCTGGAGCAGCTGCTCTCGCCTCTGGTCGCGCACACCACCGAGGCACACCGGGAACTGGCCGCGCTCGCCCCCGGCGTCCTGACCAGCCACCACGCCCACCACTACCGCGGCTTCGCGGTCACCCAGTGGCGGCTGTTCGAGAAGACCGGCGAACTCAAGCCCCTGCTCTACACGTTCCGGGTGCTGCTCACCGGCATCCACCTGATGCGCACCGGCGAGGTGCAGGCCCATCTGCCCACCCTGCTGGAGCAGCTCGACGCTCCCGGCTACCTGCCCGAGCTGATAGCCGCCAAGGCCGAACGCGAACACGGCGACGCCGAAGTCGACCACGCGCGCGTGGAGGCCGATCTGGAACGGCTGCACGCGGCGCTCGACGAGGCGCAGAACACCTCAGCCCTGCCCGACGCGGCCGGCGCGCAGGACGCCCTGCACGACTTCGTGGTGCGCGTCCGACTCGGCTGAGGCGCGGCGCGTGCGGAAGAGGAAGCCGGCCACGCGCGCGTGGTCCGGTTCCGGCGGGAGCGGGGTGCCGTGCAGGGCCTCCTCGGTCTCGGCCGCCAGCCGCGCCACGCGGGCCTCGACCTCGGCCCAGGGCACCTCGCCCCGCTTCACCGCCAGCAGTGCCTCCCGCTGCTCGCCGACGTCGATCCGCAGCTCGCCGGTGCGCAGCAGGTCCCGGGCGCTCATCAGCAGGCGCAGCAGGTGCATCGCGTGCTTCCAGCGCGGGGCGCCGGTCGTGCGGACGTCGACGTCGAGCTTGCGGCGCTGGCTGAGGGCGTAGCCGGTGAAGGTGTCGTAGACCCGCCGGGAGAGGAAGGCGTCACGCAGGTCCAGCAACTCGCGGCCGGTGTCGTCCACGTGCTCCACCAGCGGCGAGTGCAGGCACTCCAGGATGTTCGGGTTGCCGCGCAGCGCCAGTTCGCAGAACCGCTCCAGCTCCCAGGAGAAGCGCTCCTCGCCCGGCCCCTCCACATGCGTCGGCGGCTTCTCGAACCGCCAGAACAGGGGAGTGGGGGCGAGGAAGACGCCCCGCCGGTCGGTGTCGCTGGCGTCCGTGGCCAGGCCGAAGGCCCGCGAGCCCATGACACAGGCGTAGACCGTGTGGTCGCGCACCAGCCTCTCGCCGAGTCCGGGGGCTCCGGGGGTTTCGGCGGCGGCCTGGGAGGCGCCGGCGGCCACGGTGTTCCCGCGGGTCCGGGCGTTCTCGGGGGTCTGCGACTGCATGCCGGGAGCGTACGCGGGACCCTCACGTCAGGTGGATCGAGTTTCCCTCCACCTTGATCTGCTCGGCAGGCAGCGCCCTGGTCGCCGGGCCGTGCGCCACCGTTCCGTCGGCGATGTGGAACCTGCTGCCGTGGCAGGGGCAGTCGATCGTGCCGTCCGCGACCTTGGCCACCGTGCAGCCCTGGTGGGTGCAGATCGCCGAGAAGGCCTTGAACTCACCCTTCGCCGGCTGCGTGACCACGATCTTCCGCTCCTTGAAGATCTTGCCACCGCCCTCCGGGATCTCGGCGGTCCGCGCCAGCGCCTGCCCGGTGGCGGCCGCGACGTCCTCGCTGGCCGCGACATTGCTAGGGGTACCGCTGGGCGAGCTGCTCGCGGAGGAGGAGCTCGCGCTGTCGTTGCCGCCGCATCCCACGCATCCGACGGCGAGCGCCGCGGCGCCTGTCGAGAGGATCGTGCGCCGCGTCGCGGGCTGGGTCATGTCGTCACTCCGAACGTAACGGGAGGAAAGCGTCAAGTTCGGGCATCTTTTCACCGAAGAGGCCCGCGGCGAAGGAACCTCGGTCCCGGCGTCACCGGATCGGCCCCCGCTCCGGCCCCGCGAGGGGTGCTCTGGCGTGGGGGGCGAGCAAGGAGGGCGGGGCCCGGAGGCCCGGCGACGATGCCGGGGGCCGGGCGCGGTCCCGGAGGCCGGGGGTGGTCCCGCAGGGTGGGTGCCCGTCCGGGAGGGGTGGGGTGGTCGGCCCGCAGGGGCGCGTGGTGGTCTCGGGGGTCGGGGGAGTCCCGGAGGTGCGGGCGGTCGTCCGGAGGACCGGTGGCGGTCTCGGGAGGCGGGCGGTGCGCGACCGGCCCGCGTGCGCTGACTAGGGTGGTCGCAGCACGAGTCGGCACCGGTCGGCGCGCACGTCAGCAAGGAGCAGCACCGTGGCGGTACGAGCGGTCCGGGGGGCCGTCCAACTGGAGCGGGACGAGGCCGGCCACATGGACGAGCAGGTCGGAGCGCTGCTCACCGCCGTCATGGAGCGGAACGGGCTGACCACCGACGACCTGATCAGCATCTGGTTCACGGCCACCCCCGACCTGCACAGCGACTTCCCGGCCGCCGCGGCCCGGGGGCTGGGCATTGTCGACGTCCCGCTGATCTGCGCCCAGGAACTCGACATCGAGGGCGCCATGCCCCGGGTCGTCCGGCTCCTCGCGCACATCGAGTCCGACCGGCCCCGCGCCGACATCGCCCACGTCTACCTCGGCGCCGCCGCCGCCCTGCGCAAGGACATCGCCCAGTGAGGACCGCACTCGTCATCGGCACCGGCCTGATCGGCACCTCCGCCGCGCTCGCCCTGACCCAGCGCGGCGTCACCGTCCACCTCGAGGACCACGACCCCGAGCAGGCCCGTACGGCGGCCGCGCTCGGCGCCGGCACCGACGAGGCGCCCCAGGGCCCGGTGGACCTCGCGGTCATCGCCGCACCGCCCGCGCACGTGGCCGCCGTCCTCGCGGACGCCATGGCCCGGGGTGTCGCGCGCGGCTACCTCGACGTGGCCAGCGTCAAGGGCGGCCCGCGCCGGGAGCTGGAGGCCCGCGGCCTGGACCCGTCCGTGATGTCCCGGTACATCGGCACCCACCCCATGTCCGGCCGGGAGAAGTCCGGCCCGCTGGCCGCCACCGGCGACCTCTTCGAGGGCCGCCCCTGGGTGCTCACCCCCACCCGGGACACCGACACCGAGGTGCTGAACCTCGCCCTGGAACTGGTCTCGCTGTGCCGGGCCGTGCCGGTCGTCATGGACGCCGACGCCCACGACCGCGCCGTGGCCCTCGTCTCGCACATGCCCCACCTGGTCTCCAGCATGGTCGCCGCCCGTCTGGAGCACGCCGAGGAAGCCGCCGTACGACTGTGCGGACAGGGCATCCGGGACGTCACCCGGATCGCCGCCTCCGACCCCCGGATGTGGATCGACATCCTCTCCGCCAACCCCGGCCCGGTCGCCGACCTGCTCGCGGACGTCTCCGCCGACCTCGACGAGACCGTCCGCGCCCTGCGCGCCCTGCAGTCCTCCGACGAGGACGAACGGCGCGCGGGCGGCGCGGGCATCAAGGACGTCCTGCGGCGCGGCAACGCCGGACAGGTGCGGGTACCGGGCAAGCACGGGTCCGCTCCGCGGGCCTACGAGGTCGTGGCCGTGCTGATCGACGACTCGCCGGGCCAGCTGGCCCGCATCTTCGCGGACGCCGGCCGGGCCGGCGTCAACGTCGAGGACGTGCGCATCGAGCACGCGACCGGCCAGCAGGCGGGTCTGGTGCAGCTGATGGTCGAGCCGAAGGCGGCGGGCGCGCTCACCGCCGCGCTGCGGGAACGGGGCTGGGCACTGCGCCAGTAGACGCGCGGAGGCGGGGGTGCCGACCGCTCCCGGGCCGGCCGGCCCCCGCGGTGGTCGGCCGCCCGGCCGGACGCGCGGCCGGACGAGTGACCCGCACCCAGTAACCTTGTGCAGGGCGCCCTCGCGCCCCCGCCCCCGCTCACCGCACCGCACCGCACCAGGAAGGTGTCCACCCGTGGAAAACGGCGTTCCGACCGCCAAGCCCGTCATCGTCGCGATCGACGGCCCCTCTGGCACGGGCAAGTCGAGTACGTCGAAGGCCGTGGCCGCCCAGCTCGGGCTGAGCTACCTGGACACCGGCGCCCAGTACCGGGCGATCACCTGGTGGATGGTGACCAACGGCATCGACCTCGAGGACCCGACCGCGATCGCCGCCGTCGCCGGCAAGCCGGTGATCGTCTCCGGCACCGACCCGTCCGCCCCGACCATCGTGGTCGACGGCGTCGACGTGGCCGGCCCGATCCGCACCCAGGAGGTCACCTCCAGGGTCAGCGCGGTCAGCGCGGTGCCCGAGGTGCGCACCCTGATCACCGAGCTCCAGCGCTCGCTGGCCGCCGACGCCGAGCACGGCATGGTGGTCGAGGGCCGCGACATCGGTACGACCGTGCTGCCGGACGCCGACCTCAAGATCTTCCTGACCGCCTCCCCCGAGGCCCGCGCCGCCCGCCGCAGCGGCGAGCTGAAGGGCGCGGACGTCCACGCCACCCGCGAGGCGCTGATCAAGCGGGACGCGGCCGACTCCAGCCGCAAGACCTCGCCGCTGGCCAAGGCCGGCGACGCGGTCGAGGTGGACACCACCGACCTCACCCTCGCCCAGGTCATCGAGTGCGTCGTCACCCTGGTCGAGGAGAAGCGGGCCGGCAAGTGAGCCGTCCGGCACGCCGGGAGGCGGACCTCCCGTCCGCACGGGGCGCCGAGGTGGGCCGGCGCATCGGCGTCGGCCTGATGTACGGACTGTGGAAGCCGCGTGTGCTGGGCGCCTGGAAGATGCCCGCCACCGGCCCGGCGATCCTCGCCGTGAACCACTCCCACAACATCGACGGCCCGATGGTCATGGGCGTGGCGCCCCGGCCGACGCACTTCCTGATCAAGCAGGAGGCCTTCGTCGGACCGCTGGACCCCTTCCTGACCGGCATCGGCCAGCTGAAGGTGGACCGTACGAGCGCGGACCGCACCGCCATCACCCGGGCGCTCGGCGTCCTGGAGGGCGGGGGAGTGCTCGGCATCTTCCCCGAGGGCACCCGGGGCGAGGGCGACTTCGCCTCGCTGCGCGCAGGCCTCGCGTACTTCGCGGTACGCAGCGGTGCGCCGATCGTGCCCGTGGCCGTCCTGGGCAGCTCGGAGCGGCCCGGACGCCTGATAAAGGCGCTGCCCCCGCTGCGCTCGCGCGTCGACGTCGTCTTCGGCGACCCGTTCCAGGCGGGCGACGGAAGCGGGCGGCGCACGCGCAGTGCGCTGGACCAGGCGACCGAGCGGATTCAGAAGCAGCTCACCACACACCTGGAAAACGCCAGGCGCCTTACCGGACGCTGGGCGACACTTGAGTAGTGGAACCGGCCCGGCACGGGCCACTCCACCGATCACCACGATGAACGACGAGGTACGGACTTCATGAACGACCACATCCAGCCCGACGGCTCGGCCGCGCACGAGTACGACCACGGGGCGCTCGGTGACACCGAGTACGCGGAGTTCATGGAGCTCGCCGCCGAAGAGGGCTTCGACATCGAGGACGTCGAGGGCGCCATCGAGGAGGCGGGCCACGGCCCGCTGCCCGTGCTCGCCGTCGTCGGCCGCCCCAACGTCGGCAAGTCGACCCTGGTGAACCGGATCATCGGCCGCCGCGAGGCCGTCGTCGAGGACAAGCCGGGCGTCACCCGCGACCGCGTCACCTATGAGGCCGAATGGGCGGGCCGCCGCTTCAAGGTCGTCGACACCGGCGGCTGGGAGCAGGACGTCCTCGGCATCGACGCCTCCGTGGCCGCACAGGCCGAGTACGCGATCGAGGCGGCCGACGCGGTCGTCTTCGTCGTGGACGCCAAGGTCGGTGCGACCGACACCGACGAGGCGGTCGTACGCCTGCTGCGCAAGGCCGGCAAGCCCGTCGTGCTGGCCGCCAACAAGGTCGACGGCCTGAGCGGCGAGTCGGACGCGTCCTACCTGTGGTCCCTGGGCCTCGGCGAGCCGCACCCGGTCTCCGCCCTGCACGGCCGCGGCACCGGCGACATGCTGGACGCCGTCCTGGAGGCGCTGCCCGAGGCCCCGGCGCAGACCTTCGGCACCGCCACCGGCGGCCCGCGCCGCATCGCGCTGATCGGCCGCCCGAACGTCGGCAAGTCCTCGCTGCTGAACAAGGTGGCCGGCGAGGAGCGCGTCGTCGTCAACGAGCTGGCCGGCACCACCCGTGACCCGGTCGACGAGCTGATCGACCTCGGCGGCAAGACCTGGAAGTTCGTGGACACCGCGGGTATCCGCAAGCGTGTCCACCTCCAGCAGGGCGCCGACTACTACGCCTCCCTGCGCACCGCGGCCGCGGTCGAGAAGGCCGAGGTCGCCGTCATCCTGCTGGACGCCTCCGAGAACATCTCGGTGCAGGACCAGCGCATCATCACCATGGCCGTCGAGGCCGGCCGCGCGGTCGTCATCGCGTACAACAAGTGGGACAACCTCGACGAGGAGCGCCGCTACTACCTGGAGCGGGAGATCGAGACCGAGCTCGGCCAGGTGGCCTGGGCCCCGCGGGTCAACGTCTCGGCGCGCACCGGCCGCCACATGGAGAAGCTGGTCCCGGCGATCGAGACGGCCCTGGAGGGCTGGGAGACCCGCGTGCCCACCGGCCGCCTGAACGCCTTCCTCGGCGAGCTGATCGCGGCCCACCCGCACCCGGTCCGGGGCGGCAAGCAGCCGCGCATCCTGTTCGGCACCCAGGCCGGCACCAAGCCCCCGCGGTTCGTCCTGTTCGCCTCCGGCTTCATCGAGGCGGGCTACCGGCGCTTCATCGAGCGCCGGCTGCGCGAGGAGTTCGGCTTCGAGGGCACCCCGATCCACATCTCGGTGCGGGTGCGCGAGAAGCGCGGCGCGAAGAAGAAGTAGCGGCATCGGCGGCCGCACGGCCGCGACCGCATGGCGAAGGGCGGCCCCTGAAGCACAGGGGCCGCCCTTCGCCGTCTCTCACGCGCCCCGGCGTGGGGCAGGGGGCAGCGCCGCGGGCACCGGCCGAGCGCCGTCGCTCTGCTGCTGGCGCCCGAGCGTGCCGACCCGCTGCCACTGCGACTGCTGCCGCGCGCTGTAGGCCCCGGCGCTGTAGGCGCTGTAGGAGCTGCTGAACGACCCCGGCCGGTAGCCGCCGTAGGAGCCCGTGCTCTGCGGGAGGTTCCCGAAGGCGGTGAATCCCAGGTCCTCCTCGCCGCTGCGGTCCCCCGGCAGCGTGCGGAAGGTCCTGACCCACTCCGCGTAGAGCGTGTCGTAGATGGGCGTGGCAGAGGTGCCGCCGGCCCCGTCCTGCCCGGCTCGGGCGGACGGGACCGGCGAGAAGGCGGACCGGCGGTGGGAGATGTCGTATGCGTGCACGTATGTCCAAACGACGGCGCACCCAAAGGGATGCGGCCCGGAAGCCCCCGTTCAGGGGCGCGAGGCCGCAGCGGCATGCGACTGCGCCGCGTGGACGCGGTCGGCGACCACGCGCCCGCGGCCGCCGCCGCGCCCGGCTCTTCGTCCGCGACTCTTCGCTCCCGGCCGTGCTCAGATTCCAGCGAGCGGCAGCGCCGCCGCCACCAGCCTGCCCTGCGCCGCCGCCTTGTCGAGGGACATCCGCAGCAGGTCCTCCCGGGGCTGCCGCCCGATCGACCCGACCGGCGCCGCGAACATCAGCACCTGCTGGTGCTTGTTCGCGGCGGCCCGCCAGTTGTCCGTGACCTGGAGCGGCTGGTGCGCCTGCCACCAGGCCACCGGCTGCGCCGCGTTGGCCCCGGGCTGGAGCACCGCGTGCAGTTGGCCCACCGCGAGCAGCACCGACCAGCCGTGCAGCACCGGCGGGACGGACGTCAGCTCGGTCATCGGCATGAAGCCCTGCTCGATGAGCAGCGGCAGGAAGTCGTCGCCGGCGCCGGCGGTGCCCGGGCGCGCGATCGGCGTGGTCGGCTCGACCACGAGGGCCGGGTGCAACTCGCCCTCGATCAGAACGAGTCCGCTGGTCACGCCGAGCACGGCCTGCTCGGGTGCGGCCTGCGCCTGCGCCTGCGCCTGCGCCGTCCCGTCCGGCCCGCCGGCCGGGGAGACCCCGTCGCCGATGGAGCGGGCGGCGCCCTGCAGCTGCTCCTCGGTGACCTGGACGACCTGGGAGGGCAGGCAGCCGGCGTGGGCGAATGCGAGCACGGCGGTCTCGTCGCCGACGAACAGAACGGTGCTGGTGAGCTCCTGCTCGGAGTCGCCCGGGGTGCGGCAGGACGTGCAGTCGTAACTGCCCGGGGCGTTCTCTCCGGCGAGCAGCCGGTCGGCTTCTTCGTCGCCGATCTCGGCGCGTACGGCGTCACTCACGTCGAGCATGCGCGGCACGGTGGCTCCCTCGGGATGCGGTGCTGGACCGGCCAGGTGGCTCCCGGCCGATGAGCCCCGGGGTTCCGGGCTCATGAAGAAGACAACGGGCGTCCTGTGGTGGGAGTCACGCCCCGGCGAGAACGGAGTCGAACCACCCACCGCACACGGTCACCTTTGGTACGGGTTCTGACACTCACCGTCAACTCTGCGCATTGTCAAGGAACTTGAAAGGGTGAAGTGGGTCACACATCCTCTCGGTAGGTGGTCGGCAAATCATGAAATATGCGGATGAAGTGGCTGTCCGGAAATGGCTGCTACCGGAGGTAACCGTGAACTGGCCTGGAATGACAGGGAGTTGGTTGAAATCAACCCGCTCTTCTCCCTAGATTCCTCCGCCGTGTGCAACGAGCACCGCTCGGGTACGTCCGCCGGCCGGCATCAGGCAGAGCACGATCGCCGCACCGGCCCGGCGGACGGGGCGAGGCGCGCGGAACCGCGGTCATGCGCGGCGCGGCGCCCTCGCCCGGGGGAGCCCGGGTATGTGGAGAGGGAATTACATGTCCGAGTGTGCCGATACCACCCGCAGCACCGCTCGTCACGACAGCGCCCGCAAGGGCCGTACGACGGCCGCCCTCGCCGGGGCGGCGCTGCTGGCCCCGCTGGGGCTGCTGGCCGCGAGCGGCAACGCCGTAGCGGCGGACAACGGAGTGTGGGACCGCATCGCCCGGTGCGAGAGCGGCGGCAACTGGCACATCAACACCGGCAACGGCTACTACGGCGGGCTCCAGTTCTCCGCCGGCACCTGGCGCGCGTACGGCGGCACCGCCTACGCCCCGACGGCCGACCAGGCCTCCAGGAGCGCGCAGATCGCCGTCGCCACCCAGGTCCAGCACGCCCAGGGCTGGGGCGCCTGGCCGGTCTGCTCGGCCCGCGCCGGAGCCTCGGGCGCCGCACCATCGGCCGCCCACTCCGGCACGGCGTCGGGCACGGCCTCGGGTACGACGTCGGGCACGGCCTCGAGTACGGCGTCCGGCAGGAAGGCGTCCGGCAGCGCCGGCCAGGGTTCCGTGAGCACGAAGTCCGCGCCCGCGACGAGGACGCCGGAGCACCCGGCGGCCGACACCGGCCACCGGACGGGCCACGGCACCCACCTGGTGCGCGAGGGAGACACGCTCAGCGGCATCGCCGCCCGGCACGGCATCTCCTGGCAGCGGCTCTACGCCGCCAACCGGCAGGTCATCGGAGACGACCCCGACCTGATCGTCCCGGGCCAGCGCCTCGCGCTCTGAGCCGGCGACGGACACCGGTCACCGTGCCGGTCTCCTGACCCGGTGCGGCCGCTGCCCCGTGCGCGACGAGGGCGGCGGCCGTCCGGCGATACCGCCGCCCCCTGTCGACCCTGTCGACCCTGTCGACCCCTCCGGCCCTGTCGGCCCCGCCGGGAGCCATCGGGCAGCCGTCGGGCCGGCGTCGGGCCGGTCAGGACGGCCGGGGGCCGGTCCGAGGCTCCCGGCCGGCCCCGGGGGCCCCCGCGGCGAACTCCGGGTGATGCAGGTCGAACGCCGGGGACTCGGAGCGGATCCGGGGCAGGGTGACGAAGTTGTGCCGGGGCGGCGGACAGGAGGTCGCCCACTCCAGTGAGCGGCCGTAGCCCCAGGGGTCGTCCACCTCGACCCGCACGCCGTACTTCGCGGTCTTCCAGACGTTGTAGAGGAACGGCAGCGTGGACAGCCCCAGCAGGAAGGAGCCGATGGTGGAGACCGTGTTGAGCGCGGTGAAGCCGTCGGCGGCGAGATAGTCGGCGTACCGGCGGGGCATGCCCTCCGCGCCCAGCCAGTGCTGCACCAGGAACGTGGCGTGGAAGCCGACGAACAGCGTCCAGAAGTGGATCTTCCCGAGCCGCTCGTCGAGCATCTTCCCGGTGAACTTGGGCCACCAGAAGGAGAAGCCCGCGAACACCGCGAAGACCACCGTGCCGAAGACGACGTAGTGGAAGTGGGCGACCACGAAGTACGAGTCGGTGACGTGGAAGTCCATCGGCGGCGAGGCCAGGATGACGCCGGTCAGGCCGCCGAGCAGGAACGTCATCAGGAAGCCCGTCGCCCACAGCATCGGCGTCTCGAAGGACAGCGAGCCCTGGATCATCGTCCCGGTCCAGTTGAAGAACTTCACGCCCGTCGGGACCGCGATCAGGAAGGACATGAAGGAGAAGTACGGCAGCAGCACCGCGCCCGTGGCGAACATGTGGTGCGCCCACACCACGATCGAAAGGCCGGTGATCGCCATGGTCGCGCCGACCAGCGTCAGATAGCCGAAGACCGGCTTGCGGCTGAAGACGGGGATGATCTCCGTGATGATCCCGAAGAACGGCAGCGCGATGATGTAGACCTCGGGGTGCCCGAAGAACCAGAACAGGTGCTGCCACAGCAGCGCCCCGCCGTTGGCCGCGGCGAACACCTGCGAGCCGAACCGCCGGTCGGCCTCCAGGACCAGCAGGTCCGCCGCCAGCACCGGGAACGCCATCAGGACCAGGACCGACGTGAACAGCGTGTTCCAGGTGAAGACCGGCATCCGGAACATCGTCATGCCGGGCGCGCGCATGCCGAGGATCGTGGTGATGAAGTTGACGGCGCCGAGGATCGTCCCGAAGCCGGACAGCGCGAGCCCCATGATCCACAGATCGGGGCCGGGGCCGGGGGAGTGCCTGGCGTCGTTGAGCGGCGCGTAGGCGAACCAGCCGAACGCCGCCGGCCCGGCGGGCGTCAGCAGCGAACCCAGCACGATCAGGCCGCCGAACAGGAAGAGCCAGTACGACAGCATGTTCAGGCGGGGGAACGCCACGTCCGGGGCGCCGATCTGCAGCGGCATCAGCTCGTTGGCGAAGCCCGCGAAGCTCGGGGTCGCGAACAGCAGGAGCATGATCGTGCCGTGCAGCGTGAAGAGCTGGTTGTACTGGTCGGCGTCGATGATCTGCAGCCCGGGCCGGGCCAGCTCGGCCCGCATCAGCAGCGCCATCACACCGCCGGCCAGGAAGAACGCGAACGCCGTGATCAGGTACAGATGGCCGATCTTCTTGTGGTCGGTGGTGGTGAGCCAGTCCACGGCCACCCGCCCCGCCCGCCCGCGCCGCTCCGGCCGTACCGCCGCCCCTACGGTGTCGGTGCCCATCGCTCGCTCGCCCCTTCGGATCCCCGCGCGGCCGAGCGCTCCGGTGGGCAGCGCACGGCGGTTGTGTGCTGAATCCGTGAATTTCCTATGCGGCGTCAGCTCCTGCGGTCCGGCGACGGATTCCGGGGGAATCACGTTCGGGACCCGCCGCGTTGACCACTCCGGCACTTTCCGCCGGGTAATTCGGAGGGTCACTCCGACACGCGGGAATTCTGTTCGATTACCCCGGGAAGGCGAACGGAAACCCTCGTTCGTGTGACGGAGTTCGAAGGAAACGGGCGACCGGAAGCTGTGACAGAAGTGTGACGGGAGAGGAACCCCCGGGGACCTGTCACGGGCCCGGCTTCCGCCGCCGCCCGATGCGGCCTAGCGTGGCCGCATGACATCGATTCCCACTCCGCCCGAGGAGCCGAAGGACAGTCCGGAGGGGTACGTCGGCCTCGACCTGGCGCAGGCCGAGCGGCTCGCCCGGGAACGGGGGTGGTCCACGGTGCGGTCGCTGCCGCCGGGCGGGATCATCACCATGGAGTACCGGTTCGGCAGGCTCAACTTCGAGGTGCGGGACGGCCGGGTGGCCCGCGCCTGGAAGGGCTGACCAGGCCTCCGTCGGGTCGTCGTACGCGCGAGGCCCCGCTTCCCGGTGCGGGAAGCGGGGCCTTCTGCCGGGCGGGGCGGTGTGTGCGTACCGGACCCGCCGCCGTGTGGGAGCGTCAGCCGCCCGTGAGGGGGCGGGCCGACGGGGAGGAACCGCGCGGAAGCCGGTCGGCGTGCGGCGGGCGCCGGCTGCCCGCCGGGGTGACCGGGCTGCGCTCGGAACGGGCCGTGTGCGGACCGGGCGCCATATGGATCGGGGCCCGGGCACCGCGCCCGGCCGCCACCGGCTCGCGTGCCGGTGCTGAGGCCTGCTCGGCGGCCGTGGCGAGCGGCCTGAGCGCCACCGGGGTGACCGGTACGGCAGGTGCCGGCAGGGGCCGGATGCGGCGGTCGCGCCAGCGGTCGCGGAGGGAGAACAGTGCCGCCTCGGTCCTGGCGATCAACGGCTCGAACCAGGGCAGCGCGAGCATGATCAGCAGTCCCGCGGCCCAGCCCAGCAGCACGTCGCTCAGCCAGTGCGTACCGAGGTAGACGGTGGTGAGTCCGACGCCGAGCGAGGTGACGGCGGAGAGCGCGGACAGCCAGCGGCGCGCTCTCGGGGTGGAGGCCAGATAGGCCAGGATCCCCCAGGTCACGACCGCGTTGGCGGTGTGGCCGCTGGGAAATATATCGCCGCCGCGGGCCATCTCGTTCGAGCCGATCACGGTCGCGTAGTGCGGACCGAGCCGCCCCATGCCGAGCTTGGCGGCCCCGACCGTGATGTTCAGCAGCAGCAGTGAGGCGGCCAGGGTGAGCAGCGGGCGGATCGTGTGCTGACGCCAGGAGCGCCAGCCGAGCCAGGCCGCGACCATGACGGCGGTGGGGCCGCGCTGGCCGAGCACCACGTAGTAGTCGAGGAAGGCGTGGATCTGCGGCCACTGCTGGTACGGCCGGAAGAACATGACCCGCCAGTCGAGCCTGACCAGCCATGAGGTGGTGATCACGGCCCACACGATCGCCAGGTAGAAGGCCAGGGTCGAGGAGAACAGAACGACCCGGTGCCGGCTCATCCTCGGCACATCGATGTGAGCCGGTCGTTCCGGCTCACGATCCAGCCTGGCGAACACCCGGTCCAGACTCCGGGTGAGGTTTCGTTTGGTACGCACCCAAACGACGTTACAGCGAGTGAGGTGTGTACCCGGTCGTAACAGGGGCTTTGTGATGACGATGTGATGTGGGAAACCTCTCAAGGCCCGTCCGAATTCGCGAGATTCGGCAATCCGTCGGGCCCGCACACCGCAATTCCTTTGATCATGCCGGGTGGCGCTTATATGCCACTTATGAATGCGTTCACCGAATCATGGCGCGGAATTCAGGGGCTGCTCACGGAGGTTCCGAAGTCGATCATGGAGGGCCGGAGCCGTTCAGCCAGAGGGCGCCGTAGGCCGCGGCGGCGGCCGCCACGCCCGCCGTGACCAGCGCCGACCGCGCGGTGCGCGGGTGCGCGAGGGCCCGGGCGAGGGGGAACAGCACGGGGAACGCGGGCAGAAGCAGCCGCGGCTTCGATCCGAAGTAGCTCGACGCGCACAGGGCGAGCGCCAGGACGACACCCGTGTACACCAGCAGCGCGAGGGGCTGGCGTTGCCGCACGCAGGTCACGTAGAGCCGGATCAGCAGGGCGACGCCGACGATCAGGCCGAGGCCGGCGAGGGCCGACGGAAATGACGTGAACTTGTCGGCCACGAACCGGGCGAACGCGTAGCCGCCGTCGAAGCCGTTGCGCCACCCGGCCTGCACGTCCAGATACCCGAGCGGCCCCTTGCCGGTCCGGTGTCCGACCCACAGGACATAGCCGGCGGCACCCAACGGGGCGAGGGCCATGCCGAGAGCGCGGCGCGCGGCGGAGGCGGCCGGTGGAGAGGCAGGGGCGGGGGCGCTCGGTGAGGACGGCAGAGATGGTGAGGGCGGTGAGGGCGGCGGAGTGGCGGAGGTGCCGGTCCCGGGAGGGAGGGCGCGCGTGGAGTCGTGCGCGCCGTTCGCGTGCCGAACGCGCCTCGCGGGGGTTTCGCTCACCGCCGCAAGGGCGTGTTCGGCGTCCCGCGCGCCGTGCGCGCTCGGCGCGCTTCGCTCTCGCACGAACGAGATCACGCCCGTCACCCACACCGCCGCGACCACCGCGAGCCCCACCGGCCGGGTCAGTCCCGCCAGTGCCGCGAGCAGACCCGCCGTCACCCACCGGCCGGTCAGCACCGCGTACAGCGACCAGGCGGCCAGCGCCGTGAACAGGGACTCGCTGTACGCCATCGACTGCACGATCCCGACCGGCAGCACCGCCCACAGCAGCACCGCGCAGACTCCCGCCCGTGCCCCGTACACCCGCTCCGCGACGGCGAAGATCCCCGCGGCCGCGGCCAGGGAGGCGAGCAGGCTGACGACGAAACCGGCGTCCGCGTACGACAACGGCGCGACCGCGTGCAGCAGTCGTTCCAGCCAGGGCAGCAGCGGGAAGAAGGCCAGGTCGGAGTGGACGTCACCGTTCGGCAGCCGTACCTCGTAGCCGTATCCCCCCTCGGCGACCCGCGCGTACCAGAGCGAGTCCCAGCGCGCGGTCAGCAGCGTGTACGCGCTCTTGCCGCGCGCGGCGCTCCACACCGCCAGGACGAGCAGGCCCAGGGCACGCACGGCCGCGTACCCGAGGAGGGCCGGAGCCGCCCGGCGCAGGAGTGGGGCGTGGGGCGGGGCCACGCGCGTCGCGAGTTCGGTCACGGGCTCGATTATCGACCGGCCGGAGAACCGCACGGTCCACACCGGTGTGGTCAAGAGGGGACGAAGTGGCGTACGCCACACGGGTTCGGTCGGACGCGTGAGATGTCCACCACGTGTCCGCAGGGCGAACTCGCGTACGCTGACGAGCCACCCGCGTGGGTTCGCGGCGACCGGAGCCCCACACTTCTCCGGCCGTACGACGGGGAGTCCCCACCCCGCCGATCCGCCGCACGCGAGGGATCATCTGGGAGGTACGTATGTCCGGGACGACCACCGCTGCCGTCCGGCAGCGCTGTCGGGCGGCCGGGGCCAGTGCCAACCGCTGGGTCGTGCTCGTCGTGCTCTGCGTCAGCCTGCTGCTCGTCGCCGTCGACGCGACCGTGCTGCACGTGGCGGTCCCCGCCGTCACCGAGGACCTCAGGCCCGGCGCCATATCGCTGCTCTGGATCGTCGACGTCTATCCGCTCGTCTGCGCCTCGCTGCTGATCCTGTTCGGCACGCTGGGCGACCGCGTCGGCCGAAGACGCGTCCTGCTGTGCGGCTACGCCCTCTTCGGCGTCGCCTCCGCCGTCGCCGCCTTCGCGCAGAGCGCCGAGACCCTGATCCTCGCCCGCGCGCTGCTCGGCGTCGGCGGAGCCATGATCATGCCCGCGACCCTGTCGATCCTCCGCCAGGTCTTCCCCGACCGGCGTGAGCGCGCCCTCGCCATCGGCGTCTGGAGCGCGGTCGCCGCCGTCGGCGCCGCGGCCGGCCCGCTGCTCGGCGGCTTCCTGCTGGAGCACTTCTGGTGGGGTTCGGTCTTCCTGGTCAACATCCCGCTGATGCTGGTGAGCCTCCCGGTCGGGCGGATCCTCCTGCCCGAGTCCCGCGGCGCGCACGACGGCCCCTGGGACGTGGCCGGCGCGCTGATGGCGGCGGCCGGTCTGTTCGGCGTCGTACTCGGTGTGAAGCGGCTCGGCGGTGGCGGGCCGGTGGCGAGCCCCCTCACCCTGCTGCCGCTGCTGGCGGGCGCGGCGCTCCTCTTCTTCTTCGTACGACGCCAGGGGCGCCGCCCGCATCCGCTGGTGGACCTGCGGATGTTCCGGCGGCCCGCGTTCTCCACCTCGGTGGGCTGCATCGTGCTGGCGATGCTCGCGCTGGTGGGCCTGGAGCTGATCGCGGCGCAGTACCTGCAACTGGTGCTGGGCCTGTCCCCGCTGGCGACCGGCCTCAGGCTGCTGCCCCTGACCATCGCGGCGATGGCCGCGGGCCTCGCCGGCGCGCGGATGCTGCGCCGCTTCGGGCCGCGCCGGATGGTCTGCGCCGGCTTCTGTCTCACCGCCGCGGCGGTCCTCATGCTGACCGGCATGGGCGGCACCGACAACGAGACCCTGCTGCTGTCCGGCTTCGTGCTGCTCGGCTTCGGCCTGGAGACCACTCTCTTCGCGGCGTACGAGTCGATGCTCAGCGAATGCCCGGCGGACCGGGCCGGCGGGGCGGCCGCGATCGGTGAGACCTCCTACCAGCTGGGCGCCGGCATCGGGATCGCGCTGCTCGGCAGCGTGATGAACGCCGCGTACGCGCCCGGACTCGCCTCGGTGCCGGGTGTCTCCGCGCGCGATTCGGGCGCGGCGGCCCACTCGCTCGGCGAGGCCGACGACATCGCCGGACGGCTCGGCGGCGCCGCCGGGGCCGCGCTGCGGCACGCGGCCCGCGACTCCTTCGTGCACGGGCTGCACATGACGCTGCTGGTCAGCGCCGGTCTGCTGCTGCTGGGCGCCGTCATGGCGCTGCGGCTGCCCCGGATCATGCAGTGCGGCGAGAGCGGTGACGAGGCCACCGAGGTCGAGCTGCCCGCCCCGCGCGAGGCCGAGAAGCCGAAGGTCTCCGCCTGACCCGGCCCGGCCCGCGGCCCGGCGATCCCCGCCCGGCGCGGCGTGCCCGCTCTGGACGTGCGGGACACTGCACCGTAACGTCGCCCGCGACGACTTAACTAGCGCTGCTAGTTTCCGTGTGCCGCACTGTGCCGGAGGGTGCCCCATGTCCGCGTCCGCGAAGCTGCCCCCGTTCGACGCCGCCGATCCGCTCGGGATCGACGACCTCCTGGACCCGGAGGACCTGGCCGTCCGGGACACCGTGCGCCGCTGGGCGGCGGACCGGGTGCTGCCGTACGTCGCCGACTGGTACGAGAAGGGCGAGCTGCCCGGCATCAGGGACCTCGCCCGCGAACTCGGCGGCATCGGTGCCCTCGGCATGTCCCTGACCGGGTACGGCTGCGCGGGCGCGACGGCCGTGCAGTACGGCCTGGCCTGCCTGGAGCTGGAGGCCGCCGACTCGGGCATCCGCTCCCTGGTCTCCGTGCAGGGCTCCCTCGCGATGTACGCCATCCACCGCTTCGGCAGCGAGGAGCAGAAGCAGGAGTGGCTGCCGCGCATGGCCGCCGGCGAGGTGATCGGCTGCTTCGGGCTCACCGAACCCGACGCCGGCTCCGACCCCGCCGCCATGCGCACCCACGCCAAGCGCGACGGCACGGACTGGATGCTGAACGGCCGCAAGATGTGGATCACCAACGGGTCGGTCGCCGGGGTGGCCGTGGTCTGGGCGCAGACCGAGGACGGCATCCGCGGCTTCGTCGTACCGACGGACAGCCGCGGCTTCTCGGCGCCCGAGATCAAGCACAAGTGGTCCCTGCGCGCCTCCGTCACCAGCGAACTCGTCCTCGACGACGTACGCCTGCCGGCCACCGCCGTCCTGCCGGAGGTCACCGGCCTGCGCGGACCGCTCAGCTGCCTCTCGCACGCCCGCTACGGCATTGTCTGGGGCGCGATGGGCGCGGCGCGCAGCAGCTTCGAGGCGGCCCTGGAGTACGCGAAGACGCGTGAGCAGTTCGGGCGGCCCATCGGCGGCTTCCAGCTCACGCAGGCCAAGCTCGCCGACATGGCGGTCGAACTGCACAAGGGAATCCTGCTCGCCCACCACCTGGGGCGCCGGATGGACGCCGGCCGCCTGCGTCCCGAGCAGGTCAGCTTCGGCAAGCTCAACAACGTCCGCGAGGCCATCGAGATCTGCCGCACGGCACGGACGATCCTCGGCGCCAACGGGATCTCCCTCGAATACCCCGTGATGCGGCACGCGACCAACCTCGAGTCGGTGCTCACCTACGAGGGCACCGTCGAGATGCACCAGCTGGTGCTGGGCAAGGCGCTCACCGGTCTCGACGCCTTCCGGTGAGCCCCGAAGGGGGCAGGGCCGACGGGCGGCCCTGCCTCAGCTCTGGTTGAAGAAGCCGTCCTCGCGGCGCCCGGACGGCTCGCCGCTGATGATCTCCGTGTTCGCGGGCGTCAGCAGGAAGACCCGGGTCGCGACCCGCTCGATGGTGCCCCGCAGACCGAAGGTCAGCCCGGCGGCGAAGTCGACGACGCGCTTGGCGTCGACCGGCTCCATCGCCGTGAGGTTCATGATGACCGGGACACCGTCCCGGAACAGCTCGCCGATGGCGCGGGCGTCCCGGAAGCTGTCCGGGGTGACCGTGCCGATCCGGCGGCCCTGTCCCTCGGCCGTGTCCGTGGCCACCTGCACCCGGGGGTCCGTGACCCAGGCGTCCCCGGCCTCGGTGCCCTCGGAGTAGTCGTCGTCGTAGTAGCGCTCGTCATCGTTGTCGTCGACGAGGCCGAGCCACGCACTCGCCTTGCGTACCGATCCCATGGACGCCTCCTCTCACAGCGGTCTCTCTTGCTCTGCGCATCCCTATGGTCATCCATGATGCGGACGGCGCGCCAAGTGGATAGACGCCGCGCGGGGGGTTTGTGACGGTACTGGTGCACAGCCGATCCGTCGAGAGTCCTTGCGCCCCAAGGGCTCTGACTCATACGGCTGCTGACTGTGAGTGAAATATGATTGTTCTTGGCGGACGGGTGATGCACGGTGCGTACGGGTGAACGCGGAGCCCGATCCGGGCCGGCCGGCACCGGGCCGGGCGGTCCGCTCAACGTCATTCCACGCCACGGGGGATCGCCATGTTCGGAATCGTGAGGCCCTGCGCGCACCGGCTCGGTGCGCGCCTCAAGGCCGACTGGACGGCGCACTTGTGCGGGCTCTGCCTCGCCCTGCGCAAGGACCACGGACAGCTCGCGCGCATCGTGACGAACTACGACGGACTGCTCATATCGGTTCTGACGGAGGCTCAGGCCGGAGTGGTGAGCGGGTCCCGGCGCACGGCCGGGCCGTGCGCGCTGCGCGGGATGCGGACGGCGCCCGTCGCCGAGGGCGAGGGGGCACGGCTCGCCGCCGCCGTCTCGCTGGTGCTCGCCGCCGCCAAGGTGCGCGACCACGTCGCCGACCGGGACGGGCTGCTGGCCCGCAGGCCCGTCGCGGCCGCGGCGCGCCGGGTCGCGGCGAGCTGGGGGCGGGCCGGGGAGCGCGGCGGGTCGGCGGTCGGGTTCGACACCGCGGTCCTGCTCGACGCCGTGGACCGGCAGGTCGCACTGGAGACCCTGGCGGGTCCCGGCACCCCGCTGCTGACGGTCACCGAACCGACCGAGACCGCCACCGCGGCCGCCTTCGCGCACACCGCGGTGCTGGCCGGACGGCCGGGCAACGCCGAGCCGCTCGCCGAGGCCGGCCGCCTCTTCGGCCGGCTGGCGCACCTGCTGGACGCCGTGGAGGACAGGGAGGCTGACGCCCTGTCGGGTGCCTGGAACCCCCTCACGGCCACCGGGACCTCCCTCCCCGAAGCCCGCCGACTCGCCGACGACGCCCTGCACGGCATCCGGCTGGCGCTGCGCGAGGCCGAGTTCGTGGACGGACGGCTCGCCCATCTGCTGCTCGTGCACGAGGTACGGCGGTCGGTGGACCGGGCGTTCGGGTCGGTTCCGGCGTGCGCGGAGCACGGCCCAGGGCCCGGCGCGCCGTGGCCGCCCGACGGTCCCAGCCTCGTCAAGTCCAAGGAGCCCCGCGGATTCCTGGCCGGCTGCGGGATGTTCCTGACGCTGTGCTGCACGTGTCGGATGTGCTGTGCCGAGGAGTACGAAGGGCCCTGGTCGCGGAAGAAGCGGGAAGGGTGCTGTCGCGACTGTGACTGCGACTGCCCGTGTGACGGGTGTGGCGGCTGCGACGGCTGCGATGGCTGTGGCTGCTGCTGTCCGTGCGACTGCTGAGCGGTACCGGTCAGTTCTTGAGTTCCGGAGGTGAGATCCGGGACGTGTCGATCGCCGACGCCGTCGTGCCCCACTTCCTCAAAATCCTGTCGTAGGTGCCGTCGGCGATCAGCCGGTTCACCGCCGCCCGGAAGGCGGGGGCCAGCCGGGTGCCCTTCTTGAAGGCGAAGCCGACGTCGAGACGGTGGTACTCGTTCAGGAACCTCAGCCCCGGCTGCTGGGCGACGGCGTAGCGCAGGCCGTTGATCGTGGACATCACGACATCGCTGCGCCCCTGCTGGACCGAGGACCAGATCGCGCTCTGCTCGGCGTACGTCTGCACCTGGTACGGCTTCTTGCCGGCGTCGGCGCACACGTGCTTGTTCTCCTCCAGCGTGGCCTCGAAGGTCGTACCGGCGCCGGTGGCGATGTTCAGACCGCAGAGCTGCCCGAGGTCGGTGATTTTGGACAGCTTGCTGTCCTTGCGGGTGGCGAAGCCCTGGCCGTCGTTGATGTAGGTGACGAAGTCGATGGTTCTGCGGCGCTCGTCGGTGACGCCGAAGTTGCTCGCGCCGACGTCGTACTTGCCGCTGTCCAGGGCGGGCAGGATCGCCTCGAAACTCGCCTGGTCCACGGTCAGTTCCAGCCCCAGGACCTTGGCGACGGCCTTGGTGAAGTCGACGTCCTGGCCGGTCAGGGTCTTGCCGTCGGCCAGGTAGGTGGTGCCGGGCGGGGTGCCGCCGACGCTGACGGCGACGGTGAGGTGCGAGACGCCGGCCGGCAGCAACCGGGCGGCCGCGTCGTCCTTCCCGAGCGCGGAGACCACGTCCTCGGTGGGGGCCGCGCCCGATCCGGCCGCGACACCGACGGCGTCCGTGCCCGCGCCGCCGCCCGAACCGCAGGCGGTGAGGAGGAGGACGGCCGAGGTGATGACGGCAAAGGGTGCGAAAAGTCGATAAGCAGGCGTATGTATCGGGTGCGTATGCATCGGGAAGCGGTCTCCTGGGAGCAGGCAGAAGGCGAGCCGGGCGCGAGGGGAGGTGCGCGAAGGAAGGGAGCGCGAGGGGTGCGCGAGGGGAGGGGCGCGCGTGTGAAGGCCAAGAAGGGGGGTGCGGGAAGAGAGCGCGGAAAGGGAACGCGCGCTAGACGCCCGCCTCGGGGGCGGGCGTGCAGGGGGTCAGCTCAACAGGAGGAGGACCACACGCGACCGAAGTCGATGTGGGAGCGGGTGACCAGCCACTGCTGTGGATGCATGGGCCAAGTGGAACAGGCATCCGGTTCCGCGTCAACCGAGTCGAGACCAACGGCCCACAGTGTGGACGGCCTTGACAGCGGACCGAAACGCCCACGTACTCTCGACGGGCGGCCCCGCTGAGGGGCTCGGCCGCAACCGCGCCGCAGGGCGCGCCCGTGTGCAGGCATCCCCGTGTTCGACCTCTCGTGTCACGGAGCCTTCGCATGTCATCCGACACCCTCGCCAAGATCCCCGCCGCGCCCCCGGCGCCCGAGCGCGCGGACGCCCTGACGGTCGTCCCCCGGCGCCGGTTCGGGCAGTGGGCCGCCGCCGTCGTCGTCCTCGCGCTGCTCGCTCTCGCCGTCAACTCGGTCCTGCGCAACAGGGCGTTCCAGTGGGACGTCGTCGCCGACTACTTCACCTCGGACTCCGTGCTGCGCGGGCTGTGGCTCACGCTGTGGCTGACCGCGGTCGTCGTGGTCCTCGGCTTCGCCCTCGGCACCCTGCTCGCCACGTTCCGGCTCTCCGCCAACCCCGTTCTGCGGGCGGTCGGATGGGGCTACGTCTGGCTCTTCCGGTCGATCCCGATCCTGGTGCAGCTGCTGCTGTGGTTCAACATCGGGGCGCTGTACCCGCAGGTGCTGGGGGTCAGGACCGTCAACCTGCTGAGCCCGGTCGCCGTCGCCGTCATCGGCCTCACCCTGCACGAGGCCGCCTACGCCGCCGAGGTCGTCCGCAGCGGCATCCTCTCCGTCGACCGCGGACAGACCGAGGCCGCTCAGGCGCTCGGCCTGAGCCGGTGGCAGTGCTGGTGGCGGATCGTGCTCCCGCAGGCCATGCGTGCCATCGTCCCGCCGGCCGGGAACATGCTGATCGGCACCCTCAAGGGCACCTCGATCGTCAGCGTCATCGCCGTCAACGACCTGCTGTTCTCCACCCAGTTGATCTATCACCGCACCTACCAGGTGATCCCGCTGCTGATGGTCGCCACCCTCTGGTACACCCTCGTCACCTCGGTGCTCGGCGTCGGCCAGTACTACGTCGAGAAGTACTACGCGCGCGGGACGGAGTCCGCCCGATGAGACCGCAGCTGGTGATCGTGGGAGCCGGCCCGCGGGGGACCGGACTGATCGAACGGATCGCCGCCAACGCGCCGACGCTGTACGCCGGTTCGGGCCTCGACATCCATCTGGTCGACCCCCACCCACCGGGCGGCGGCCGCATCTGGCGCCAGGCGCAGTCGCCGCTGCTGTGGATGAACTCGCACGCCGAGGACGTCACCATGTTCACCGACGAGACGGTGCCCATGGACGGACCCGTGCGCGAGGGCCCCACCCTGCACGAGTGGGCCGGCCTGGACGGCCGCACCTTCGCCGACCGCCGGCTCCAGGGCCGCTATCTGCGCTGGTTCCACGAGCGGTCCCTCGCCGCACTGCCCCCGGGCATCACCGTTCACCACCACCCGCGCCGCGCCCTGCGGGTCAGCGGCCCGCGCGAGGGGCGCCAGCAGGTGTGGCTGGAGGGCCGCCCGCGTCCCCTCCCCGCCGACGCGGTCGTCCTCGCCCTCGGCCACCTCGACTCCGAACCCGAGCCCGAACAGGCCGAGTTGGCCGCCTACGCCCGCACACACGGCCTGGTCCACCTGCCGCCCGACTTCACCGCCGACAGCGACCTGTCCGTGCTCCGGCCCGGCGAACCCGTCCTCGTCCGCGGCTTCGGGCTCGCCTTCGTCGACCTGATGGTGCTGCTCACCGAGGGGCGGGGCGGCCGGTACGAGGGTGACGTCTACGTTCCCTCGGGCCGCGAGCCGGTGCTGTACGCGGGCTCGCGGCGCGGGGTGCCGTACCACGCGAAGATCGGCTACGACTGGACCGGCCCGCGTCCGCCGCTGCCCCGCTTCTTCGGGCCCGAGCAGGTGCGGGAGCTGTCGGCCGGGCGCGGGGGAGATGAATTCCGGCGCTCCATATGGCCGTTGGTGGAGAAGGAGCTGGGTTTCGCCCACTACCACCGGCTGTTCGACGCCCACCCCGGGCGTACGGCGATGAACTGGGCCGACTTCGAGGAGAAGTACGCGGCGGCGACCGGTCCCGCAGAGGTGGCGGCGCTCGTCTCGGCGGCCGTGCCCGACCCGGCCGACCGCCTCGACCTCGCCGCGCTCGACCGTCCCCTCGACGGGGTGCGCCATGCCTCGTACGAGGAGTTCCAGGAAGGGCTGCGCGGTCACATCGAGGCCGACCTGAGCCGTCGGCACGACCCCGGGCACAGCGCCGACCTGGGTGTCTTCCTCGGACTGCTCTCCGTCTACGGGCAGTTGGCGCGGCTCGGGGACATCGGCTCCTGGTGGCACGGCTTCTTCAGCTATCTGGCGTCCGGGCCGCCCGGGCCCCGGCTGCGGCAGATGCTCGCACTGTCCCGGGCCGGTCTGCTGAAGTTCGTCGGCGCCGGTATGACCGTCACGGCCGAGGACGGGGTGTTCCGGGCGGCCAGTCCCACGGTGCCGGGGTTCTCCGTCACGGCACGGGCTCTGGTCGAGGCCCGGCTGCCCGAACCCACCCTGGCGCGGGCGCGCGACGCCCTGCTGCGGGGGCTGCACGCCGACGGGGCCGTCGAGACGCCCGACGGGCTGCTGCGGGTCGACCCCGGCGACGGCCGCGTCCTCGACGGCGCCGGGCGCCCGCACCCGCGGCGCTTCGCGCTCGGCCCGTACACCGACGGCCGTACCCCCGGCGCCTTCACCCGGCCGCGCACCGGCGGGCCCGCGTTCCGGCAGAACGACGCCACTGCGCGGGCCGCGCTGGTACTCCTGCGGGATGTGGGTGGCTGTGCTGTGGCTTGAACTCCGGGGGGTGGGGTGTGGGGTGATCGGTGGGGTGGTGCGTGGGGTGGTGGGTGGTTCGGTGCGTGGGCCGGTTCGTGGTTCGGCCCCCGCGTGAAGGAAAGTGCTTCGTGTGGTGAAACAGAAAGGAACCGATCGCATGACGACGGACGCTCCCGATGAGTGGAAGCAGTGGCACGAACAGCGCGAGGCCGCGGTCTCGGCGCCCTACGGGCCGCTCGCGCTGACCGCCACCCACTGGACCGCGGACTATCCGGAGGGGCGACTTCCGGACATTCCGGGGCGCTGGGTGGCCGACGGTGACACGGTCGTGCTCACCGCGGCCGAGGTCGACGGACTCGCCCTGGACGGACGGCCCTTCACCGGGGTGGTCCGGCTCACCGCCGACAGCGGGCCGGAGGCCGGGGCACGCGTCGCGCTCGGCGAGAAGCGGCTGGTCGTCCTGATCCGCGAAGGCGTCTGGGGCGTACGCGTCTACGACCCCGCCGCCGAGGCCCGTCGCGCCTTCCGGGGCATCACCGCCACGCCGTACGACCCACGCTGGTCCGTGCCCGGCCGCTTCACCCCCTACGACACCCCGCGCACCGTACGGGTCGGCAACGCGGACGGGCGCGAGCGCGGTCTCGCCCTCTCCGGCGAGCTCGCCTTCCCCCTCGCCGGACACGAACGCACGCTCCAGGTCGCGCGGCAGGGCGACGGCCGGCTGTGGGCGGTCTTCGCCGACGCCACCAGCGGCGACACCAGCTTCCGCTTCCGGTTCCTGCACACGCCCGCGCCCGACGCCGACGGTCGTACCGTCGTCGACCTCAACCGTGCCCAACTGCCGCCCTGCGCCTTCGCCGACCACTTCGTCTGCCCCTTCCCGCCGCCCGGCAACCTGCTGGACGCCGCGGTCGAGGCAGGGGAGCGGGGGCTGGGCTGACGCCAGGGGTGGTGCGCCCGGGGCTCACAGGAGGTTCAAAGATTGACGGCCGAAAGGCACTCTTGTGCCGACCGGCCGTTCGGCCGAATACTCCCCCTCAGCGCTTGTCAGGGTCATGCGTGTCCGGAATCCGGTACAAGTCCCTGTCCCTGGCTGCGCCTCACGGGCCCCGACCCCACGCGGGCCCCCGACTTCCCCTGGGAGGGAACGAGTGAGGATCAAGCGCACCACTTCCCGCAGCAGCGTTGCCAGACGGACCCAGCTGATCGCCGTGGCCGCCGGCTTCCTGGCCGCGGCGGCATTCACCGTCCCCACCGCGAACGCCAGCACCACCCCCACGTTCAGCGCCAACCAGCTCACCACCGCCAGTGGTTCCGTGCTGAAGGCCGACATCCCCGGCACCGCCTGGGCCGTGGACGGCAAGAACAACCGCGTCGTCGTCACCGCCGACAGCACGGTCTCCCAGGCGGAGATCGCCAAGATCAAGCAGCAGGCGGGTGCCGACTCCGCCGCCCTGGTCATCAAGCGCACCCCAGGCACGTTCAAGAAGCTGATCTCCGGCGGCGACGCCATCTATGCGAGTAGCTGGCGCTGCTCCCTCGGCTTCAACGTCCAGGACTCCGCGGGCAACTACTACTTCCTGACCGCCGGTCACTGCACCGACGGCGCGGGCACCTGGTGGGCGGACTCCTCGCACGCGACCACGCTCGGCACCACCGCCGGTTCCTCCTTCCCGGGGAACGACTACGGCATCGTGCGGTACACCAACAGCTCCGTGACCAAGTCGGGCACGGTCGGCAGCCAGGACATCACCAGCGCGTCCACGCCCTCCGTCGGCACCGCCGTCACCCGCCGCGGCTCCACCACGGGCATCCACAGCGGCACCGTCCAGGCGCTCAACGCGACGGTCAACTACGGCGGCGGCGACATCGTCTCCGGACTCATCCAGACCAACGTCTGCGCCGAGCCCGGCGACTCCGGCGGCCCGCTGTACGGCGGCACCAGGGCCTACGGTCTGACCTCCGGCGGCAGCGGCAACTGCTCCTCCGGCGGGACGACCTTCTTCCAGCCGGTCACCGAGGCGCTGAGTGCCTACGGAGTCCACGTCTACTGACGGGGGTCTTCCGGGTTCCATTCGCTTCGCTTGTTCTGTTCGTTCCACCTGTTTCGTTCTGGTCTGGCTGGTCCGGCGGGTCTGGCTGGTCTGGCTGGTCCGGCTGGTTCGGCCGGTTCGGAATGTGGTGACGGCATCGTGCCCCCGTGCGCTCTCCTTCGCGTGCGGGGGCACTTGTCTGCCCTCGTTTTTCGGCCACAGGCCTTTGGCTCGTGGTGGGTTACCCGCTCGTAGTGTTTGCAGTGCGAATTTTGTGTGCGTCCTGGACACAACCTTGTGTGTCCCCTGTGCGGTTCGGAAGAGTGGGCGCCCGTCAACCAGCCTTCCGGCCCGTAGTCCCTGCTGTCTTCGGGTCGACCCCCCACAGGAGGACGTGAGTTGAAGCACCGACGCATACCCGGGCGGCGGGCCGCCCTGGCCGGCGCGGGAGTCGCCGCACTGATCGCCGCGGGTGTCACCTTCCAGAGTGCGAACGCCAGCGAACCCGCGAAGTCCGCTCCACAGCCGCAGCTTCTGTCCGCCCCCGCGGCCGGAAAGCTCGCCTCCACGCTCGTCCGTGACCTCGGTTCCGACGCGGCAGGCAGCTACTACGACGCCCGGGCGAAGAGGCTCGTCGTCAACGTGCTCGACGACGCCACCGCGCGTGTCGTCGAGGCGGCCGGCGCCCAGGCCAAGGTCGTCACGCACTCCCTCGTCGAACTCGACGGCGCGCGCTCGACGCTGAAGAAGGACGCCACCGTCCCCGGCACCTCGTGGGCGATCGACCCGGTCACGAACAAGGTCGTCGTCACCGCCGACAAGACCGTCTCCCCGGCCCAGTGGACCAAGCTCGGCACCGTGGTCGACGGGCTCGGTGGCAGAGCCGAACTCAAGCGGTCGAAGGGGGAGTTCAAGCCCTTCGTCGCCGGCGGCGACGCCATCACCGGGTCGGGCGGGCGCTGCTCGCTCGGCTTCAACGTGGTCAAGGGCGGCCAGCCGTACTTCCTGACCGCCGGGCACTGCACCCAGGCCATCTCCAGCTGGTCGGACTCCTCCGGGAACGTCATCGGGCAGAACGCTCAGTCCAGCTTCCCGGGCAATGACTTCGGGCTGGTCAAGTACGCCTCGGGCGTCGATCACCCGAGCGAGGTCGACCTGTACAACGGGTCCGCCCAGCAGATCACCGGCGCGGCCGAGGCCACGGTCGGGATGCGGGTCACCCGTAGCGGGTCGACCACCCAGGTGCACGACGGTGCGGTCACCGGTCTGAACGCCACCGTGAACTACTCGGAGGGCACGGTGAGCGGGCTGATCCAGACCGACGTGTGCGCCGAGCCCGGTGACAGTGGCGGGTCTCTGTTCTCGGGCAGCAGCGCCATCGGGCTGACCTCCGGTGGCAGCGGTGACTGCACCTCCGGCGGGGAGACCTTCTTCCAGCCGGTCACGGAGGCGCTGTCGGCCACCGGGGCTTCGATCGGCTGACGCTTCGTTCTTCGGGGGAGTTCCGTCCCGTCCCGTCTCGTGTGCGGGGCGGGACTTCCCTTTTTTGTGCCTGCGGCGGCCTGTGGCCATTTGTTGTGGTTCGGGTCGCGCCTTCGGTGCGTTCGGGGGGCGGGGACGGGGCGGGGGGTGTCCGTCCTCGGGCCGGCGTACTGGTTTCTCCGAAGGGGTCCGGTGTCGGCGCCGGCCTCTGCGGGCGGACACCCCCCGCCCCGTCCCCTGGTCGCCGCCCGCGACTGCGGGTCCGTTCGTGGTGTGCGGTTCGGTCGCCGGGTGGTCCGCCGCCCGCGACTGCGGCTCCGTTCGTGGTGTGGGGTTCGGTCGCCGGGTGGTCCGTCGTATGCGGTTGTGGCTGCGGGTTCGGTCGTGCCTGCGGGTTCGGTTGTGGTGCGGGTTCGTTCGGGGTGTGGGGTGGGGATGGGTGGGCGTTTTTGCAGGTGGGAGGGGGGGTGGGTTGGTGTCGTACGTGTGTTCGGGAATGGGGGTATGGTGGTTGGAACAGATGTTCGAGAGTCGGTCGGGGCTCACGAGTGCGGGAGGTGCGCGTGTCGGGCTTCGCGCATCTGCGCACCGTCTCCGGGTTCTCCCTGCGGTACGGCGCCTCGCACCCGGAGCGGCTGGCCGAGCGTGCCTCGGAGCGGGGCATGGACGCTCTCGCCCTCACCGACCGCGACACCCTCGCCGGCACGGTCCGCTTCGCCAAGGCCTGCGCCTCGGCGGGGGTCCGTCCGCTGTTCGGCGTGAACCTGGCGGTGGCTCCTTCCGTCCCGGCGGAGGCTGCCCGGGAGAGGCGTCGCGTTCCGGTGCGTGGCGGTGCCTTCGTCGACGAGTCGGCGCCCCGGGTGACCTTCCTCGCCCGGGACGGCGCCCGCGGGTGGGCCGGGCTGTGCCGGATCGTCACCGCGGCGCACGAGGCCGAGGGCGCTCCTCTGCTGTCCTGGGACCGCCATGAGGGGGACGGGCTGATCGTGCTGCTCGGCCCCGATTCCGATGTGGGGCGTTCCCTCGCGGCCGGGCGGCCCGATCGCGCCGCCGGGTTGCTCGGTCCCTGGCGGGAGGTCTACGGGGACGCGCTGCGGCTGGAGGCCGTCTGGCACGGCCGTCAGGGGACGGGAGCCGGGTCCTTGCGGCTGGCCGCCCGTACGGTCGGGTTCGCTGCCGAGCAGAGGGTCCGGCCTGTGCTCAGCAACGCCGTCCGGTACGCCGACCCGGGGCAGGGGCAGGTCGCCGATGTCCTGGACGCCGCCCGCCGGCTGGTGCCCATCGATCCGCGCAAGGAGCTGGACTCCGGTGAGGCGTGGCTGAAGGACGCGCAGGCCATGCTGCGGGTCGCCGAGCGGGTGGTGGAGGCGGCCGGGTACCGGCGGGACACCGCTCATCGGCTGCTGGAACAGACCCGGGTCACGGCCGCCGAATGCCTGGTCGACCCCGAGGACGACCTCGGTATCGGTGCCGTGCACTTCCCCGAGGCGCACCTGGTCGGTGCCGGGTCGCGTACCGCCCAGCGGGCGCTCGCCTCGCGGGCGGCCGCCGGGATGGTGCTGCGCGGCTACGGTGACCGCCGGGCGTACTGGGAGCGGATGCACCGCGAGCTGGACATCATCGCCCACCACGGCTTCGCCTCCTATTTCCTGACGGTCGCCCAGGTCGTCGACGACGTGCGGGGCATGGGGATCCGGGTGGCCGCCCGCGGGTCGGGTGCGGGCTCTCTCGTCAATCACCTGCTCGGCATCGCGCACGCCGATCCGGTCGAACACGGGTTGCTGATGGAGCGGTTCCTGTCCAAGGAGCGGGTCGCGCTGCCGGACATCGACATCGACGTGGAGTCCGCACGCCGGCTCGAGGTCTACCGGGCGATCATCGGGCGGTTCGGGACCGAGCGGGTGGCCACCGTCGCCATGCCCGAGACCTACCGGGTGCGGCACGCCATCCGCGATGTCGGGGCCGCCCTGTCCATGGACCCGGCCGAGATCGACCGCGTGGCCAAGTCCTTCCCGCACATCCGGGCGCGCGACGCCCGTGCGGCGCTGGAGGAACTGCCCGAGCTGAAGCGGCTCGCCGGGGAGCGGGAGAGGTACGGCAGGCTGTGGGAGCTGGTCGAGGCCCTCGACGCGCTGCCGCGCGGGGTCGCCATGCATCCGTGCGGGGTGCTGCTGTCCGACGCCTCGCTGCTCGCCCGTACGCCGGTGGTGCCGACCAGCGGTGAGGGGCTGCCCATGTCGCAGTTCGACAAGGAGGACGTGGAGGACCTCGGGCTGCTCAAACTGGACGTGCTGGGTGTGCGGATGCAGTCCGCCATGGCGCACGCCGTCGCCGAGGTCGAGCGGGCCACGGGGGAGCGGGTCGACCTGGACGCCCTGCCGCCGGGCGACGCCGCGACGTACCGGCTCATCCGGTCCGCCGAGACGCTGGGTTGTTTCCAGATCGAGTCGCCGGGACAGCGGGACCTGGTGGGGCGGCTCCAGCCGGCCGGTTTCCATGACCTGGTCGTCGACATCTCCCTGTTCCGGCCGGGACCGGTCGCCGCCGACATGGTGCGGCCGTTCATCGAGGCCCGGCACGGGCGCGCTCCCGTGCGGTATCCGCACCCGGACCTGGAGCGGGCGCTGAAGGACACCTACGGCGTCGTCGTCTTCCACGAGCAGGTCATCGACATCATCGCGATCATGACCGGCTGCGGGCGCGGGGAGGCGGACCAGGTCCGGCGCGGTCTGTCCGACCGCGAGACGCAGGGGCGGATCAAGGTCTGGTTCGCGCGGGCCGCGGAGGCCAACGGGTACGACGCGGAGACGGTCGGGAGGACCTGGGAGATCGTCGAGGCCTTCGGGTCGTACGGCTTCTGCAAGGCGCACGCGGTCGCCTTCGCCGTGCCCACCTATCAGTCGGCGTGGCTCAAGGCGCACCGTCCCGCCGCTTTCTACGCCGGGCTGCTCACGCACGACCCCGGGATGTACCCGAAGCGGCTGCTGCTGGCGGACGCGCGGCGGCGTGGGGTGCCGATCCTGCCGGTGGATGTCAATGTGTCGGGGGTCCGGCATCGGATCGAACTGGTGTCCGAGTCTGGGGTGTGGGGGCTACGGCTCGCGCTCTGCGACGTGTACGGCATCAGCGAGGGGGAGGCGCGGCGGATCGCCGACGGGCAGCCGTACTCCTCCTTGCTGGACTTCTGGGAGCGGGCGCGGCCGAGCCGGCCTCTCGCCGGGCGGCTCGCGCAGGTGGGCGCGCTGGACGCCTTCGGCGCCAACCGGCGTGATCTGCAACTGCATCTGGCCGAGCTGCACCGGGGCGGGCGGGGTGGCGGTGGTGGTCAACTGCCGCTCGCCGGGGGGCGGAAGACCGCCTCGGCCGGGCTGCCGGACCTGTCGTCCGCCGAGCGGCTCAGCGCCGAGCTGGGTGTGCTGTCCATGGACACCTCGCGCAATCTGATGGACGACCACCGGGAGTTCCTCGACGAGCTGGGCGTCGTGCCGGCGCGCCGGCTGCGCGAGGCCCGGCACGGGGAGACGGTGCTCGTCGCGGGCGCCAAGGCGGCCACCCAGACGCCGCCGATCCGGTCCGGCAAGCGGGTCATCTTCAGCACGCTGGACGACGGCACCGGCCTGGTCGACCTCGCCTTCTTCGACGACTCGCACGACGCCTGCGCGCACACCGTCTTCCACTCCTGGCTGCTGCTGGTGCGTGGAGTGGTGCAGCGGCGCGGTCCGCGCAGCCTGAGCGTGGTGGGATCCGCCGTCTGGAATCTCGCCGAACTCGTCGAACTGCGGGCGGAGGGCGGCCTGGACGAGGTGGCCGCCCGGCTGGCCGCGACCGGTGCGGAGGGGGCGGGCCCGGATGCGACGGGTGGGCGGCGGATCCATCTGCCGACCGGATACGACATGCACCCGTGGGCCGATCTGCGGCCCGCGGGGCAGGGGGCCGAGCAAGGGCCCGTCGCGGTGAGGAAGTTGTGGCACCAGAGTCCGGGGAGTGCGGGATGACCATCCTCTGTGTACGTTTCCAGCTGCCGCCCATGTACGAGGCCGCCCTGCCCGGGCTGCTCGGGCTGCTGGAGGAGTTCACCCCTGTCGTCGAGGCGCTGCCGCCCGACGGCGCGCTGGCCGATCTGCGGGGCGCCGAACGGTACTTCGGGCGTGACGCGATGCAACTGGCCTCGGTGATCCGGGTCCGCGCCCTCGCGCGGTATGGCGTCGACTGCGCGATCGGCGCCGGTCCCGGTCCGATGCTGGCCCGCGTGGCGCTGCGCGCCGCCCGCCCCGGGGTGACCTGCGTCGTCCCCGAAGACCCTGACGCCATCGCGGAGTTCCTCGTCGGCCGGCCTGTTTCCGTCCTTCCCGGCGTCGGCACGGCCACCGCCCGCGTCCTGTGCGAGTACGGCCTGGACACCCTGGGTCGCGTCGCCGCCGCGCCACTGTCCACACTCCAGCGGCTGATCGGCGCGAAGGCGGGCCGTGAGCTGCGCGAGAGGGCGATCGGTGTCGACCGGGGCCACGTCGTCCCGAACGCCGTCTCGCGCTCGTCGGCCGTCGAACGGTCCTTCGGCATGGACGAGTTGGACCCCGGACGGCACCGCAGGGCACTGCTGTCCGCCGCCTGGGAACTGGGCGTCCGGCTGCGCGCGGAGGAGAAGGTCTGCCGCACCCTTACCCTCACCGTGCGCTACGCCGACCGTTCCGCCACGACCCGCAGCCGCACCCTCCCGGAACCGTCCGCCCACTCGGCGGCCCTCGCGAAGGCCGCCTACGGCATGTACGAGACGCTCGGCCTCCAGCGCGCCCGGGTCCGCGGTGTCGCCCTGCGCGCCGAGGGTCTGGCCTCCGCAGGCCAGGCCTCCTACCAGCTCACCCTCGATCCCGCGGACGAGAAGATCCGCCGCATCGAGGAGGTCGCCGACCGCGCACGGGCGAAGTTCGGCCCACGCGCGGTCGTGCCGGGAACGCTGGCGGCGTAACTCTGCCCCCTGGAATGTCAGTTGGCCCATGGGGGCGTGATGCGGGTGCCGTCCGCCAGTTCCGCCTCCAGGCCGATGGACGTGGTGACCCAGGAGAGCGCGGTGTGGTCCGTCGGGTTCTCGACGGACAGGGTCGCGCCGGGGTTGATGATCACCGTGTCGCCGGCGGAGACGCGCAGGCCGTGGCCGTCGAGGGTGATCAGCAGTTCACCGACGAGCAGGTGGAAGATCTCCTCACGGTTGACGGTGTGGGCGGGGGCCTTCGTCCCGGGCGGGATCTCGCCCCGCCACGCGCACAGTTCCTTGCTGCCGGTGAGCGGGGTGGCGTACGAGACGAAGCGGGCGCCGTGGATCTCGTGGGTCACGGCTTCGTGGGAGCGGACGACTGGCACGGTGATCTCCGTTCAAGTGGTCAAGCTGCTTGACTGTATGGTCAAGGTGATTGACCAGTTGGTCAAGAGTGTTTCAATGCTCCCGTGCAGAAATCCGAAGCCATGGCCCTGTCCGCCGCCCTGCTTGCCGCCGCGGGTGACCTCACGCAGCGCATCCATGACGGTGTGGTGGCCCGGGGGTTCACGGACCTCCGGCCGGCCCACGGCTTCGCCTTCGCCCGGCTCGCCCCGGAGGGCGCCACCGTCACCGACCTCGCCACCCACCTCGGGGTCACCAAGCAGGCCGCGAGTCAGCTGGTCGACGAGATCGTGCGCAAGGGGTACGCCGAGCGGCGGCCGCATCCCGGGGACGCGCGGGCCCGGCTGGTCGTCCTCACCGGGCGGGGCCGGGAGTGTACCCGGGCGGCGGAAGAGGCGGCGGCCGACGTCGTGGGGGACTGGGTCGCGCTGTTGGGGGAGGGTGAAGTGCGCGCGTTGCGGGAGGGTTTGCTGCGGATCGCACCCTATGGTCCGATCAGGCCCACCTGGTGATGATCTTTCAGGTCACCTCAGGATTCCGGCCATTACCGGAAGTTTTTACTGACGCGTAACTTCACACGTCAGCTACTCGCCCGTAACTTGACGAGTGAACAGCATCCTCGTGATCCGGATCACAGGGTTAGGCCCCCACCTCCCTTGAGCCGCAAGGAGATCACCCGATGCTGCCCTGGAAACGAGTGCTCAGACCGCTCGTCGCGCTGGCCCTCACGGCCGCCGTCGCAGCCGTGCCCGCCGCCACCGCTGAGGCGGCGGCCGCCGCTCCCAGCACCGGCTGGAACGACTACTCCTGCAAGCCGTCCGCCGCCCACCCCCGCCCCGTGGTCCTCGTCCACGGAACCCTGGGCAACTCCGTCGACAACTGGCTGTCCCTCGCCCCCTACCTGGAGGACCGCGGCTACTGCGTCTTCTCCCTCGACTACGGCCAACTCCCCGGCGTCCCCCTCTTCTACGGCCTCGGTCCCATCGACAAGTCGGCCCAGCAGCTGTCCGACTTCGTCAACAAGGTGCTCACCGCGACCGGAGCCGCCAAGGCCGACCTCGTCGGCCACTCCCAGGGCGGCATGATGCCGCGCTACTACCTGAAGTTCCTCGGCGGTGCGGCCAAGGTGAACGCTCTCGTCGGCCTCGCCCCCGACAACCACGGCGCCACCCTGAGCGGCCTGACCAACCTGCTGCCGTACTTCCCCGGCGCCGAGGATCTGATCAAGTCCACCACCCCGGGTCTCGCCGACCAGCTCCCCGGATCCGCCTTCCTCACCAAACTCAACGCGGGCGGAGACACCGTCCCCGGAGTGCACTACACGGTCATCGCCACGCAGTACGACGAGGTGGCCACCCCCTGGCGCAGCCAGTTCCTGACCGGCTCCGACGTCCGTAACGTCTCGCTCCAGGACCTGTGCTCGCTCGACCTGTCCGAGCACCTGGCGATCGCCCTGATCGACCGCATCGCCTTCCACGAGGTCGTCAACGCCCTCGACCCCGCCCACGCCACGACCACCAGCTGCGCGTCCGTCTTCAGCTGACCGCCGGCGGGGCCTGCCCGGCCTGAGCCGCCGGACAGGCCCCGCTGGGCGCCGGTTCCCGTGGGGGTGATCAGCGAACAGTCACCAGGAAACCGCGAAAACGCCTGCGCGCAGCGGCTGGAGACGATCTTTATGGTCGCCTTAAGGTCCTGCTCAGCCTGCGCTCAGGTCAGTAGCGTGTGTGACATGAACATCGAGAGCGCTGAGAGCGCTGAGAGCGCTGAGAGCGCCGGGAGTGCCGGACAGGCGGTGGTCCGCGTCGCCGTCGCGGCCGACGTGCCGGCCGTACGGGCCGTGACCGACGCGGCCTACCAGCCCTATGTCGAGCGCATCGGCGTGGTGCCGCAGCCGATGGAGGCCGACCACGCGGCCGACGTCGCCGCGGGCAGGGTGTTCGTCACCGGAGACCCCGTCGTCGGACTGGTGGTGATCGAGGCGTTCACCGACCACCTCTTCCTGGACAGCATCGCCGTCCACCCCGACGTCCACGGCACCGGCGTCGGGCGGCGGCTGCTGCGCTTCGTCGACGAACGGGCGCGGGCGCTGGGTCTCGGTGAGGTCCGGCTCTACACGAACGCGATGATGTGGGAGAACCAGAAGATCTACCCGAAGTACGGCTACGAGGTCGTGGAACGCCGTACCGACGGCCCCTACGACCGGATCCACTACCGGAAGTCGCTGGACTGACCGTCGCCGGCGAGGCGGTGGGCATGCCCACCGGCCGGCTTTTCGAGGCGGCCGGCGGGCTCCGGGAGCCTCAGGCCACCAGGGACTCGAAGCCGTCCTCGCGGGCCAGCGCCTCCAGGTGGTCCAGGGCCGCCACGGCGGCGGACGCCGCCTGCGGGTCCCTCTCCGCCAGCCCGCTCTCGGCGAACTCGTCCTCGTCCAGGCGCCGTACGTCCTCGCCGTCGGCGGAGCGCCACAGGTCCAGGTCGAGGTCCTCGACGACCAGTTCGGTGCCGGACAGGGTGGCCGGCCGGGTGATGTCGCAGTACCAGCCCTTGAGGGTGCCGTCCCCGGCGCGGACCTCCTTCACCGCGTACCAGCGGTCCCGCCAGTAGTACTCGGTGAACACGTCACCCGGCTCGAAGCGGACGAAGCCGAAGTCACGGACGCCCTCGCCCGCCCACGGGGCGCGGACGGCGAGCCGGTTGCCGTCGTCGCCGAGCAGTTCCGCCGCGTAACGGATCTTCGTACGGCCCGCCTTGACGAGGACGACGTCCACCTGGACGCCGGATTCAGCCGAGTTCACGGACATAGCGCACCTCCGTCGCACAGATGTCGTATCCGAGCCACTTGTTGATCGCGATCATAGGGTCGTTGCCGGCGTCGTTGCCCGTGAAGGCCTCGGTGACACCGGCCTCGCGGGCCCGGTACAGGGAGTGGATCTTGGCGAGCTTGGCCAGGCCGCGGCCGCGACAGGCGCGGGCGGTACCGGTCATCGAGGTGGAGTAGTGGGTGGCGTCGTCCGTGAAGGCCAGGCTGAAGGCGACCGGACGGCCGTCGACCACGGCGGCCACGGTCAGCTCGCGGTTCAGGAGGGGATGCCGCCAGGTCTGCTCGATCCAGGCGTCGTAGTCCGTGAACTCGTAGTCGATCTCGCCGGGCTCGTCCGACACGGTCTCCGCGTCCAGCTCGAACAACGGCCGCGGGTCGTCCGCGAAGTCGGCGGCGGTGCGCAGTTCGACACCCGGCGGGGTCTCGGGTAGAGGGGGCAGGGTGCCGTTCGCGAGGTCCAGGCGGAGGAAGTGGGCGGGGCGGCCCCGGGTGTAACCGTGCCGCTCGGCGAAGGCCCGGTTGCCGGGCTCGTCGAGCAGCCAGGTGTACACCCTGGTCGCGCCGACGGCGGCCAGGTGCTCCTCGCCGGCCCTGACCAGCAGCTCACCTGCGCCGCGACGGGTCCGGTCCGGGCGTACGTAGACGTTCAGGTACCCCTGGCCCGGTTCCGTGCTGTCGTGCGCGAGGGCGACCTGGGCGGTGCCGATCACCTCGCCGTCCTCCTCCGCGACGAGCGAGCGGAAGTGGGCGTCGGGGTGGCTGCGGGTGAGGAGGTGCCGGACCGAGTCCGGGGTGAACAGGATGTAGGGCAGGGCGAGGCGGCGGACGCGGGTGAAGCCCTCGGGATCGGCCGGGGTGTCGAGGCGCAGGTCGCGCACGATCACTGTCATGGGCAGGCACCGTACGGGCCGGACGGGCCGGAGTGCCTCTCATTTTCCGTCGGCTGCGGGACAATCGGCCTTGTGAGCCTGAAGATCCAGATCGATGACAGCGCGCCGCCCTACGAGCAGGTGCGTACGCAGATTTCCGAGCAGGCGCGATCGGGGGTGCTGCCGGTGGGCTACCGGCTGCCCACCGTGCGCGGGCTGGCCGAGTCGCTGGGGCTCGCGGTGAACACGGTGGCCAAGGCGTACCGGGCACTGGAGGGGGACGGGGTGATCGAGACGCGCGGCCGCCACGGCACGTACGTGGCCGCCGCCGGTTCGGCCGCCGAACGCGAGGCCTCGACGGCCGCCCAGACCTACGCGGAGCGCGCGCGGCGGCTCGGCCTGACGGAGGCGGAGGCACTGGCCACCGTCCGGGACGCTCTGCGAGCGGCGTACGGGGAGTAGGGGCTGCGGGTGCCGCGGTGTACGGGGAGCAAGGGCGGCGATGGGCGCGGTGTACGGGGACCAGGAGGGGCGGTGGGAGGCGGGGCCTAGGAAGGTCGTGGCTCCCGTCCGATCGGCTCCGGAACCCGTGCCACCGGCAGGCCCGCCCGCCCCGCCGTCTCGCCGAAGGCCACCGCGTCCCGCACCGCCGCCCCGCGTGCGTCGTTGTTGAAGTAGGCGTACACGTCGGCGCCCTCGGGCCAGGTGGTCGCGATGCGGTCGGCCCAGGTCGCCAGGGCGCGGGTGCCGTAGCGCGGGCGGGGCCGGGCGCGGCCCTCGTGGAAGCGGACGTATCCCCAGTCGGTGGTGCGCCACAGCGGGGTGACCGGGCGGGACCGGACGTCCGCCCAGCACAGGGCGGCGCCCCGGGACGTCAGGACCTCACGGGTCGCCGGGGTCCACCAGGAGTCGTGGCGGGGCTCCACCGCGACCCGCGTGCCCGGCGGGAAGCAGGCCAGGCAGGCGTCCAGCAGGGGTGGGTCCGCGGGCAGGGACGGCGGGAGCTGGAGGAGGATCGGGCCGAGGTGGTCACCGAGGCCCGCCGCATGGGTCATCAGACGGTGGACCGGCTCCTCGGGGTCCTGCAGCCGCTTGACGTGTGTGAGGTAGCGGCTCGCCTTCACCGCCATCACGAAGCCGTCGGGCAGGCGGCTTTGCCAGGACTCGAAGTTCTCCCGCGTCGGCAGCCGGTAGAACGCGTTGTTCAGCTCCACCGTGGCGAAGTGCCGCGCGTACTCCTCCAGCCACAGCCGCATCGGGCATCCGGCGGGGTAGAGAACGCCCCGCCAGGACTTGTACTGCCACCCCGACGTGCCGACGAGCAGGGTCATATCCCCATCAAAGCACGCGTGGATCATGCTCACAGCTCACAGCCGGTGTTCGCGGCCGCCGCTCGCCGCTACGGACCCGGTCTCGGGCCCGTGCTCACAGGTACAGCCCCGCGTCCGCCTCGCCGCGCGCCCCCGGCACCGCCGTCGGCGCCGTGCCCCGGCGCAGGGCGTACAGCTCGGCCAGCGTCGAGCCCTCGCGGCCCAGGCCCTCCTCCGTGCCCAGCCAGTCCACCGCCTCCCCGCGGGTCAGCGGGCCCACCTCGATGCGGGCCAGGCAGCGGCCGGGGCGGACCACCGCGGGGTGCAGCCGCTCCAGGTCCTCGTTGGTGGTGACGCCGACCAGGACGTTGCGGCCCTGGCCGAGCAGGCCGTCGGTGAGGTTGAGCAGCCGGGACAGGGCCTGGCCCGCGGTGTGCTTGGCCTCGCCGCGGATCAGTTCGTCGCAGTCCTCCAGCAGGAGCAGCCGCCAGCGGCCCTTGCCCGGGCCGTCCTCCTCGCCGATCGCGATGTCCATGAGATAGCCGACGTCGGAGAAGAGCCGCTCGGGGTCCAGCACGCAGTCCACCTGGCACCAGTCGCGCCAGGACCGGGCGAGGGTGCGCAGCGCGGAGGTCTTCCCGGTCCCGGGCGGGCCGTGCAGCAGGAGCAGCCGGCCGGCGATGTCCTCCGGTGTCGTCTTCATCAGGCGGTCCATCGCCTCGGCCACCGGCGCCGTGTAGTTGGACCGGACGTCGTCCCAGGTGCCCGCCGAGATCTGGCGGGTGGTGCGGTGCGGGCCGCGCCGCGGGGAGACGTACCAGAAACCCATGGTCACGTTCTCCGGCTGCGGTTCCGGTTCGTCGGTGGCGCCGTCCGTGGCCCGGTCCAGGACCTGCTTGGCCAGTTCGGCGGTGGTCGCCGTCACCGTGACGTCCGCGCCCCGGTTCCAGCGGGAGACCAGCAGGGTCCAGCCGTCGCCCTCGGCGAGGGTCGCGCTGCGGTCGTCGTCCCGGGCGACCCGCAGCACCCGGGCGCCCTCGGGCAGCAGGGTCGCGCCGGAGCGCACCCGGTCGATGTTGGCCGCGTGCGAGTACGGCTGCTCGCCCGTCGCGAAGCGACCGAGGAACAGCGCGTCGACGACATCGGAGGGCGAGTCGGAGTCGTCGACGTTGAGCCTGATCGGCAGAGCGTCGTGTGGGTTCGCAGACATGCCGCCATGATCCGGCACGGACGCACTCCGCGCACGGCATTTCCGCCCCTTCTTCCGGGTGTTGTCCGGGTGTTGCCAAGACCTCCCCCCGCCCGCGCCGCGCGGATACTGTGGTCCTCGATGGGACGTCATGAGTGGTATACGGGGGCTCGGCGGTGGCGGCTCACCGCCCTGCTCGGGGTGGGCGCGATCGCGCTGGCCCTGGTGGTGACCCTGATCGGCACGCTGCCGGGGACGGACACGGGCACCGACGGCACCACGCGTCAGGGCGACCAGGTGCACGGCACGCCCGCCACGCCCGCGCAGCGCCCGGACCCGTCCGTGGGCTGGGGCTTCACCCATACCCAGTACAGCGCCGACCAGGGCAGCGGCGCGGCCGGTGAGCGCGTCGAGGGGCTGCTGGCGAAGAGCGGCGGCCTGCCGCAGGACCAGGCCCTCATGGGCTGGGGCGCCGACAATCCCGAGCCGGTGAAGGGGCATTACGACTTCGGTGCGATGGACCGCCGTATCGACTTCATCCGTAAGTCGGGCGGCACCCCCGTGGTCACGCTGTGCTGCTCGCCGGACTGGATGAAGGGCGGCCGGGCCGGCGTCGGCAACACCGACTGGAGCCAGTCGGCCCTGGAGACCGCGCCGACCCCGGACCACTACCAGGACTTCGCCGACCTCGCGGCCACCGTCGCCCGGCGCTATCCCGACGTACGGCACTTCGTCGTCTGGAACGAGTTCAAGGGCTTCTGGAACAACGCCAAGGGCCGCTGGGACTACGAGGGCTACACGGCGATGTACAACCTCGTCCACAAGGCGCTCAAGAAGGTCGACCCGGGCATCATGGTCGGCGGCCCCTACCTCGTCATGGACAGCGTCGACCCGCGCCAGGACGACGCCTCCACCGAACTGCGGGGGGCCTGGGGCGCCATGGACCAGCGGGTCCTCGACGCCTTCGGCTACTGGAACACCCACAAGGCGGGCGCCGACTTCGTGGTCGTCGACGGCTCCAGCTACACCAACGACGACGAGCTGCTGCCCGACGAGTTCGCGGCCACCGGCAAGCTGACCGCGGTGAGCGAGTGGGTGCGGTCGCAGACCCACGACCTGCCCCTGTGGTGGGCGGAGTACTACGTCGAGCCCGCCGACGGCAACGACGACCGCAAGGGCTGGTCCGAGGCCCACCGGCGCGCCGTGCACGCCACCGCGCTGATCGCCATGGTCAAGGGCGGCGCCGACTCCGGCTTCTACTGGAACCCGGAGGAGGAGAAGGGACGCGACTGCCCGGGCTGCCTGTGGACGCCGACCGGCAGCACCGGCGGGGGCGAACCACTGCCCATGTACGACCTGGTGTCCCGGTTCGGCAAGGCCTTCCCGCCGGGCACCCGGTACGAGAACGTGTCCGTCGCCCCGGACGACGTACCCAACGTGCGGGTCCTGGCGAGCGGCACCACGCTGATGGTGGTGAACACCCTCGACCGGCCGATCACCGCCCAGGTCGACGGGAAGCGGTTCACGATGGGCGCGTACGAGGTGAAGTGGCTCGACCGCCGTGACGGCTGAGGAGCCACCCCGCCCCCGTCACTTCATGGTCAGGAACCGCTGCACCAGCGAGGCGAGGAACACCGCGAGCAGCGGCAGCGAGAACCAGAACCCGCCCTGCAGCCGACGCAGCCGGCGCACACTCGGCGGCTCCGCGACACGGACCAGCTCACGCGCGGTGAGCAGCAGGATCAGCGCGACGGCGGCCAGAGCGCCCACCACCGACCACGGGGTCCACGTCACCTGCGGCCCGATCGGCCCCGGATCCGCCTGCGGCACCGCGCCCGCCGGCCGCGCACGCATCGTGTACACGGAGACGTCGTCGTTGACCAGGACCTTCGTCAGCTCCTGCCGGTCGTCCAGGTTGCGGATCAGCCGCGACTCCCAGCTCGTCGGGTAACCCGCGTCCAGCCGCAGATAGGTGGCCTGACTCTCGTTGACCATCAGATACGAGTTCGGGCCCGCGTCCTTGAGCGCCTTGACCAGGCCCGACACCAGCACCGGGTCGACCGGCGCCTGCGTCGGCAGGTAGTCCACCCGCTCCATGTCCCGCGCGCCCCACGGCAGCGCCGGGGTCACGTCGTTCACCGTGTCGTTGCTCAGCCACAGCAGGCGTACGGTCGGCTTGTCGTGGGCGTACACCCAGTTCATCGCCGCGACCTCGCCGGGCCGGACCCGCTCGAACGGCTCGTTGCCCCACCGGGCCACCAGGAAGCCGCCCATGAGCAGCAGCCCGGCGAGCAGCGCGGCCAGCGGGGCGAGGCTCGCCCGGTCCCGCTCCCGCTCCTTCGCGGTGACGCCGGTGCGCGGGAAAAGGGCGAGCGCGCCGAGCAGGGCCGCGCCCGGCAGCGCGAACATGAAGACGCGCAGCGCCATCTCGCCGCCGTACGACTGCATGCCGAAGCCCAGGAACGGCACGAAGGCGAGCACCAGCAGCGAGCGCTCGCGGTACTTGTTCTCCCGCCGGCGCCACCAGCCCCAGCAGGCGAACGCCATCACCGAGCCGGCCAGCAGCACCCGGGTGTACAGGACCAGCTTGTGGGTCGAACTGCCGCCCTGGATACGGCCGGAGACGGAGGTCGAGACATTGCTGCCGACCCCGCCGACCCCGCCGAAGAGATCGTCGAAGTGCCCGGACCAGTACGGCTCCGCCATGAACCCGACCCAGGCCGCGACCACGACCGCGAACAGCAGTGGCAGGCCGCGCAGTTCGGACCGGCGCAGCAGGACCAGGACCGCGAGGACGCCCAGCATCACGAACGGCGTGAGCTGGTGGGCCGGGACGGATGCCGCGAAGAGACCGGTCAGCACCAGCAGCAGCACGGCCCGCTGACGCCGGCCGGTGGGTTCCACCTCGGCCTCGCCGGGGCGGAACCTGCTCCAGATCACGTGCGGGGCACGGAACCAGACCAGCAGGATCGCCACGAAGGCGAGGTACAGCAGATACGTGAAGCCCTGCGGGGAGAAGTAGTCCTGGCCGACCCAGCCGCACAGCACGAAGAGCCACACGCCGGTCCACTTGGCTCGCCAGCTCGCCCGCAGGGAGCGGGTCAGCAGGAACATCGGTGCCAGATAGGCCAGTTGGATCGCGGTCGGCCACCAGCGGATGATCTCCGTGAAGTCGGTGACACCGCACGTCCGGCCGACGAACGCGGCCACCGCGAAGAAGCCTGGCCAGCTCCAGCGGGCGTCCAGGTCCGGTACGGCGGACCCGGTGCGGTCGATGTAGTCGATGAAGCCGAGGTGCTGCCAGGCCGTCGGGAACCGGGGCTCGGTCTCGATGACGGCGGGCAGCGCATGCAGGGACACCACGGTCGCCAGCAGCGTGATCAGCAGCAGCGCCCGGTGCTCGCGGCGCAGCCAGAGCAGCGAGGCGAACACCGTGATCAGCAGCGCGGCCCCGACCAGCGTCGGCAACGGCAGCACGGAGACCAGCCCGAGGCCGCCCATCCGGTCCAGGTCCGCGTCGCCGAGGCGCAGCGCGGGCACCCAGTACAGCAGCAGCGCGGCGATCAGCAGGCAGCCGAGGACGACTCCGGAACGGGTCGGCGTCCGGCGGGTACGCGCGGGGGAGACCGGCCCGCCGGGTACGGTCCCGTCCTCCGGCGTGGCGGCGGGCGCGCGTCGTTCCTTCCCGGCCGTCGCGGGCCCGGCTTCCTCGAAGGGCGCGTCGACCTCCTTCGCGGCGGCCCCCGCGTCGACTTCGGCCGCGGCGTCGATCTCGGTTGCGGCTCCGGCTCCGGTTGCGGCTCCGGCTCCGACGCCGGTTCCGGCTTCAGTGCCGAAGCCGGTGCCGATTCCGGCGCCGATTCCGTTGCGGGCCTCCGTGCCGGCCCTCGGTGACGGCAGGCCCGGGCTCGTGGACGCCTCCGTGCCCGGCTCCGGCTGTTCGGCGGGCAGTCGCCGCAGGGGTGTGCCGGTGGGCGGTGTGCCGGGTCCGGGGCGTACGTCCGGCCGGCGTTCGACGTGGTCGAAGTCGACGGGGATGCCGAGCGCGAGGGTGTCGTTGTCCAGCGCCCAGGACGGACCGCGCCGGCGCGCCGACGGGCCGGACGGCTTCTCGCGCGCCCCGAGGTCGGCGAGGTCTCCGTCCGGTGCCACCGCCCGGGGAACGTCGGCGGGGACGGACCGGATCGTCTTCCACAGCTTCGGCGCGGCGATCGCCACGATCACCGCGAGGCTGGAGATCTCGGCGACGCCCGCGCCGGTCAGCCCCATCCGGGGCAGGAGCAGCAGGGTCAGGCCGAGCACCAGCACGCACAACAGGCCCTGGAGCCAGGCGAGTCCGGCCGTACGACTCTGTGCGCGCAGCACCGCGAAGTGCGTCTCCATGACGACCCTCAGCACCGCGCCGACCGCGAACCAGCGCAGCAGCGGGGTCGCCGCGTCCGCGTAGCCCGCGCCGAACACGCCCAGGATCCAGGGCGCGCCGATGAACAGCACGGCCGCGATCGGCAGCATGATCCGGGCCATCCGCTTCAGCGCGGCCCGGGTGTCGGCGGCCAGCCGTCCCGGTTCGTGCGAGCCCTCCACGGTCAGGGAGGCGCCCATGTTGATGGCGAGCAGGTTGGTCGTGCCGCCGATGGTGGTGGTGATGTAGAAGTAGGCGTTGTCCTCGGAGCTGACCTGCGAGGCGATGATCACCGGGACGAGGTAGACCACGGCGAGGGAGAACAGCGAGCCGGTGTAGTCCCCGGCGAGGAACCTGCCGATCTCCCGGACCGTCGGCGGCTTGGTGTGGCCCGCGGTCGCCCGGACGTGCCGGGGCACCAGCCGCCGGAACACCAGCCAGCCCAGCGGCACCACCGAGGTGGCGATCGCGGCGACCCAGGACACGAAGACACCGGTGGCCGGGATGGCCACGGCGAACGCGACCAGCAGCCCCAGCTTCACCGCCGAGAACACGGTGTTGCCGACCGGCACCCAGGGCGCGTTGCGCAGTCCGGTCAGCACGCCGTCCTGGAGGGTGAGCAGGCTCCACGCGACGACGGCCGCGACGAACCCGAGCCCGTTGAGCGGCCCGTGCAGGAACCGGTACGACGGCCCCCACGCGTTCAGCGTCAGCAGGAAGCCCCCCGCCGCCAGCGCCACGACCAGTGAACTGCAGGCGTAGGTACCGAAGATGAGGCGGCCGGTGCGCCGTCCGGCCACCGGTATGAAGCGGGCCAGGGCGCCGGTCAGGGTCACCGCGGTCAGCCCGGCGAGCAGTTTCATCGCGGCGATGGCGGCCGAGCCCTGCCCGACCGCCGACTCGGAGTAGTAACGCGCCGCGGCCAGCCAGAAGCCGAGTCCGAGGACGGCGGAGATGCCGGTGTTGAGCATCAGCGCGTAGGCGTTGCGGAACAGCTGGCTGCCGCCCGGCCGGCCCATGCCGGGCAGGCGGAGGCGGCGCCCCGGCCGGTCGGCCGTCTCGGGCTCGGGCGTCGCGGCCTCGGTTGCGGTGGTCGTGTCAGACACGGGAACGGATGGCCTTCCGGCGGACCTGGCGGGTTCTGCGGACGAGGGCGTACCCCTTGGTGAGGGCACGGTCCCTGGCGAAGGTGCGGGTGATCGCGCGGCCTCGCAGCAGCCGCTCGAACTCCTCGACGCCCGTGGTGCGGCGGACGGTGACCCGCTGCAGGGTGTACGGCCCCTGCCGCCGGCGGGCGAGCCCGTTGCCGACGGCGAGCGCCTGGCCGTACCCCGCCGACCGTACGGCCTGGCGGACCCGGCGGCTGGAGTAGCCGTACGGGTAGGCGAACGACACCGGGCGCGTGCCGAGTTCACCGGTCAGGATCTCGGTGCTCCGCGTCAGCTCCGCCTCCAGCGCGACGTCGTCGAGCTGGTCGAGCTGCGGGTGGGTGTGGCTGTGTCCACCGATCTCGACGCCGGAGCCCGCGAGTTCACGCGTCTGCGGCCAGTCGAGCATGGTGTCCAGGCCGCCCCCTGTGTCGTGGGAGCCCCTGAGCCAGCCGGTGGAGACGAACAGCGTGGCCGGGAAGCCGTGTTTGGCGAGCACCGGCAGGGCGTGCCGGTGGACGCCCTCGTAGCCGTCGTCGAAGGTGATCAGTACCGGCCGGGCGGGCAGCGGCCGTCCGGAGCGCCAGCGCGCCGCCAGCTCGGCGGTGGTGACCGGGGTCATGCCCAGGTCGCCGATGAGCGCCATCTGCTCGGCGAACGCCTCCGGGGCGACCGAGAGGACCCGGGTGGCGTCGTTGGGCGCGGTGGCGACCGCGTGGTACATGAGAATCGGTACGGCCGCGCTGTTCATGCCCCCGCCTCCTCGGCCTCGGCGCCGCGCACCGCGGCGCGCTCCGTCGGGTCCCCCGCGGGCTCCCGCCCCGGGCCGTCCGGGGCCGTCGACGCCCCGATCGGCGCCACGGTGAACTCCGTCGTGCCGCGCCGTGCCCGCACGGTCCCCACCACGTAACCGCCGGCCGCCGTCAGCACCCCCGCGACGATCGCGCCCGCGCGGCCCGCGCCACCGGGGCGGGCGAGCAGCGCGTCGCGCAGGCCGCGCGCCACGCCCGCGGGCAGCACCCGGGTGGCGTACCGGCGCTCGGACTCAAGTCCCTTGTCGGCGCCGACACTTCGGGCGACCAGGGCCTTGGACAGGCCCTCGGCGTAGGCCCGGGTACGGAAGTAGGCGAAGTGCTCGCGGGGTGCGGGCACGCGGTGGTGGATCACCGCGCGGTCGTCGATCAGCAGTACGGCGTCGGGACGGGCGCGGGTGAGGCGGATGCACAGCTCCGTCTCCTCGCAGCCCAGCGGGCGCCGGTCGCCGTCGCGGCCGATGCCGGTCGCGAAGCCGCCCGCCACCTCGAACGCCGTACGGCGGAAGGAGGCGTTGCCGCCCAGGACGTTGCGGACCCGGACCCGGCCGGGCGGCAGGCCCCGGTACGTGCAGCCCACCACCCAGTCGAACTCCTCGGGGAACCAGACGGGCCGCCGGCCCGACGCCCAGATCGGCTCCGTACGGCCGCCGACCGCCATCACGCGCGGGTCGGCGTACCCCTCGGCGAAGCGGCGCAGCCAGTGCCGTTCGGCCACGGCGTCGTCGTCCAGGAAGGCGATCACCTCGCCGCGGGAGGCGGCGATGCCGGTGTTGCGGCCCGCGGACAGACCGCGCGGGCCGGCGTTGGGCAGCACCCGGACGTCGGCCCCCTCCTTGTGTTCCCGCGCCAGCCGCTCCAGCAGGGCGGGGTTGTGGTCGACGACCAGGAGCGTCTCCAGTGCCGGGTAGGACTGCGCGCGCACCGAGGAGACCGCCGCGAGGATGTCCTCCCAGCGGTCCTCGGTGTACACACAGATCACGACGGAGATGCCGGGATCTCTCAAGACACCTCTCCCCGCCCGGTGTTCAGCAGCCGTGCCTGGCGGATGCGGCGGCGCAGGGCGCGCCGGTTGGAACGCTCCCCGAGGATCACCCTCAGCACCCGCAGCCCGTCGCGCACGGCCCGCAGGTTGCTCGTGCCGTGGATGCGCAGGTACTCGTGGCTGGGGATCTCCTGCACCTTCAGCCCGGCCTTGACCACTCTGATGTTCATCAGGGTCTCGACCTCGAAGCCGGTGCAGTCGAGGTCGATCTTGTCGAGGCAGTGCCGCCAGAACGCGTTGTAGCCGTAGCACAGGTCGGTGTAGCGGGCGCCGAACTTGCGGTTGACGACCGTGCACAGAGCCCAGTTGCCGAGCTTGCGGATGAAGGTCATGTCGTCGGTGCCGCCGCCGTTGGCGAAGCGTGAGCCCTTGGCGAAGTCGGCGCCGGAGACCAGCGCGGAGACGTACGACACGATCTCGTTGCCGTCGGCCGAGCCGTCGGCGTCGACCATCACGATGATGTCGCCGCTGCACGCCTCGAACCCGGTGATCAGGGCATCCCCCTTGCCCTTGCCCTGCTGCTCGACGACCTTCACGTCCGGCCACAGGGAGCGGGCCACTTCGACGGTGTCGTCGGCGGAGTTGCCGTCCACCAGCACCACTTCGTGGATCCAGGGCGGCAGCGTCTTGAAGACGTAGGGCAGGTTCTCGGCCTCGTTCATGGCGGGGATCACCACGCTCACCGGCGGAGTGATCGCGAGATGCGAGGAGATCGGCCGGTAGTGGGCGGCGATCGACGGATCCTTGCCCGAACTGGGCGGGCGCAGAACTGAACTCATGACTGTGGTCGGTCCCTCTCGTCCGGTGGACCGCCCGCCCCTGGGCGGCCCGGCTATGTGTCCGGTTCGAAAGGGGGGTTCTCGTCCTGGGCGCGGCGGATCGCTCTCCGTACCCGAGGACGAGCTGGCAAAGCTGGCCGGGCTGCCGGGAAAAGAAGGCAGCCGGTCGCGCGGCACGGCTCGGTCACATGGTGCGGTCACCGAGCACGGCACCCCCCTACCGCGCCCCGCGCCGGAACGTCACGGCCCTGAGCCCTCCCCTGAACCGTGTGCTGACGGACCGATGCGGGTGAGATGTACGACGGTATTGACGATTGAAGCAGAATGGCAAGACCTGGAACGGGTCTCACGATTTTGTTGGTTTGGCCGTTACACAACTTTGGCCTGGGTTCTTCACTCTTGCGGGTGTTTCTTCGAACTGAATTTCCCCCGCGCGAGGAAGCCGGCGAGCAGGAGCAGGCTGAGCACGGTCACCGCGAGCACTCCGCCGCGGACCGACCAGCGGTGCACGGCCAGCATGCCCTGGGCGACCAGCATGTCCAGGGCGACCGCGCCCGCAAGTGCGCCGACCGCCCGACCGAACGGATCCAGTCCGCGCAGGGCCGCGGCGATCGCGACCGCCGGCGTGGCGAGCAGGAAGAACAGGGCGAACGGACCGCGCAGCGGCCAGTCGGAGTCGGTGAGCGCGAGCAGCGCACCGGCTGCGCCGACGGCCGTCGCGGCCCCCGCGAGCAGCGGTGACAGGTTCCTCCCCGGACCCGGCCGCACTCGCCCGGCGTCGTCGTCGGCGCCGTCTCGTGAAGGTGTCTTGATACGTAAGGTCTGCATTGGCGACTTTGCCCCCCGACGCGCCGGATGCCGGGCTTCAATGTGGCCCACCCGCGCACGGGCCGTCAAGACGGCCCTTCTGCCGTGGACATGTGTTCTCCGCGCCCGGAAGGGGCCCTGGGGACACGGGAGTTGACACACGCGCAACAAGACTGACATGCACACGCAATAGTTGGGGTAATGAACATCCTGGTCGGGTTCTGTCAGGGTGCACTCCGGATTCAAAAAGTCTTGACATGGACACGCCCCGTCAACGCGCGTAGCTGTTACCAAAGTTGACGCAGAGATCCTGCTAAAGGGAGGTTCCATGAGACGTTCCCGAATTACGGCATACGTGACCTCGCTCCTCCTCGCCACCGGCCTCGCGATCAGCGGGGCCGCATCGGCGCAGGCGTCCACCACGGCCGTGACCGGCGGCTACGTGGCGCTTGGCGACTCCTACTCCTCCGGTGTCGGATCGGGCAGCTACATCAGCTCGAGCGGCAGCTGTGACCGGAGCACCCTGGCGTACCCGTACCTGTGGAACGCCGCGCACAGCCCGTCCTCGTTCGCCTTCAACGCCTGCTCGGGCGCCACGACGGACGACGTGCTCGCCAACCAGCTCGGCTCGCTCAACTCCTCCACCGGCCTGGTGTCCATCAGCATCGGCGGCAACGACGCCGGCTTCGCCGACGTCATGACGTCCTGCGTCATCCAGTCCGACAGCTCCTGCCTGAGCCGGATCAACACGGCCCGGGCGTACGTCGGCTCCACGCTCCCCGGCAAGCTCGACAACCTCTACAACACCATCCACGCCAAGGCCCCGTCCGCCCGGGTGGTCGTGCTCGGCTACCCCGTCTTCTATCTGCTCGGCCAGAGCTGCCTCGGCCTCTCCGAGACCAAGCGGTCGGCGATCAACGACGCGTCCGCCTACATGGACAGCGTGATCCAGGGTCGCGCCCAGGCCCACGGCTTCATCTTCGGTGACGTCGGCCCCACGTTCTCCGGTCACCAGATCTGCTCCAGCAACTCCTGGCTGCACAGCGTCGACTGGCTCGACATCGGCGAGTCGTACCACCCGACGTCGGCCGGCCAGTCCGGCGGCTACCTGCCGGTGCTCACGAACGCCGCCTCCTGAGAGGTGGACCGCACTGCCCGACGGGGTGAGCCCGTCCGGGTGAACACGGCGAGCCCGTCCGGGTGACGGTCAGGGTGAGCCGGAAGAGGAAGCGGAGGCCCCGTCCGACGGGGTCTCCGTCGTCGCGCAACCGACCGAGAACGGCACGGAGCCGGACGTGGTCCGCACGGGAGAACGCACCTCCACCGCGATCTCGTTCTCGATCGTCCCGCTGTCGGAGTAGGCGGTCACCGTCACCCGCACCTGCTTCGTCCGCTCGCCGTCCGCCGGGAACGACAGCGTCCTCCAGCCCGCTTCGGCGAACGACCCGTGTGCCAGCACCCACCGGTACTCCACCGTGGCCGGCAGCCGCCCCACCGTGAACGTCGCCGTGAAGGCGGGCGCCTGCGCGGCCGGCGGCGGACAGGTCCCGTCGTACCGCGTGTGCTCCCCGACCACGGTGACGTGCACGGACTGGGCGGGCTGACTGCTCGCGGCAGAGGTCGTCCTCGCCGGCGGGGGCGCCCCGGTGTCCGCGTCCGTGCCGGAGCCCGTGGCGGAGGAGTGCGCCGTGGCGGTCCCCGTCCGGCTCGCGCCCGCCCCGCCGTTCCCCTCGGCACCACCGCCGCCCTGGTGGAGAAGCGCGTACGTCAGCCCGGCCAGCGCGAGCGCGACCGCGAGCAGCCCCGCGACCAGCACCGCCCCCGCCCGCCGGCCGCCGCCCGGTCCGGAGGTCCCGGCCCCGGTGGTGTGCTCGGCCGCGCCTTCGCCCGTCGTCCGGGGATCCGGGTGTCCGAGGGGTACCGGCATCGGCGGTGTGGGAGACGGCCGTCGGGGCTGAGCCGCGACCGTCGGCGGATACGGCGACCGGGGCGACGGCGGTGAGAAGGGCACCGTGTCCGCGAGGGGTGTGCCGCCCGCCGCGACCAGCCGCAGATCCTGCTCGGCCCGCCCGGCGGACAGCCGCTCGGCGGGGTCCTTGCGCAACAGCCCCTCGACGACGGGAGCGAGCGGTCCGGCCCGGCGCGGCGGCGGCAACTCGTCCTCCACCACGGCACGCAGGGTGCTCAGCGGAGTGTCGTACTGGAACGGGGAGTTGCCCTCGACGGCCGCGTACAGCAGCACGCCCAGCGACCACAGGTCCGACTCCGGGCCCGGGATGCGCCCCAACGCCCGCTCCGGCGCGAGGAATTCGGGCGACCCGATCACCTCTCCGGTCATCGTCAGGGCGGAGCTGCCCTCCACCGTGGCGATCCCGAAGTCGGTCAGCACCACCCTGCCGTCGTTGGCCAGCAGCACGTTGGCGGGCTTCACGTCCCGGTGCAGCACCCCGACGGCGTGCGCGGCGCGCAGCGCGGCCAGCACCTCGGCGCCGATCTGCGCGGCCCGCTGCGGCGACAACGGCCCCTCGGCGTCCAGCTGGTCGGCGAGGGACAGCCCGCGCACCAGCTCCATCACGATCCAGGGACGGCCGCCCTCCATCGCCACGTCGTACACCGTGACGACGTTGCGGTTGGCGACGCGGGCCGCCGCCCACGCCTCGCGCTCCAGTCGGGCGTACATCCGCTCGACGTCCGCCGCGGGCAGCCCCGCGGGGGCCCGTACCTCCTTCACCGCCACCTCGCGGTGCAGTACCTCGTCGCGGGCGCGCCACACCGTGCCCATGCCGCCCTCGCCCAGCGGGGACAGCAGACGGTAGCGTCCCGCGATCACACGTTCACGGCCCGGATCTTCGGACACGAGCGCCCCCCACGGCATCTCACGCGATTCCTCCACAAAAGTAGCTCAGCCGAGCGCGGATGCGGCCCCCCTGAGCACCAATCCGGCACCGAGGGCCACGACGACCAGCGCGGACGCGAGCGGCAGGGTCCGGCGTGCCAGGGCGGCGACCGGGTGGGTGGTCCAGCGGGGGCGCCGGTCCAGCAGCCGGCCGACCCCCGAGCCCAGCCGTACGACGGCGAACCCGGCCGCCGTCAGCGTCAGCGCGAGCCCGACGCCGTACGCCACGACCAGCAGCAGCCCGAACCACGCCTGCCCGAGCGCCGCGGCCCCGACCAGCACCACCACCGCGGAGGGGCTGGGCACGAGACCACCGGCGAACCCGAGCAGGATCGTGCCGCGGAGGGTGGGAGCGGTGGAGTGGGTGTGCGTGTGGCCGCCGTGGGTGTGGGAGGGGGAGTGGGCCAGGGCGTGGTCGTGGTCGTGCTCCGGTTCCTGTCCGTGTTCCCGTCCGTGTTCGTGTTCGTGGTGGTGGAGTTCGGGGGTGTGGTGCGCCGACGGGGTGCCGGGGAGGGCGGCCGCCAGGGCCAACGGGCGCTTTTCCGCGTGCTCGTGCGTGTGTTCACGCGCGTGTGAGCGTGCGTGCTCGTGCTCGTGCTCGTGCGCGCGGTCGTGGGTGTGCGGGTGCGGATGGGTGTGTCCGTGCCCGTGTCCGTGGGCGTGGCTGCTTTCGTGTCCGTGTGTCCTGTTGCGCCATGCCCGGCGTACGAGGTTCGCGCCCGCCGTGAGGACCATGGCGCCGCTGGCGATGCCCAGCCAGGCGATCACCGAGGGCGTGGCGGCGGAACCGGCGGTGACCAGCAGGCCCAGGGTGATCACGCCGAGGGTGTGGGTCACGGTGACCGAGGCCGCGAGGGGGAGCACGTCCCCCAGGCGGGCCCGGCCGCCGCGCGCGGCCGCCGTCGCGGCCATCAGGGTCTTGCCGTGGCCCGGTGCGAGGGCGTGCAGCGCGCCGAGCCCGACGGCGATGAGCAGCGCGAGGGCGGCGAAGGCGAAGGTGAGGTCGTGACGGGCGACCAGGTCGTTCAGGGCCTGGGTCCAGCGGTCGGCGCCCCGGGGCAGCACCGAGGCGGCGGGGGCGTCCTGGTGTTCCGCCGCCAGGGCGGGGCCGCCGGCGCGCACCCGCAGCCGGGCGGTGGAGGTGTCGGCGGGGGAGGAGAGCAGCTCCTTGGGGTAGACGGTGAGCCGGTGGGAGGCCGACCTCTTGGGCACGTCGGACGCCGTCAGCGTCATCCGGTCGCCCCGCGCGGTGATCTCCCGCCAGCCGGGACCGGAGGACGCGCCCGCGCTGTGGAAGCCGAGGGTGACATGAGCGCCCTTGGGCAGGCGTGCCGTCTCGGCGCACTCCACGCGAAGCGTGTCCAGTCCGGCCTGCCCGGGACGCAGGTGTGCCGTGGCGGACCCGGCGGTGAGCGGGACGGCGCGGCCGTCGACGGTGAGTGCACTGTCCCGGGCTGCCGTCGCGCAGCGCCTGCGGGCCCACTCGGCGATGCCGAGCCGTTCGATGTCGGGCTTGGCCTGGGTCGCCGGGATCTCGGCCAGGTCCTCCACATGGTCGACGCGGAGCAGACCCGGGGCGGCGACGAGACCGTCGTACCGGTTGACGGTGAAGTTGCCGAGCGGGTGCGCGCTCGCGGCCGGGGCGGGGCCGAGCGCGAGGGCGCAGGCGGCCGAAAGGACGGCCGCGGCGCCGGCGAGCGGGCGGCGGAGGTTCACTTCGCGGCCCCCAGTGCCTCACGGGCCGCGGCGGCACCCAGCGGGGAGAAACCGGGGTTCAGCTTCAGAGCCGCCCGCAGGGAGGCACGGCCGTCCTTCGCGTGGCCGGTCGCCAGCTCGATCATGCCCCGGTGGAAGAGGAAGGCGGCGTTGCGGTAGCCGGTCGCCGTGGCCTGCCGGGCGTGCGGGAGGGCCTCCCGGTCAAGGCCGTTGACGTGCAGCGCCCAGGCGAGTGCGTCCGCGGTGTGCACGGTGTGGCGGCGGGCCCACTCGGCCCGGGCCGCGCGCAGGGCGGACGCCTTGTCGCCGTGGTCGGCGGCGGCCAGCGCGGTGTCGAGGTCGGCGTCGACGCCGTTGGCGCGGGCCAGTGCGATCCACGCGTCGACCAGCGCGTACTGCTCGCGGGCCCGGGTCGGGTCGCCCGCCGCGTCTCTGGCCTCGTACAGCTCGCCCAGCTCGACGAGCGGGCCGGGCAGCGGAGCGCGCGAGACCACCGCCTCCATGCCCTTGACCGCCTCCGCCCGCCGGCCGCTCGCCGCCTGTGCGCGGGCTCGTCCTTCGAGCGCGGGCAGGTAACTGTCGTCGGCGGCCAGGGCGCGCGCGTAGAACGTGAGGGCGGACTTGTAGTCGCCCTGGTTCCAGGCGAGTTGGCCGAGCTGTGCGGCCACGTACGTGACATCGCCGGGTGTGGCGGCCCCGGCGAGTGCCTGTTCGAGCACCCGCCGTGCCGTGGTCACGTCGCCGCGCAGTTCGCGCACGTACGCGTACCGCGTGAAGACCGGTACGCCCGGCCTGCGTGTGTCGGCGGTCTCGGCCGCCTTGGACGCCTCGGCGTACCGGCCGAGTTCGACGAGTGCGTCGATCCGGGAGCACAGCGCTCGTTCGCTGTACGGATTCTGTTCCAGCGCCCGGTCCGCGTAGGTGAGGGCGTCCGTGAAGTCGTGGCGGGCGGCGGCGAGGGCGGCCTGGCCGGCCAGGGCCTGGTCGTTGCCGGGTGCCAACGCGAGGGACCGCTTCAGCGCCTTCTCCGCCTGCGGGTACCTGCCAGGATCACCCTTGGTCCGCGCCTGCTCGACGTACGCCAGGCCGAGCGTGGACCAGCCGCCGAAGTCCCGCGGCTGAGAGCGGAGATGAGTCTGCAGGGCGGCGATGCCCGCGTCCAGGTTGCCGCCGGCCAGCACGCCCGGATCGACGGCACCGGAGGCGGCGGCCGCCGCCACGGGCGTCCCGCCCCGCCCGGCCCCGAAGGCGATCGCCCCGCCGGTCAGGGCGACGGACAACAGGACGGCACAGCCCGCCAGCCGGACACGCCGCAGACGCGTCCGGGCACGGTCGGGCCGCGACGCACTCGCCTCTTCGTCGCGCCGGTCGGTACGGCCGTGAGTCTCCGCGTCGCGCCGGTCGGTACGGCCGTGAGTCTCCGCGTCGCGCTCGTCGGCGGGCACGGCCTCCGCGTCCCGCCCGTCGCCGGGCACGGTCTCCACGTCGTCCCTCGCGTCGGCGAGAGCGGGAGCTTCTTCGTCCCGTCCGTCGGCAGGCGGGCCCGTCTGCTCGTCCCGCCCGGCGGGGCGCCCGCCCGTCTCCTCGTCATGCGTACGCGGGGCCATGCCCTCTCCTAGGTCGCCTGGTGCCAGTGCCTGATGGTGTTCGGAAGGGAAGGCGCGGCCCGCCGTGGGGGAGTGGGGTCACGGGCCGCGCCGGTCGGTGGGGTGAGGGTCAGTACGGGCGCTGCATGCGGCGGCGCCACCACGCGAGGGCGGTGCCGATCAGCAGGATCCCGGCGGCGCCCGAGGCGGCCGAGCCGGCGATCAGCATCGTGTCGTCCGTGCCGCCGGACGAGGAGCCGGTCGGCTGCAGCGCGTCACCGAGCTGGCTGCGCACGTCCGCACCCGAGGTCGTGCCCTTGGCGAGCGGGCCGCGCGAACCCGAGGTGGGCTCGGCGACGTACGGGAAGTACTTCTCGAACTTCTTGTCGTTCTTGTCCACGGCGTCACCCAAGTCGTTCTTGGAGCCGAGCAGTTCGCCCTCCACGACCTGGAGCGCCTCGTCGACCACGTCGTCGGTGAGCCGACGGCCGTTCGGGAAGCCCGCGTTGTCACCGTCCAGCACTCCGAGCCGCTTGGGATGCATGCTCGGCTTGATGGAGGTGTTCAGGCGCAGTTCCTCCGAAGGGCGCACGTTCGGCGGCTGGTTGAGGCCCTTGACGCCCTTGAGGAACACGTCGACCAGGTCGTTGCGCGGTTCGGCGGGCGCCTTGATCTTGTAGATGCCCTCGATGAGCTTGGGAAGCTCGGGGTTGGTGACGTTCTTCAGGAACTGCGCGTCGTACCAGGGCGCGGACGCGTTGAACCTGTCCTTGTCCTTCTGCGGGTTGACCACCTCGTTGACGAGCGGGTTGCCGAGCCGGGAGACCTGGGCGTAGGCGCCCCGCGCGTTGCGGCGCTGCGTGGTGGACCAGACGCCGACCACCGGCTGGCCGGAGGACTCGCGGATCAGGTCGTTGGGGACCTGGAGGGCGATCGTGTTGACGTTGTAGCCCTTGAGCGTGTCCCGGCCGACCTCGGTGAGGTTGCCGCCGTACAGCAGGTCGAAGACGCGCAGGTCGAGGAAGAAGGGGTCGTCCGCCTGGCCGGCGAAGGTCGTCGCGCCGCCCGCCGTCTTGTACACGGCCTGCGTGCGCAGCTTGCCGTAGTCCGGCATGGAGGCCTTGCCGACGTTCGACGGCGCCACGGGCACGTCGTCCGCGAGCTTCGTCTTCGACACCACCCGCTGGTTCCTGAGCCGGACCAGATCGATGTCGTACGTCTGCGTGACGTTGAGGTCGGGGTCGTCCAGACTGGTGACCGGACCGGTGTTGTACAGGAACGTGTTGCCGTTCTTCGTCCTGGTCCTGAAGGTGTACCGGAAGAGCAACTCGCCCTGCGCGTCACCGTTGTTGTCGATGTGGATGTCGTACTGGGCGTCGTCCGCGAACGTGTAGAAGTTCGGCCCGCCGGCCGGCTCCTCGAACGGGATCCAGTTGGCGACGATCGTCGTCGTGTCGGGCTTGTCCGGGCTGGCGAACGCGTACAGGTCCGTGTTGTCGTACTGCGGGGTCCCCGATATCAGCGGGGCTTCCCGGTGGGAGGAGGCGGAGGCCGCCCCGGGTTCCAGCGCGGTGACGCCGGCGGCTGCGAGCCCCCCGGCGGCCAGCGCACCACAGATGAGCGAGACCAGGCCCTTGCGCCCTGTGTCGCTCCTGGAGAAGAGAGCAGTCATGCCGTCCGTCCTCAGTGCCGACTTGCCTTTGACGGACGGGTATACGGAGCGGGGCCGCCGTTCGGATTGGTCGGACGGGAATTTTCTTTTCCGGGTTTCCGGCCCGCGTTTCCGGCCCGCTGATCCGTACCACCCACCGGAGGTGTGCGTTCGTGCGGATGCGTGGGGTCAGAGGCAGGGCCGGCTGCGGCCACGGAAGCCAGGCGGAGGGGGCCGGGTTGGAGGCGGAAGAACTTCTGGTGCGCGTGGCGGGCGGCGACCAGAAGGCGTTCGAGGACCTGTACGGACTGGTGAACGGACCCGTCTACGGTCTCGTACGGCGGATCGTGCGCGACCGTGCCCAGTCCGAGGAGGTCGCCCAGGAGGTGCTGCTCGAACTGTGGCGCTCCGCGGCCCGGTTCGACCCCGTGCGGGGCAGCGCCCTGTCCTGGATCCTCACCCTCACCCACCGCCGCGCGGTCGACCGGGTGCGCAGCGCCCGCGCGGCCGGCGAACGCGAGCAGCGCGAGGCCCTGCGCGCCGGGGAACCCGCCTTCGACCAAGTCGCCGAGGAGGTCGAGGCCGCCCTGGAACGCGAGTGGGTACGCCGCTGCCTGGACCGGCTCACCGCCCTGCAACGCCAGTCCGTCACCCTCGCCTACTACGACGGGTACACCTACCGTGAGGTGGCCGAGCGGCTGAAACTGCCGCTCGGTACGGTCAAGACCCGGATGCGCGACGGACTCACCCGGCTGCGCGAGTGCCTGGGAGGCGCCGCATGAGCATCCTCGGCCGTCTGCTGCGCCGCGAGGACCCGCACTCCCTCGCCGCCCCCTACGCCCTCGACGCCCTCGAACCCGGCGAGCGGCGCCGCTTCGAGAAGCACCTCGGAGGCTGTGACCGGTGCGCGGCCGAGGTCCGCGCCCTGTCCGAGGACGCCGTGCGCCTCGCCCTCTCCACCGCCGCTCCCGCCCCCGCCGCCCTGCGCGACAGGGTCCTGGCCGCCGTCCGCACCACCCCGCAGGAACAGGCGCCGGCCCCCGCCCGGACCCGTGCCCCCCAACTGCCGCCACACGTCTGGGGGACCCAGCCCCCGCCGGCCCGTACCCGTGTACCCCGCGCGCGCCCTCTGTTCGTACCGCTGGCCACGGCGACCGCCGCGGCGGCCCTCGTCGTCGCCTCCCTCTTCGCGGTCCAGGCGGGCCGGACCCAGGACCGGCTCGACGCCGAGCGCGCCCAGGCACGTGAGATCGCCCACGTTCTCGCCGCCCCCGACGCCCGTGCGGCCGGCAGCGAGGACGCGCGCGGGCGCGGCATGGCGGTGATCGCGTCGGCGGCGCAGGGCCGGGCCGTCGTCACCCTCAGCGGTTACGGCACCCCGTCCGGTGGACGCGTGCGCCAGTTGTGGGTCATGCGCCCCCATGCGCAACCGCGCTCCCTCGGGCTCCTGGCGGGCGACACGCCCTTGGTCGCCAAAGGTCTGGAGAAGTCGGCCACGTCACTCGCCGTGACCATCGAGCCCGACGGCGGCTCATCGCAACCCACCGGCCAGCCGATTGTCCAACTCACCCTGAATTCGGTCGGATTCGGAGAGTAGTCAAATGCGGGTGATCAACCGCCTTGCGGGGAAGGTGAATCCTGTGGGCGAGATACCCGCATGCCCCAATGGGGCGATAGGGTTACCCTGCCCGGGCCGGGTGACTCGTACGGGTGGGGAGTGACATGGAGCAGATAGCAATGCGCAGCAGGGCCAGGATCCCTGCCATCACCTGCGGGAGCAGCGCGACCAGTTCGCGCCTCGACCGCCATCTGTCGGTGCTGGCCGGACCCGCCATACCGCAGCGGGAGACGGTCGAGGCGACCTCGCTGATGCGTGAGCTGACCACCCGTGACACCGCGCACCAGCGCAGTGACCGGGGTACGCGCGTGAGCCGGGTGTCGCTCTTCGCGCCCCTGCGCAGGCTGCGCCGTTCGCTGTTCGGCGGACAGTGAGCACATCCTGAGCACGTCCTGAGTGGCCGCCGAGCGGACCCGGTGAGGGTTCCGTTCGCGTCCCGAGTGCACCGGTGTTCCCCGTAGTTCTTCTCGAGAGCCCGCGTTCAGGTCACCACACCGTTTCGGTGTCACGCCGCGACCGCGTCGTCCGTCATCCCCACGGCGCGCGGCGAGGTCGCGATGTGCCGGCCGAACGCGGGTACGCCTCCGAGCCCGTCCCCACCCCGCCCGGCAGCGGGAGGGGAGGCGAGACTCTCCTCACCCCTCCCCACCGCTTCTCCCCTCCGCCCTTCTCGGGCGGGCGGTCACTTCCCGCCGCGCGCGTACCGCCGTACGGCCAGCGGCAGGAACACCGCCGTCAGGGCCACGCTCCAGGCGAGCGCCCCGGCGACCGGATGGGCCACCGGCCAGGCCGATCCGGCCGGGGCGGGCGCGTCGCCGAAGAGCACCCGCAGGGCGGTCGTCACCGCGCTGATCGGGTTCCACTCGGCGAGCGTGCGCAGCCAGCCGGGCAGATTGCCGGTCGGGATGTACGCGTTGGACAGCAGCGGCAGCACGAAGGAGGAGGCGCCGAGCTGTCCGGCGGCGTCCTCGCTGCGCGTCAGCAGCCCCAGGTGGATTCCGACGCAGGTGCAGGCGAACCGGAAGAGCAGCAGAAGCCCCACCGCGCCGGCCGCCTCCGCCGCGGACCCGTGGATCCGCCACCCCACGGCCAGTCCCACCAGCAGGAGCGGCACAGTGCCGACGGCGGTGACGACGAGGTCCGCCACCGCCTGGCCGAGCGGCACGGCCGCCCGGCTCACCGGCATCGTCCGGAAGCGGTCCATCACGCCCCGGTGCGTGTCCTGGGCGGCCTGGAACATGCCGGTCATCAGACCGCCGGCCGCGGTCGCCACCAGCAGCCCGGGCACCAGGAAGGACCGGTACTCGCGGCCGGGCATCGCCAGCGCGCTGCCGAACACGTAGCCGAAGAACAGCAGCATGTTCACCGGCATCATCTGGGTCAGGACGGCCAGCCCCGGGCTGTTGCGGACCCGGCGCAGTTGCCTGCCCGTCATCGCCAGGCCGTCGTGCACCAACGCGCTCATGTCACCAGCTCCTTGCTGTCGGCGGCCGCTCCGGTGAGCCGCAGGAAGACGTCGTCGAGAGTGGGCGGCCGCAGACTCACGTCCAGCAACGCCACGCCCGCCGCGTCGAGTTCGCGCACGAGACGCGGCAGTGTGAGGGTCGGATCGGTGGTGACCGCGCCGACGGTGCGGCGGTCGGCGTCCAACGCGGGCAGCTTGCCGGTGAGTTGGTCCAGAACCGCGGCGGCCCGCGGCATCCCGTCGGCGTCCGCGACGATGACCTCCGCGTACGACCCGATGAGCGCCTTGAGTTCGGCGGGTGACCCGGTGTGCGCCACCCGTCCCCGGTCCACCAGGGCTATGTCGTCGGCGAGTTGGTCGGCCTCCTCCAGGTACTGGGTGGTCAGCAGTACGGTCGTGCCGTCCGCCTTCAGCCGGCGGACCGCCTCCCAGACCTGGCCGCGGCTGGCCGGGTCGAGTCCGGTGGTCGGTTCGTCGAGGAAGAGCACCTCGGGACGCCGGACCAGGCTCGCGGCCAGGTCGAGCCGGCGGCGCATGCCGCCCGAGTAGGTGGCCGCCTTCCGGTCCGCGGCCTCGGTCAGTCCGAAGCTCTCCAGCAGTTCGCCGGCCCGCCGGGCCGGTTCCCGTACCCGGTGCAGCCGCGCGAACAGCCGCAGGTTCTCCCGGCCCGTGAGGTCGCCGTCGACCGAGGCGTACTGGCCGGTGACGCCGATCCGGGACCGTACGGCCGCCGCCTCGCGCACCAGATCGTGCCCCGCCACCCTGGCCGAGCCCGCGTCCGGCCGCAGCAGCGTGGTCAGCAGCCGCACAGCCGTCGTCTTGCCCGCCCCGTTGGGGCCGAGCAGCCCGCACACCGTGCCTCGGGCCACGGCCAGATCGAGCCCGCGCAGGGCGTGCACCGCGCCGAAGCGCTTCTCCAGACCTTCACTAAGTACAGCGTACGTAGTAGCCATGTGCCGACCATAGCGCACTACGTACGCTGTACGTAACTAGGATGGTGGGCGAGGTGATGACCGATGACAGTCCGAGGGGCCGTTCCCGAAGTGATCTGGGCGCGCCCCGAGCGCACCGGCCGGGGTCCCAAGCCCGCGTACACGCGCGACGACATCGCGGCGGCTGCCGTCCGGGTCGCCGACGCCGGGGGGCTCGACGCCGTGTCGATGCGGCACGTCGCCGCCGAACTGGGGTGCGGGACCATGTCGTTGTACAACTACGTCCCCCGCAAGGAGGACCTGTACGAGCTGATGGTGGACGCGGTCAGCGCGGAGCACGAACCGTGGGAACCGAGCGGGGACTGGCGGGCGGATCTGCTGCGGGTGGCCCACGACACGCGCGCACTGCTGCACCGCCACCCGTGGATGCCGCGCCTGATGTCCCCGGCGTACGGCTTCAGCCCGCACGCCCTGCGCTACCTCGAGCACTGCCTGGCCTGCCTGGACCCGCTCGACGCGTCCTACGGCACCAAGCTCGAACTCGTCGCCATGATCAACGGTGTCGTGACCACCTACGTCCGCAACGAGCTCGACACCGCCGAGCGGGTGCGCGCGCTGCCCTGGTCCGAGGAACAGGAGAACGCCGTCCGCATCGCCTACCTCGGCAGCCGGATCGGCTCCGGCGCCTACCCGAGGATGGCGGCCGCGTTCGCGGAGGACGCGGGGCCGATCGACCTGGAGGCGGTGTTCCAGCGGGCGCTGGAGCGAGTCCTCGACGCGTATGCGCTGCGCTAGCTCAGGGTTGTTGGGGGTCGGGGTGGTGTGGAGGGTGCGGGTCGGTTGGGGCTGGTCGCGCAGTTCCCCGCGCCCCTGAGGGGGTTGTTGTGAGGTGGGTTGGTGCGTGTGGGGGTCTCGGTCGTGGGGGGTCTCGGCCGTGTGGGGGGTGCGGGTCGGGTGGGGCTGGTCGCGCAGTTCCTCGCGCCCCTTGGGGGGTTGTCGTGAGGTGGGTTGGTGTGGTGGGGGGTCTCGGTGGTGTGGGGGGTGCGGGTCGGGTGGGGCTGGTCGCGCAGTTCCTCGCGCCCCTTGGGGGGTTGTCGTGAGGTGGGCTGGTGGGGTGGAGGGGCATTGTGCGGGGGCTAGAGCAGGGCGAACTGGCCCTCTGGGCCTTCCTCCTGGTGGTCCAGGACCGAGGCGGGGCGGTGGGAGGACGAGGGGGTGGGTAGGACGCCCGCTTGGCGCAGTTCCGTCGATGTGACCGGTGAAGTCATCGTCAAGTCGGCCCGCAGGGGGCGGAGTTCCGCCAGCAGGGCCAGGACCGTGATCAGCTCCAGCAGTTCCGAGGTCCAGGACTGCGGCCAGGCCGAGGGGCGGATCGCCGCGAGGGTGCCGGGCTCGGCCGTGGCGGTGCGGGCCGCGAACCAGCCCTCCAGGACACGTACTCGGGCCACCTCGTGGTCCCAGGCCCGCGGCGGGACGGGGGAGATGCGGCCCTCGTCGAGGCACAGGGTCTCCTCGGCGCGGTCGTAGACGAGGGTGCGCGGGCGGTCGGGCAGGGGCGCGCGTACGTAGGGCCGGCGGCCGCCCGGCAGCTTGGGGCGCTCGCCGTCGCGCCGCATGAGCCACAGCATGCGACGGCCCAGCTCCACCCCTTCCGCCCACACTCCGGCGTCCCCGCTGAGCGGCACGGTGAGGTCGGGGCGGGCCGCGGCGAGGATCCACGCCAGGACGTCCACGGGGGAGGGGCGTTCACCGAGCCGGGCGCCCAGATGGTCCAGCAGGCCCGGGGCCAGGTTCGGTTCGGCGCCGTCCGGGCGGCGGTACAGCGGGCGGATGCGGCCCGTACGGAGGGCGGGGAACAGTGAGGTCGCCAGTACAGGGGCCTGCCCGGCCGCCTCCCCGCCCGTCTCCACCACGAACACCTGCCGCTCGTCCGCCACCCGCCACAGCTCCGGACGGGCCGTGTCGAGCAGTCGGTGGTCGGGGATCAGCCACTGCTCGTCGAAGGGTGCCGCCAGCACGCGCACCAGGTCCGCGCAGGGCCCCTCGGCGCGTGCCAGCCGCTCGGTGCCGGTCCGCCGGCCGGGCAGCTGGCCCACCGCCGAGCGCGGAGTGCGGGCCCGGGTCGGCTCGAACAGGGCCTCCCGGTGCGGACCCTGGGCCTTCAGCAGGGCCTCCCAGCGAGCCTTCAGGGAAGCCGGGTCGGGCGCCGTCGGCCACGCGCGGCCGGGCCGCAGCGGTGCGACGGACCACGGCATGAGGTCGGCCAGCGGCGGCGCGTCGTCGTGCGTCACGCTGGGCATCGTACGACCTGAACCCGGACCGGGCACCGGTGCCGGACAGCCGCGCGGGGCCCCGCCGTGCCGTGTCCGGTGGCGCGGTCGGTCATCAGGTGGCCTCCAGGGTGACGGTGAAGGAGAAGCGGTCGCCCCGGTAGTGGATCACCGCCACGTCCAGCACCCGGCCGCCGCCGTCGTACGTGATGCCCGTGTAGTGCAGGATCGGGCTGAGCAACGGCACTTGGAGCAGTCGTGCCGTCTCCGGGTCGGCGAGCCGGGCCTCCACGGTGTCCGTGATACGGCTGATGTCGGCGCCCACGAAGTCCCGCAGCACCTTGGTCATCGGCCAGCGCAGCAGGTCCGCCGGGTCGATGCGCGCGGCCAGTTCGGGGCGTACGTGGTTGACGGCGTGGTTGGTCGGCTCGCCGGTCTTCTCGTCGCCGCGCAGGCGGTGGTAGGCCGCCACCTCGGTGAGGTCCGGGAAGTGCTCCGCGAGGTCGGGCGGCACGGGCACCCGGGCGTGGTCCAGCAGTTCGGTCGTCATGCCGGACTGCTGGGCCACGATCGCGTCCACCGAGCCCAGCAGCCGCACCGGTGCGCCGCGCCGCACACCGGGTTCGATGAAGGTGCCGCGCCGCCGGTGCCGGCTGATCAGGCCCTCGTCCTCCAGCTCCTTCAGCGCCTGCCGCATGGTCAGCACGCTCACCCCGTAGTGCTCCGCCAACTGCTCCTCGGTGGGCAGGCGCAGCGGGTCCTGCGGCGAACGGCCGAGGATCGAGGCGCGCAGCGACTGCGACACCTGGTACCAGAGCGGCAGCTTGCGGTTCAGGACTATGGAATCCGGAGCGAAAGAGGTCACGGTGCTATCCGTACCTGTCGGCGAACGGTCGGCGCAACGGAGGGGTCACAGGGCGCGGAAGTGAGGTTCGAGTCCCCGCCACACGTCGTCGTAGCGCTGCTGGAGGTGATCCGCGTGCGCCGCCTGGGGGGTGAGGGTGACCGGCCAGCGGGTCTCGAACATGAACGCCAGACCGTCGTCGATCTTGTGCGGCCTCAGCTCGGCGGCGCTCGCCCGCTCGAAGGTTTCCTGGTCCGGGCCGTGTGCGGACATCATGTTGTGCAGCGAGCCGCCGCCCGGCACGAAACCCTCCGCCTTCGCGTCGTAGGCGCCCTCGACGAGCCCCATGTACTCGCTCATCACGTTGCGGTGGAAGTAGGGCGGCCGGAAGGTGTCCTCACCCACCAGCCAGCGCGGAGCGAAGACCACGAAGTCGACGCCGGCCAGCCCCGGGGTGTCCGAGGGCGAGGTCAGGACCGTGAAGATCGACGGGTCGGGGTGGTCGTAGGAGATGGTGCCGATCACATTGAAACGGCGAAGGTCATAGACGTACGGCACATGGTTGCCGTGCCAGGCGACCACGTCGAGGGGGGAGTGGTCGTAGACGGCCGTCCAGAGGTTGCCGCAGAACTTGTTCACCACCTCCACCGGGCCCGTCACGTCCTCGTACGCGGCGACCGGCGCCCGGAAGTCCCGCGCGTTGGCGAGGCCGTTGGCGCCGATCGGCCCCAGGTCGGGCAGCCGGAAGGGCGCCCCATAGTTCTCGCACACATACCCGCGGGCGGAATCATCGAGCAGCTCCACACGGAAGCGCACTCCACGCGGAATCAGCGCCACATGTGCGGGCTCCACATGAAGTCGCCCGAACTCGGTGTGCAGCAGCAGCCCGCCGCGCTCGGGCACGATGAGCAGCTCCCCGTCCGCGTCGGAGAAGACGCGCTCCATCGAGGAGTTGGCGTGATACAGATGCACGGCCATGCCGGTGCGCTGGGCCACGTCGCCGTTGCCGCCCACGGTCCACAGGCCCGCGAGGAAGTCCGTCCCGGCCGGCGGCTCGGGCAGCGGGTTCCAGCGCAGCCGGTTGGGGTCGGGCACGGTCTCGGTGAAGGGGGCCGTGCGGACCGCGCCGTTACCCGTCCGGGTGAACGCCGGGTGCGCGGCCGAGGGGCGGATGCGGTACAGCCAGGAGCGGCGGTTCTGCGCCCGCGGCTCGGTGAACGCCGTACCGCTCAGCTGTTCGGCGTACAGGCCGAGCGGCGCGCGCTGCGGCGCGTTGCGGCCCTCGGGCAGGGCGCCGGGCACCGCCTCGGAGGCGTGCTCGTTGCCGAAACCGGAGAGGTACGACAGCCCCTCCGCGGCCTTCCGCGCTTCCCCACGCTCGAACCCGCTCGTGCGGGAGGTGCCCCCGTCGCTCATGATCGCTCCCTTGCGCTCCTGATTCCTATGCTTCACCGTAGGAATGAGCGGAGACGGACGCAAGAGGGCGACGGCTGCTCCGCCCGAAGGAGGGCGAGAACCGGACTCCTGGGGGATTCGAATGCCGCAGCGTTGTTCTAATGTCGCTGGTATGTCGTGGATGTCGTGGACGCGCGCAAGTCGCACCGCGCTCGCGGTCTGCGTCCTGCTGCCGCTCGGCGCGGCCTGCGGGGCGGGCGAGGAGCACGGGCGCGTGACCGCCCTCTCGCCCTCACCCGTGGGCAAGGTCCTCGACGACACCGACGGGACCGGCCGGCACCTGCGCGAGGTCGGCGCCCGGCAGGCACCCGCGGCCGGTATCGAGGTGACCCCCGACGCGGACGGCGGCTGGGACGTCCTGCTGACCCTGCGCCACTTCCGCTTCTCCGTGCCCGGCACCCGCCCCGAGCCGGCCGCCGGACGCGGGGTGGTCCACCTCTTCGTCGACGGCAGGCCGGTGACCGTCCTGCACGCCCGCGCGTACCACCTCGCCGCCCGTCTCGTCCCGCACGGCACCCACCACATCACCGCCCGTCTGTACGCCGACGACGGCACGGTCTGGGCCGTCCACGGCAAACCGGTCCAGAGCACCGCCGACGTCACCGCGTCCGGCGCGGAGGCGGAGCCGGCCGGGTCGTGAGCGTGCCGCCCGCGGGCGTCCGCCCCGGGGGTGAGGTTCACCGGGCCCCGGCGGAGGGGCATCATGAGGCCCGTGCCCCACGCGACATCGCTTCGCCGCGCCCCCGTCCAGCGCCGCAGCGCGGAACGGCTGACCAGGATCCTCGACGCGTGCGCCGCCCTCCTCGACGAGGCCGGTTACGACGCCCTGAGCACCCGGGCGGTCGCCGAGCGCGCCGGTGTGCCCATCGGCTCGGTCTACCGCTTCTTCGGCAACAAGCGGCAGATGGCCGACGCCCTCGCCCGGCGCAACCTGGAGCGCTACGTCGAATGCGTCACCGAGCGCCTGAAGGCCGCGGAGCGCGGGGATGTCTCCGTGCGGGGTGGAGGCCGAGACACTGAGCGCGGGGGCGCCTCCGTGCCGGGTCGAGGTCGAGACCCCGAGCGGGGCCACGGCTCCGAGCCGGGCCACGGCCCCGGGCCAGGCCACGGCTCCGGGCCAGGCTACGGCCCCGAGGCGGGCCACGGCCCCGGGCCAGGCCACGGCTCCGGGCCAGGCTACGGCCCCGAGGCGGGCCACGGCCTCGAGGCGGGCCGAGGTCCCGTGAGCGACTGGCGTGCCGTCATGGACGCCGTACTGGACGAGTACCTGGCCATGAAGCGCACCGCGCCCGGGTTCTCCCTCGTCGACTTCGGCAACCAGATCCCCGTCGGCACGCGCCGGACCGGGGCCAACACCCGGGTCGCCGACCGTCTCACCGACCTCCTCGCCGGCTTCCTCGGCCGCACCCCCGACGACGTGCTGCGCCGCGCCTTCCTGGTCGCCGTCGAGAGCGCGGACACCCTCGTCCAGCTGGCCTTCCGAATGGACCCCCAGGGTGACCCGGCGATCATCGAGGAGACACGGGCACTGCTGCGGGCGTATCTGGCGCGCGTCCTCGACTGAACGCGGGGATCCGGCAAGGGGGCTCCCCACCATGCCTACCGGTCGGTATGCTCCCGCTGAGCCCGCCCGCGCGCTCGTCCGGCACCGTCGCCGATCCTCCGGGAGGACCCCTTGTCCCGCACCGCCCTGCGAATCTGCCCCCTGTGCGAGGCCACCTGCGGGCTGACCCTCACCATCGAGGGCACCCGTGTCACCGGCGCCCGAGGGGACCGCGAGGACGTCTTCAGCAAGGGGTTCATCTGCCCGAAGGGCGCCTCCTTCGGGGCCGTCGACGGCGACCCCGACCGGCTGCGCACCCCACTCGTCCGCGAGAACGGCGAGCTGCGCGCGGCCACCTGGGAGGAGGCGTTCGACCGGGTCGCCGCCGGACTGCGCCCACTCGTGGAACGGCACGGCCCCGACAGCGTCGGAGTGGTCCTCGGCAACCCCAACGTGCACACCGTCGCCGGCGGCCTCTACCCGCCCGTCCTCGTCGGCGCGATCGGCACCCGCAGCCTGTTCACCGCCTCCACCGTCGACCAGATGCCCAAGCACGTCTCCAGCGGGCTCCTGTTCGGCGACGCCAACGCCATCCCCGTACCCGACCTCGACCACACCGACCACCTGCTCCTGATCGGCGCCAACCCCCTGGAGTCCAACGGGAGTCTGTGCACCGCACCCGATTTCCCGGGCAAGCTCAAGGCCCTCCGGTCGCGCGGCGGCACGCTCACCGTCGTGGACCCGCGCCGCACCCGCACCGCCAAGCTCGCCGACCGGCACATAGCCATCCGGCCCGGCGCCGACGCGCTGCTGCTCGCCGCCCTGGCCACCGTGCTGTTCGAGGAGAAGCTGACGGACCTCGGGGACCTCGCCCCGCACGTCCAGGGGCTGCCCGAACTCCAGGACGCCCTGGCGGAGTTCACCCCCGAAGCCGTGGCGGACGCCTGCGACGTCGACGCGGCCCTCATCCGCACCCTGGCCCGCGAACTCGCCGCCGCCCCCACCGCCGCCGTCTACGCCCGCATCGGCAGCTGCACCGTCCCGCACGGCACCCTCGCGAGCTGGCTCGTCGACGTCCTCAACGTCCTCACCGGCAACCTCGACCGGCCCGGCGGCGCCCTCTTCCCGCAGGCCGCCACCGACAGGACGCCCCGCCCGGCGGGCCCCGGCCACGGCTTCACCCTCGGCCGCTGGCACTCCCGGGTACGTCGACTCCCCGAGGCCAAGGGTGAGTTGCCGCTCTCCGCGCTCGCCGAGGAGATCGACACGGCCACCGACGAGGGCGAGCCGGTCCGCGGACTCGTCGTGATCGCGGCCAACCCGGTGCTGTCCGCCCCCGACGGCGACCGCCTCGACAAGGCCCTGGACTCGCTGGACTTCATGGTCAGCGTCGACCCCTACCTCAACGAGACCTCCCGCCACGCCGACGTCGTCCTGCCCCCGCCCCCGCCCGCGCAGAGCCCGCACCACGACTTCGCGTTCAACACCCTCGCCGTACGCAACCAGGTCCGCTACAGCCGGCCCGCCGTCCCGCTGGAGCCGGGCCGGATGGCCGAGACCGAGATCCACGCCCGGCTGATCCTCGCCGCCTCGGGCATGCACGGCGCCGACCCGGGCGCCGTCGACACGATGGTGATCGACCAGACCCTCGGCAAGGCCGTGAAGGACGCCCATTCCCCCGTGCACGGCCGCGACCCGCGCGAACTCGCCGGCCTGCTCACCGGCGACACCGGCCCCGAGCGCCGGCTCGACATGATGCTGCGCCTCGGCCCCTACGGCGACGGATTCGGCACCCGCCCCGAAGGGCTCGCCCTGGCCGAGCTGCTCGCCCACCCGCACGGCATCGACCTCGGCCCGCTCCGCCCCCGCCTGCCCCAGCCGCTGAAGACCGCGAGCGGCAAGGTCGAGCTGCTCCCCGCCCCGATCGCCGGCGACCTGCCCAGGCTCCGCCAGGCCCTGCGCGAGCGGCCCGCCGGACTCGTCCTCGTCGGCCGCCGCCACCTGCGCTCCAACAACAGCTGGATGCACAACGTGCCCGCCCTCACCGGCGGTTCCAACCGCTGCACCGTGCACCTGCACCCCGAGGACGCGGCCCGCCTCGGTGTCCTCGACGGGCAGCCGGTGCGGGTGAAGGGGGCCGGGGGAGAGGTGACCGCGCCCGCCGAGGTCACCGACGCGATCCGGCCCGGCGTGGTGAGCCTCCCGCACGGCTGGGGCCACGACCGCCCCGGCACCCGACTGAACCACGCCGCCGCCGAACCCGGAGTCAACGTCAACCAGCTCCTCGACGGCAGCCTGCTCGACCCGCTCTCGGGCAACGCGGTCCTCAACGGCGTACCGGTCGAACTGGTGGCAGTCCTGTGACCTCGACTTTCGCGCATATTGCTCGCATGTCAACGTCTTGTTAACGCCGTTCGGACGGACCTAACGTCGTCGCACCGCCTGCCCCGGTGGGATGTTCAAGGGCGAACGTTAGGTATCCACACATGCTGACCATCCTCGGCTTCGCCATGATCGCGACCTTTTTGGTCCTGATCATGCTGAAGAAGATGTCGCCGATCGCGGCGCTCGTGCTGATTCCCGCGCTGTTCTGCGTGTGCGTCGGCAAGGGCGCCGGGCTCGGCGGCTACGTCCTCGACGGCGTCACCAGCCTCGCCCCCACCGCGGCGATGCTCATGTTCGCGATCGTCTACTTCGGGGTGATGATCGACGTCGGCCTCTTCGACCCGATCGTCCGGGGCATCCTGAGGTTCTGCAAGGCCGATCCGCTCCGCATCGTCGTCGGCACGGCCGTCCTCGCCGCGATCGTCTCCCTCGACGGCGACGGCTCGACCACCTTCATGATCACCGTCTCGGCGATGTACCCGCTGTACAAGCGCCTGAAGATGAGCCTGGTCATCATGACCGGCGTGGCCGCCATGGCCAACGGCGTGATGAACACCCTGCCCTGGGGCGGCCCGACCTCCCGCGCCGCGACCGCGCTGAAGCTGGACGCCGGCGACGTCTTCGTCCCGATGATCCCGGCCCTGGGCGCCGGTCTGCTGTTCGTCCTCGTCCTCGCGTACGTCCTCGGCCGCCGCGAGCGCAAGCGCCTCGGTGTGCTGACGCTCGAGGAGGCGCTGGTGACGGAGCGGGCGGAGCGGGTGGAGGGGGTGGAGCGGGTGGAGTCGCGGGCCGTCCTGGTGGGGGCCGGTTCCGGCCACGGCAACGCGGCCCGGAGCGGCGGCGGTCCGGGTTCCGGCACCGACGCGGAACCGCCCGAGGGGGGCGAGGCCGCCGACGGCGACACGGCCACCGAGGGCCTCGACCCGCACCGCCCCACCCTGCGCCCCCGGCTGTACTGGTTCAACGCGCTGCTCACGGTCGTCCTGCTCACCGCCATGATCATGGAGTGGCTGCCGATCCCGGTGCTGTTCCTGCTCGGCGCCGCGCTCGCGCTGACCGTCAACTTCCCGCACATGCCCGACCAGAAGGCCCGCATCGCCGCCCACGCCGAGAACGTGCTCAACGTCTCCGGCATGGTCTTCGCCGCGGCCGTCTTCACCGGGGTCCTGCAGGGCACCGGCATGGTCGACCACATGGCCGCGTGGCTGGTGGGCAACATCCCCGACGCGATGGGCCCGCACATGGCCCTCGTCACCGGCGTACTGAGCATCCCGCTCACGTACTTCATGTCCAACGACGGCTTCTACTTCGGCATCCTGCCGGTGCTCGCCGAGGCGGGCCACGCGCACGGCGTCACCTCGCTGGAGATCGCCCGCGCCTCCCTCGTCGGCCAGCCGCTGCACATGTCCAGCCCGCTCGTCCCGGCCGTGTACGTCCTCGCCGGCATGGCCAAGGTCGAGTTCGGCGACCACACCCGGTTCGTCGTGAAGTGGGCCGTACTCACCTCGCTGGTGGTGCTGGGCGCGGGAATCCTGTTCGGCATCATCTGAGGGCCTGGAGGCCTGGAGGCCTGGAGGCCTGGAGGCCTGGAGGCCTGAGGGCCTGGTGGGCCGGGGGGAGACGGGATCACCGGGAGGGGTGCGGGACCGGTAGGCGTTGAATGGTCTCCCGCATCCGTCCCAGTGCCCGTTCCGGCTCTCGTCTCCGGTATCCGTCCCAGTGCCCCGTCCCAGTGCCCGTGCCGGCACTCGTCACCGGTATCCGTCCCCGTACCCGCCCGCCCCGACTCCGGGCGGTGGCGCGCCCCGTGTTGCGCCTGCGGGCGTGTCTCCGGGCCGGCGGCAAGGATGTCCTGGTGCGTCCGGGCGATCGGACATCCCGCAGGCTGAGCCCAGAGATGTCTGGCGCGCGAAAACTATCGCCGCTAGTTTGAGTGCCGGACGACGCGGACCCGCCGGGAGGATGCACCATGAAGGCACACGACGGCCTCTACATCGACGGCGCTTGGCGCCCTGCCGAGAGCCAGGACGTGATCGAGGTCGTGAACCCGGCCGACGAGCAGGTCATCGGCCGGGTCCCGGCGGGCGGCGCCGCGGACGTCGACGCCGCCGTGCGCGCCGCGCGCGCCGCCCTGCCCGGGTGGGCGGCCACACCTCCCGCCGAGCGGGCCGCGCGCCTGGCCGCCCTGCGGGACGCCCTCGTGGCCCGCCAGGACGAGATCGCCGAGACGGTCACCGCCGAACTCGGTTCCCCGTTCGCGTTCTCCCAGGCCGTGCACGCCGCCGTGCCGATCGCCGTCGCCGGCTCCTACGCCGAGCTGGCCGCCACCCACTCCTTCGAGGAGAAGGTCGGCAACTCCACCGTCCTCCAGGAACCCGTCGGCGTCGTCGGCGCGATCACCCCCTGGAACTACCCGCTCCACCAGATCGTCGCGAAGGTCGCCCCGGCCCTCGCCGCCGGCTGCACGATCGTCCTCAAGCCCGCCGAGGACACCCCGCTCACCGCCCAGCTCTTCGCCGAGGCGGTCCACGAGGCGGGCGTGCCGGCCGGTGTGTTCAACCTGGTCACCGGTCTCGGGCCGGTCGCCGGGCAGGCTCTCGCCGAGCATCCGGGCGTCGACCTGGTCTCCTTCACCGGCTCCACCGCGGTCGGCCGGCGGATCGGTGCCGTCGCCGGGGCGGCGGTGAAGCGGGTCGCCCTCGAACTCGGCGGCAAGTCCGCCAACGTCATCCTGCCGAGCGCCGACCTCGCCAAGGCGGTCAACGTCGGCGTGGCCAACGTGATGTCCAACTCCGGCCAGACGTGCAGCGCCTGGACCCGCATGCTGGTCCATCGCGACCAGTACGACGAGGCCGTACGGCTCGCGGCCACCGCCGCCGCCAAGTACGGCGACCGCATCGGACCGCTGGTCAACGCCAAGCAGCAGGCCAGGGTGCGCGGTTACATCGAGAAGGGTGTCGCCGAGGGCGCCCGCCTGGTCGCCGGCGGCCCCGAATCTCCCCGCGAGGAGGGCTACTTCGTGAGCCCGACCGTCTTCGCCGACGTCACCCCGGAGATGGCCATCGCCCAGGAGGAGATCTTCGGCCCGGTCCTTTCCGTCCTCCGCTACGAGGACGAGGACGACGCCCTGCGCATCGCCAACGGCACGGTGTACGGCCTCGCCGGTGCCGTCTGGGCCGCCGACGAGACCGAGGCGGTCGCCTTCGCCCGGCGCATGGACACCGGGCAGGTCGACATCAACGGCGGCCGCTTCAACCCCCGCGCCCCGTTCGGGGGTTACAAGCAGTCCGGGGTCGGCCGGGAACTCGGCGCGCACGGCCTCGCCGAGTACCTCCAGACCAAGTCCCTCCAGTTCTGAGCGCCTTCAGGTCAAGTCCCATCACCTCTGAAAGCCTTCAGAGCGAGCCTCTCCCGTTCCCCGTCCCCCGGTTCCAAGGGAGTTCCCGAGCCATGGCCGTACGAGCCGCCGTCCTGCCCGCCGTCGGCGCACCCCTGGAGGTCACCCGCATCGAGCTGCCCGACCCCGGCCCAGGACAGGTCCGGGTGCGCCTCGCCGCCGCCGGGGTGTGCCACTCCGACCTGTCCCTGTCCAACGGCACCATGCGGGTGCCGGTCCCCGCGGTCCTCGGCCACGAGGGCGCCGGCACGGTCGTCGCCGTGGGAGAGGGCGTCACCCACGTGGCACCCGGCGCCCACGTCGTCCTCAACTGGGCGCCCTCCTGCGGAACATGCCACGCCTGCACGCTCGGCGAGGTCTGGCTCTGCGCCAACGCCCTCAACGGCGCCGCCGACGTCTACGCCCGCACCACCGACGGCACCGACCTCCACCCCGGCCTGAACGTAGCCGCGTTCGCCGAGGAGACGGTGGTATCCGCGTCTTGCGTCCTGCCCCTGCCCGACGGCATCCCGCTCACCGACGCGGCCCTCCTCGGCTGCGCCGTCCTCACCGGCTACGGCGCGGTCCACCACTCGGCACGGGTCCAGCCCGGCGAGACGGTCGCGGTGTTCGGTGTCGGGGGAGTGGGCCTGGCCGCTCTGCAGTCGGCCCGCATCGCGGGCGCCTCCCGTGTCATCGCCGTCGACGTCTCCCCCGAGAAGGAGGAACTGGCCCGCCGCGCCGGGGCCACCGACTACGTCCTCGCCTCCGAGCAGACCGCCCGTGAGATCCGCGGACTCACCGGCAAGCAGGGCGTCGACGTGGCCGTGGAGTGCGTGGGCCGGGCCGTCACCATCCGCGCCGCCTGGGACTCCACCCGCCGGGGCGGCCGTACCACCGTCGTCGGCATCGGCGGCAAGGACCAGGAGGTCACCTTCAACGCCCTGGAGATCTTCCACTGGGGCCGCACCCTGTCCGGCTGCGTCTACGGCAACACCGACCCCGCCCGCGACGTGCCGGTGCTCGCGGAGCACGTACGGCAGGGCCGGCTGGACCTCTCCGGCCTCGTCACCGAACGGATCGGCCTGGAGGACATCCCGGCCGCCTTCGACAACATGCTCGCCGGCAAGGGCGGCCGAGCCCTGGTGATCTTCTAGCCCCCCTTCCCGACTCCGGTTCCCCGGCCCCTCTCCGCCCTCCCCGGCCCCTGGCGCGGCCGGGGCCCTCGGCATGTCCGGTCGCATGTCCGGCCAGCGCTGTCGATGCCATGTACAGGTAAAACTGCTGCTGCGCGACCCGTTGACGCTCATACCGTCCGGTCAGTACGTTCCCCGCACCCGAGCCACCCCCCACCCCCGCATCCCCACCCTCGTACCCCCGTCCCCGCATCCCCGGAGTGTGCACGCATGGACACGGCACCTTCCGCCCAGCCGCTCACGACCACCGCTCCCGCCGCCCGGAACCGCCGCCGGGTCGCCACGGCCGCCGCGCTCGCGTCGGCCGTCGAGTGGTACGACTACTTCGTCTTCGGTATCGCCGCCGCCCTCGTTCTCGGCGGCCTCTACTTCCCGTCCGGCAGTTCCACCGCCGGAGTGCTCGCCTCCTTCGCCACCTTCGCCGTCGGCTTCCTCGCCCGCCCGATCGGCGGGATCATCGCGGGCCACCTCGGCGACAGGCACGGCCGCAAGCCCATGCTGGTGCTCGCGCTCACGTTCATGGGTCTGGCCACCACGGGCATCGGCCTGCTGCCGACGTACGACACCATCGGCGTCGCCGCGCCGATCCTGCTCGTCACCCTCCGCGTCGTACAGGGCATCGCGGTCGGCGCCCAGTGGGGCGGCGCGATGCTGCTGGCCACCGAGTACGCCCCCGAGGGCAAGCGCGGTGTCTACGGCAGCCTCGTCCAACTCGGCGTACCCATCGGCGTGGTGACCGCGAACACGGTCTTCCTGCTGGCCGGGGCGTTCACCACGGACTCCGCCTTCGCCTCCTGGGGCTGGCGCATCCCCTTCGTCGTCGGCCTGTTCGTCCTCGCCCTCGCCCGGTACATCCACACCAGGGTCGAGGAGACACCCGAATTCTGCGCCGCCGAGAAGGCGTTGGCCGAGAAGGAGAAGTCCGGGCACACCTCGCCGCTGCGCAGCATCGTCCGTGACCACCTCGGCACGGTGTTCCTCGCCGGCGGCTCCTTCGCCGTCAACACCGCCACCTTCTACATCCTGATCACCGGTGTCCTGGACTACACGACCCGCGACCTCGGCATGAAGCGCGACGCCGTGCTCACCGTCTCGCTCTGCGTCAGCCTCACCCAACTGATCCTGATCCCGGCCTCCGCCGCGCTCTCCGACCGCATCGGCCGCATCCGGATCTACGCGTTCGGCGCGGCCGGCATCGGGCTGTGGGCCGTGCCCATGTTCCTGCTCATCGACACCGGTTCGCTGCTGTGGCTGGCGGTCGGCACCTTCGTCGCCAGCTGCTTCCTCAGCATCATGTACGGCCCCCAGGCGGCCCTGTTCGCCGAGCTGTTCACGCCGGAGATGCGCTACACAGGCGCCTCGCTCGGCTACCAGATCGCGGCCGTGTTCGGCGGCGGTCTCGCGCCCTTCGTGATGGTGCTGCTGCTGGAGTCGACGGGCACCTCGATGGCGGTGTCCGGCTACATCGCAGGGCTCGCGGTCATCGCCCTGGTGTCCATCAAGATCCTGGCGGACAGGGCGCGTTCACCGCGCTGACCCCGCTTCCGGCGCCTCCTCGGGCCGCGGCTGCGGAGTGACCTCCGTGGCCGCGGTCCCCGCCGGCCGTTCCCGTCCCTGTGCCCGCGATCCCCACCGCGACCGGTCCTGGCCCTGGGGCCGGGTCCGCGACACGGCCACGCCCGCCAGACACAGCGCACCGCCGCCCAGCGTGAGCGGCCCCGGCACCTCGCCCAGCACCAGCCACGACATCAGCACGACCAGCGCCGGCACGGCGTACGTCGTCGCCCCCATCCGGCTCGCGGTGGTGCGCGCCAGGGCGTAGGCCCAGGTGGTGAAGGCGAGCGCGGTCGGAAAGACACCCAGGTACACCATGTCGAGGGTCGCCGCCAGGGGTGCGTGCGCCGCCTGGCTCACCAAATGCCCGGCGAACGGCAGGCAGATCACGGTACCCACGGCACACCCGAAGGTCGTCACCTGCAGAGCGCTCGCCCGCCCGAGCGCTGGCTTCTGCGCCACGACCCCGCAGGCGTAAGCCGCCGCCGCGAGCAGGCACAGCACCACCCCGAGCAGGGAGGCCCCGTCGCCCCCGGCCGACATCGACACCCCCACGGTCACCGCGCCCGCGAACGACACGGCCATTCCCGCGAGCAGCCGGGGCGGCATCGGATCACCGAGCAGCCGCGCACCGAGCAGTGCGATCAGCAGCGGGCCGATGTTCACCACGAGAGCCGCGGTCCCCGCGTCCACCTCCCGCTCGCCCCAGTTCAGGGCCACCATGTAGAACCCGAACCACAGCACGCCCGACAGCAGGATCCCCCGCCACGCCGACCGGGGCGGCCACCCCTCCCGTCGTACGGCGCATATCAGCCCCAGCGCGACCGTTCCGGCGAGCAGCCGCCCGAGGGCCAGCGCTCCCGGCGCGTAGGCGTCTCCCGCGCGGCGGATCGCCACGAACGCCGAGGCCCACAGCACGACCGTGACGACAGCCGCGGCGACGGGGAGCAGCCGCTGACGTGAGGTGGAGTTCATCATGCTCCCGAGGCTAGGGGGTGTCGTTTGGATCAGCTCGGGTCCGCGACGCCCGGCACGGCACCTCGCCGCGTTGTCGGATCAGCCGGTCCAGTACGCGGCAGATCCTCCACCTTGCGAGGCACCGCACCGGACGCCGCGGCCTGATCCGACCTGATCCAAACGACACCCCCTAGGGACGGAGACAGCCGACGACCAGCGGAATTCGGACGTGATCACCGCAGCCGCGCCGGCTGCCGGCCCATTCGTTCCCGTGGCGGCCGGTACCGGCCCGCCGGTTCCCCCGGGCGCCGGGTGCCGGCCCACCCGCTCCCCGGGTGGCGGGTGTCGGCCCACCGTCGCCCCGGGGCCGTTCACCCCAGCACCTCCGCTTCGATGCCCAACAGCTCCCGCAGCTCCCGCTCCCCCGACGGGGTCACCCGGACCGCACGCTCGGACCCGATGCGCACGCACCACCCCGTGTCCAGGGCGTGCCGGCACAGCGCGGCCCCCGCCACGCCCGCCAGGTGCGGTCTGCGCTCGGTCCAGTCGACGCAGGCGCGGGCCAGCGGGCGGCGCCCCCCGCGGTCGAGGGCGATCCCCTGGCTGCCGAACCACTCCACCCCCGCGTCCGTGAGCGCGAACCCGGTGTCCTGCCGCAGCAGCCCCCGCGCGGTCAGTGCTTCGGTGAGCGCGATGCCGAGCCGCCCGGCGAGATGGTCGTAGCAGGTGCGGCCGCGCGCCATCGCGGAGCCGGCACTCGACTCCCGCAGGGTGCGCGGTCGTACCACCGCGTCGCCCGGCACCTGTGCGACCAGGTCCTCGACCAGCTGTGCCACGCGGGCGTCGGCCAGCCGGACGTACCGGTGCCGCCCCTGCCGTTCCTCCGTGAGCATCCCGCCCGCGACCAGCTTGCCCAGGTGCTCGCTCAGCGTGGACGGGGCCACCCGGGCGTGCCGGGCCAGCTCGCCGGCGGTCCAGGCGCGCCCGTCCAGCAGCGCGAGCAGGCACGCGGCCCGGGTCTCGTCGGCGAGCAGTGCGGCGAAGGACGCGACACCGGCGGCCCGGGGGTCCCTGGGGCCGCGGGAGCCCCGTGAGCCCCTGGAGTTCCCGGTGATACCGGAGTTCCCGGTGGTCCTGGAGTCCTCGGCGGTCATGTGTCCCAGCATGGGCCCCCGACGCTTCGGCGCCGGCCGAACTATCGCCGCTCGGTCTGCCGTACCCGTTCGAACTGGCCGGCCAGCCCGTCCAGCAGTGCCGAGAGCCCCGCCTCGAAGGCCCGGTCGTCGACCTCCTCCTGCCGCTCGGCGAGCAGGTGCGCCTGGCCGAGGTGGGGATAGTCGGCCGGGTCGTAGGCGCTCGCGTCGTCGACGAAGCCCCCGGCGAAGGAGCCGAGCGCGGAACCCATGATGAAGTAACGCATCAGCGCGCCGATGCTGGTCGCCTGGGCCGGCGGCCAGCCGGCGTCGACCATCGCGCCGTACACGGCGTCGGCCAGCCGCAGGGCCGCCGGGCGCCGGCCGGGGCCGCGGGCGAGGACCGGGACGATGTTCGGGTGGGCGCGCAGGGCGGCCCGGTAGGAGACCGCCCAGTCGTGCAGCGCGGTCCGCCAGTCCCGGCCGTCCTCGAACATCGCCAGGTCGACCAGGCCGCTCACCGAGTCCGCGACCGCCTCCAGGATCTCGTCCTTGGTGCGGAAGTGGTTGTAGAGCGAGGGCCCGCTCACCCCCAGCTCGGCGGCGAGCCGGCGGGTCGAGACGGCCGCCAGGCCCTCCGCGTCCACGAGTTCCTGGGCCGTCTGGACGATCCGGTCGGTGCTGAGGAGGGGCTTGCGCGGTCGGGCCATGGCGCACATAGTAGGGCTGCGACAGGAAACTAGCACTGCTAATTTAAATGTACGGTTTTCAAGATCTGTCTGGTGTGGGGTGATCTCGTGGTGAACCTGGGACTCAGCGAGGAACAGGAAGCCGTACGGCAGCTCGCCCGGGACTTCGTGGAGCGGGAGATCGCCCCGCACGTGGTCGCCTGGGACCGTGCCGAGGAAATCGACCGGGGCATCGTGAAGAAACTCGGCGAGGTCGGCTTCCTCGGCCTGACCATCGACGAGGAGTACGGCGGCTCGGGCGGTGACCACCTCGCGTACTGCCTGGTCACCGAGGAGCTGGGGCGCGGCGACTCCTCGGTCCGCGGGATCGTCTCCGTGTCCCTCGGGCTGGTCGCCAAGTCGATCGCGGCCTGGGGAAGCGAGGAGCAGAAGCGGCGCTGGCTGCCGGGGCTGACGGCGGGCGAACACGTCGGCTGCTTCGGTCTCACCGAGCCCGGCACCGGCTCCGACGCCGGCAACCTCACCACCCGGGCCGTCCGCGAGGGCGACGAGTACGTCATCAACGGCACCAAGATGTTCATCACGAACGGCACCTGGGCCGACGTCGTCCTCCTCTTCGCCCGCTCCACGGACGCCCCCGGCCACAAGGGTGTCTCCGCCTTCCTCGTCCCGGCCGATACCCCCGGCCTGTCCCGCCGCACCATCCACGGCAAGCTCGGCCTGCGCGGCCAGGCCACCGCCGAGCTGGTCCTGGAGGACGTACGGGTGCCCGCCTCGGCGCTGGTCGGGGAGGAGGGCAAGGGCTTCACCGTCGCCATGTCCGCGCTCGCCAAGGGCCGGATGTCGGTCGCCGCGGGCTGCGTCGGCATAGCCCAGGCCGCGCTGGACGCGGCCGTGCGGTACGCGGGTGAGCGCGAGCAGTTCGGCAAGCCCATCGCAGGGCACCAGCTGGTGCAGGAACTGATCAGCGACATCGCCGTCGACGTGGACGCGGCCCGGCTGCTGACCTGGCGCGTCGCCGACCTGATCGACCGCGGGCAGCCGTTCGCCGTCGAGTCCTCCAAGGCCAAGCTCTTCGCCTCCGAGGCCGCCGTCCGCGCCGCCAACAACGCCCTCCAGGTCTACGGCGGTTACGGCTACATAGACGAGTACCCGGTCGGCAAACTCCTGCGCGACGCCCGGGTGATGACCCTCTACGAGGGCACGAGCCAGATCCAGAAGCTGCTCATCGGACGCGCCCTGACCGGGGTCTCGGCGTTCTGAGTACGTCACCTGAGTATCTCGGCGGATGTGGCGCGGGCCGCCTCCGCCGATGCTCGTTCCATGAGTGACACACCGGTCAAACAGCAGAGCACGGCCGCGTTCTACGGCCAGGCCGTCGCCTCCTTCGCGGTCGCCATGGTGGCCACCGCCGTCGGGATCCTCCGGCTGGACGCCGACGCCTGGGTGCGGGGCTTCCTCGGCATCGCCGTCCTCTACCTCGTCACCTCCACCTTCACCCTCGCCAAGGTGATCCGGGACCGCCAGGAGGCCGGCCAGATCGTCAGCCGCGTCGACCAGGCACGCCTGGACCGGCTGCTGGCCGAGCACGACCCCTTCGAGAAGCTCTGAGGTCCCCACCTGTCGCACTAAGCGCACGCTCACCTTCGGCGGTATGGTGAGGGTCCTGTCATCGAAGAGGGGCGAGCGAGCGATGAGTACGGCGGAGGAGACGACCGGCGACGAAGCCGGGCCATGGGCAGAGGTCACCCCTGACGCGGCCCGGCGCCTGCTCGTCGCAGCCGTGGAGGCCTTCGCCGAGCGTGGCTACCACGCGACGACGACACGTGACATCGCGGGCCGCGCCGGCATGAGCCCGGCCGCGCTCTACATCCACTACAAGACCAAGGAAGAGCTGCTCCACCGGATCAGCCGCATCGGTCACGACAGGGCCCTGGACATCCTGCGCACGGCCGCCGCGCGCGAGGGCACCGCCGCCGAGCGCCTCGCCGACGCCGTCAGCTCCTTCGTCCGCTGGCACGCCGGGGGGCGCACCACCGCGCGGGTCGTACAGTACGAACTCGACGCGCTCGGCCCCGACGCCCGCACCGAGATCCTCGCGCTGCGCCGGAAGGTCGACGCCGAGGTCCGCGGGATCATCGAGGACGGTGTCGCCTCCGGCGAGTTCGACGTCCTGGACGTACAGGGCACCACGCTCGCCGTCATGTCGCTCTGCATCGACGTGGCCCGCTGGTTCAACGTGGAGGGCCCCCGCACGCCCGAGCAGGTCGGCGCGCTCTACGCCGACCTCGTGCTGCGGATGGTGGGCGCCGGGTAGGACGGCGCCGCCGGGTCCGGCGGCGCCCCCTCGGGTTCGGGAGCCATGCCTCGCGTTCAGGCGCTGCCCCCGCCGCTCACAGGTAGTACCGGGACACCGACTCCGCGACGCACACCGGCTTGTCGCCGCCCTCGCGCTCCACCGTGAACGCGACGGCCACCTGGACGCCCCCGGGGACGTCCTCGACGCCGGTGATCGCCGCAGTGGCGCGCAGGCGGGAGCCGACCGGCACGGGGGAGGGGAAACGGACCTTGTTCGTCCCGTAGTTGACGCCCATCTTCACGCCCTCGACGTGGATGAGCTGCGGCCCGAACAGCGGGAGCAGCGAGAGCGTGAGATAGCCGTGGGCGATCGTGGTCCCGAACGGTCCCGACGCCGCCTTCTCCGGGTCCACGTGGATCCACTGGTGATCCCCGGTGGCCTCGGCGAAGAGGTCGATCCGCTTCTGGTCGATCTCCACCCAGTCGGTGTGACCCAGCTGCTCGCCCACGGCGGCCTTCAGCTCGTCGGGGGAGGTGAAGGTCCTCGGTTCTGCCATGATCCCGGCCTCTCGCTCGTACGTCCCTAAGCAACTGCTTAGCATGGTCGCGCGCGGGGCACCTGTCAACGCACCGCGGCCGCGGGCGGGTCGGTAGGCTCTCAGGAGTGCCGCAGATTCCCGAGAAGATCCACGAGCTGACCGTCGGTCAGCTGTCCGCGCGAAGCGGCGCCGCTGTCTCCGCCCTGCACTTCTACGAGTCCAAGGGCCTGATCACCAGCCGCCGTACCTCCGGCAACCAGCGCCGCTACAGCCGTGACGCCCTCCGCCGTGTCGCGTTCGTCCGCGCCGCCCAGCGTGTCGGCATCCCGCTGGCGACGATCCGCGACGCGCTCGCCGAACTGCCCGAGGAGCGCACCCCGACCCGTGAGGACTGGGCCCGGCTGTCCGAGGCGTGGCGCTCCGAACTGGACGAGCGGATCAGGCAGCTGAACCGGCTGCGCGACCACCTGACCGACTGTATCGGCTGCGGATGCCTGTCCCTGGACACCTGCGTCCTGTCCAACCCCGACGACGCCTTCGGCGAGCGGCGGGCGGGGTCGCGGCTGATGGCGGAGGGCCGGTAGCGTCCGGCCGGCCCGGCACCGGGCGCCCGGTACCGCGCGCCCCGCGATCCGCCGCTCGCCGGGCCCCGCACCGTACGCCCGGCGGCCCGTGACCGGCGTCCTACTCGTACTCGGTGCCGCCCTTGCGGGTCAGGTACGCGGGGCTCACGGCCTTGGCGATGGCACGACCGCCGGTCACCTCGCTGTACCGCTCGACGGCGGGCCGTACGACCACTCGTGCCAGTTGACGGAGGCGAAGTCGGGCCGTACCGACCAGGAGCGCACCCGGGTCGTCCGTGCCTCGGGGCCGGGCTCGGCCCAGGCACCGGTGGTCACGCCCACCGGCACCGGCACGCGTGCCCGTATCGCGTCGAGCACCGGTGCGAGCACCCGGGGGGACAGGCTGTCTCGTCCGCACGGTGTCCTGGGGTGGACATGGACCGACGTCGCCCCGGCCGCGACGGCCTCGAAGGCGGACCGCGCCAACTCCTCGGGCGTCACGGGGACGCACGCGCCGTCCGTGGCCGGACGGCGCCCGTTGAGACATACGTGCACCATGGCTCCATGGTGCCGCGCGGCACCGACAACGGCCCCGCGCCGGGCCAGAACTGGGGGTGCGGCATCCCCGGCGCACCCCCGGCGCATTCCCGTCGGCCGTACCCCCTGGTTGAGAATCCGGCCGTGTTCCCCCGTCGTGTTCCCCGGTCGTACTTCGTAGCCGTAGCCGTGTCGGGTTTCGCGGCCGCGACCCCGTGGTCGTACCTCGTGCGCGGGTCCCGCCGGTCGGGCGGGAGCCGGTGGTCAGGCCGACATCAGCAGCCGTTCACGCCTGGCGAACGCCAGCGCCTGTGGTGTCAGCACCGGCCGGGGCACGAGGATGCCGCAGTCCGCGCAGACCGGGCCGGCGGACGGGTCGTGGTCCAGGCCGTACGTCCACACCAGGCGCTCCCCGCCGCACACCGGACAGACCGAGTCCGGCTCACGCTCCAGTGCCGCTATCAGCCGACGCAGCACCTCGGCGAGCGGTGCGCCGGGGTGGACCTCCGGGTCGTCGCACCAGGCGACCCCGAAGCCGCCCCAGGTCATCCGGTGCCAGTCGTCCACGCTGCCCGGCCGGCGCAGCCCGTCGTGCTTCTCCTTCCTCCGGCGTTCCGCGAAATCGGACTCGTAGGCCAGCCATACGGCGCGCGCCTCCTCCAGCTCCTCCAGTGCGGCCACGAGCCGCGCCGGGTCGGGGGAGCGGTCCTCCGGGCCGAAACCGGCCCGGGCGCACAGGTGGTCCCAGGTCGCGCGGTGTCCATAGGGAGCGAACCGCTCCAGACACTTGCGCAGTGAGTAGCGCCGCAGCGCCAGATCGCATCGCGCGTCCCGCACCTGTCTCGCCAGACTTCGGAATCCGGCCATCGCCCTGCACCTCCGTCACACCTGCGTCCGTACTTCGGTCACTTCGGCGTCGTCGTACGGGTTCCACGCGACGTCGCCCAGTAGACGTATCGACACACGATCCGGCTCCATCCGAATTCCGATGCCTCCCATAAGGCACCCCGGGTTGACCGCCGGGAGCCACCGGGCCAAGTCATCAAGGAAGTTGACGCATGTTCATCTTCTCTCCCGGGGATACCGGCGGTAACGTCCGGCCCACCCCCGTCGGGAGGAGCTGCCATGGCACGGCGCACCCCACGCAACGTGTTGCTCGACGCACTGAGAACTCCCCGCAAGCTCTCCGGGTTCCTGAAGACGGCATCCGTCTGCGTTCTGATCGCCGGTCTTCTCTCCCCGCTCACCCAGGCCGCCGCCGCGCAGGGCGCCACCGCGCAGGGCGCCACCGCCTCGAACGACTACTGCGGCGGCCAGTGTTCGGACATCCTGCCGCCCGGCGAGAACGGCAACGCCACCCTCGCCCAGATCCTGCTCAACCAGGTCTTCGGCACCCAGCCCACGCACGCCGAGGACCAGCTCGGCCCCTACGCCAACCTCGCCACCGGCTACCAGGGCCTGACCGACGCGAAGATCAGCACCTTCTTCAACGACGCCTCCTTCGGCGTCGCCACCGACCAGGTCGCCTCCACCGAGAAGCCCGCCGGCCGCACCGACGTGACCATCGTCCGCGACAAGAAGGCCGGCGTGCCGCACATCACGGGCACCACCCGGTACGGCACCGAGTTCGGCGCCGGCTACGCGGCCGCCGAGGACCGGCTCTGGCTCATGGACGTCTTCCGGCACGTGGGCCGCGGCCAGTTGACGGCCTTCGCCGGCGGCGCCCCCTCCAACCAGGGCCTCGAGCAGGAGTTCTACCGCAACGCCCCCTACACCGAGGCCGACCTCCAGGCGCAGATCGACCGCGCCGTCAACGGCAACGGCGCCCGCGGTCAGCAGGCCCTCGCCGACGCGAACGCCTACCTCGCCGGCGTCAACGCCTACATCGACGCCTCCGACAGCGGCCGCTACTTCCCCGGCGAGTACGTCCTGACCGGCCACAAGGACTCCATCACCAACGCCGGCACCATCGACCACTTCAAGATCACCGACCTGGTGGCGCTCGCCTCCGTCGTCGGCTCGCTCTTCGGCTCAGGCGGGGGCGGCGAGGTGAACAACGCCCTGTCCCTGATCGCCGCCCAGTCCAAGTACGGCGTGGAGGAGGGCACCAAGGTCTGGGAGTCCTTCCGCGAGCGCAACGACCCCGAGGCCGTCCTCACCGTCCACGACGGCGAGAGCTTCCCCTACGCCGTCAAGCCCGACGACGCCCAGGGCGAGGCCCTGCCCGATCCGGGCTCGGCCGCCCGGGAACCGCTCGTCTACGACCGCACGGGCAGCGCCGCCACCGCGAGCGCCCGGCGCACCTCCGCCACGGCCGCCCGGACCACGCTCGGCTCCGCCAGGCGCGGCATGTCCAACGCCCTGGTGGTCAGCGGCAAGCACACCGCGAGCGGCCACCCCGTCGCCGTGTTCGGGCCACAGACCGGCTACTTCGCCCCGCAGCTGCTCATGCTCCAGGAGATCCAGGGCCCCGGCATCAGCGCCCGCGGAGCCTCCTTCGCCGGCCTGAGCATGTACGTCGAACTCGGCCGAGGCCAGGACTACTCCTGGAGCGCCACCACGTCCGGCCAGGACATCATCGACACCTACGCCGTCGAACTGTGCCAGGACGACTACCACTACCTCTACCGCGGCACCTGCACCGCCATGGACAAGGTCGAGCAGAAGAACGCCTGGTCGCCGACCGTCGCCGACGGCACGGCGGCGGGGTCGTACACGATGCGGGTGTGGCGCACGAAGTACGGGCCGGTGCAGTACCGCGCGACCGTCGGCGGCAAGAAGGTCGCCTACACCACCCTGCGCTCCTCCTACCTGCACGAAGTCGACTCGATCATCGGCTTCCAGATGCTGAACGACCCCGACTACGTCAAGGGCCCGGCGGACTTCCGCAGCGCGGCCCAGCACATCAACTACACCTTCAACTGGTTCTACGCCGACTCCCAGCACACCGCCTACTACAACAGCGGTGACAACCCGGTCCGGGCGAGCGGCGTCGACGCCGAGTTCCCCGTGTGGGGGCAGCAGGCGTACGAGTGGCGGAACTGGGACCCGGCGACCAACACGGCCGACTACACCCCGGCCTCAGCCCACCCCGCCTCCGTCGACCAGGACTACTACGTCTCCTGGAACAACAAGCAGGCCAAGGACTACGCGGCCGCCCCCTGGGGCGAGGGCTCGGTGCACCGCGGCAACCTGCTGGACGACCGGGTGAAGAAGCTGGTCGCGGCCGGCGGGGTGACCCGCTCGGCGCTGACGAAGGCCATGGCGGACGCGGCCCTCGCCGACCTGCGCGCCGAGGACGTGCTGCCCAAGTTGCTCAAGGTCGTCAACTCCTCACCGGTGACCGACCCCACCGCCGCCGCCGCGGTGAGCAAGCTCCAGGTCTGGGCGGCGGCGGGCGCCAGGCGCACGGAGACGTCGGCCGGCTCGAAGACGTACGCCAACGCCGACGCGATCCGCGTCCTCGACGCCTGGTGGCCACAGCTGGTGAAGGCGGAGTTCGAGCCCGGTCTGGGCACCGACCTGTACACCGCGATCACCGCCGGCCTGCCCGTGGACGAGGCACCCTCCGCCGGACACGGCCCGACCGGCTCGCACGCCGGCAGCTCCTTCCAGTACGGGTGGTGGAGCTACGTCGACAAGGACATCCGGACGGTGCTCGGTGAGCCCGTGCAGGGTCCCCTGGCGCGGGCGTACTGCGGCGGCGGAAGCCTCGGCTCCTGCCGGGACATCCTCATCAGCACCCTGAAGCAGGCAGCCGGCCTCACTGCCGCACAGGTCTACCCGGGCGACGACCAGTGCTCGGCGGGCGACCAGTGGTGCGCCGACTCGATCGTGCAGCGCGCCCTGGGCGGCATCAAGCACGGCAGGATCAGCTGGCAGAACCGGCCCACCTTCCAGCAGGTGGTGGAGTACACCTCGCACCGGTGAACCGGTGACGGCGGACCGGTGTCGGCCAACGCCCGTTGGCTGACACCGGTCCGCCCACGCCTGCCGGTCGACACCCGTGGGCGACAGCCCGGCTCAGGCGATCCGCCCCGCAGCCAGCACCACCCGCGCCAGTTCCGGGTGCAGGATGTCGCTGTGGGCGCCGCTCGGCGGGCCGCCCCGCCTGACCACGGCCGCCGCGTCGACGTTCACGCACCCCCTGGCGGGCAGCGGGCCGCGCAGGGCCGCGGCGAGGTCCAGTCCGGCCGCGCCGGACACCTCCCGCGCCCCGTCGTGCCCCATGGCACCCCACCGGGCGCCCAGCAGGTCACCGACGGCGTTCCCGCCGAACGACCGGTCGTCGCCCGAGGCCCGGGAGGCCAGCGGGTAGAAGGTGCCGAGGGCCGCGTCGAAGTGCGAGTAGCAGCAGACCAGAGGGCCGTCGATCCGGTCCTGGAGCCCGTGCAGGGCACCCGCCGTGTCCGGGGCGTGCGGCAGCCGCGCGGCGAACGCGTAGTGCGAGAAGGCCCCTTGGAGTAGCGTCACGGACTTCACCGTGCGCACGCCCGCGGGCAGCCCGCGCAGCGCGAACGACACCAGCCGTCCGCCGAAGCTGTGTCCGACCAGATGCACCCGCACCGGGTCCGCCGCGCGGGCCAACTGCCCGACCACCGGACCGAGTCCCCGCTCGCCGACCGTCCCGGCCCGGCGCTTCATCGTGTAGTACGTCACCTGCCGCAGCAGTTCCTTGGCGCCGTCCCAGGGGTTAGGCAGACCGAACCCCTCGGGGGTCCCGGGCGCGGCGAGCCCCGCCAGTGCCTCGGCCAGCCCCTCGCACACGGCGGCCGTGTCCCCGTCGAGCACGGCGGGCACACCCTCCTGCGGGGTGTCCGCCGCGGCGCCCGGCTCCGGTGCCTCGGCCAGTGTCCGCACCAGCCGCCCGAACTCCGTCAGTCCCCTTTCGCCGCGCGGCCGTTCGTCCAGCATCCGGGCGATCTGGTCGATCACCGTGGCCCGGCCCGGGAAGGCCGCCGGCAGCGCGCGCCGGGTGTCCTTGTCCAGGCCCGCGCCCGGTGCCGCCTCCGCCTCGGTGGCCGCCACGGATCTGGGGAAGTCCGGGATCGGCTCGTCGGAGAACCGCATCGACGGCCAGACCACCCCCACGTACCCGATCCGCGCCTTCGGCGCGAGCGCCGGGACCGGCGCGAAGAAGCGGCGGTACAGCGCGGTGGCGCTCGAACGGTCGTTGTTCCAGCCGTGCGCGAAGACGATCAGGTCACGGACGCCCCGGCCCGTGACCTGCGCCAGCAGCCGGTCGCGTTCGGGGCGGTCCACGTCCCCGTCCGCGTCGAAGGTCAGCTCCCAGTAGGGAGTCACGCTCATCCCAGGATCCGCCATGCCAGGCTCCCTCGTCCCCCCAACGGTGTGATGTGGGCGCATCGTCCCGCCGCGGGGCAAGCCTGGCCATACAACACGGCTCACCCGTAGAGGAGATATTCCTTTCGAACCCGCCGGAACGCCTTCAGCTCCTCCTGCCAGGCCCCGGTCACCTCGTCGGTCCCGGCACCCGCGTCGATCATCGTGCGCACCTGGGTGGAGCCGGTGAGCTTGTCGATCCAGTTGTCCGGGCGCCAGGCGAAGCCGTCCCACACCTTCTTCGCGGTCACCAGCAGCGCGATCCCGGTGCGTACGGGGTCGTAGGCGGCCCGGTCGTGGACATGGATCTGCACGCCCCCGACGGTCTTGCCCTGGAACTTGGAGAAGGTGGGCGCGAAGTACGCCTCCCTGAACCGCACACCGGGCAGAGCGAGTTCGTTGACGGCGGCGGCCCAGCGCCCGTCTACGCCCTCCGCGCCGAGGAGTTCGAAGGGGCGGGTCGTGCCCCGGCCCTCGGACAGGTTGGTGCCCTCGAACATGCAGGTGCCGGAGTACACCAACGCCGTGTCCGGGGTGGGCATGTTCGGGCTCGGCGGCACCCAGGGCAGCCCGGCGGCGTCGTAGAAGTCGGTGCGCTTCCAGCCCGTCATCAGGACGGTCTCCAGCGGCACGGGCTTGGCCAGGAACTCGGCGTTGAAGAGCCGGGCGAGTTCGGCGACCGTCATGCCGTGCGCCTGCGCGATCGGCTGCCGGCCGACGAAGGTGGCGAACTCCTTGTGCAGCACCGGCCCTTGGGCGGCGCGTCCGGTGGCCGGGTTGGGGCGGTCGAGGACGACGAACCGCTTGCCCGCGAGGGCGGCCGCCTCCATGCAGTCGTACAGGGTCCAGATGTAGGTGTAGAAGCGGGCGCCGGCGTCCTGGATGTCGAAGACCACCGTGTCCACGCCGGAGGCGGTGAAGACGTCGGCCAGCGCGGTGCCGCTCTTGAGGTAGGTGTCGTAGACCGGCAGGCCGGTCGCCGGGTCGTCGTAGCGGCCCTCGGAGCCGCCGGCCTGGGCGGTGCCCCGGAAGCCGTGCTCGGGGCCGAAGACGGCGGTCAGCCGCACGCGCGGGTCGGCGTGCATGACGTCGACGATGTGGCGGACGTCGCGGGTGATCCCGGTGGGGTTGGTGACGATGCCGGTCTTCCGGCCGGCGAGCAGGCCGTAGCCGTCGTCGGCGAGGCGCTCGAAGCCGGTGCGCAGCCGGTCCCCGGAGGAGCCGTGGTGCGGCCGGTGCCCGTCCCCGAAGGCGCCCGAGTCCCGGGCGGCCGAGGCGGCGAGCGGCGCGGCGGCGGCCGCGGCGGCCGTGGTGGCGAGCAGGCTCCGTCTGGACAGCGTCATGCGGTCGACCTCCGTGTTCGCGGCGGGTGTCATGGCCACGGGGACGCTAGCGTGCGGTCGCCCGGCACGGAACGCGCCGGACCGGAGTCGTCGGAGATTCCCCTTCCGAATGACATACCGACTGGTTAGTCTGGCGCCGCAGAGCCGATGCGCGCCGCGCGAAAGTCGTGTCGAAGGAGACCGAGGACCGATGGTGGAAGCCGTGCAGGATGCGGGAGTGGTCGTCACCGGAGCGGGCGGCGGGATCGGGGCCGCGCTGGCCCGCCGATTCGCCGCCGAGGGCGCCCGGGTGGTCGTGAACGACCTGGACGGCGAGAAGGCCGAGGCGGTGGCGGCGGAGATCGGCGGGATCGCCGTGCCCGGCGACGCCTCCGTGATCGTCGGCGAGGCGCGGGACGCGCTCGGCGGCACCATCGACGTGTACTGCGCCAACGCGGGCGTCGCCTTCGAGGACGGGCTGCCCGGCGCGGGGCTCGACGAGAAATCCTGGGCGGTGTCCTGGGACGTCAACGTGATGGCCCACGTCCGCGCGGCCCACGAGCTGCTGCCGGACTGGCTGGAGCGCGGCACGGGCCGGTTCGTCTCCACCGTCTCGGCCGCCGGCCTGCTCACCATGATCGGCGCACCCTCCTACAGCGTCACCAAGCACGGCGCGCTCGCCTTCGCCGAGTGGCTGTCGCTCACCTACCGCCACCGGGGCCTCAAGGTCCACGCCATCTGCCCGCAGGGTGTGCGCACCGACATGCTGGCCGCCACCGGCAGCGCCGGCGACCTGGTGCTCCAGCCCGGCGCGATCGAGCCCGACGCGGTCGCGGACGCCCTGTTCCAGGGCATCGAGGAGGACCGCTTCCTGATCCTGCCGCACCCCGAGGTCGCCGACTACTACGGCGCCCGGGCCACCACCCCCGACCGCTGGCTCGCCGGCATGAACCACATCCAGCGCAAGTGGGAGGCCGCCAGGTGACCACCTCCCCCTACACGGCCCGCCCCTGGCTGGCCCTCCTCGACGAGGCACAGCGCGCCCCGGTCGACCCCGCCGACTCCCTCGTGCACGCCCTGCGCCACGCCGTCGACGAGGCCCCCGACCGCACCTTCCTGACCTACTTCGACGCCCGCCTGAGCTACCGCGAGGCCGACGAGCTGTCCGACTCCGTCGCCGCCCACCTCGCCGAGCGCGGCCTGGAGCGCGGCGACCGGGTCGCCGTCCTGCTGCAGAACTCCCCGCACTTCGTGCTGGCCGTCCTCGGCGCCTGGAAGGCGGGCGCGACCGTCGTCCCCGTCAACCCGATGTACAAGTCGGCCGAGGTCGCCCACGTCCTGCGGGACGGCGAGGTGGCCGCGCTGATCTGCTCCGACCGGGCCTGGGAGTCGTATCTGCGCGAGACCGCCTCCGGCTCACCGGTGCGGATCGTGCTCACCGGATGCGAGCGGGACTTCCAGACCCGCGACGACACGCGCGTGCTCGGCTTCGAGCGGCTGCCCCAGGCCCCCGACGCCGACGACCTCGTGGCCGTCGCCCGCCGGGGCGGCAAGGCGCCCGAGGGCCGCGCGCCGCATCCCGACGACATCGCGCTGATCAGCTACACCTCGGGCACCAGCGGCACCCCCAAGGGCGCCACCAACACGCACCGCAACATCATGCACAACGCCGAGCGGCAGCGCACCGGGCTCGCCCTGCCCGAGGCACCCGTGTACTACGCGCTCGCGCCCCTGTTCCACATCACCGGAATGGTCTGCCAGTTCGGCGCCTGCCTGGTCAGCGCGGGCACGCTCGTGCTCACCTACCGCTTCGACACCGGCGTCGTCCTGGAGGCGTTCGCCGAGCACCGCCCGCACTACACCGTCGGCCCCTCCACCGCCTTCATGGCGCTGGCCGCCCACCCGGACGTCACCCCGGAGCACTTCGCCTCCTTCGTGAACATCTCCTCCGGCGGCGCCCCCGTGCCGCCCGCCCTCGTGGAGCGGTTCCGGGAGCGCTTCGGGCCGTACATCCGCGTCGGCTACGGCCTCACCGAGTGCACCGCCCCCTGCGCCTCCGTGCCGCCCGGCCTTGAGGCACCCGTCGACCCCGTCTCCGGCACGCTGTCGGTCGGTCTGCCCGGCGCCGACACCGTCGTACGGATCCTCGACGACCAGGGCGCGGAGGTGCCCCTCGGGGAGCAGGGCGAGATCGTCGTACGCGGCCCGCAGGTCGTCCCCGGCTACTGGCGGCGCCCCGAGGCCACCGCCGAGACCTTCCCGGACGGGGAACTGCGCACCGGCGACATCGGCTTCATGGACGAACAGGGCTGGCTCTACGTCGTCGACCGCAAGAAGGACATGATCAACGCCTCCGGCTTCAAGGTGTGGCCGCGCGAGGTCGAGGACGTCCTCTACACCCATCCGGCGGTGCGCGAGGCGGCCGTCGTCGGCGTCCCGGACGGCTACCGCGGGGAGACCGTCAAGGCCTACATCAGCCTGCGTCCCGGCGCCGAGACGGCCCCGGACGACCTCGCGGCCTGGTGCAAGGAGAGACTGGCCGCGTACAAGTACCCGCGCCAGGTGGAGATCCTGCCCGACCTGCCCAAGACGGCGAGTGGGAAGATCCTCCGGCGGGAACTGCGTTCCCACGCCCAGGACAGCGGCAACGAGAGCCGGTAGACACGACGGAAAGGCAGGTGGCGGCAGTGCCCAGAACGACGGACGGGGACGGGACACCCGTCCCGCAACGGCTGCTGAACGCCGCCACCCGCCTCTTCGCCGAGCAGGGTTACGACCGGACCTCGGTACAGGAGATCGTGGAGGCGGCCGGCGTCACCAAGGGGGCGCTCTACCACTACTTCGGCTCCAAGGACGACCTCCTGCACGAGGTGTACGCGCGCGTGCTGCGCGTCCAGCAGGAGCGCCTCGACTCGTTCGCCGACGCCGACGAGCCCGTCGAGAAGCGGCTGCGCGCCGCGGCCGCGGACGTCGTCGTCACCACGATCGAGAACCTCGACGACGCGATGATCTTCTTCCGCTCGATGCACCACCTGAGCCCGGAGAAGAACAAGCAGGTCCGCGCCGAGCGCCGGCGCTACCACGAACGGTTCCGCGCCCTGGTCGAGGAGGGCCAGCGCACCGGCGTCTTCTCCACGGTGACCCCGTCCGACCTGATCGTGGACTACCACTTCGGGTCCGTCCACCACCTGTCGACCTGGTACCGCCCCGACGGCCCCCTCACCCCGCAGCAGGTCGCCGACCACCTCGCCGACCTCCTGCTGCGCGCCCTGCGCCCGTAGCCCGCGCCCCGCACACACGTCAGGGGCGGCCGCGAAAGCGACCGCCCCTGACGCATGCTCTGCTACAGGTACTTCTTCAGCTCCCGGCGTGCCAGCGACCGCTGGTGCACCTCGTCCGGGCCGTCGGCGAGCATCAGCGTGCGCGCGCCGGCGTAGAGGTCGGCCAGCGGGAAGTCCTGGCTCACGCCGCCCGCGCCGTGCAGCTGGATCGCGCGGTCGAGGATGCCGACCACCGCGCGAGGCGTGGCGATCTTGATGGCCTGGATCTCCGCGTGGGCACCCTTGTTGCCGACGGTGTCCATCAGCCAGGCCGTCTTCAGCACCAGCAGGCGCAGCTGCTCGACCGTCACCCGGGCGTCCGCGATCCAGTTCTGGACCACGCCCTGCTGGGCCAGCGGCTTGCCGAAGGCCGTACGGGACACCGCGCGCCGGCACATCAGCTCGATCGCCCGCTCGGCCATGCCGATCAGCCGCATGCAGTGGTGGATCCGGCCGGGACCGAGCCGGGCCTGGGCGATGGCGAAGCCGCCGCCCTCCTCGCCGACCAGGTTGGACGCCGGTACACGGGCGTGGTCGAAGACCACCTCGGCGTGGCCGCCGTGGGAGTGGTCCTCGTAGCCGAACACCTGCATCGCGCGCTTGACCGTCACGCCCGGGGTGTCGCGCGGGACCAGGATCATCGACTGCTGGCGGCGGATGTCCGCGCCGTCCGGGTCCGTCTTGCCCATCACGATGAAGATCTTGCAGTCCGGGTTCATCGCCCCGGAGATGTACCACTTGCGGCCGGTGATGACGTACTCGTCCGAGCCGTCGGAGGCCCGCTCGATGTGCGTCGTGATGTTCGTGGCGTCCGAGGAGGCCACATCCGGCTCGGTCATCGCGAACGCCGAGCGGATCTCACCGGCCAGCAGCGGCTCCAGCCACTGCTTCTTCTGCTCGTCGGTGCCGAACTGCGCCAGCACCTCCATGTTCCCGGTGTCGGGCGCCGCGCAGTTCAGCGCGGTGGGCGCGAGATGCGGGGAACGGCCGGTGATCTCGGCGAGCGGGGCGTACTGGAGGTTGGTGAGCCCGGCGCCGAACTCGGCGTCCGGCAGGAAGAGGTTCCACAGGCCCTGCCTGCGCGCCTCCGCCTTCAGCTCACCCACCACCGCCGGGGTGTCCCACGGCGAGGCCAGCGCGGCCCGCTGCTCCTCGGCGACCGCCTCGGCCGGGTACACGTACTCGTCCATGAAGGCGAGGAGCCTGCCGCGCAGTTCCTCCGTGCGCGCGTCGAACGCGAAGTCCATGTCCGGTCAGCCTTCCTGAAGAGTGGTCAGTCCGTGGTCGATGAAGACGGGCACGAGCTCGCCGATGCGGTCGAAGCCCCGCCCGACCGTCTGGCCCAGCGTGTACCGGTAGTGGATGCCCTCCAGGATCACGGCCAGCTTGAACCAGGCGAACGCCGTGTACCAGGAGACTTCCGAGACGTCGCGCCCCGAGCGCGCGGCGTACCGTTCGATCAGCTCCGCCGGAGCCGGGTGGCCCGGAGCCTCGGCGGTGGTGGAGACGGGCGAGTCCGGCGTCTCGAGCGGCCGGCTGTACATCACCAGTAGGCCCAGGTCGGTCAGCGGGTCGCCGAGGGTCGACATCTCCCAGTCGAGGATCGCCTTGATCTTGTCGTCCGTACCGATCAGGACGTTGTCCAGCCGGTAGTCGCCGTGGACGACCGTGGGCGCGGGCGAGGTGGGCAGCGCGCGACCGAGCGCGGAGTGCAGCTCGTCGATGCCGGCCAGTTCGCGGTTGCGGGAGGCGTCCAGCTGCTTGCCCCAGCGGCGCAGCTGCCGGTCCAGGAAGCCCTCGGGCCGGCCGAAGTCCGCGAGTCCCACCTCGGCGGGGTCCACCGCGTGCAGTTCGACGAGCGTGTCGACCAGCGACAGCACCGCGTTCCGGGTGCGCTCCGCGCCCAGCGGGGCCAGCTGGTCCGCCGTGCGGTACGGGGTGCCCTCGACGAACTCCATGACGTAGAACGGCGCCCCGAGGACCTCCGTGGCTTCGGGGTTCTCGCACAGCAGCACCGGCCGGGGGACCGGCACCTCGGTCGGGTGCAGCGCGCTGATCACCCGGTGCTCGCGCTTCATGTCGTGCGCGGTGGCCAGCACATGGCCGAGCGGAGGCCGTCGTACGACCCACTTCGAGGCACCGTCGGACAGCGCGTAGGTGAGGTTCGACCGTCCGCCCTCGATCAGCCGGCCGGTCAGGGGGCCGTTCACCAGGCCGGGCCGCTCACGGTCGAGCAGGGCACGCAGCCGGTCGAGATCGAGCCCGGGCGGTTGGTCGCCGCTCATACATCACTCCTAACGGGTGAACAGGAACCCGTCACATGATGCCGACCGGTCGGTATGTCGTCCAGTGCGTGAGCGGAACGCGCCGCGAAACGTGACCGGGGCCACGATAGGCCGACGGCTCCCCGGGACGCCGCCCGGGGAGCCGTCGGCCCCAGCTGTCGATCAGGCCAGAGGCGTCAGTGGTCGTCCCAGTGGTCCCCGTGCTCGGCGTGCCGGTGTCCGTCGTGGAGGTAGTCGACGTGGTCGCCGTGCACCACCCGCGCGTGCCCGCACTCCTCGTGGTGAACGTGCTCGTGGTCCGCGTGCGCGGCGTGGGAGGCCGGCTCGCACTCGTCCCAGTGGCCGCCGTGCTCGCGGTGCAGATGGCCGTCGTGCGCGTAGTCGAGGTGGTCGCCGTGCGGAACGGCCGCGTGTCCGCAGCCCGGACCGTGGCTGTGCGTGCCGTGCTCGCTGTGCTCCTGGTGAAGGGTGGTCATGCTGCTCACCTTCGAGGGGGGTACGGGGTGGTGACGACCGACAGGCTACGCGCGAACGGTATGAATTCCGGCAAAGCGGGCGCGCGGCGTGTGTGGTGGGCCGGGAGTGCGGGAGAGCGGGGGAGCAGGTGACGGGAGACGGGAGGCAGGGGTGAGTGACTGTCCTCCGGACCGGGCCGGCTCCGACGTGCCGGGCTGTCCGGCGGGCGTGAGCGGGCGTCAGGGAACCGGGCCGCACCACCCCGTCGGGGTCGCCGGGCTACACCACCAGCGCCGCCGCGCACACCGCCAGCGCCACCGCGCACAGCACCGCCGCCGTCGCGTGCCGGGGCGTCAGCGCGGCCGGGCGGGGGCTCGCGGAGAGGGCGCGGATCCTGTGGTGGGCCACCCCCAGGAAGCACAGCCACAGCACGCAGCACAGCGCGCACGCGACGACGCCCCCGGCGGTGGTCCCGCCGTGCAGCGAGGTCTTCACCGCGAGTACGGCGGCCACGGTGCTCGCGAGCGTCGTACGCCGCCAGGCCAGCCGGGTCCGCTCGGGCTGGAGCCCCGGATCCCGCTCCGCCGGCTCCGGCGGGTCCGCCGCGCTCACCCCGCCCACCCGACGAGCACCACCACGACCATCGCGACGGCCACCACCGCCACCAACAGGCCCAGCAGCACCGGGAACCGGGAGGCGGGCAGGTCCTCGCCGCGCCGCATGGCCCGCTCGCAGCGCACCCAGTGGTTCACCGCGCGCAGCGAGCACAGCACACCGGCGCCGAGCAGCGCGAGCGCCAGCCCTACCCGCCACGCCCAGCGCAGGTCCGGCAGGAACTGGTCCACCGCGAAACCGCCGCCGATCAGCGCGAGCGCGGTCCGCAGCCAGGCCAGGAACGTGCGCTCGTTGGCCAGCGAGAACCGGTAGTCGGGGGTGCTGCCCTCGTCCCGTACCCGCTCCGGCGCGAACCAGAGCCGGGCGTTCCGTACGAATTCGATCACGCGCAGGACCCTACCGGGGTGCCCTCGGCGCCCCACCTGTGTGTCACGTGCCCGCCCGAAGGGCCCGCAGCCTCTCGTACGCCGCCAGCCCGTCCGGGGTCCACTCCCACTCGGTGAGCCGCCGCTCCAGCTCGTCCTCGGGCAGGAAGTCGTGCCACTGCACCTCCTCCACCTGAGGCCGTACCGGCAGGTCGCAGCGGACCTCGTACACCGCCGACCACCAGCCGTGCCCGGCCCCGTCGTCGTACAGGAACTTGAAGAGGAACTCCGGCCGGGGCAGTCCGGTCACCCCCAGCTCCTCCTCCGCCTCCCGCAGCGCCGCCTCGTCGTAGGACTCCCCCGCCCCCACGACCCCGCCGACGAAGACGTCGTACAGGGAGGGATAGACCAGCTTGGTCGCGGTGCGCCGGTGGACGAAGATCCGGCCGGCAGCGTCCCGGGCCAGGATGAAGGCGCAGCGGTGGCGCAGCCCCCGGGCGTAGGCCTCGCCGCGCGGGCTCTGGGTGATGACCTGGTCGTTCTCGTCGACGATGTCGATGATCTCGTCAGCAGGGTTCATGGCCGTATCCAAGCAGTACACCGGGCCGGTCCGGACGAGAACCCCCGACCCGCGCCCCGCGCCCCGCTCCCGACGCCCGGCGGCCGCGGAGGTGGAGGCGGACGTGGAGGCTGACACGGAGGGCCTCGCTCAGTTCCGCTGGAAGTCCCGCACCTGGTCCCGCTCCACCGGGCGGCACGGCATCGCCGGGTGCAGCCCGAGCAGCACGATGCCCGTGACGATCCCCGCGAGTCCCGCCGCCTGCCAGGCCAGCGCCCCGGTGTCGGTGCGCAGCCGGTCGCCGAGGAAGCCCACCCCGCACAGGATGCCGGCGAGCGGCTGGACCGCGGTGAGCGCGGGCAGCGACATGCGCAGCGGCGCGGTCTCGAACGCGCTCTGCACCAGCAGCAGTCCGGTGACACCGAGCGCCAGCACGCCGTACGGCTGCCAGCCGGTGAACAGTTCCGCGAAGCCGCCGGCGGCGAAGCGGGTACCGCTCACCCGGGTGAGCGCGTCCTGCACGCCGTACAGCAGCCCGGCGGCAGTGGCCAGCAGCAGCGGACCCCGGCTGAGCCGGGACCGCTTGGCGTACGCGGTGAGCGCCAGGGCCACGCCGAGCATCACGCCGATGATCAGCCAGTGGCGCAGCGGATCGGTGACGGCGCTGCCGGCCTGGGGGCGCCCCGCCAGGATGAACGCGCTCACGCCGCCCGCGAGCAGCGCGAGTCCGGCCCAGCCCTGGCGGCCCAGGGACTGCTTGTTCTGGTGTCGGGACAGGGCGAGGGCGAACAGCAGATTGGTGGCGAGCAGCGGTTCGACCAGCGAGATCTCGCCCGTACCGAGAGCGACGGCGCCCAGCCCCATCCCGGCCACCATCAGGGCTATGCCGCCCAGCCAGCGCGGCACCCGTACCAGGTCGAGCAGCAGTCGGAAGGAGAGGAAGTCGCTGAGCGGGGCCTGCTGGGCGGCGTTCTGCTGGAGGACGAACCCGAAGCCCACGCAGCAGGCGGCGCTCACGGCGAGGAGGAGAACCAGAACGGACACGCTGCGTACCTCGATCATCCGGCCGGGCCACGGGTGCGTAGTGGCCGACTGTAGCGTCCCCGGCGCGGTGGCGCCCCGGAGAGTGCCCGGAACCGGGCAAATGACTCGGCCATGCCGCCCGGCCGGCGGCGTGGAGTGACCGGGGCGGGAAAGAGAGGGAAAAGCGAGGAGGTGAGGAGCGGCGGGCGCAGGGCGGAGTCGTCCGGTTATGTTCCGCCGGGCACGCGCCCGGCGCCATGGCGTACGCCACATCCGCACGCCTGCCCGTCCGTCGCGGCCGTCTGCCGACCCGCCCGTGGACCCGTCGGTCGGCCCGCCGACCTGCGCGGCCCACCAGCACCTTCCCTGCGCGGGCCGGTGCCGCGCCGAGTGGTGGCGTAGCTCAAGTTCCGCTCCTGTCAAGGTCGTTGAACCGATCAACACTCCGGTTCCGCTTGACGCGAACCGCGACGCGGGATTGACTGTGCGTGATCGGCTGATGGCAGCCCGAGAAAACAGGAAGGCCGGCGGTGCCTCCACTCCCGCCCCTGCTCGGCGCCCTCCGGGCCCCCACGGACCCGCCCGGCGCCACCCCACCGAACGACCCCGGCACTCCCCGTGCCTTCGACGCCGCCCTCGGCGACGCCGAACTCCGTTCCGCACGGGCCGCGTTGACCCAGGGCCGCTGGCAGCCGGTGCGCTCGCTGCTGCTGCACACGGGCGACGACTGGGACCGCCGGGGCCACCGCCTCACCGTGCTCGCCGCCGAGCCGTACGCCGCCGCCTGGGCCCGGCAGTGGCAGCTCGCCGAACCGGGATCCGCCGACGCCGCCACCCTGCTCGCCCTGACCGTGGTCCACCGTGCCCTGCGCGGCAAGGACGACCCCGGCCGGGCCCGCGCGGCCTGCCGCACCGCCGCAGCCCTCGCGCCCGCCGACCCCACCCCCTGGCTCGGCCTGCTCCTGCTCGCCGCTGCCCTCGGCTCCACGACCGAACTGCTGGGAACGTTCGCGCGGCTGCGCGAACGCCACCCCGAGCACCACCACGCGCACCACCTGCTCCTCGCCCGCCTCGCCGAGTGGCCGGGCGGCGGCCGGGCCGAGTCCCACGAGGTGTACGACCTCGCCGAGCAGGCCGCCGCCGACGCCCCCGCCGACTCCCCGCTGGCCCTCCTGCCGGTGGTCGCGTACGCCGAGCGTTACCGCGTTCTCGCCGTCACCGGCCTCGCCTCCGCGGACCCGGCAGCCACCGGCCACTGGTCCGGCCCCCGCGCCCGCCGGATCCTGCGCACGTCGTTCGACTGGTGGCTGGAGTGGGAGCACGACGACCACCCGCGCCGCCACATCGACCTCAACCACCTGGCCTTCGCCATGTCCTGCGCCGGCCGCTCCGCCGAGGCGACCGCCCTCTTCCAGCACATCGGGGACCAGGCCACCCCGGCCCCCTGGTCCTACCCGCAGCGCGATCCCCGCACGGCCTTCCGTACGGCCCGCGCCCGCGCGCTGCGCGGCACCGCCTGAGCGACCGTAAGAATTGATTACGGAAGTCTGACCGCCCGCCGCACTCCCTGGCCCCGCCGGGGCGAGGAGTGTTCGAATGACGGGGTGAACCCCGAACGACCCGGTCGACCCGGTCGATCCGATGGGCGCGATCGACCCGAGCGGCCCGCACCGTCCGAACCGCCCGCACCGTCCGAGCGGCACGCCGAGGCAGCGCCGTCCGAGCCGTCCGAGGCGCCCGACGCCCAGGGCCGGCCCATCGGCCGCCGCGTCTTCCTCGGCACCCTCGGCCTCGGCGTCCTCGGCGTGGCCACCGCGCCCGCGCTGCAACGCGGCCTCGAAGGACTCCTCGGCACCGTCTCCGGCAAGGACCCCACGGGCCTGACCGGCCTCCTGCCCAACGGCGGCGGCTTCCGCTACTACTCCGTCGCCGCGTCCGTCCCGCACAAGAGCCCCGCCACCTACCGGCTCACCGTCGACGGTCTGGTCGACCGTCCGCACACCTACACCCTCGCCGACCTGCGCGCCCGGCCGCAGACCCGGCTGGTCAAGGACGTCCAGTGCGTCACCGGCTGGCGCGTCCCGGGCACCCCCTTCCAGGGCGTACGCCTCTCCGACCTGCTCGACGCGGCCGGCGTCCGCCGCTCCGCCAAGGCCGTCCGCTTCACCTGCTTCGACGGCACCTACACCGAGAGCCTCACCCTCGACCAGGCCCGCCGCCCGGACGTCCTGGTCGCGCTGCGCATGCAGGACAAGGACATCGGCCACGACCACGGCGGCCCCGCCCGCCTCTACGTCGCCCCCATGTACTTCTACAAGTCGGCCAAGTGGCTCTCCGGAATCACCGTCACCGACCGCGTCCGGCCGGGCTACTGGGAGAACCTCGGTTACGACGTCGACGCCTGGGTCGGCCGCTCGAACGGACGCACCGATGACCCTACGAGCTGAGACCACGGCGCCCCCGAGCGCGCGTGTCCACCGCTTCACCCCCGCCGAACGCTGGGTGCACCGCGCCACCGCCGTCCTGATGAGCGTGTGCGTGGTGACCGCGGCCTGCCTCTACGTCCCGCAGCTGGCGGTGCTCGTAGGCCGCCGCGAACTGGTCGTCCGCGTCCACGAGTGCGCCGGTCTCGCCCTGCCCGTCCCCGTGCTGCTCGGTCTGGTCTCCCGTGCCTTCCGCGCCGACCTGCGCTTCCTCAACCGCTTCGGCCCGCACGACCGGGTCTGGCTGCGCGCCGCCCTGCGCCGCGACAAGCGCCGCTCCTCGCGGCCCGCCGGGAAGTTCAACGCCGGCCAGAAGGTCTACGCCGCCTGGATCGCGGGCGCGACCCTGGTCATGCTCGGCACCGGTCTGATGATGTGGTTCACCCACCTCGCCCCCCTGGTGTGGCGCACCTCGGCCACCTTCGTCCACGACTGGCTCGCCCTGACCATCGGCGTGGTCCTGGCCGGCCACATCGGCATGGCCCTGGGCGATCCGGAGGCGCGGCGTGGGATGCGCACGGGAGAGGTGAGCGGGGAGTGGGCGGAGCGGGAACACCCGCTGTGGCGGCCCTGACGCCGCCTGCCGCCTGCCGCCCGCCGCACGGACACGAACGCCGAACGGCCCACCCACTCCCGCTGAAAGCGGAGAGCGGGTGGGCCGTTCGGCGCCGTACCGGCCGTTGGATCACCTTCGTACGGCCGCTAGATCACAAGGGACAGCAGCAGCACCAGACCGCCGGCGACCACCGAGATGATCGTCTCCATCACCGACCAGGTCTTCACGGTCTGCCCGACGCTCAGCCCGAAGTACTCCTTCACCAGCCAGAAGCCGGCGTCGTTGACATGGCTGAAGAAGAGCGAACCGGCACCGATGGCCAGGACCAGCAGGGCGGTGTGCGTGGTCGACATGTCGGCCGCGAGCGGCGCGACCAGACCGGCCGCCGAGACCGTCGCCACCGTCGCCGAGCCGGTCGCCAGGCGGATCACCACCGCGATCAGCCAGGCCAGCAGCAGCGCCGGGATCGACCAGTCCTTGGAGATGTCCAGGATCATCTGGCCCACACCGCTGTCGATCAGCAGCTGCTTGAAACCACCGCCCGCGCCGACGATCAGCAGGACGCCGACGATCGGCATCAGGCCCTTTTCGACCGTCTGCTGGATGCGCTCCTTGCTGAAACCGGCGGGCCGGCCCAGCGTGAAGATGGCCACGATCACGGCCGCGAGCAGCGCGATCAGCGGCGAGCCGGCGACGTCGAAGATCCGCTGGGTCATGTTCGCCGGGTCGTCGACGGTGATGTCCACCAGCGCCTTGACCAGCATCAGCACCACGGGCAGCAGCATCGTGGCGAGCGTCGCGCCGAAGCTCGGACGGCGCTCCAGCTGCTCCGAGGCACGCTCCGGGAGCATCCGGTCGGGAGCCTCGACGTCCACCCAGCGGGCGGCGACCTTCGAGAACAGCGGACCGGCGATGATCACCGTCGGGATCGCGACCACGATGCCCAGCACCAGCGTCACGCCCAGGTTGGCCTTCACCGCGTCGATCGCGACCAGCGGGCCGGGGTGCGGCGGGATCAGACCGTGCATCACGGACAGACCGGCCAGCGCCGGGATGCCGATGCGCATCAGCGAGTAGTTGCCACGCTTGGCCACCATCAGCACGACCGGGATCAGCAGCACGATGCCTACCTCGAAGAACAGCGGCAGGCCGATCACCGAGGCGATCAGCACCATCGCCCAGGGCATCGCACGGCCGCCCGCCTTGGCGAGGATCGTGTCGACGATCTGGTCCGCGCCGCCGGAGTCGGCGAGCAGCTTGCCCAGGATCGCGCCGAGCGCGATCAGCACACCGACACCGGCGACCGTGTTGCCCAGACCGGTGGTGAAGCTCGCGATCGCCTTGTCGAGGGGTGCCCCGGCGACCGCCCCGAGCACCAGCGAACCGATGGTCAGGGCCAGAAAGGCATGCAGCTTGAACTTGGTGATGAGGAAAACAATGACGGCGATGCCCGCCAGGACGGCTATGCCGAGCTGGGCGTGGCCGGCCGAGGTGATCGGCGGCACCGGGTCCGCTGCCAGCATCTCGACGCTGAGTCTGCTCACGGGGGATTCCCTTGTAGGTATGGGGACGAGGGCGGGGTGCCAGGAGGCACCAAGAGGTACTGAGAGGTACTGAGAGGTGCTCGAAAGGTGCTTGCGCGCCACCCGCGGGGTGCTTGCGCGCTACCCGCGAGGTGCTTGCGGGGTGTGCTTACGCGGACGTCGCGGAGAACGCTTCCAGGGCCGCCACGGCACGCTCGGAGATCTCCTCCGGGCCACCACTGACGTCGACGGCGACTCCCGCCTCGTCGTCCTGAAGCGGCTGCAGCGTGGCGAACTGGGAGTCCAGCAGCGCGGTCGGCATGAAGTGACCCTGCCGGTGGGACATGCGGTCCTCGATCAGCTTCCGGTCGCCCGTGAGATGAACGAACACGATCCCGGGCGCCTCGGCCCTGAGCCGGTCGCGGTACGCCCGCTTCAGCGCGGAGCTGCTCACCACGCCACCGAGGCCGGCCCGCCCGTGCGCCCACTGTCCGATGGCGTCGAGCCACGGCCACCTGTCGGCGTCCTCGAGCGGGATGCCGGCCGACATCTTGGCGATGTTGGCCTCCGGGTGGAAGTCGTCGCCCTCGGCGTACGGGACGCCCAGCCGGGCGGCGAGCATCGGACCGATCGTGGTCTTGCCCGTCCCGGCGACACCCATCACGACGACGACCTGGGGGGTGCGCATGACTGCCTCGCTGTCTTCCTCGACATCCGGCGCCGACATCCGGCGTCGGAACACTGAAACCTATTAGATACGACAAATTCAAGTGCGTGTGACATATAAGTCTGACTTTTTGTCTCTGTAACCCACGCCGTACGCTGAGTGCATGAGCACACCGGGCCGGGGGCTGCACGGCCGCGTACTGGACACCCTCGGCCCCGCGATCACCGCGGGTGAGTACCCGCCGGGCAGCGTTCTGCGCACCGACGAGCTGGCACAGCACTTCGAGGTCTCGCGCTCCGTGATGCGCGAGGCCGTCCGCGTACTGGAGTCCATGCACCTGGTCGAGTCACGCCGCCGGGTCGGTGTGACCGTCCGCCAGAAGCGCGAGTGGAACGTCTACGACCCCCAGGTCATCCGCTGGCGGCTGGCCGGCGCCGACCGCCCCCACCAGCTCCGCTCCCTGACCGTGCTGCGTTCGGCGATCGAGCCGGCGGCGGCGGCCCTGACCGCCCGGCACGCCACGCCCGAGCAGTGCGCCGAACTCACCGAGTGCGCCCTCGGCATGGTCGCCAACTCACGCGGCCGCCGGCTGGACCGGTACCTGGTGCACGACATCGCCTTCCACCGGGTCATCCTCACGGCCTCGGGCAACGAGATGTTCGCCCGCCTCGGCGACGTCGTCGCGGAGGTCCTGGCCGGCCGCACCCATCACGAGGTCATGTTCGAGGACCCCGACCCGGCCGCCGTCACCCTGCACGTGCGGGTCGCGGAGGCGGTCCGCGCGCGCGACGCCGTCCGCGCGGAGGAACTGACCAGGGAGATCACCGTGGGCGCCCTCCAGGAGCTGGACATCCTGGCCCCCTGAGGGAGCGTCAGGCCGTCATCTCCTGCCCTCTTCCCGGCATCTGGCGGAACGTCAGTCGAGGAAGTCCCCGTCCACGTACACCCACGCCCCGTCCACCCGCTCGAACCGGCTCCGCTCGTGCAGCGAGCCGCCCCGGTACGAGGCGCGGAACGTCACGATCCCCTTGGCGTGGAAGGCCGAACCGTCGGCGGTGTCGAGGATCTCCAGCCCCGTCCACCGCATGCCGGGGTCCAGGTCCAGTTCCTCGGGCCGGGTCCGGGGGTGCCAGGTGCGCAGCAGATACCCCGTGTCCCCCTTCACGAACGCGCTGTAACGGGACCGCATCAGCGCCTCGGCGGTCGGGGCGGACGCGGCACCGGAGTGGAAGCGGCCGCAGCAGGCGTCGTAGGACCCGGGGAGTCCACAGGGGCAGGTACGCGTGTTCATGCCCCTCATTCTGCCCGCGCGCCGGGGCCTGTCCCGCCGCCGGTGCGGGGCGCGCCCGACCGGTGCACAGTGGAAGGGGTGACGCGCCGGTGCGTCCCGTTGCGCCTCGCAGAGTGGTGAGGAGGGCGGACGATGACCCCACCCGTGAGCGGACCACCACCCCCGTCCGTCAAGGAATGGCGGCTGAACCTCTACCTGTCCGAACACGACCCGGACACCACCGCCCGGATCGTCCTGGACACCGGCGACAACGTCCTGGAGAGCCACGCCGAGGCCCGCCGCAACCCCTACGACACGGCGGTGCCGGAGATCGGCGACGAACTCGCCGCCGGACGCGCCCTGATCGCCATGGGCCGGCTGCTGCTGCGCGCGGCCTCGGGAGAGATGAAGGCGACGGGCGCCCTCGACGAGGACGGCCCCATGCCCCTGTGGGGCGCCCGCGAGTGACCGTCCCAAGGGTCTGCCCCCGAGCCGACGGAATCCGGGCACGGTCATGGCTCTGCCATGGCTCCGAGATGCACCCTGCGCGGAGCCGTCCTGGAAAAAGAAGAAGACCCCTGGCGAGCAGGGGTCTCAACTTGTGTCCGAGGGGGGACTTGAACCCCCACGCCCGATAAAGGGCACTAGCACCTCAAGCTAGCGCGTCTGCCATTCCGCCACCCGGACCAGGTGTTTGCCGTTTCGCTCGGTTTCCCTCGCGGCGACGAAGAGAACATTACCAGGCTTTCGGGGGTGTCTGATCACCCCCCGTTCCCGTGGCCGGTTCCGTGTGAACGGGGGGTGACGAGCCGGTCCCGGTCTTGGGTCCGGGCAGCCGCGGAGGCAGGATGAGGGGGACCACCAGCAGTGACAGCGGGAGGAAGCAGCGTGAGCGAGACGGACACGGCCAAGGGCGTCACCGGCGAGGACGAGGTCGTGGACCTCTGCCGCGAGCTGATCCGGTTCGACACCAGCAACTACGGCGACCACTCCGGACCCGGCGAGCGCAAGGCCGCCGAGTACGTCGCCGAGAAGCTCGCCGAGGTCGGGCTGGAACCGAAGATCTTCGAGTCGCACCCGGGGCGCGCCTCCACCGTGGCCCGTATCGAGGGCGAGGACCCGTCCCGGCCCGCGCTGATGATCCACGGCCACCTGGACGTCGTACCGGCCAACGCGGCCGACTGGACCCATGGCCCCTTCTCCGGCGAGGTGGCCGACGGGTGCGTGTGGGGGCGCGGGGCCGTCGACATGAAGGACATGGACGCGATGACCCTCGCGGTCGTCCGCGACCGGCTCAGGAGCGGCCGCCGGCCGCCGCGGGACATCGTGGTCGCCTTCCTCGCCGACGAGGAGGCGGGCGGCACGTACGGCGCCCGGTACCTCGTCGACAACCACCCCGAGCTGTTCGAGGGCGTCACCGAGGCGATCAGCGAGGTCGGCGGGTTCTCGTTCACCGTGAGCGAGCAGCGGCGGCTCTACCTGATCCAGACGGCCGAGAAGGGCATGCACTGGATGAAGCTGACCGTGGCCGGCACCGCCGGGCACGGGTCGATGATCCACCGCGACAACGCCATCACCGAGCTGTCGGAGGCCGTCGCCCGCGTCGGCCGGCACAGGTTCCCGGTCCGGGTCACCAAGACCACCCGCGCCTTCCTCGACGAACTGGGCGACGCGTTCGGCGTCGTGCTGGACCCGGAGGACATGGAGTCCACCCTCGCCAAGCTCGGCGGCATCGCCAAGCTCATCGGCGCGACCCTGTCCAACACCGCCAACCCCACCCAGCTGAACGCCGGTTACAAGGTCAACGTCATCCCCGGCGAGGCCACCGCGCACATCGACGGGCGGTTCCTGCCGGGCTACGAGGAGGAGTTCCTGAGCGACCTCGACCGGCTCCTCGGTCCGCACGTCCGGCGCGAGGACGTGCACGCCGACAAGGCGGTGGAGACCGACTTCGACGGGCCTCTGGTGGCGGCCATGCAGTCCTCGCTGCTCGCCGAGGACCCCACCGCCAAGGCCATCCCCTACATGCTCTCCGGCGGCACCGACGCCAAGTCCTTCGACGACCTCGGCATCCGCGGCTTCGGCTTCGCGCCGCTCAAGCTGCCCCCGGAGCTGGACTTCGCCGGCATGTTCCACGGCGTCGACGAGCGGGTGCCGGTGGACGGACTGCAGTTCGGCGTCCGGGTGCTCGACCGGTTCATCGACGCGTCGTGAGGGCGGGCGCCCGGCTTAATCGGGCGCCCGTGCGACACCTGCTGAGAAGGGTGAATGCGACCATAAGCTCGTAGCTCCATTACTCCTTCCTCGTTACAGGTGATGCGATCCCGCACCTTGGGGTCGCTTTGTCAACGAGGAGGAAGAATGATCAAGAAGGTCGTCGCTGCCGCGGTTGCCACCGGTGGTCTGGTTCTCGCCGGCGCGGGTCTGGCCGTCGCCGACTCGGGTGCCCAGGGTGCCGCCGTGAACTCCCCGGGCGTCGTGTCCGGCAATGTCATCCAGATCCCGGTGCACATCCCGGTGAACGTCTGCGGCAACACGGTCGACGTGATCGGGCTCCTGAACCCCGCCTTCGGTAACACCTGCGTCAACGACTGACGCCGGTTCCCCGCGGGGGCTTCTCCCCGCGAGGGCGTCTTTTTCGTGAGCCGTCGGCCCCGGTGCGCCCGCCATGCGCTCCGGGGCCGACCGGCCTTTCACCATCGAAGGCAGGGGAAGCAGGGGGGAACGCAGTATGCGACAGAGCACACGTAAGGGTCTGATGACCGTGGCGGCCGCGACCGGCGTGATCGCCGCCGTCGGCGGCCAGGCCTACGCCGCCGCCGGTGCGGCCGGCTCCGCCACCGGTTCACCGGGCGTGCTGTCCGGGAACACGGCGCAGGTGCCGGTGCACGCGCCGGTCAACGTCTGCGGCAACACAGTGAACGTCGTCGGCCTTCTCAACCCGGCGGCGGGCAACGCGTGCGCCGACACCAGTGGCCGCGGCGCGCACGGCGGCACCGGGAGTTCCGGCGGCTCCGGGGGCGCGCACGCCGGCGGTCACACCTCGGGTTCGCCCGGTGTCGGCTCCGGCAACACCGTCCAGGTGCCGATCGACGTCCCGGTGAACCTGTGCGGCAACAGCGTGAACATCATCGGCCTCGGCAACGCCACCAGGGGCAACGGGTGCGCGAACGGGGGTGCTTCGGGGAATCCGGGGACGCCGGGGCACCCGGGTCACCCCGGGCATCCGGGGAATCCGGGGACGCCAGGGCACCCCGGTCATCCCGGCCATCCGGGTAACCCTGGGCATCCCGGTCATCCCGGTCATCCCGGCCACCCAGGGAATCCTGGGACGCCTGGGCATCCGGGTAACCCTGGGACGCCTGGGCATCCCGGTCACCCCGGGCATCCGGGCCACCCCGGTAATCCTGGGCATCCGGAGTGTCCGGGGGAGCCTGGTCATCCCGGCCATCCCGGTCACCCTGGTCACCCGGGGGAGCCCGGTCACCCTGGCCACCCCGGTCATCCGGGGGAGCCCGGGCGTCCGGGTCACCCTGGTCATCCCGGTCACCCTGGTCACCCGGGGGAGCCCGGCTACCCTGGCCACCCGGGTCATCCTGGCCACCCGGGTCATCCCGGCCACCCGGGTCATCCGGGTAACCCTGGGACTCCGGGGAATCCTGGTAACCCCGGTACGCCTGGGACTCCGGGCCAGCCCGGTAACCCCGGCACCCCGGGCCAGCCCGGTACTCCAGGCCAGCCCGGTACTCCAGGCACGCCCGGCACGCCCGGCACTCCCAGTACCCCGGGCACTCCCGGCACGCCGGTCACCCCGCCCGCCACGGGCGGGCACACCCCGCACGGCTCCCAGCAGGTCGTGAGGCCGGGTGGCGCGTCCGTCTCGGCCCCGAGCGGCGCTCAGCTCGCCCACACCGGGGGTGACCTGCCGCTGGGCCTCGCGTTGCCCGCGGGAGCGGGCGCGTTGCTGGCCGGTGCGGTGCTGTACCGCAAGGCCCGCGTCCGCGGTTAGCGCCTGGGTCACTCCGGCGGCGCCGCCGCCGGAGCGACGGCCCGAAGCGGCCGTAGCCTCGGCAGCCGGAAAACGGAGGGGCCCCGCCGACCGGGCGGGGCCCCTCCGTTCACGCGCGCAGCTTCACCACGTGGCTCGCACCTGGCGGATGATCCGTCGGCGCAACCGCACCCTGCGGCTGCCGTCGCGGAGCAGGCTCAGTCGGTCCAACTCCCAGTGTCCGTACTCGGCATGGTCCGTCAGCAGGCGTGTCGCCTCGTTGCGGGACACCCCGCGAGGCACGTACACGTCGACAAATTCGTATTCCGGCATCGCATCTATTGTGCGGGCTGGTGCCCGGTACGGATAGCGTCTGCACTATGTCTGATGCTGCGCAGCCCACCGCTGCCGAGGTACGCGCCGCCGCCGAGGCGATCAAGACCGCGCTCGACCGCCACCTGGCGGCTGTCGAACGCAGGTCGGGAGATGACGACCCGGCCGTCTACGAGGCGTTCAACGAGCTGGCCGCGGCCGCCGAGGTGTACGACGAGCTGCTCTACGACCGCTACGACGAGGTCACCCCCTTCGAGATCCCCGGCGCGGACGACTCGCTGCCTCCGTACGAGGGCCCCGACGAACCGCACGCGATCAGCGTGCTGATCCGGCGCGACTACGCGGTGGCGGAGCCCCAGCGGCTGCTCGCGCAGGCCCAGCGGGTCGAGGCGGCGGAGCTCGAGGAGGCCATCGGCGCGGACGAGGACGTCGCGAACACGGTCCCGGGCGCGCTGGGCATCCTGTTCGGCGAGTTCGAACCGGACGAGATCGCCTCCCGGCACAAGGAGTTCGGGCTGGAGGAGGGCGACTCCACGCTCTGGGTCACCGCCGACGACGAGCCTGCCGATCCCGGCGAGTGGCTGGCGGCGCCGTTCGAGCAGGTCGACCCGCAGCGGGTGGTGTGCCGGTTCGACGTCAGCGCGGTCTTCGACGAGGACGACGACACCGACGAGGCCGAACACGACGACCTCGACCTGGACGAGGGCGACGGCCCGGCACCGTCGGACGCCGGCCGGTGAGGTGACACGGACGGCGGTGCCGTACGGCTTCGGGCCGGTAAGGCACCGCCGCACCGCCGCACCGCCGACTCCCGTCGGTCCGTCGGCGGAGAGGACGGGAGCCGGCCGGAACCGGTGTCAGCCCGCCGCCGGCACCTGCGTGCGCAGCAACGTCCGCAACCGCGTCGTACGCGGCTTGGCGGGCTTCTCCGCCACCGCCTTCGGCAGCGCCTGTTCCACGCCGTGCACCACCGAGAGGTGCCGCTCGGCCCGGCCGAACGCGGTGTACACCCACGGTCTGCTGAGCATCTGCGCGGCGTCGCCGGGCAGCACCACCACGACGGCCGGCCAGCGCCCGCCCGCCGCCTGGTGCGCGGTCAGCGCCCAGCCGTGCCGGACACACCCCTCCACCCGCTCCCGGGGTACGACGACGGGGGCGCCCCCGCACTCCAGGTGCAGCCCGTCGGTGTCGGCCTTCACGACCCGGCCCGGCAGCGTACGGCCCGGCGCGGGGGAGTAGGCGATCCGGTCGCCGGGGTCGAAGCCGCCGAAGCGGCCGGGGCCCGGGTTGAGGCGCTCCTTCAGCGCGGTGTTGAGGGCGCGGGTGCCGGCGGCGCCGCCGTGGCCCGGGGTGATCACCACCGTCTGCTCGGCCGGGACACCGATCGCGCGCGGCACCGAGTCCGCGACCAGCTGCGCGGTCCGGTGCACCGCCTCGCCCGCGTCCCGCACCGGCACGATGACGATCTCCTTGCCCGGCGCCCCGACCTGGTTCAGCTCACCGGCGCCGATGCCGGACACCAGCTCGCCGAGCGGGCCGGGATCAGGGGTGCGGGAGGCGATCTGCGGGCAGGCGCGGGCCGCGAGCAGGTCGGCGAAGACGCTGCCGGGCCCGGCCGACCACAGCACCGCCGGATCGCCGCTGAGCACCAGCCGCGCCCCGTCGGGCAGCGACTCCACCAGCATCGCCGCGCTCTCCACGTCGAGTTGCGGCGCGTCCAGCACGACCAGCAGGTCGAGGGCCAGTGCGCCGTCCGCGTCCCGGCCGGGGCCCTCCGTGCCGGAGAGAAGACCGGCGACCGTGCCGGCGGAAGGCGAATCCCCGGCGTCACCCGGCAGCGGGGCCAGGCGACGGCACCCGTCCGGCGCGTGGCAGGCGGCGAAGGCACGCAGGCCCGCCGCGCGGGCGGCCGCGAGCAGCGCGGCCGGTTCGGCGCGGGCCGCCTCGCCGCCGGTGTGCAGCACCAGGCCGTGCCCGGCGACCGCACGCGCCAGCTCGGCCGCCCCGCCGGTGGCTCCGGCCGCGGTCGCCTCCCAGGACTCGGCGGCCTCCTCGGAGACGGAGTTGACCAGGCGGGCCAGGCCGTCGGCGAGGCTCTCCTCGGCGAGTGCGTACCGCTCCAGACCGATCAGCACCCGGACCGGCCGCTCCGGCTCGTCGTCGGCTCCGTCCGCGTCGTCCTCCCCGGCCCGGCCGTGTGCGCCGCGGTCGTCGTGTGCGGCGTCCTGTCGCGGGGCCGGGACGCCGGGTTCGTCCAGGGCGTCCTGGAAGACCAGCGCGTCGCCCTCGTCGATCGCGCTCTGCGCGGCCGCGTCCGGGTCCGGCACGGCCCGCTGGGCGAGGGCGGCGGTGAGGGCCGGAAGTTCCAGGGCCGTGTGCCCGGCCAGTGCGGCCTGCTCCAGCAGCCAGACGGTCAGGGCGCGGCCCCGCCGCTCGTCGTCCGGGCCGCAGGCCGCGCCGAGCAGCGCCCGCGCGAACCCGTCGGCCTGGTCCGGCCGCACGCCCGCGATCCGCAGCAGCTGCCAGGGGTCCTCCCGGAGCACGGCGTCGGCACCCTCGCCGAGCGCGGTGGCCACCTGCGGTGCCAGGGCGTCGGGAGCGCCGCCCTCGGTGAGGACGCGCCGTACCGCCTCGACGGCCTCCGGGGCCGGGCCGGTGGGTGCGACGGAAGCGACGGATGCGGCGGAGGACGGCACCGGCTGCGGCCGGCGCGCGGGCTCCGGGGCGGGGCGGCGCGGGACCGGAGCGGGCTCGGCGAAGGCCGTGGCGACCGGCTTCTCACCGCTCTCCACCGCCCGGATCGCGGCAAGCAGATCGGCCGCGGTGCCGCTCAGCTTGGTACCGCTCGCGATCGGCTCCTTCTTCTCCGCCTTCCGCCGCTCGATCCGCTCCCGCTCGAGCCGCTGCGCGGCCAGCTCGGCCTCGGCCTCGGACAGCTGAGCCCCACCTTCGCCCCCTTCGCCACCGGCGCTCTCGGCACTCTCAGCGCTCTCGGCGTCCGCGGCGTTCTCAGGACTCCCGGCGTCCTGTTCGGCCTCGCCGTCCGTCGTGCCGTCACCGGCGTCAGGGGCGTCGCCCGCCGTCGCGTCGTCAGCCGCCGCGTCGCTCACGTCCCCCGCGTCGTCGGCGCTCCGGGCGTCCGCCGCTGTGCCGTCGCCGCTGTCGCCGTCGTGGGCGCCGTCCGCAGATCCCGCGGCGGTCGCCCCGGATTCCTCGACCCCTCCGTGCGCCCCCGTGCCGCTGTCCTCGGCCGCCGTCTCCGGCCCCGCGTCATGCGGGGTCCCCGAGGTTTCCGGTGTCCCCGGCCCGGCCTTCTCCGTGGTCTCCGGCTCCGTGCTCACAGCGTGCTCCAGTCGTGATCGGGATAGCGATGCACGGGCGCAGACACGTCGTCGAGCGCCCGGCAGATCTCCCCAGGAAGACTAAGGGCCTCCACTGACAATGCCGCGGTGAGCTGCTGGGCGTTGCGTGCGCCGACGATGGGCGCGGTGACGCCGGGCCGGTCGCGGACCCAGGCGAGGGCCACCTGGAGCGGGGTGACCGCGAGGCCGTCGGCGGCCGTCGTCACCGCGTCGACGATGCGGCTCGCGGTGTCGTCCAGGTAGGGCTCCACGAACAGCGACAGGTGCTCGGAGGCAGCGCGCGAATCCGGGGGAACGGTGTGCCGGTACTTGCCGGTGAGCACCCCGCGGCCCAGCGGGGAGGAGGGCAGCAGGCCGATGCCGAGGTCCAGCGCGGCGGGCAGCACCTCGCGCTCGATGCCGCGCTGGAGCAGCGAGTACTCCAGCTGCGTACTGGCGAGGCGGGTGCGGGTGCCCGGCGCCGCGAGCTGCCAGGTGGCGGCCTTGGCGAGCTGCCAGCCGCAGAAGTTGGAGACCCCCGCGTAGCGGGCGCGGCCGCTGCTCACCGCGAGGTCCAGGGCCTGGAGCGTCTCCTCCAGCGGAGTGTCCGGGTCGTAGGCGTGGACGTGCCACACGTCGACGTGGTCCGTGCCGAGGCGGGTGAGGGAGGCGTCGAGAGCGGCGAGCAGATGCCCCCGGGAGCCGTCGAAGCGGCGGTCGGGGTCGGGGACGCTGCCCGCCTTGGTGGAGATCACCAGGTCCCGGCGCGGCACGAGCCCGTCCATGAGCCGCCCGAGCAGGTATTCGGCCTCGCCGTCGCCGTACACGTCCGCGGTGTCGATGAGATTGCCGCCGGCTTCCCAGAACGCCTTCAGCATGTCCGCGGCGTCATGCTCGACGGTGTCCCGGCCCCAGGTGAGGGTGCCGAGCCCGATCCGGGACACACGCAGGCCGGTACGGCCGAGATGCCTCTGCTCCATGTCCGCGAGATTACTGGCCAGAGCTGCTGCCGTGTGTTGCCTGTGGACAACGGAACTGGCTTGTGGAAGCGGGTTTCGAGGGCGGATGCCCCTGCCGGTACGGCCTTCGCCGCGCTAATGTCTCCGGCACAAGGACGTTACTCACCGGTAAGGGGAATCGGCCATGCAGCTCGGGATCAACCTCGGCTACTGGGGTGCCGGGATGGACGCGGACAATCTGGCCGTGGCACAGGAGGCCGACCGGCTGGGCTATGCCGTGTGCTGGGCCGCCGAGGCCTACGGCTCCGACGGGGCCACGGTGCTCGCCTGGGTCGCCGCGCAGACCGAGCGCATCGACGTCGGCTCGGCCATCTTCCAGATCCCGGCCCGGCAGCCGGCGATGACCGCGATGACCGCCGCGACCCTGGACTCGCTGTCCAAGGGCCGCTTCCGGCTCGGCCTCGGCGTCTCCGGCCCGCAGGTCTCCGAGGGCTGGTACGGCGTCAAGTTCGACAAGCCGCTGGCGCGCACCCGCGAGTACGTGGAGATCGTGCGCAAGGCGATGAGCCGCGAGCGGCTGTCGTACGAGGGCGAGCACTGGACGCTGCCGCTGCCCGGCGGCCCGGGCAAGCCGATCAAGCTGACCGTGCACCCGGAGCGCGAGCACATCCCGCTCTACATCGCCGCCATCGGCCCGAAGAACCTGGAGCAGACCGGCGAGATCGCCGACGGCGCGCTGCTCATCTTCCCCTCCGCCGAGCACCTGGAGGACACGGCGGTCAGGTACCTGCGCGCGGGGCGCGAGAAGGCCGGCAAGACCCTCGACGGGTTCGACATCTGCCCGACCGTCCCGCTCGCCCTCGGCGAGGACAAGGACGTGAGCCGCCTCGCCGACACCTTCCGCCCCTACACCGCCCTGTACGTCGGCGGCATGGGCAGCCGCAAGCAGAACTTCTACAACCAGCTCGCCGGGCGCATGGGGTACGAGAAGGAGGCCGCCGAGATCCAGGAGAAGTACCTCTCCGGCGACAAGCAGGGCGCCGCGGCGGCCGTCCCGCACGACCTCATCGACAAGACCACCCTGCTCGGTTCCGTCGACCGCATCGCCGACCGCATGAAGGCCTACGCGGCCGCCGGTGTCACCACGCTCAGCCTCGCCCCCGCCGGCTTCACCCTCGACGAGCGCCTCGCCTCCCTGCGGGCCGGCAGCGAGGCCCTGGAGCGCGCCGGACTCGCGTAGCGCGCCGGCGGGAGGGGAACGGCACCGCCGAAAAGTTTCTGCGGCCGTGGTGGGGGCTCGGGGGTCTTCCCCGCCACGGCCGTCACGCGGAACAACGCGCCAGGCGCCCGGCCGGTTACGACTCCGGCGCTCCTCCTTTCGGCCGAGTCGGCCCGCACTGCTGTTGCGGCTCCCCTCTGCCCACAATTGAACTGTTCTTTGCGGAATTCTGCAGAGAGGTGGGCACGATGCTTTCGGCCAAGAGTCTGTTCCAGGAGATCCTCGACAACGACGCGTCCTTCCAGCTCTTCTGCTCCATCGCCGCCAGCGGTGAGTCCCAGGGAGGCTGGGAGAACGGGCGCATCGCCGTACTCGTGCCGCGGAGCGCACACGCGCTCGCCCCCAAGATCGCCCGCCACGGCGCCGACGAGGACAAGCACGGGCGGATCTTCAACGCCCTGATGCGCAAGCGCGGTCTGCGGCCCGTCGACGTCCCGCCCGAGACCGACTACACGATGCTCCTGGAACGGCACGGCATCGGACTCGCGCACGAGAAGCTGACGGCCGACCAGCCGCTGACCGCGCACGACGTCATCACCTACCTGGCCCACAGCAGAGTCACCGAACAGCGGGCGTCCGAGCAGATGGAACTGCTGCGCAGGAACTTCGGCGACCACCCGGACGTCGGGCGCGCGGTGCGGATGATCGCCCATGACGAGGACAACCACCTGGCCTACTGCCACGAGGAACTCCTCCGCCTCGCCCGGGCCGGCCACGGCCCCTCCATCCAGCGCGTGCTGCGCGAGTGCGCGCTCACCGAGATCCGCGTCTACCGCGACGTCAGCCTCGCCGTCATGTCCCACATGGGGCGCATCCTCGGCTGGCCGAGGGCCAAGGCGGCGGTGCTCGCCGCCGGCATCCACGCCCTCTACGCCTACGAGCGGCTGGTCGGCTGGCGCCGGATGGTCTCCCTGACGATGCCCGAGCGGCGCGACGCGCTCGGCGGTCCCGCCCCCGCGGCGGCCGAGTTCGCCTGACCTACAGCCAGCCGCGCCGCCTGAAGCCCCGGTACAGCAGGACGTCCAGGACGATCATCACGCCCAGCACCACCGGATAGCTCCAGTAGAAGCGCAGTTCGGGCATGTGGGTGAAGTTCATGCCGTAGATCCCCGCCAGCAGCGTGGGGACCGCGGCCAGCGCGGCCCAGGCGGAGATGCGGCGCATGTCGTCGTTCTGCCGTACGCCCATCTGCGCGAGATGCGCGGAGAGGATGTCGGAGACCAGCCGGTCCAGGTTCTCCACCGTCTCGTTCACGCGGGTCAGGTGGTCGTTGACGTCACGGAAGAACGGCCGCGCCCCCTCGTCCACGAACGGCACCGCCGGCCCGCCGGTCCCGCCCGCGAGCCTGGTCAGCGGCACCGTCAGCGGCACCGTGGCCCTGCGGAACTCCAGCACCTGCCGCTTGAACATGTAGATCCGCGACGCGGTGTTCCGCGAGCCGGCGTCGCTCGGGGAGAAGACCTCCGCCTCCAGCTCCTCCAGGTCCGTCCCCAGTTCGGTCGCCACCTCCAGGTAGGCGTCGACCGTGGCGTCGGCGACCGTGTGGAGCACCGCCGTCGGCCCGTGCCGCAGCCGCTCCGGGTCCGCCTCCAGCCGGCGCCGTACCTCCGGCAGGGGCGAGGCCTCGCCGTGCCGGACGGTGACCACGAACGAGTCGCCGAGGAAGACCATCACCTCGCCGGTGGAGACGGTGTCGCTCACGTGCTCGTAGAAGACCGGCTTGATCACCATGAACAGCGAGTCGTCGTACACCTCCAGCTTCGGCCGCTGGTGGGCCTTCAACGCGTCCTCCACCGCCAGCGGATGCAGCCCGAACACCTTTCTGACGTGGTCGAACTCATCCGGCGCCGGGTCGTGCAGCGCGATCCACACGAACGCGTCGTCCGAGGCGCGGGCCTCCGCCAGGGCTTTGGCGGGGTCTTCGGAGGTCCCGCTCCGATGCCCCTCGCGGTAGATGGCACAGTCGAAGATCACGGGGTGCATTCTCCCGCCGTCCGCCCCCGTACGCACGCGCGCCTGCGAAACCGGCCGCAGAGGGGGCCCCGCAAGGGGCCCACAAGAGGCCGACAAGGGGTCAAAAAGGGTCAACAAGAGGCCGGCAACGGGTCGGCGGCAGACCCCGGGCAAGGTCGGCAGCAGACCCCTGGGCAGCGGGACGACGGCTGGGACCACAGGAAAGCCGCCGCCGAGCCCGGGCCGGCGGGTGCCCGTCTACCCTGGGCCGCATGCCCACCCTGATCCTCGTCCGGCACGGACGCTCCACCGCCAACACCGCGGGACTGCTCGCCGGCTGGACGCCCGGCGTCGCCCTCGACGAGCGCGGCACCGCACAGGCCGCGGCCCTGCCCGGACGGCTGGCCGCGCTGCCGATCTCCGAGGCCGTCGTCAGCCCCCTCCAGCGCTGCCAGGAGACCGTCCAGCCGCTGCTCGACGCCCGGCCCGGACTGCGCGTCCACACCGACGAACGGATCGGGGAGTGCCACTACGGCGACTGGTCCGGCCGCAAGCTCGCCGAGCTGAAGGACGAACCGCTGATGGAGGTCGTGCAGGCCCACCCGTCGGCCGCCGCCTTCCCCGGCGGTGAGTCCATGCGGGCCATGCAGACCCGCGCCGCCGAGGCCGTACGCGAGTGGAACGCGCGCGTGGAGCGCGACCACGGCCCCGACGCCGTCTACCTCATGTGCTCGCACGGCGACATCATCAAGTCCCTGGTGGCCGACGCGCTGGGCCTGCACCTCGACCTCTTCCAGCGGATCTCCGTCGAACCGTGCTCCGTCACCGCGATCCGCTACACCCGCCTCAGGCCCTACCTCGTCCGCCTCGGCGACACCGGGGACCTCGCCTCCCTCGCCCCGCGCGAGACCTCCCCGGAGGACGACGCACCGGTCGGGGGCGGTGCGGGCGCACCGTGATCGACGGCCGCAGTAGGGTGAAGCGATCCACTCAGTCGCGTTCACCAGTGCCCCGCTCTGCCGAACCTCTCGAATCCCATGGAGACAGGACGTGTCCCGTCAGGTGTTCCTCTACGATCCGCCGGACCGCTTCGTCGCGGGCACCGTCGGACTGCCCGGACGCCGTACGTTCTTCCTCCAGGCCGTCGCGGGCCCCCGGGTGACCAGCGTGGCTCTGGAGAAGACCCAGGTCGCCGCGCTCGCCGAGCGCATGGACGAACTGCTCGACGAGGTCGTACGGCGCAGCGGCGGCAACGCCGCCGTCCCGGCCGTCGCCCCCACCGAGATCTCCGACACCCGCCCGCTGGACACCCCCGTCGAGGAGGAGTTCCGCGTCGGCACCATGGCCCTCGCCTGGGACGGCGAGGAGCAGCGCATGATCGTCGAGGCGCAGGCTCTGGTGGAGCTGGACGCCGAGACGGAGGAGGACCTCGCCGAGGCCGAGGAGCGGCTGCTCCAGGACGAGGAGAACGGGCCTCCGATGCTGCGGGTCCGGCTGACCGGCGCGCAGGCCCGGGCCTTCGCCAAGCGCGCTCTCGACGTCGTCAACGCCGGGCGGCCGCCGTGTCCGCTGTGCAGCCTCCCGCTCGATCCGGAAGGACACGTATGCCCGCGCCAGAACGGATACCGCCGCGGAGCGTGACGGCCGCCGACGCGGGAGGCGGAGCGGCCGCTGCCGAGCTCCTCGCGCACGGTGAACTGACCGTACGCGGCCGGATCCGGGAGGCGTCCAACGCGGCGCTGTTCTGCTCGGTCGCGCTCGACGGCCGGGAGGCCGGCTGCGTCTACAAGCCGGTGGCCGGGGAGCGCCCCCTGTGGGACTTCCCCGACGGCAACCTGGCCGGGCGCGAGGTCGCCTCCTACGAGGTCTCCGCGGCCACCGGCTGGGGGCTCGTGCCCCCCACCGTGCTGCGCGAGGGCCCGTACGGCGAGGGCATGTGCCAGCTGTGGATCGACGTGGACGCCGAGGCGGAGCTGCTCGCTCTGGTGGACGGCCAGGAGCCGGAACCCGGCTGGAAGGCGATCGGGTTCGCCGAGGTCGGCGAGGGCCGCACCGCGTTGCTCGTGCACGCCGACGACGAGCGGCTGCGCCGGCTCGCCGTCCTCGACGCCGTGATCAACAACGCCGACCGCAAGGGCGGCCACCTGCTGCCCACCTCCGCCGGGCGGCTGTACGGCATCGACCACGGGGTCACCTTCAACGTCGAGAACAAGCTGCGCACCCTGCTGTGGGGGTGGGCCGGCGAGCCCCTGACCGAGGAAGCCGTCGATGTTCTCAAGGGGCTGAAGAAGAGCCTCGCCGACGGCGGCGAACTGGCCGCCCGGCTCGCCCCGCTGATCACCCCCGCCGAGATCGGGGCCACGCGCGCGCGGGTCGACGCGCTGCTCGTCTCCGGCGTCCACCCCGAACCGGACGGGGAGTGGCCGGCGATCCCGTGGCCGCCGGTCTGAGCACACCCGGCGCCCGCGCGCAAGAACGCCGGACCGGCCATCCGGACCGGTCCGGTTCGTTGACGCAGCTCATGGCCGGTTAGGCTCATGTACATGCATGCCTGGCCCGCTTCCGAGGTCCCCGCCCTGCCTGGTCAGGGCCGCGACCTGAGGATCCACGACACCGCGACCGGCGGCCTCGTCACCCTCACCCCCGGTCCCGTCGCCCGTATCTACGTCTGCGGCATCACGCCGTACGACGCGACCCACATGGGTCACGCGGCGACCTACAACGCGTTCGACCTGGTTCAGCGCGTGTGGCTCGACACCAAGCGGCAGGTTCACTACGTCCAGAACGTCACCGACGTCGACGATCCGCTGCTGGAGCGCGCGGAGCGGGACGGCGTCGACTGGGTCGCCCTCGCCGAGAAGGAGACCGCCCTCTTCCGCGAGGACATGACCGCCCTCAGGATGCTCCCGCCGCAGCACTACATCGGCGCCGTCGAGGCGATACCCGGCATCGTCCCGCTCGTGGAACGCCTGCGCGACCTCGGCGCTGCCTACGACCTGGACGGCGACATCTACTTCTCCGTCGAGTCCGACCCGCACTTCGGTCAGGTCTCCAACCTCGACGCGGCCGCCATGCGGCTGCTGTCCGCCGAGCGCGGCGGCGACCCCGACCGCGTGGGCAAGAAGAACCCGCTCGACCCGATGCTGTGGATGGCCGCCCGCGAGGGCGAGCCCAGCTGGGACGGCGGCTCGCTCGGCCATGGCCGTCCGGGCTGGCACATCGAGTGCGTGGCCATCGCCCTCGACCACCTCGGCATGGGCTTCGACGTCCAGGGCGGCGGCTCCGACCTCGCCTTCCCTCACCACGAGATGGGCGCCTCGCACGCCCAGGTGCTCACCGGCGAGTTCCCCATGGCGCAGGCGTACGTCCACGCCGGCATGGTGGCCCTGGACGGCGAGAAGATGTCCAAGTCCCGGGGCAACCTCGTCTTCGTCTCCCGGCTGCGCCGGGACGGCGTCGACCCGGCCGCCATCCGGCTGGCCCTGCTCGCCCACCACTACCGTGCCGACTGGGAGTGGACCGACCAGGTCCTTCAGGACGCCGTCGACCGGCTCGGCCGCTGGCGCGCCGCCGTCTCCCGGCCCGACGGCCCGTCCGCGGACGCACTGGTCGAGGAGGTTCGCGAGGCCCTCATGAACGACCTCGACGCGCCCGCCGCGCTCGCCGCCGTGGACCGCTGGGCGGCCCGGCAGGAGCAGGAGGGCGGCACCGACATCGGCGCCCCCGGCCTGGTCAGCCGGACCGTGGACGCCCTGCTCGGCGTGGCCCTCTGACGTTTCCACGAGCCTGACGGCGAAGGGGCGGTACGCGTTCTGCGTACCGCCCCTTCGCCGTCAGGTCCGCGAGGCGTCCTCCGGCCGGGGCCGGGGAGCGGTCCCTGACCGCTGGACGTGATCCCGGTCCCGGGACGCGTGCTCAGCCCTGGGACGCGATCTCGGTCCCGGGAGCGACCTCAGTCCTGGGATCGACCTCAGTCCTGGGAGGTGTCCTCGTCGCCGTCCTCCGGCGCGTCGGATGTGTCCGGTGCGTCCGGCGTCTCCGGGGCCTCCGGTTTCGGCGCCTTCGGGGGCCTGCTCCGGCCGCCGGGCGCGTCGCGGCGGAACGAGCCGCCCTCCCCGCCCTCGGCCGTCGCGTGGCCGCCGGGCGGGCTGACGTCCCGGCGCCGCAGGTAGCGCTCGAACTCGCGGGCGATCGCCTCGCCCGACGCCTCCGGCAGCTCGGCGGTGTCCCGGGCCTCCTCCAGCGTCTGCACGTACTCGGCGACCTCGCTGTCCTCGGCCGCCAGCTGGTCCACGCCCACCTGCCAGGCCCGCGCGTCCTCGGGCAGCTCGCCCTGCGGGACGCGCAGATCGAGCAGGTCCTCCAGGCGGTTGAGCAGCGCGAGCGTGGCCTTGGGGTTGGGCGGCTGGGAGACGTAGTGCGGTACGGCGGCCCACAGCGACACCGCCGGGACCCCCGCGTGCGTGCACGCCTCCTGGAGCACGCCGACGATGCCCGTCGGGCCCTCGTACTTGGTCTCCTCCAGGTCCATGCTGTGGGCCAGGTCGGGGTCGGAGGTGACTCCGCTGACCGGGACCGGGCGCGTGTGCGGGGTGTCCCCGAGCAGGGCGCCCAGGATGACCACCAGCTCCACACCCAGCTCGTGCGCGAAGCCGAGCAGCTCGTTGCAGAACGACCGCCAGCGCATGGACGGTTCGATCCCGCGCACCAGCACCAGGTCGCGCGGCTTCTCGCCGCCGACCCGGACCACCGACAGCCGTGTCGTCGGCCAAGTGATCTTGCGCACGCCCCCGTCCATGAACACCGTGGGGCGGTTCACCTGGAAGTCGTAGTAGTCCTCGGCGTCCAGCGCCGCGAACACCTCGCCCTTCCACTCGCGTTCCAGATGCGCGACCGCCGTGGAGGCGGCGTCGCCGGCATCGTTCCAGCCCTCGAACGCGGCCACCATGACTGGGTCGATCAGCTCGGGAACCCCCTCCAGCTCGATCACCCAGTGCCTCCTTCCGACGTGCCCTCGCTTGACGTTCCCACCTTACGGCGTCCGACGGGGGCTACCGCAGCCCCCTCACGCGGGGGCACGGACGGATCACTGCCCCGATCACGCGCCCGGAACACCCCCGGTCAGCCGGGAGCCGTGTGCGTCGAGCACCGGGACCTCACAGGCTGCCGCGCGGCCACCGCTCCACGCTCGCGATGTGCGCGGTCGCCCAGGACCTCGTCGCCTCCGCCCTTGCCTCAGTCTCCGCGTCCCGGCCGCGCAGTGCGGCGAGGATCGTTCGGTGCTCGCGAGGGGTGCGGGCGGCACGTCCGGCTGGGCCGGCAGCCGGTCCGGTGCGGCGAGTTCGCTCTCTCTGGGCAGCCGGGCGCCAGGGCGCGGCGCGCGGGCCGGGCGGCGGCGATGCCCCGCACCCGGCCCCGCACCCGGGCGGCGACCCGTCAGCCGAACGCCTTGACGGCCTGGTAGTAGGTCCATGCCGTGCCGTCGCAGGCGGACTTGGTGGCGCCGCTGTAGCCGGCGCAGACGCGTTCGAGGTCCGCGTAAAGGGCGTCGTCGAGGCGTGACTTGTTGGTGCTGAACGTGCCGGCCGCCTTGTAGTTGCGGTAGCCGAAGTCGTGCCGGGCGCAGGAGGTGGCGAAGGGGAAGCCGAACGGGTTGTCGGGGGAGTCGGAGCAGTAGTCGGTGGACCAGTCGAACCCGTAGGCGGCCCAGGCCGACTGGTTGGAGCGGGCGGCGGCCCACGCGTTGTAGCTGGACGCGCTGGTCTGGGTCCAACTGGACAGCACCTGCGGCTTGTCGGCCGGAGCGGCGGTGGCCGCCGTCGCGGTGGTGGTGACGGTGACGAGGGCCAGCGCCGAGGCGGCGAGGCCGGTGGCGAGTCTGCGGTGCATCCCACACCTCCATGAGGACTGCCGCCCGCCCGTCGGGCAGCAGGTTCATGACAATGACGATGCCCAACACAACTCACCTTTCATTCCTTCAATCACTGCCGCATCAGCAGTAACTTCACGGAAAACTTACGGAGTTGCGGCGAAAACGTGGCGAATTCACGGCCGCGGCGGGCGGTGGCGAGAGACCGAGGCCCAGTCACCCGGCGTCGAACCACTCCTTGCCCGCCGCCCAGTGCCGCACCCAGCCGGCGAAGCCGGGTTCCGCCGTGGTGTGACCGAAGGGTGCCCCGAACGGCAGCGCGCCGACGTCCGTGACCTGCCAGATGTGCCCGCGCATCGGACCGGTGACGACGAGATGCCAGTTCATCGCACACCCGTCGGTCCCCAGGACGACGGAACCGTGGTCGATGACCTGCTCGATGACGGCTTCCGGGTCGTCGAACGCGTCCTCGTCGGCCTCCCACACCCAGGTCTCGGTGAGCGGGAACGGCTTGCCCGGATCCCGCTTCGCGCCGTCGTCGGGCCAGTCCGAGGGAAGCGCGGCGAGTCCCACCAGCCCGCAGGACGGCGGTCCTTGGTGCGACCCGTCGGTCACCTCCGCCACGAACGTCCGGTACGGCTCGGGCAGCACGATCCCGTGTTCCGCCTCGAAGGCGCGCACCGCCGCCCAGCCGAGGGCCGACGCGCCGCCGTCGTCGACGCCGAACGCCTCGCGCAATGCCGCGATCTCACCGGGGTCCGCGTTGTCGATGTGCATGGGGACATGGATATCAGCCGCCACTGACAACCGGACACACGACAGGGGCGGCCCCGTCGGTGCGGGGCCGCCCCTGCCGCGTGCGGTGCGGTTACTTCGCGTCGAGCACGCCCTGGACCTTGGCGCGGACCTCGTCCGTGGCGAGACCGCGGATGGTCAGCGTCGTCCGGCGGCGCAGGACGTCGTCCGCCGTCTGCGCCCACTCGTGGTCGCGGGCCCAGACGACCTGGGCCCAGATCTCGGGGGCGTCTGGGTGGACGCGCGTGGCCAGCTCCGGGTTCTCGTTCGCCAGGCGGGCGATGTCGAAGGCCAGGGAGCCGTAGTGGGTGGCCAGGTGCCGGGCGGTGTCGGCGGCCATCCGCGGGCCGGGCGCCGGGTGGTCCACCAGGAGGCGGTGGGCGACCGCGCGCGGGTTGGCGACGCCGGGCAGCGGGAGCCGCTTCGGCAGCGAGGAGATCGGCTCGAAGTCCTCGCCCAGCGGCCGGCCCGGCAGCTCCTCCAGCTTCTTCATGATCGTGCGGCCGATGTGCCGGAACGTGGTCCACTTGCCGCCCGCGACGGACAGCATGCCGCTGCGGCCCTCGGTGACCACGGTCTCGCGCTTGGCCTTGGAGGTGTCGCCCGGACCGCCGGGCAGCACGCGCAGCCCGGCGAAGGCGTAGGTGATCAGGTCCCGCTTCAGCTGCTGGTCCCGGACGGAGAACGCGGCCTCGTCGAGTATCTGGGCTATGTCCTTGTCGTCGACCGTGACGTCGGCCGGGTCGCCCTCGTACTCCTCGTCGGTCGTGCCGAGCAGCAGCATGTCCTCCCAGGGGAGGGCGAAGGTGATGCGGTACTTGTCGATCGGGGTCGCGAGCGCCGCCTTCCAGGGCGAGGTGCGCTTGAGCACCAGGTGCGCGCCCTTGGACAGGCGGATGGACGGGGCCGCGTGCGGGTCCTCCATCCGGCGCAGGTGGTCCACCCAGGGGCCGGTCGCGTTCAGCACCAGGCGGGCGCCCACGCCGAACTCCTCGCCGGACACCCGGTCCCTGAGGTCGGCGCCGGTGACCCGGCCCCGGGTGAAGCGCAGACCTGTCACCTCGGCGTGGTTGAGGACGACCGCGCCCGCCTCGACGGCCGCGCGGACCGTCATCAGCGCCATACGGGCGTCGTTCATCTGGTCGTCGCCGTACACGGCCACGGCCTTGAGGTTCTCGGTGCGCAGCTCGGGCACGTCCTGCGCCGCCTTGGCGGGGGAGAGCAGGTGGCCCACGCCGTCGCCGAACGCGGACAGCGCGGAGTAGGCGAAGACGCCCGCGCCGAGCTTCGCCGCGCCGTGCGGGCCCCCCTTGTACACGGGGAGGTAGAAGGTGAGCGGGTTCGCCAGGTGGGGGGCCACCTGGCGGGAGACCGCACGGCGCTCGAAGTGGTTCTCCGCCACCAGCTTCACCGCGCCGGTCTGCAGGTAGCGCAGACCGCCGTGGAGCAGCTTGGAGGAGGCGGAGGACGTGGCACCGGCGAAGTCGCCGGCGTCGACCAGTGCCACCCTGAGTCCGGACTGCGCGGCGTGCCAGGCGGTGGAGATGCCCAGGATGCCGCCGCCGATCACAAGAAGGTCGTACGACGCCTTGGAGAGTTGCTCCCTGGTCTCGGCGCGGCTCGGGTTGGAGCCGGAGGCCGGGTGCGTCCCCAGGGCAGGCACGGACTTCAGGATGGTGGGACTGGTCATGTCGGGTACTTACTCCTCGTCAGAGCCGGCTGAGTGGCGGTGAGGCCGCTCAGCTCTCGTCTTCGAGCCAGCCCATGGTCCGGTCGACGGCCTTGAGCCAGTTCTTGTACTCACGGTCGCGGGTCTCCGCGTCCATGCGGGGGGTCCACTCGGCGGCCCGGCGCCAGTTGGCGCGCAGTTCGTCGGTGCTGGACCAGAAGCCGACGGCGAGGCCGGCGGCGTAGGCGGCGCCGAGACAGGTGGTCTCCGCGACCATCGGGCGCACCACGGGCGCGTCCAGGACGTCGGAGAGCGTCTGCATCAGCAGGTTGTTGGCGGTCATGCCGCCGTCGACCTTGAGGGTCACCAGCTCGTCGCCGGAGTCCTTGGTCATGGCGTCGGCGATCTCGCGGGTCTGCCAGGCGGTGGCCTCCAGGACGGCGCGGGCCAGGTGCGCCTTGGTGACGTACCGGGTCAGGCCGGAGATCACACCGCGGGCGTCGGAGCGCCAGTGCGGGGCGAACAGGCCCGAGAAGGCCGGCACGAAGTAGGCGCCGCCGTTGTCCTCGACCGAGAGCGCGAGCGTCTCGATCTCGGCGGCGGTGGAGATCAGGCCCATCTGGTCGCGCATCCACTGCACCAGGGAGCCGGTGACGGCGATCGAGCCTTCGAGGGCGTACACGGTCGGCTGGTCGCCGATCTTGTAGCCGACCGTGGTCAGCAGGCCCGCGTAGGAGTTGATGATCTTGTCACCGGTGTTCATCACCATGAAGGTGCCGGTGCCGTAGGTGGACTTGGTCTCACCCTCGGAGAAGCAGGTCTGACCGAACAGGGCAGCCTGCTGGTCGCCCAGCGCGGAGGCGACCGGGATGCCGCCGAGCAGGTCGCCCAGGCTGCCGCCGGTGACCTCGCCGTACACCTCGGCGGAGGACCGGATCTCGGGCAGGATCCGCAGCGGCACGCCCATGGACTCGGCGATCTTCTCGTCCCACTGCGTGGTGTGCAGGTTCATCAGCATGGTGCGGGAGGCGTTGGTGACGTCGGTGACGTGCTTGCCGCCGTTCACACCGCCGGTCAGGTTCCAGATGACCCAGGAGTCCATGGTGCCGAAGAGGATGTCGCCCGCCTCGGCGCGCTCGCGCAGGCCCTCGACGTTGTCGAGCAGCCAGCGGGCCTTGGGGCCGGCGAAGTAGGAGGCCAGCGGCAGGCCGGTCTCGCGGCGGAAGCGGTCCTGGCCGACGTTGCGGCCCAGCTCCTTGCACAGGGAGTCGGTGCGGGTGTCCTGCCAGACGATGGCGTTGTGGACGGGCTCACCGGTGTTCTTGTCCCACAGCACGGTGGTCTCGCGCTGGTTGGTGATGCCGATGGCCTTGATGTCGTCGCGGGTGATGTTCGCCTTCTCGATGGCGCCGGCGACGACCTCCTGGACGTTGGTCCAGATCTCGTTGGCGTCGTGCTCCACCCAGCCCGGCTTGGGGAAGATCTGCTCGTGCTCCTTCTGGTCGACGGAGACGATGCGGCCGTCCCGGTCGAAGACGATGCAGCGCGAGGAGGTGGTGCCCTGGTCGATCGCCGCGATGAAGGGGCCTGCGGTGTGGGCGTCGGTCACTGTGTGCTCCTGAAAGATCCTGGGGGAGAGGGCTGTAGGTACGGCGCGTGCTCGAAGCTGGTCACTTCTTTAAGCAAAGGCGACGTTGTATATGCCTGCAGCGATGGCGCCGCCGATCAGCGGACCGGCCACCGGGATCCAGGCGTAGCTCCAGTCGGAGCCGCCCTTGTTGGGCAGCGGCAGCAGGGCGTGCACGATGCGCGGACCGAGGTCACGGGCCGGGTTGATCGCGTAGCCCGTGGGGCCGCCGAGCGAGAGGCCGATGGAGACGACCACCAGCGCGGTGATCAGGGCACCCAGGGTGCCGAGGCCATTGCCCTTGTCGTTCAGGCCCTGGGTGAGGACCGCGAGCACCAGCACCACGGTGCCGATGATCTCCGTGGCGAGGTTCTGCAGCGCGTTGCGGATCTCGGGACCGGTGGAGAAGATGCCGAGCACCGGACCGGCGCCCGTCTCCTCGGCCTCGACGGCCTTGGCCGCCGTGGCCTGGGCACCGGGACCGCCGACGATCTCCTTGTCGGTGAGGTGCGCGTGGAACTGGCCGTAGTAGGCGAGCCACACCAGGGACGCGCCGATCATGGCACCGAGAAGCTGGCCACCCCAGTAGACGGGGAGGTTGCTGAAGTCGTTGTCCTTGATCGCGAGCGCGAGCGTCACGGCCGGGTTCAGATGTGCGCCGGACAGGGGCGCCGAGGTGTAAACGGCCGTCAGAACGGCGAAACCCCACCCGAAGGTGATGGCGAGCCAACCGGCGTTACGGGCCTTGGAGGCCTTCAGCGTGACGGCGGCGCAGACGCCACCGCCGAGCAGGATGAGTATGGCGGTACCGATGGTCTCGCCGATGAAGATGTCGGAGCTGGACACCCGCGACTCCTTTGTCCTTCGTCCAGGGAAGCCGAACCCCGGATCCCTCCGGGGGTTCTGCCCGCCCTCATGGGATGAGAGCGATGCCGGCCCTTGGCGTTGTCACACTCTAGCGCGTATTACCGGTAGTTGTTCGACAATGCCGACCGATGGACGGGAGTCTCGCTTCGGCGTCGCGCATGCGTCAAGGGTTCTGTTATCGAAAGCACGATCGTTATTGATCGCAGCCGCCTATTGCTCTTCGCATACGGACGCACTTTTATGAGTTATATGTCCATTTCAGGACATGGCGAGCACCGGAACGCCGTCTCGCGTCCCGGTCGTTTCACCGATGGCTCACTCACCGCTCAGGGCACGGACGTACCGGCCCTCAGAACCGCCCCATGCCCAGATCCCGCGACACCGCGCGGGCGCAGTCCCGCACCGCCGCGATCAGCTCGGACCGAAGGTCGCCGTCCGGACGCAGCCGCTCCACCGCGCCCGTGATGCCGACCGCGCCCACCGGCATCCGCCGCCGGTCGTGGATGGGCGCCGCGATCGACGCCACGCCCTCCCAGGTCTCCTCCACGTCGGCCGCGTACCCCCGCGCGCGCGTGAGGTCGAGAAGGTGCTCGAAGTCCGCCGGGCCGCACACCGTACGGTCGGTGAAAGGGGTCCGGGAACTCTCCAGGGCCTCGCTGTGCGCCACCGGGTCGTACGCGGCGAGCACCTTGCCCAGCGCCGTGGAGTGCAGCGGCTGCATGGCCCCGATCTCCAGCACCTGCCGGCTGTCGTCCGGTCGGAAGACGTGGTGCACGATCAGCACCCCCTGCTGGTGCAGCACCCCCAGGTAGACGCTCTCGCCGCTGGAACGGGCCAGGTCGTCGGTCCATACCAGGGCCCGCGCGCGCAGCTCGTGCACGTCCAGATAGGTGGTGCCCAGACGCAGCAGCTCCGCGCCCAGCTGGTAGCGCCCGGAGGCGTCGTCCTGCTCCACGAAACCCTCGTGCTGCAGGGTGCGCAGGATGCCGTGGGCCGTGCCCTTGGCCAGGCCCAGTGACGAGGCGATGTCCGAGAGGCCGAGTCGCCGCTCGCCGCCCGCGAGCAGCCGCAGCATCGCGGCCGCCCGTTCGAGCGACTGGATGTTCCGTGCCATCGCCGTCCTGCCTCCGTCCCTTCGACCGCCGACGTGCCGTCAAACGCACCGTTCGGCAATGTCGAACACTACCGGTCCATGTCGACCTCCCGCCAACGGTCGGACGACTCCCCTCGTCTGCCTGCGCGTCCCCCGGGCCGGCGCGGGGCGTCCCGGCCACCCGGCTCCGCCATCCGCGTCCGCCTCGTGGACGCCGGTGCCCATCCAAGCCCACTCCCGGTTACGCTGACGCCGTGCCCTCACCCGGTCCGCCGGGGAAGCCGCATAGCCGACAGCCGTCGCACCTAAGGGAGCCCCTTCATGGCCTCGTTGCCAACGACCCCTTCCACCGACAGCCGGACCCGTGCGTCCGCACTCCGCGAGGCGCTCGCCACCCGCGTGGTGGTCGCCGACGGAGCGATGGGCACGATGCTCCAGGACCAGGAGCCCACCCTGGAGGACTTCCAGGACCTCGAGGGCTGCAACGAGATCCTCAACCTCACCCGCCCGGACATCGTCCGCTCCGTCCACGAGGCGTACTTCGCCGTGGGTGTCGACTGCGTCGAGACCAACACCTTCGGCGCCAACCACTCCGCACTCGGCGAGTACGACATCGCGGACCGCGTCCACGAGCTGTCCGAGGCCGGCGCCCGCATCGCCCGCGAGGTCGCCGACGAGTACACCGCCAAGGACGGCCGCCACCGCTGGGTACTGGGCTCCATGGGCCCCGGCACCAAACTGCCCACCCTCGGCCACGCCCCCTACACCACCCTGCGAGACGCCTACCAGCGCAACGCCGAGGGCATGATCGAGGGCGGCGCCGACGCGCTGCTCGTCGAGACCACCCAGGACCTGCTCCAGACCAAGTCGGCCGTCCTCGGCGCCCGCCGCGCCCTGGAGGTCGCCGGCCTCGACCTGCCGCTCATCGTGTCCGTGACCGTCGAGACCACCGGCACCATGCTGCTCGGCTCCGAGATCGGCGCCGCCCTGACCGCGCTGGAGCCGCTCGGCATCGACATGATCGGCCTGAACTGCGCCACCGGTCCCGCCGAGATGAGCGAGCACCTGCGCTACCTCGCGCGCAACGCCCGCATCCCGCTGTCCTGCATGCCCAACGCCGGACTGCCCGTCCTCGGCAAGGACGGCGCCCACTACCCGCTGACCGCACCGGAACTCGCCGACGCGCAGGAGACCTTCGTCCGCGAGTACGGCCTCTCCCTCGTCGGCGGCTGCTGCGGCACCACCCCCGAGCACCTGCGCCAGGTCGTCGAACGCGTCCAGGGCCTGACCCCGCCCGCCCGCGACCCGCGCCCCGAAGCGGGCGCCGCCTCCCTCTACCAGTCCGTACCCTTCCGCCAGGACACCTCCTACCTGGCCATCGGCGAGCGCACCAACGCCAACGGCTCCAAGAAGTTCCGCGAGGCCATGCTGGAGGCCCGCTGGGACGACTGCGTGGAGATGGCCCGCGAGCAGATCCGCGAGGGCGCGCACCTGCTCGACCTGTGCGTCGACTACGTCGGCCGCGACGGCGTCGCCGACATGGAGGAACTCGCCGGCCGCTTCGCCACCGCCTCCACCCTGCCGATCGTCCTCGACTCCACCGAGATCGACGTCATCCGGGCCGGCCTGGAGAAGCTCGGCGGCCGCGCGGTGATCAACTCCGTCAACTACGAGGACGGCGACGGCCCCGACTCCCGCTTCACCCGGGTCACCCGGCTCGCCAAGGAGCACGGCGCAGCCCTGATCGCCCTCACCATCGACGAGGAGGGCCAGGCCCGCACCCCCGAGAAGAAGGTCGAGATCGCCGAACGGCTCATCGCCGACCTCACCGGGAACTGGGGCATCCGCGAGGAGGACATCCTCATCGACACCCTGACCTTCACCATCTGCACCGGTCAGGAGGAGTCCCGGGGGGACGGCATCGCCACCATCGAGGCGATCCGCGAACTGAAGAAGCGGCACCCGGACGTGCAGACCACGCTGGGCCTGTCGAACATCTCCTTCGGCCTCAACCCCGCCGCCCGGATCCTGCTCAACTCCGTCTTCCTCGACGAGTGCGTCAAGGCCGGCCTGGACTCGGCGATCGTGCACGCCTCCAAGATCCTGCCCATCGCTCGCTTCGACGAGGAGCAGGTCCGTACGGCCCTCGACCTGATCCACGACCGCCGCGCCGAGGGCTACGACCCCCTGCAGAAGCTCATGCAGCTCTTCGAGGGCGCCACCGCCAAGTCCCTGAGGGCGGGCAAGGCCGAGGAACTGGCCGCGCTCCCGCTGGACGAACGCCTCAAGCGCCGCATCATCGACGGCGAGCGCAACGGTCTGGAGGCCGACCTCGACGAGGCCCTGGCGGAGCGGCCCGCGCTCGACATCGTCAACGAGACCCTCCTGGACGGCATGAAGGTCGTCGGCGAGCTCTTCGGCTCCGGCCAGATGCAGCTGCCGTTCGTCCTGCAGTCCGCCGAGGTGATGAAGACGGCCGTCGCCCACCTCGAACCGCACATGGAGAAGTCCGATGCCGAGGGCAAGGGCACCATCGTGCTGGCCACCGTGCGCGGCGACGTCCACGACATCGGCAAGAACCTCGTCGACATCATCCTGTCCAACAACGGCTACAACGTCGTCAACCTCGGCATCAAGCAGCCCGTCTCCGCGATCCTGGACGCCGCCGAGGAACACGGCGCCGACGTCATCGGCATGTCCGGCCTCCTGGTCAAGTCCACGGTGATCATGAAGGAGAACCTGGAGGAGCTGAACCAGCGCGGCCTCGGCGCCCGGTTCCCCGTCATCCTCGGCGGCGCGGCCCTCACCCGCGCCTACGTCGAACAGGACCTCCACGAGATCTACGAGGGCGAGGTCCGCTACGCCCGCGACGCCTTCGAGGGCCTGCGCCTGATGGACGCCCTGATCGGCGTCAAGCGCGGCGTTCCCGGAGCGCGGCTGCCCGAGCTGAAGCAGCGCCGTGTCCGCCCCGCGGCCACCGTCGAGACCGTGGAGCGCCCCGAGGAGGGCCACGTCCGCTCCGACATCGCCATCGACAACCCCGTGCCCACCCCGCCCTTCTGGGGCACCCGCGTCATCAAGGGCATCCAGCTCAAGGAGTACGCGAGCTGGCTCGACGAGGGCGCGCTGTTCAAGGGCCAGTGGGGCCTGAAGCAGGCCCGCGCCGGGGACGGTCCGTCGTACGAGGAACTCGTGGAGAGCGAGGGCAGGCCCCGTCTGCGCGGCCTGCTCGACAAGCTCCAGACCGACAACCTGCTCGAAGCGGCCGTGGTCTACGGCTACTTCCCCTGCGTGTCCAAGGACGACGACCTGATCATCCTGGACGAGGCGGGCAACGAACGCACCCGCTTCACCTTCCCGCGCCAGCGCCGCGGCCGCCGGCTGTGCCTGGCCGACTTCTTCCGCCCGGAGGAGTCGGGGGAGACCGACGTCGTCGGCCTCCAGGTCGTCACCGTCGGCTCCCGGATCGGCGAGGAGACCGCCCGGCTCTTCGCCTCCGACTCCTACCGCGACTACCTCGAACTGCACGGCCTGTCCGTGCAGTTGGCCGAGGCGCTCGCCGAGTACTGGCACGCCCGGGTGCGTTCCGAACTCGGCTTCGCCGGTGAGGACCCCGCCGGCATCGACGACATGTTCGCCCTGAAGTACCGCGGCGCCCGCTTCTCCCTCGGCTACGGCGCCTGCCCCGACCTGGCGGACCGCGCCAAGATCGCCGACCTGCTGCGGCCGGAACGCATCGGCGTCCACCTGTCCGAGGAGTTCCAGCTGCACCCCGAGCAGTCCACGGACGCCATCGTGATCCACCACCCCGAGGCGAAGTACTTCAACGCCCGCTGAGCCCTCGGGGGATTCGGCCGCGGGCACACCGAACCCCCCCTCTGACCTGCGCCGGAGGTGTTGCAAGGGATACCCCGACGCGGGCCGGATAAACGAGGCGCTTCGCCCGCCGGCGACGTACACTGGTCGGTCCACTGCAGGCCGGTTCCCTGTCCGGGAACCGGCCTGGCCGTCCCTCAAGGAGGTGCGCCCGGATGACCGGTACGGTCCCCGCGCCCGGAACCCTTTCCCACGCCCACGGCCCCGCACGGGCGGGGCAGACCCCCACGGCCGAAGGTCTCACCCTGCAGGCGGTGCTCCTCGACATGGACGGCACCCTGGTGGACACCGAAGGCTTCTGGTGGGACGTCGAGGCCGAGGTGTTCTCGGCCCTCGGCCGCACCCTCGACGAGTCCTGGCGGCACGTCGTGGTCGGCGGCCCCATGACCCGCAGCGCCGGCTTCCTCATCGAGGCCACCGGCGCCGACATCACCGTCGCCGAACTCTGCGTCCTGCTCAACGACGGCTTCGAGGACCGCATCGGCCGGAGCCTGCCCCTGATGCCCGGCGCCGCCCGGCTGCTCGCCGAACTCCACGAGCACGCCATCCCCACCGCCCTGGTCTCCGCCTCCCACCGGCGCATCATCGACCGCGTCCTGAGCGTCCTGGGCCCGCACCACTTCGCCCTCTCCATCGCCGGCGACGAGGTCTCCCGCACCAAGCCCTACCCGGACCCCTACCTGCTCGCCGCCGCCGGACTGGGTGTGAACCCGGCCCGGTGCGCCGTCGTGGAGGACACAGCGACCGGCGTCGCCGCCGCCGAGGCGGCGGGCTGCCAGGTCATCGCCGTACCCTCGATCGCCCCCATCGCCCCGGCCGAGCGGCGCACGGTCGTCACCTCCCTGGAAGAGGTCGACCTGACATTTCTGCGCGGCTTGATGACGCAAATGCGCTAGCCGTTCACCCAGCGTGCAAATCCCATTGAGGCGCTGGGCAAAATTCCCCCGACGTACACCCGGACCGAATTCGGGGCCGTTCACCTGGCCGAATTCAGCTATTGGCCATCGGGGTCGGAATTGTGACCTTCCCCACTCCGGGCGGTCTCGACATCGTTGTCCACATGTGCTGAACGGCCCGATCCGTGGCCGCTCGGCGCGCCCTTGTGTCCCGATTGGTGGATCACTGCACCAATCCTTCCGCGGCATGGTTTTCAGTGCGTCCACACCCGGTTCCACTGCGTGATGGGTACTCAACTCACGCGACTGCGAACGCTCCTGCGAGCGCGGACTAATCTCATCGCGAGAACATCGCACAACCCCCCGTGAACCGCCGCACCACTCATGCGTGACGGGTACACGGAAACGAACAGCTCTGGAGAAAGTCCGCATGAACCGCAAGACTTTGGTGCTGCCGGCAGTGGCCGGACTGCTGACGCCGGTTCTCGCTGCCTGCGGCGGATCCGACGACGGGGGCAAGAGCGGTGACGCCATCACCGTCGGCACCACGGACCGGTTCGTGGCCACCAGCGACGCACCCGCGCCCCTCGACCCGGCCTTCGCCTACGACGTCGGCTCCTGGAACGTCCTGCGTCAGACGCAGCAGACCCTGATGACCCAGCCCAAGGGCGAGGGCCAGCCGGTCCCCGAAGCCGCCGAGAGCTGCGGCTTCACCGACAGCGGCAACGAGCGCTACGCCTGCAAGCTGCGCGACGACCTGAAGTTCGCCAACGGCGACCAGATCACGGCCGCCGACGTCAAGTACTCCATCGAGCGCGTGCTGCGCATCAACGCCGACACCGGCGTCGCCGCCCTGCTCAACACCATCGACACCGTCGAGACCCAGGGCGAGCGGGACGTCGTCTTCCACCTCAAGACCGCGGACGCCACCTTCCCGTTCAAGCTGTCCACGCCGGTCGCCGACATCGTCGACCCGAAGTTCTACCCCAAGGACTCGCTGCGCAAGGGCTTCGACGTCGACGGCTCCGGCCCCTACACCTTCCAGGCCACCGTCTCCGGTGACTCGATGGTCAGCGCCACGTTCACCAAGAACCCCTCCTACAAGGGCAGCGTGCCGCTGAACAACCAGAAGGTCGTGCTGCGCTCCTACAAGGACGCGGACGAGATGGGCGCCGCGATCGACAAGGGCGACATCGACGTCATGACCCGCAACATGTCGCCGACGCAGATCCAGAAGCTCGACTCCGGCTCCGACAAGAACGCCGAGATCGTCGACATGCCGGGTATGGAAATCCGCTACCTGGCCTTCAACACCGACGCGCCCACCGTCAAGGACAAGGCCGTCCGCCAGGCCATGGCCCAGCTGATCGACCGCGGCGAACTCGTCTCCAAGGTCTACGGCTCCCAGGCCGAGCCCCTGTACTCGCTCGTCCCGGCCACCCTGACCGGCCACTCCAACTCGTTCTTCAACAAGTACGGCAACCCCAGCGCCGCCAAGGCCAAGGAGCTGCTGGCGCGCGCCGGCATCACCACCCCGGTGAAGCTGACCATGCACTACACCAGCGACCACTACGGTTCGGCCACCAAGCAGGAGTTCCAGATCCTGCAGCAGCAGCTGAACGGCAGCGGCCTGTTCGACGTCTCCATCCAGGGCCACCCCTGGGCGACGTTCCGTCCCGCCGAGCTCAAGGGCCAGTACGACGTCTTCGGCATGGGTTGGTTCCCCGACTTCCCCGACGCGGACAACTTCCTCGCGCCCTTCCTCGACAAGGACAACGTCCTCAAGTCGCCCTACACGAACAGCACCATCCAGCGCGCGCTGATCCCCGAGTCCCGTCGTGAGGCGGACCGGCTCGACGCCGCCAAGAGCCTGACGGAGATCCAGGACACCGTCGCCGACGAGGTCCCCGTCCTCCCCCTGTGGCAGGGCAAGCAGTACGTCGCCGCGCGGGACGACATCACCGGCATCTCCTACGCGCTCAACTCCACCTCGACGCTTCAGCTGTGGGAGCTCGGCCGTGGTGTGAGCGGCTGACGTCTCTCGTGTGCCCGGGGCCCGGGACCGTGGCCCCGGGGTGACGAACCGACAAGAAGGCACATGCTGTGAACATGCGCAACCAGTGGCCGGTCCTGCCCATCGTGGCGGGGCTGGCCTCCGGCCTGTTGACCGGCTGCGGCTCCGACACCGGTGACTCCGGGGGAACCGGCTCCTCCGTGGTGGTGGGGATGTCCGACGACGTCCTGGCCACGGACCCGGCATCCGGCTACGACCCCGGCTCCTGGCTGTTGTTCGACAATGTCTTCCAGTCGCTGCTCACCTTCCCCCGGGGCGGCACCCAGCCCGTACCCGAAGCCGCCAAGGACTGCTCCTTCGGCAACGACCGGGCCACCGTCTACCAGTGCGAGCTGCGGCCCGGCCTGAAGTTCAGCAACGGCGACGACCTCACCTCCGAGGACGTCAAGTTCTCCTTCGACCGCATGCTGAAGATCAACGACCCCGCCGGGCCCGCGGTCATGTTCCCCTCGCTCGGCAAGGTCGAGACACCGGACGCCAGGACCGTCGTCTTCCGGCTCAAGGTCCCCGACGCCACCTTCCCCAGCAAGATCGCCTCCGGTGCCGGCTCCATCGTCGACCACCGGCAGTACGACGCGGCCGGCCTGCGCAAGGACGACAAGGCCGTCGGCTCCGGTCCCTACCAGCTGGACTCCTTCGGCAAGGACGCCGCCGTCTTCTCGGTCAACCCCCACTACGAGGGCACCGCCAAGACCAGGAACTCCGGCGTCACCCTGAAGCTCTTCCACAGCGACCGGGCCGCGCTGAAGAAGGCCCTCCTCGCCGGCGACGTCGACATCGCCTACCGAGGACTGACCGCCGCCGACGTCTCCGGCATCGACCAGCAGGGCGGCACCAAGGGCGTCGACGTCGTCGAGGGCAGCAGCGCCGAGGTCCAGCACCTGGTCTTCAACATGAAGGACCCGGTCGCCGGCAAGCTCGGCGTCCGCAAGGCCATGGCCTACCTCATCGACCGCGACGCCCTCATCAGCGACGTCTACCAGGGCACCGCCACCCCGCTCTACTCGATCGTCCCCGCCGGCATAGCGGGCCACAACACGGCCTTCTTCGACACCTACGGCGCCCGCCCCTCCAAGGCCAAGGCCGCCGAGGCACTCCGCGCCGACGGCATCACCGGCAAGGTCAAGCTGACCCTGTGGTCCACCCCGTCCCGCTACGGTCCCGCCACCGACGCCGAGCTGCGGGCCTTCGCCGCCCAGCTCAACGCCAGCGGCCTGTTCGAGGCCGACGTGAAGTCCGTCGCCTTCGCGCAGTACGAGAAGGACATCGAGCAGGGCAAGTACGGCGTCTACGTCAAGGGCTGGGTCCCCGACTACCCCGACGCCGACAACTTCACCGCGCCGTTCTTCGGCCGGGGCAACGTGCTGGGCAACAACTACACCAACAGTCTGATCACCGGCACCCTCATCCCCGGCACCGCCGCCCAGAGCGACCGCGCCGCCACCGACCGGGAATTCGGCCGGCTCCAGGACATCGTCGCCGACGAGCTGCCCGTCCTGCCGGTCTGGCAGGCCAAGCAGTACGCCGTCGTCCGTGACGGCGTCTACGGCCTGGAGTACTGCCTGGACGCCTCGACCGTGTTCCGCTTCTGGGAACTCAACAAGGCCTGACGGCCCCCCGGCCCCGGACGCACCGACGGCGAAGGGCGCCCTCCCACGCAGGGAGGGCGCCCTTCGCCGTCGCACCCCGGACCGGCCCGGAGACCGGCCCGGAAACCTCGGCGGCTACTGCCCGCCGGGACGCACCAGACCGCTCTCGTACGCGTACACCGCGGCCTGCACCCGGTCCCGGAGACCCAGCTTGGTCAGCACATGACCCACATGCGTCTTCACCGTGGTCTCGCTGACGAACAGATCGGCGGCGATCTCCGCGTTCGACAGGCCGCGCGCCACCAGCTTCAGCACCTCCACCTCACGGTCCGTCAGAGTGTGCAGGGTGTCCGGCGCCGGCTCCTCACCCGACGGCAGGTGCGTGGCGTACTTGTCCAGCAGACGGCGCGTGATGCTCGGCGCCAGCAGCGCCTCACCGGCCGCCACCACCCGGATCGCCTGCACCAGCTCATGGGCCGGGGCGTCCTTCAGCAGGAAACCGCTGGCCCCCGCGCGGAGCGCCTCCACCACGTACTCGTCCAGATCGAACGTGGTCAGCACGAGCACCTTCGCCGGACCGTTCCGCTCGGGCCCGGTGATCTGCCGGGTCGCCTCCACCCCGTCCATCCGGGGCATGCGGATGTCCATCAGCACGACATCCGGCTGCAGCGCACGCACCTGATCGAGGGCCTGCAGACCGTCACCGGCCTCGCCGACGACCGCGAGGTCCTGCTCCGCCTCCAGAATCATCCGGAACCCGGTACGCAGCAGCGGCTGGTCGTCGACCAGTAGGACGCGGATGGCCACGTGACACTCCTTCGCTAGTCCGCGCTCATTGTGCCCTGCGCACCGCCACCGGACTCGGCCGCCCTCACCGACGGCGTCCCGGCCTCCCCGACCGGCAGCGGATACGGCGGGGGAGTGCCCCCGAACTCCGGACAGTGCGCCTGGTGGTCGCACCAGCCGCACAGCTTCGTCGGCCGCGGCCGCCAGTCCCCGGACTCCGTCGCCTCACGGATCGCCTCCCACAACGCGAGCAGCTTGCGCTCCACCCGCTCCAGGTCGGCCACCACCGGGTCGTAGGTCAGCACGTCCCCACTGCCCAGGTACACCAGCTGCAGCCGCCGCGGAATCACGTTCTTCAGCCGCCACACCACCAGGGCGTAGAACTTCATCTGGAACAGCGCGCCCTCGGCGTACTCCGCGCGCGGCGCCTTGCCCGTCTTGTAGTCGACGATGCGCACCTCACCCGTCGGCGCCACGTCCACCCGGTCGATGATCCCGCGCAGCCGCAGCCCCGACTCCAGCTCCGTCTCCACGAACAGCTCCCGCTCGGCCGGCTCCAGCCGCGTGGGGTCCTCCAGCGTGAACCAGCGCTCCACGAGCCGCTCCGCCTCACCGAGCCAGCGCGCCAGCCGCTCGCCCTCGGCGTCGTCCGCGAACAGCTCCGTGACCTCCGGCCTGCTCTCCCGCAGTCGGTCCCACTGCCCCGGAATCAGCGACTTCGCCCGCGGCGCCGTCCGCTCCGCGGCGGGCGCGTCGAACAACCGCTCCAGCACCGCGTGCACCAGGGTGCCCCGCGTCGCCGCCTCGCTCGGCTTCTCCGGCAGCCGGTCGATCACCCGGAACCGGTACAGCAGCGGGCACTGCATGAAGTCACTGGCCCGCGACGGAGACAACGAGGCCGGAGCCACGACGGCACGCGCGACCACCACCGGCTCCTCCGTCCCTTCGCCCATGCCGGCCGCCCCCGATTCCTCGCTCCTGCTGTCCATGTCCACAGACCATACGGCCCACCACTGACAGTCACCCAGCCGCGGACCGCACCGGCCTCGCGTCCACGGGGCGAAGACAGGGGGTGCCGGGGCGGAACGCGCCACCCCGGCCGCATACCATCGACCCGAGACCCTTCCGCCCGGCAGGAGCGGAAGACGCTTCGAACGAGGGGACACCGTGGACGTGAGCGGCGGGAGCGGGCAGCCGCGGTCCGGCAACGACGAGCCGACCCAGCACCCCGCGACTCCTACGACCCCGGCACCCGAGGAGACCGCACTCCACTCCTCCCGGCGCTCCGGCCCCGAACGTCCGGAACCGGCCGAGGACCCCCGGGCCACCCCCGGGAAGCCGGCACCCGGCGACGAGACGCACGACGCGCACGACACGCACGCCGAACCGGGCACGGACGCCACGAGCCCCGAACCCGGCACGGACGCGCGAACCCCACAGACGAGCCCGGAGCCGGACTCCGGCGGGGACACCCGGGACACGGGCACCCATACAGGGACCCATACCGGGACAGGAACCGGAACCGGTGAAGTCGAGAGCGAACACCGCTCGCTCGCCCACTCCGGGATCGCCAAGGGCGAGCCGCCGCGACCCAGGCCCGAGGAACCCGGAGGCGGCCTGCTCATGGGACGGCTCTTCGGCGTACCCGTGTACGTAGCGCCCAGCTGGTTCCTCGTCGCCGCCCTGATCACCTGGGTCTTCGGCGGCCAGCTCGACCGCGTGCTGCCCGAGCTCGGCGCCGCCCGCTACCTGGTCTCCCTGTTCTTCGCGGTCGCCTTCTACGCCTCCGTCCTCGTCCACGAGCTGGCCCACACCGTCGCCGCGCTCCGCTTCAAACTCCCCGTCCGCCGCATCCAGCTCCAGTTCTTCGGCGGCGTCTCCGAGATCGAGAAGGAGGCCGAGACCCCGGGACGGGAGTTCGTCCTGGCCTTCGTCGGACCACTGCTCTCCCTCGTCCTCGCCGGAATCTTCTACCTGGCGATGAAACCCGTCGAACCCGCCAGCGTCCCCGGCGTCCTGCTGGCCGGCCTGATGATCTCCAACCTCTTCGTCGCCATCTTCAACCTGCTCCCCGGCCTCCCCCTCGACGGCGGCCGCATGCTCCGCGCCGTCGTCTGGAAGATCACCGGAAAGCCCATGAGCGGCACCGTCGCCGCCGCCTGGGTCGGCCGCGCCCTCGCCCTCGCCGTCCTCGTCGGCCTGCCCCTGCTCAACCAGTCCGGCGTCCTCGGCGGCGACGGCGAGGACGTCAGCGGCATGGACACCGTCACCGACGCCCTGCTCGCCGCCATCCTCGCCGCCATCATCTGGACCGGCGCCGGCAACAGCCTGCGCATGGCCCGCCTGCGCGAACACCTCCCGGAACTCAGGGCCCGCACCCTCACCCGCCGAGCCGTCCCCGTCGAGACCGACACCCCCCTGTCCGAGGCCCTGCGCCGCGCCAACGCCGCCGGCGCCCGCGCCCTCGTCGTCGTCGACGCCGACGGCAACCCCCTCTCCCTGGTCCGCGAGGCCGCCATCGTCGGCGTACCCGAACACCGCCGCCCCTGGGTCGCCGTCAGCGGCCTCGCCCAGGACCTCACCGACGGCATGCGCGTCTCCGCCGAACTGTCCGGCGAGGAACTCCTCGACACCCTGCGGGCCACCCCGGCCACCGAGTACCTCGTCGTCGAGCAGACCGGCGAGATCTACGGCGTCCTGTCCGCCGCCGACGTCGAGCGCGCCTTCGTCAAGGCCATGGCCCGCCCCAGCTGACCCACCCGCGTGTGGTCGGCACCCTCCTCGGGTGCCGGTAGGCTGGTCACATGTCCGAACCGACCGGTGCCGCCCGCAGGCGCGGGCCCTTCAAGGTCGGGGACCAGGTTCAGCTGACCGACCCCAAGGGCCGCCACTACACGTTCACGCTCGAAGCCGGGAAGAATTTCCACACCCACAAGGGCTCCTTCCCGCACGACGAACTGATCGGTGCTCCCGAGGGCAGCGTTGTCCGCACCACCGGCAACGTGGCCTACCTCGCGCTGCGCCCCCTGCTCCCCGACTACGTCCTGTCCATGCCCCGAGGGGCAGCTGTCGTCTACCCGAAGGACGCGGGGCAGATCCTCGCCTTCGCCGACATCTTCCCCGGCGCCCGCGTCGTCGAGGCCGGCGTCGGCTCCGGCTCGCTCAGCAGCTTCCTGCTGCGCGCCATCGGCGATGAGGGCATGCTGCACTCCTACGAGCGCCGCGAGGACTTCGCCGAGATCGCCAAGCAGAACGTCGAGCGCTACTTCGGCAGCTCCCACCCCGCCTGGCAGCTCACCGTCGGCGACCTCCAGGACAACCTGTCCGACACCGACGTCGACCGCGTCATCCTCGACATGCTCGCCCCCTGGGAGTGCCTGGAGGCCGTCTCCAAGGCCCTCGTCCCCGGCGGCATCCTGTGCTGCTACGTGGCCACCACCACCCAGCTCGCCCGGACCGTCGAGTCCATCCGGGAGATCGGCTGCTTCAACGAGCCGACCGCCTGGGAGAGCATGATCCGCAACTGGCACGTCGAGGGCCTGGCCGTCCGGCCCGACCACCGCATGATCGGCCACACCGGCTTCCTGCTCACCGCCCGCCGCCTCGCGGACGGCGTCGAGCCGCCCATGCGCCGCCGCCGCCCCGCCAAGGGCGCCTACGGCGAGGACTACTCCGGACCCAACGCCGACGGCGGCGCCGGCCGCTGACCGGCCCCACACCGGCCACAACGCCAGGGCGCCGTGGCCGAGTTCCCCACCTCCACCGGGAACTCGGCCACGGCGCCCCTGCGTTGCCCCGACGTGCCGGTGCGTGCGGCGCCACGCGCGCGGACGGTCCCGCCCGCTCGGGAACCCCGGACCGACCCCGCCGTTCCCCCGCACTGTGACGTGTGGCACCATGCAGGCCACCCCCTCACCGGCACAGCCCTCACAGGAGACACTCCTCGTGCAGCAATCCGCCGTCCCGGAGCTTGCCCACACGCACACCCGGCCCATCCACTGGGTCGGCACCGCCACGGCGGTCGCCGGCGTGATAGCCCTGTCCTCCGCCATACAACCCGCATCGGCCACGGCAGCCCAGCCGTCCGCCGGTGCTCCGGCCAGACCCGCCCCCACCCACGTCGCGCCCCCCGGCACGACCGGCGTCACCTTCCCCCTCCAGTGCGGGCCCGTGAAGGCGCTGGTGGTGAAGAAGGCCGACGGCGACCTGGACGGGGACGGCAGAGCGGAAACCGTCGCCGTCGTGCACTGCGACGCCCCCATGGGCACCCCGCCGGACGCCGTCTACGTCGTGACCCGGGGCGCCGACGACGCCAAGCCCCGCGTGGTCGCCACCCTCGTCGATCCCAAGGACCGGATCACCGTCACCGACTTCGCCCTGCGCGCGGGAACGATCACCGCCACGCTGCTCGGCTACTCGACCGTCGACGTACCCCGTTGCTGCCCCGACGTGAAGACCCCCGTCAAGTGGCAGTGGAACGGCCACGCGTTCATCCGCTCCACGCCCGCCGAGACCCACAGCGTCTGACCCGGGGCGCCGGCCCGGGAGCTCCCGGCCCAGGACGTCCGGTACGGGCCTGCCGGCCCCCGGCGTCCGGCCCGGGGCCCGCGGTCACCGGCGTCGGGTCCGGGGCCCTGCGGTCCGCGGGGCCGAAGGCCCGCCCACGGCGGGCCCGACGGGACTCACCCGCATACGGCAACGGCCGGCGTCCGTGGGACACACGCGCACAGGACTTCGCGCGTACGCCCCCGCGGACGCCGGCCGGCGCTCACTCCGCTTCCGGCCCGTACACCTCGACCCTGTCCGAAACCCGGCGCACGTGGATGCAGTCGCCCGGACACTCACGCGCCGAGTCCACCACGTCCGTCAGGAGCGGCAGCGGCACCGGGGTGGTCGCCCCCGCGTGCTGGAGCAGCTCGTCGTCCGCGCCCTTCACATAGGCCAGCCCGTCGATGTCCAGCTCGAACACCTCCGGCGCGTACTGGACGCAGATCCCGTCACCGGTACACAGGTCCTGGTCGATCCAGACCTCCAGCGCCTCGCTGTCCGGGGCCTCCTGCTGCACGCTCATCTCTCCTGCCGTCGGTTCGCCGGGCGGTCGTCCGGCGGGCACAGGCCAGCCGGGTCCGCTCCAGCGGCTGTTGGACATCCCGACCCTACCTCCGCCCGCTTTCCCCTCGTGTGCGACAGGGTGAGGGGTTTCCTCCCGCACCCCCTCGGGTACAGGCGGCACACCGGGGAAGGGAGCCCCGAAGGCCGCGGGGCACAGTTCAAGCCGCCCCGCAGGTGACATCCATCGGCTCGACCGTCGCTCTGCGTGATGATCGTGCGAGCGCCCTCGCGCATGCCCGCGAACCGGCCAACCGGCCCGGAGCAGACAACTCAGGCCACTCCTGAAGGGTTTTGACTCTTCCCGGCCCGGAACAAGCCGCTTCTGAATCACGTTGAGTGGGTATCCCCTCCGTGCAAGAGGGAGCGCACCGGGTGACCGACGACACACCTTGACAGTCTTTGTGATCTAGGGGTTTCAATCGACACCCACCCAGGTAGGGTCTGGAAGCGTCCAGCTCCCCTTGGAGGAGGTGAGGACCGTGGCAGCCCACGACGACGACATGAACCGCGGCATCCGCCCGGGACGAGGGTCCGACGACCCGGCCGGGCAGATCGCCTACCTTGAGCAGGAGATCGCCGTCCTGCGACGTAAGCTCGCCGACTCTCCGCGGCACACGAGGATTCTCGAGGAGCGGATCGTCGAGCTGCAGACCAATCTGGCCGGCGTCTCCGCGCAGAACGAACGACTGGCCAACACCCTCCGGGAGGCCCGCGACCAGATCGTGGCCCTCAAGGAGGAGGTCGACCGGCTCGCCCAGCCCCCGGCAGGCTTCGGCGTTTTCCTGCAGGCGAACGAGGACGGCACCGCCGACATCTTCACCGGCGGTCGCAAGCTCCGCGTCAACGTCAGCCCCAGCGTCGAACTCGACGACCTCAGGCGCGGCCAGGAGGTCATGCTCAACGAAGCGCTCAACGTGGTCGACGCCATGGAGTACGAGAGCGTCGGCGACATCGTCACCCTCAAGGAGATCCTCGAGGACGGCGAACGAGCCCTGGTGCTCGGGCACACCGACGAGGAGCGGGTGGTACGGCTCGCCGAACCACTGCTGGACGTCACCATCCGCCCCGGTGACGCCCTCCTGCTCGAACCCCGCTCCGGCTACGTCTACGAGGTCGTGCCCAAGAGCGAGGTCGAGGAACTGGTCCTCGAAGAGGTCCCCGACATCGGCTACGAGCAGATCGGCGGCCTCGGCAACCAGATCGAGGCCATCCGCGACGCGGTCGAGCTGCCGTACCTCTACCCCGACCTGTTCAAGGAGCACGAGCTGCGCCCGCCCAAGGGCGTCCTGCTCTACGGGCCCCCCGGATGCGGCAAGACGCTCATCGCCAAGGCGGTCGCCAACTCGCTGGCCAAGAAGGTCGCCGAGGTCACCGGCCAGGCCTCCGGCAAGAGCTTCTTCCTCAACATCAAGGGTCCCGAGCTCCTCAACAAGTACGTCGGTGAGACCGAGCGGCAGATCCGTCTCGTCTTCCAGCGTGCCCGGGAGAAGGCCAGCGAGGGCACCCCCGTCATCGTCTTCTTCGACGAGATGGAGTCCCTCTTCCGCACCCGCGGATCCGGCGTCAGCTCGGACGTGGAGAACACCATCGTCCCGCAGCTCCTCGCCGAGATCGACGGTGTGGAAGGCCTGCAGAACGTCGTGGTCATCGGTGCCTCCAACCGCGAGGACATGATCGACCCCGCCATCCTGCGTCCCGGCCGCCTCGACGTGAAGATCAAGATCGAGCGCCCGGACGCCGAAGCGGCCAAGGACATCTTCGGCAAGTACCTCACCGAACGCCTCCCGCTGCACGCGGACGACCTCGGGGAGCACGGCGGCGACAGGACGACCACGGTCCAGAGCATGATCCAGACCGCGGTCGAGCAGATGTACGCCGAATCCGAGGAGAACCGCTTCCTGGAAGTCACCTACGCCAATGGCGACAAGGAAGTCCTGTACTTCAAGGACTTCAATTCCGGCGCCATGATCGAGAACATCGTGGGCCGCGCCAAGAAAATGGCGATCAAGGACTTCCTGGAGAAGAGCCAGAAGGGCCTCCGCGTCTCCCACCTCCTCCAGGCCTGCGTGGACGAGTTCAAGGAGAACGAGGACCTCCCCAACACCACCAACCCGGACGACTGGGCCCGCATCTCCGGAAAGAAGGGCGAACGGATCGTCTACATCCGTACGCTCATCACCGGAAAGCAGGGAGCGGACACCGGACGTTCCATCGACACGGTGGCGAATACCGGCCAGTACCTGTAATCGCAGGGCGGCTGCGGGTGGCCCCGGCGGGCCCCCGCAGCCGCCTGCTTTTCAGGCCAGGCCGGAACAGGCAATGACGCAAATGATCTCCCCACCGGCGCAAAGGCGTTCTAGGCTCTTTCCTACCGCCGAGTCGCGCAGTGCGGGGACGGGCACCGCACACGCACCGGAGCGCCAGCGGTAGTGAGCGGCACCCACGACCGAGGGCGCCGCCGGGCAAGGAGGGCCGCATGACCGTACGGCGAGTAATGGGCATCGAGACGGAGTACGGCATCTCCGTCCCCGGCCACCCCAACGCCAATGCCATGCTCACCTCATCCCAGATCGTCAACGCCTACGCGGCGGCGATGCACCGGGCCCGCCGGGCCCGCTGGGACTTCGAGGAGGAGAACCCGCTGCGGGACGCGCGCGGCTTCGACCTCGCCCGGGAGGCCGCCGACTCCAGCCAGCTCACCGACGAGGACATCGGCCTCGCCAACGTGATCCTCACCAACGGCGCCCGGCTCTACGTCGACCACGCCCACCCCGAGTACAGCGCCCCCGAGGTCACCAACCCCCGCGACGCCGTCCTGTGGGACAAGGCCGGCGAACGCATCATGGCCGAAGCCGCCGAGCGGGCCGCCCAGCTCCCCGGCGCCCAGCCCATCCACCTCTACAAGAACAACACCGACAACAAGGGCGCCTCCTACGGCACGCACGAGAACTACCTGATGAAGCGGGAAACCCCCTTCTCCGACATCGTGCGCCACCTCACGCCCTTCTTCGTCTCCCGCCAGGTCTTCACCGGAGCCGGCCGCGTCGGCATCGGCCAGGACGGCCATGAGCACGGCTTCCAGCTCAGCCAGCGCGCCGACTACTTCGAGGTCGAGGTCGGCCTGGAGACCACCCTCAAGCGCCCCATCATCAACACCCGCGACGAACCCCACGCCGACGCCGAGAAGTACCGCCGCCTGCACGTGATCATCGGCGACGCGAACCTGTCGGAGATCTCCACCTACCTCAAGCTGGGCACGACCGCCCTGGTCCTGTCCATGATCGAGGACGGCTTCATCGCCGTGGACCTCGCCGTCGACCAGCCCGTACGCACCCTCCACCAGGTCTCCCACGACCCCTCCCTCACGCGCCTGGTCACCCTGCGCAGCGGCCGGACACTCACCGCCGTCCAGCTGCAGATGGAGTACTTCGAGCTGTCCCGCAAGTACGTCGAGGAACGCTTCGGGGCCGACGCCGACGACCAGACCAAGGACGTCCTCGTGCGCTGGGAGGACACCCTCAACCGCCTCGAGAACGACCCCATGAGCCTGGCCGGCGAGCTGGACTGGGTCGCCAAGCGGGAGCTCATGGAGGGCTACCGCCGCCGCGACTCCCTGGACTGGGACGCCGCCCGGCTGCACCTCGTCGACCTCCAGTACGCCGACGTACGCCCCGAGAAGGGCCTCTACAACCGCCTGGTGGCCCGCGGCCGCATGAAGCGCCTGCTGGACGAGACCGAGGTCGAGAGGGCCCGTACGAAGCCGCCGGAGGACACCCGCGCCTACTTCCGCGGGCGCTGCCTGGAGCAGTACGCGGACGACGTGGCCGCGGCGTCCTGGGACTCGGTCATCTTCGACCTTCCGGGCCGGGACTCCCTCCAGCGCGTTCCAACCCTGGAACCGCTACGCGGAACGCGAAATCACGTCAAGGAGCTGCTGGACCGCTGCCGCACCGCGGAAGACCTGGTCAGGGTCCTTTCCGGCAGCTGAGCGGGGCCGGCGGGTCCATGGAGCGGGCCGGGCGGGCAGGGTGGAAATCCCACCGCCCGGGAATCATCGAGATGGCTCCCGTACGTTGTCGAAACTGCGGGGCCGATGTCGGACCCGGCTTGTAGGGTCTGATCATCACCGAACGGCAGGAATGCCGACCCGTCGACCATGTCGGGCGAAATGAGCGGGGTGAGGTTTATGGCGACCAAGGACACCGGCGGCGGCCAGCAGAAGGCCACGCGTTCCACCGAGGAAGTCGAGGAGCAGGCGCAGGAGGCGCAGGGCTCCGAGGACCTCAAGGAGCGGCACGAGAAGCTGAGCGACGACGTGGACTCCGTGCTGGACGAGATCGACGACGTGCTCGAGGAGAACGCCGAGGACTTCGTGCGCGGATTCGTGCAAAAGGGCGGAGAGTAAAGAGCGCCTGGCCGCTGCACCTTCGAGTCGAAGGTAACGGGGGGATCGGGTGGCTGAGGAGTCGAACGCGAAGCGGTGCGGGAAACGCGAGCGTGACCTGCCCTCTCCGTATTCGCACGGGACGGGAATCGCCGGGACGGCCTTCAGGCCTGCTGCCGGGAGTGCGTGGCGGAGTACGGCGCCGCGCACTGCCGGCGCCCCCGGCAGGACCGTCCGCGGCGCCGGTACGGCCTCACCGAAGCCGAGCGTGACGCGTCGACCGCCTCCCGGGGCGGGATCCGGCGCACAAGTCTTTCCGCATCGCCCGCACACGTGGATCACTGCCGTCAGACGGGTAGGGTCCGTTGCGTACTGTGCTTCAGCTGCAACGCCGCTCTGGGGCAGTTCAAAGATCGGCCCGACGTCATCAGGCGGGCTGCCGCATACGTGGAAGGAATCGCGTGGAAGCCAACACTCGTAGCACCGGGCGTCTACCGGCTGCCTTCCTGACGCCGGGGTCCTCTTCGTTCATCGACTTCCTGTCGGAGCACCAGCCGGAGATGCTCCCCGGCAAGCGGCGGCTGCCCGTCGAGGGGACGGTCCAGGCGCCGCACGGCACGACCATCGTGGCCGCCACGTTCCCCGGTGGCGTGGTGCTCGCCGGTGACCGCCGGGCCACCATGGGCAACGTCATCGCGCAGCGGGACATCGAGAAGGTGTTCCCGGCGGACGAGTACTCGGCCGTCGGCATCGCCGGCACCGCCGGTCTCGCCGTGGAGATGGTCAAGCTCTTCCAGCTGGAGCTGGAGCACTTCGAGAAGGTCGAGGGCGCCCAGCTGTCTCTGGAGGGCAAGGCGAACCGCCTGTCGACCATGATCCGTTCCAACCTCGGCATGGCGATGCAGGGTCTGGCCGTGGTGCCGCTGTTCGCCGGTTACGACGTGGACCGGGAGAAGGGGCGCATCTTCTCGTACGACGTGACGGGCGGCCGTTCCGAGGAGCACAACTACGCGGCCACGGGTTCCGGCTCGCTGTTCGCGCGGGGTGCGATGAAGAAGCTGTTCCGTGACGACCTGACCGAGGAGCAGGCCACCACCCTGTTGGTCCAGGCCCTGTACGACGCGGCTGACGACGACTCGGCGACCGGTGGTCCCGATGTCGCCCGCCGGATCTACCCGATCATCACCGTGATCACCGAGGACGGTTTCCGCCGGCTGACCGAGGAGGAGGCCTCCGAGGTCTCCCGGGCGGTGCTGCAGCGCCGCCTGGAGGAGCCCGACGGTCCGAAGGCCGCCCTGCTCTGAGCGCGGGCCCGGTTTTTTGAAGGTGATCCAGTGACCATGACAGAAAGGGACGGATAACCGGTGTCGACGCCGTTCTATGTCTCACCCCAGCAGGCGATGGCCGACCGGGCGGAGTACGCCCGCAAGGGCATCGCGCGTGGCCGCAGCCTGGCGGTCATGCAGTACGCCGACGGCATCGTGTTCGTCGGAGAGAACCCGTCCCGCGCGCTGCACAAGTTCAGTGAGATCTACGACCGGATCGGGTTCGCGGCCGCCGGCAAGTACAACGAGTACGAGAATCTGCGCATCGGCGGTGTGCGGTACGCGGACCTGCGTGGTTACACCTACGACCGGGACGATGTGACGGCCCGGGGCCTGGCGAACGTCTACGCGCAGACGCTGGGCACGATCTTCTCCTCGGCGGCCGAGAAGCCGTACGAGGTGGAGCTGGTCGTGGCGGAGGTCGGTGAGACTCCGGAGGGTGACCAGATCTACCGGCTGCCGCATGACGGTTCCATCGTGGACGAGCACGGCTCGGTGGCGGTGGGCGGCAACGCGGAGCAGATCAGCACCTTCCTGGACCAGCGTCACCAGGACGGGATGAGCCTGGCGGAGGCGCTCAAGCTGGCGGTTCAGGCTCTGTCCCGGGACACCAACGGCGGTGAGCGGGAGATTCCCGCGGAGCGGCTGGAGGTGGCGGTGCTGGACCGCACGCGTCCGCAGAAGCGGAAGTTCAAGCGCATCGTCGGGCGTCAGCTGTCCCGGCTGCTGGAGGCCGACGGTGCGAAGACGGAGGCGGAGACCTCCGACGACGAGGAGTGATCCCTCCCCGCTCAGGGATGCCCCGGCCGGTTCTCCGGTCCGGGGCATCCGTCGTTCCTGCCCCGCGGGGCAGGGCCGGCCTCCGGAGCAGGGCCCGCAAGGGGCCCGGTGGCCGCTAGGGGGTGTCGTTTGGATCAGCTCGGGTCCGCGGCGCCCGGCGCGGCACCTCGCCGCGTTGTCGGATCAGCCGAGTACGTCCGGTACGCGGCAGATCCTCCGCCTTGCGAGGCACCGCACCGGACGCCGCGGCCTGATCCGACCTGATCCAAACGACACCCCCTAGGCCGTGCGCGGTGGCGCTGTGGAGCCTCGGACGACCAGTTCGACGGGGATGTCCCCGCCCTCCGGTTCGCGGCCGTCCAGGACGGCGAGGAGGGCGCGCATACCGCGCTCTCCGAAGAGTTCGGCGTCCAGGCGCACGGTGGTGAGTTCCGGGTCGATGGCGGTGCCCAGGGCGAGGTCGTCGAGGCCGGTGACGGAGATGTCGTCGGGGATCCTGAGCCCGAGGCGGCGCAGGGCCTTGTAGGCGCCGGCGGCGAGTTTGTCGTCGTCGCAGACGACGGCGGTGGGGCGGGGGCCCGGGACGGCGAGGGCGGCTTCGACGGCGGCGCGGGCTCCGTCGATGGAGATCGGTGCGGCGGTGGTGCGGATCTCGGTGCCGGGTACGGCGGCCATGCGCGTGGTGAGTTCGCGGGCGCGGACCCGGAAGGTCCAGGAGGGCACGTCGGCGGCGAGGTGGAGGATGCGGCGGTGGCCGAGGCCGAGCAGGTGTTCGGCCACCTGGCGGACGCCGTCGGCGATGTCGAGGTTGACGGTGGCGGCGCCGAGGCTGCCCGCGGGGTCGCTGTCGAGCATGACGAGGGGGAGCTGGTCGCCGAGGATGGCGGTGAGGGCGTCGGCGGCCATGGACGAGGCGATCACGCCGTCCAGGGCGGCCTGCGCGGAGGCGAAGGGGTCGCGGGCGGGGCCGACGCCTTCGGGGGAGGGGTAGAGGACGACTCCGAAGCCGTGCTGGGCGGCCACGCGGGCGGCGCCGGTGTAGACGCCGGCGAAGAACTCCGTGGTGAGGGCCGGCACGACGAGCAGGACGGTGCGGGTGCGGCCGAGGCGGAGGTTGCGGGCGGCGAGGTTGGGGCGGTAGCCGAGTTCGCGTGCGGCCTGCCGTACGCGTTCGGCGGTGGGTTCGGAGACGCGGCCGCGCCATTTGTCGCCCAGGACGAGGGAGACGGCCGCCTGGGAGACGCCGGCCGCCTGGGCGACGTCACGGCTGGTCGGGCGCGTGCTGCTGCGTGCCACCGCGGGCATGCTCCTTCGTCTGGACGTGTGAACAGCGCACATGGTACGTATGGAAAGAGAAGTTATACGTAACACTTCGGGACGTCGAGGCGATCCGGAGCGGCCGCTGGAAGGCAGGACATGGCCACGGGCTACCTCGAGATCCTCAGGGCGCGGCACGCGCTCAGGCTGCTCACCGGAACTCTGGTGGGGCGGCTGCCCAACGCCACCGCGGCGATCGCGCTGGTGCTGTTCGTCCGCGCGCAGGACGGCACGTACAGCCTGGCCGGCGCGCTCGCGGCCGTGTACGGCGTCGCCAACGCGGTCGGCCAGCCCGTCCTGGGCCGGCTCGTGGACCTGTACGGGCAGCCGCGTGTCCAGCTGCCCGCGGCCGTCCTGTCGGCCCTCGCCATGACGTCGTTCGCCTTCTGCGGCACGGATCCGCTTCCCCTGGCGTACGGCGCGGTCGCGGCCGCCGGTCTCTTCACCCCGCCCCTGGAGGGCGGCCTGCGGGCCCTGTGGCCGTCGGTGCTGCGCCGGGAGGAACAGGTGCACACGGCGTACGCCATGGACGCCGTGGCGCAGGAAGTCATGTTCACCGTCGGCCCGTTGCTGGTGACGCTGTGCGCGTCGCTGTGGTCGGAGCGGGTGGCCCTGCTGGTGCTGAGCGTCCTGGGGGTGCTGGGCGCGCTGTCGGTGGTGGTCTCGCCGCCCTCGCGCGCGTGGCGTTCGGCGCCGCGCGAGGCGCACTGGCTGGGCGCGCTGCGTTCGCCGGGGCTGCTGGCGCTGCTGGGCGCGTTCCTGTTCGTGGGGATGGCGCTGGGGTCCATCGCGGTGGCGTCGGTGCCGTACGCCGACACGCACGGTGGTGACGTGGTGTACGGCTGGCTGATGGCCGCCATCGGTCTCGGGGCGCTGATCGGTGGCACGGTGTACGGGGCGCGGCAGTGGTCCGGGACGCCGGAGCGGCGACTGCGGGTGCTGGTGGCGCTTCTGGCGGTGTGTTACGTGCCGCTGACGCTGATGCCGGGCGCGGTGGCCATGACGCTGCTCGCGGTGGTCGCCGGAGTGTTCCTCGCGCCGTGCATCGCGTGCGCCTTCATCATCGTGGACCGGCACGCGCCGAGCGGCACGGTCACGGAGGCCTTCTCCTGGCTCGTGACCACGTTCACCGTGGGTGCGTCGGTGGGAACGGGCCTGGCCGGCCCTGTCGTCCAGACGGGTGGCGCGCTGTGGGGATTCGCTCTTCCGGCGGTGGCGGGAGCGGTGTCGTTGCTGGTCCTGCTGGCCACGGGAAGGGTCCTCACAGCTCCCGTGCAGGGCGGCGTCGTTGCGGCTTCATCGGAAAATGATCCAAATCGTGCTGCCGAACCCCGTTTCAGCTCAGGGGATCGGGCGTAATGTTCAGTCATGGACCGCCGCATTTTCGGGCTGGAGAACGAGTACGGCGTCACGTGCACGTTCAGGGGACAGCGGCGCCTGTCTCCTGACGAGGTGGCGCGGTACCTCTTCCGCCGTGTCGTGTCATGGGGCCGCAGCAGCAATGTCTTTCTGCGAAACGGCGCCCGGCTCTATCTCGACGTGGGCTCACATCCGGAATACGCGACACCCGAATGTGACAACGTGACCGAGCTGGTCACCCACGACAAGGCCGGCGAGCGCATTCTCGAGGGTCTTCTGGTGGACGCGGAACGACGCCTGCACGAGGAGGGAATCGCGGGCGACGTCTACCTCTTCAAGAACAACACCGATTCCGCCGGCAACTCCTACGGCTGCCACGAGAACTATCTGGTGGCACGGCACGGGGAGTTCTCGCGGCTCGCGGACATCCTGATCCCGTTCCTGGTGACGAGGCAGTTGCTGTGCGGTGCGGGCAAGGTGCTCCAGACCCCGCGTGGCGCGGTCTACTGCGTCAGTCAGCGCGCGGAGCACATCTGGGAGGGCGTCTCCTCGGCGACGACCCGTTCGCGGCCCATCATCAACACGCGCGACGAGCCGCACGCGGACGCCGAGCGGTACCGGCGGCTGCATGTCATCGTGGGCGACTCGAACATGTCCGAGACGACGATGCTGCTCAAGGTCGGCGCGACCGACCTGGTGCTGCGCATGATCGAGGCGGGCACGGTGATGCGTGACCTGACCCTGGAGAACCCGATCCGGGCGATCCGCGAGGTCAGCCACGACATCACGGGCCGGCGCAAGGTGCGTCTGGCCAGTGGCCGTGAGGCCTCGGCGCTCGAGGTTCAGCGGGAGTACTTCGACAAGGCCGTGGACTTCTGCGACCGCCGGGGTATCCGCACGGGCACGGTCGCGCAGGTGCTGGAGCTGTGGGGCCGCACGCTGGACGCGATCGAGACCGAGGAGCTGGACCGGATCGGTACCGAGATCGACTGGGTGATGAAGTACAAGCTCATCGAGCGGTACCGGGCCAAGCACAACATGACGATGTCGCATCCGCGGGTCGCTCAGATAGACCTCGCCTACCACGACATCCACCGTCGTCGTGGCCTGTACTACCTGCTGGAGAGGAAGGGGCAAGCGGCGCGGATCTGCAATGACTTGAAGATCTTCGAAGGCAAGTCGGTTCCGCCGCAGACCACTCGGGCGCGGTTGCGCGGTGACTTCATCCGGCGGGCGCAGGAGCAGCGCCGGGACTTCACCGTGGACTGGGTCCATCTGAAGCTGAACGACCAGGCGCAGCGGACGGTGTTGTGCAAGGACCCGTTCCGTTCGGTGGACGACCGGGTGGAGAAGCTGATCGCCGGAATGTAGCCGGGGGTTTCCGCGCCGGGCGGCTGGGCGCGGAATACCGGAACGCCACACGGGCGCCGTACGTTTCCCGTACGGCGCCCTGTTCACGTCGTAGAGTTGCGCGCACGCCAATCCACAAGATCGACCGATTACGAGGCATCTCCGTGCGCCGACGCTCACTGCTCCTAGCCGCCGTACCCGCAGGTCTGGTCACGCTCTCCGCGTGCGGCGACGACAAGTCCCCCTCCAGCAAGGCCAGCGTCTCGGCGTCGCCTTCGGCGTCGGCCCCGCCGCCGCCGAAGATCGTGGACGGGCCGCTGCCGGCGATCACGGCGGGGACGAAGTTCGGTGAGAAGCCGACGGTGGCGAAGGGGTCGGGGGAGCCCTCGAAGGACCTCGCGGTCCGGACGGTGATCGCGGGCGGTGGGCGGGCCGTCGCGGAGAACGACTTCATCCAGGCGAACTACCTGGGGCAGATCTGGAGCACGGGGAAGGTCTTCGACAACTCCTTCGACCGGCACCGGCCGCTGGTGATGCAGCTGGCCCAGGGCAGCATCATCGACGGCTGGCGCTACGGCCTGACGGGGAAGAAGACCGGCAGCCGGGTGGAGATGGCCGTTCCGCCGCAGTGGGGCTACGGCACGTCGGGCAACGCGCGGGCGGGGATCAAGGGCACCGACACGCTGGTGTTCGTCATCGACGTGATCGACTCGTTCAACTCCAAGAGCTCCGCGAAGGGCAAGGCGGTTCCGCAGTCGGACGCCGCCCTGCCGACGGTGGGCACCAACACCGACGGCGCCGCTCCCAAGGTCACCGTCCCCAAGACGGACCCGCCGAAGCAGCTGGTGTCGAACTACGTCCTGGAGGGCGACGGCGCCGAGGTCAAGGCGGACCAGACGCTCCTGTGCCAGTTCCAGGGTCTCGTCTGGGACGGCGGCAAGACGTTCGAGCAGACCTACGGCTCGGGGCGGCTCAGCCAGTTCTCGGTCGAGCAGATGCAGCAGGTCGTGAAGGGTCTGGCCCAGGGGGTGACGGGCAAGAAGGTGGGCAGCCGCGTCCTGGTCGTCGTACCGCCGGACCTGGCCTACGGCGACAACCCGCCGAGCGGCGATGTCATCAAGAAGGGGTCCACGCTGGTGTTCACGGTGGACATCCTCGCGGCGATGTAGGGCTTTCCCGCGGTGATGCGGCCCGCCTCGGGCGGCGGGCCGGCGGGGATGAAAGACTGTCCGTGATTCGAGTCGTACACAAGCAGGAGCTTTTGACGTGAACATCGACAAGCCCGAGATCGACTTCCCGGGCGGAGAGCCCCCGGCGGACCTCGAGATCAAGGACATCTGGGAGGGTGACGGCGCGGTCGCCGAGGCCGGCGACTTCGTCAAGGTCCACTACGTGGGTGTCGCGTTCTCCAGCGGCGAGGAGTTCGACGCCTCCTGGAACCGGGGTACCCCGCTGGACTTCCAGCTCGGTGTCAGCCAGGTCATCAAGGGCTGGGACCAGGGCGTGCAGGGCATGAAGGTCGGCGGCCGCCGCCAGCTGATCATCCCGGCGGACCTCGCCTACGGCGACCGTGGCGCGGGTCGTGCCATCGCCCCGGGCGAGACGCTGATCTTCGTCTGTGACCTGGTGGGCGTCACCAAGCGCTGACCGTTCCCGGTCGAGGAGCGCTGCCAGGGCTGATCGAACCTGGTCGGAGGAGGGCCTGTGCTGTTCGCACGGGCCCTCCTTCCTTGCTTCGACTTTTGTCCGGACACTCCGGAGGGGTACGGTCGACGGTCGGAAGCACGGACGGAAGGCGAAGGGCGTCGATGGCCATTGCCAAGGCTGAGCGGCTGATGAACCTCGCGCTGTGTCTGCTCGGCACACGGCGGCCGCTCAGCAAGCGGGAGCTGCGCGATTCCATCGAGGCGTACGTCGAGAGCACCAGGCCGGAGAAGGGCGCGGCCGGCTCGGACGACTCCTTCAACCGGATGTTCGAGCGCGACAAGGACGACCTGCGCGAGCTGGGTCTGGTCATCGAGACCGTGGAGAACCTCGACGGCGAGGTCGGCTATCTCGCGCGCCGCGACAGCAACCGGCTGCCCGCGATCACCCTGGACGCCGAGGAGGCCGCCGCCCTGGGCCTGGCCGCCAAGGTGTGGCAGCAGGCGCGCCTGGCCGGTGCGGCCAGCGGCGCCCTGCAGAAGCTGCGTGCCGCGGGTCTGCCCGAGGACGTCGACCCGTACGAGGCCCACGGCGCGCTGGAGCCGCGCATCCCGGTGCACGAGGCCGCGTTCGAGCCGCTGATGCTGGCCTGCCGCGATCGCCGTCCGGTCGTCTTCGACTACCGCAAGGCCTCCGCCGCCCGCCCCGAGACCCGCACCGTCGAGCCGTGGGCGCTGGAGTGCTGGCGCGGCCACTGGTACCTGGCCGGCTGGGACCGGGACCGGGGCGCCGAGCGCGTCTTCCGGCTTTCGCGGATCACCGGCCGGGTCCGCTCACGCGGTACGGGCTTCACCGTGCCCGTCCCGGACGTGGTCACCGTGCGCGAGACGGTCGCCGGCTGGGCGGGCGAGATCGCCGACCGGTCGGCGCTGATCCGCTTGCGTTCCGGTGCCGGTTACCCCCTTCGGGCGAAGGCCGGCAAGGTCCGGGAACTCGGGAACGGCTGGGACGAGTTGGAGATTCCGTACGGGCACGGCCTGGACGCCTGGCTGGTGGAGTTCGGCCCGGACGTGGTGGTGCTGGAGCCGGCGGAGCTGCGCGCGGACGTGGTGGACCGGCTGCGTGCCGTGGCCAAGGGCTGAGGGGGAGCGGAGTACGACTATGGCAGGCAAACCGGTCAGGCCCGTGAACGCCATCGACCAGACCCGGCGGATGCTCTCCCTGGTGACCTATCTGCGAGAGCGCCCCGGCGCCCGGATCGCGGACGTCGCGCGTGCCTTCGGGATCACCGAGGACGAGCTGGTCGCCGACCTCGATCTGCTGCCCATGTGCGGGACCAGCTTCCGGGGCGGTGACCTGCTGGACATCGACACCGACGGCGAGCGCATCTGGTGGCACAACCCGGCCGCGCTCGGCGAGGAGGCGGCCGAGCCGCTGCGGCTCGCCGCGGACGAGGCGACCGCGCTGCTGGTGGCGGCCCGCGCGGTCTCGACGCTGCCCGGTCTGCGGGAGAGCGACCGCCAGGCCCTGCTGCGGGCGACGGCGAAGGTGGAGACCGCGGCCGGCGAGGCGGCCGGCGCGAGTTCCCGGCTGTCGGTGACCTTCGAGTCCGAGGGCGGGGTCTTCGCCGACGTCGACCGGGCCATCTCCGAGCGCCGCCGGCTGTGGATCCGCTACTACTCCCCGGCCCGCGACGAGGTCACCGAGCGGGAGATCGACCCGATCCGGCTGGTCAGCGTCGGGCACACCTATGTGGAGGCCTGGTGCCGCCGCTCCGAGGCCCGTCGCACCTTCCGGCTCGACCGGGTCGCCGAGATCAGGGTCCTGGACGAGCCGGCCGCGCCGCCCGAGATAGAGCTGCGCGACCTCTCCGAGGCGCTGGTTCAGCCGGCCGCCGAGGATCCGGAGGTCGTGATCGAGGTCGGTCCGGGCGGTCGGTGGGTGGCCGAGTACTACCCCCACGACAGCGCCGATGAGCTTCCCGACGGCGGGCTGCGTATCACTCTGCGCACCCCCGATCCGGCGTCCCTGCGCCGGCTGGCGCTGCGGCTGGGCGGCGACGGCCGGATCGTCTCGCCGCCCGAGCTGGCCGACAGCGCCCGTAAGGCGGCCCGCGAGGCGCTGGCCGCCTACGACAGCCACACCGCGGCGGTGCACGGTGAGCCGCAAGGGCCGTACGACAGGCGGGAGCGAGGGCTTTGAACGAGAGTCCGGTGTCCGGTGCGAGGAGCGGTTCGTCGGTGTCCGGGATGCGGGAGATGACGGTGGCGGCCGCCTTCGCGGGGATGCGGAGAGTGGTCCCCGTGATGTTCAGGGCGGGCTGCCCGGACTGCCGGGGCCGTTTCGAACTCGCCGCGAGCGCGCTGCGGCTTGCCATCGGCGCCAGCAGCCGGACGACGTTCTACTCGTTCACCTGCCCCGCGTGCGGGATCGCGGTGCGCAAGCCCGCGGGGGAACGCATGGTCGAGCTGCTCACCGGCGGCGGTGTCCGGACCCTGCGGCTGCACTCCACGGTCTAGGGGGTGTCGTTCGGATCAGGTCGGATCAGGCCGCGGCGTCCGGTGCGGTGCCTCGCAAGGCGGAGGATCTGCCGCGTACTGGACGTACTCGGCTGATCCGACAACGCGGCGAGGTGCCGACCGGACGCCGCGGACCCGAGCTGATCCAAACGACACCCCCTGGGACCGTCTAGGCTCGGCGTCATGTTCTGGCCGATGTTCGCGGTAGCTGTGGGTTTTCTGGGTCTCGCCGTCCTGGGGGTGCTCGCCGTCCGGGTGTTCCTGGAGGCGCGGCGCCTGGGGCAGCAGGTCGCGGACTCCGCGAGCCGTATCAACAGGGCGGCCGAGGATCTGGAGCGGGCGGCGGTGAGCGCGGCTCGGGCCGTGGACACGTTGTGACCGAGGGGGTGCGGCCGCTGCGGGTTCGTGATGCAAGCGGTTTGCGTCACTTCGCCCTGTCATGCTGCCTGCCTGGCCAGGTACGCTGCTGGTCGGCGCGGAGAATGCGGCCCGTGCCAGACCGGGAGTAGGCAAGGGGATTGCCTCACGTTTACCCCTGAGCGTTACGATCGCAGTCACCAAGACCGGCGGACCTCATTCCGACTGGTCGGACAGCACCCCACCCCAGCCGCTTCGGTGAGAAGGTAAAGACTTATGTTCGGAAGGCTCGGAGCCCCCGAGATCATTCTCATCCTCGTCGTCATCATCCTGCTGTTCGGCGCGAAGAAGCTTCCGGACATGGCCCGCTCGCTCGGCAAGTCCGCGCGCATCCTCAAGAGCGAGGCCAAGGCGATGAAGGAAGAGGGCAATTCCTCCGCCCAGCCCCCCAGCTCCAACGAGCAGCCCGGGGCCCAGCGCACCATCCAGGCGGCCCCCGGCGACGTGACCAGCTCGCGGCCGGTCAACGAGCCGACGGACACCACCCAGCGCTGACGCAGGGCCGGGAAGACCCGGCCTGCCGCATGAGATGAGGACGTGGGTTGCCGAAGCCTGCCCGCCAGGAGAGAGATCCCGAGGGGCGGATGCCCCTCGCGGATCACCTTCGTGAGCTCCGCAACCGGCTCGCGAAGGCCATGCTGGCGATCGTCGTCGTGACGGTCGTCGCCGCCTTCTTCTACAACGACATCATCAACTTCCTGACCAAGCCGATCCTCGACTCGGTCGGTTGCCAGCAGACCTTCGCGCAGCTGGCGAAGTCATCGAACCAGAAGCAGTGCGCGGAGATCACGATCAATGGTCTCCTCGCCCCGTTCACGCTGGCTCTCCAGGTCTCGCTGATGGCGGGCGTCGTGATCGCGTCGCCGATCTGGCTGTACCAGCTGTGGGCCTTCGTCGCGCCCGGTCTGCACCGGCACGAGAAGAAGTACGCCTACGCCTTCGTCTTCACGGGCGCTCCGCTGTTCTTCGCCGGTGCCTTCTTCGCGTACAAGGTGCTGCCCACCACCGCGAAGGTGCTGATCGACTTCACGCCGAACGGCGACATCAAGAACCTGCTGCCGCTCGACGACCTGCTCCAGCTGGTCACCCGCATGGTGATCGTCTTCGGCCTCTCCTTCGAGCTGCCCCTGCTCCTGGTCATGCTCAATCTCACCGGGGTGCTGACCGGCAGGCGGATGCTCGGCTGGTGGCGCGGCATGATCCTCGGCATCACGGTCTTCGCGGCCGTCGCCACGCCGAGCACGGACCCGCTGTCCATGCTGGCGCTCGCCGGACCGATCTGGGTGCTGTACTTCGGCGCGGTCGCCTTCTCGCTGCTGAACGACAAGCGCCGGCGCCGCCGCGACGACGCGGCCCTGGACGACGACGAGGCCTCCGAGCTTGACCTCACTCCCGAGGGCGTCGGGGCTGTCGAGCCCGTCTCGGCGAGCCGGGCCCTGCCCGGGCAGGCGAGCGGGGACCGGGTCGACGACTTCGACGACGTGACCTGACCCGGCCTGACCGTTCACCCGGTCGGCACGCGGTCCACCCGAAAGCGCACGATGCCCCCCTCCCGCCCGGGAGGGGGCATCCGTGTTCCCCGATCAGCCGACTTCCCGATAATGATCGTCCCGATGTCGGCGAGGCCCGGTAGTCTCGAAAGCACGATGACAGAGGACCTCTCACCGGCCGAGCGGTACGCGGCGTCCCGTGCGCGGGCAGCCGAGCAGGCCACGGCGCTCGCGCCCTTCCGCGAGATGTACGACTTCGGCCTCGACGACTTCCAGGTCGAAGCCTGTAAGGCACTCGAGGGCGGGAAGGGCGTGCTGGTGGCCGCCCCCACCGGTTCCGGCAAGACGATCGTGGGCGAGTTCGCCGTCCACCTGGCCCTGGAACAGGGCAAGAAGTGCTTCTACACGACACCCATCAAGGCGCTGTCGAACCAGAAGTACGCCGACCTGTGCCGCCGCTACGGCGCCGACAAGGTCGGCCTCCTCACCGGCGACAACAGTGTGAACGCCGACGCCCCGGTGGTCGTGATGACCACCGAGGTGCTGCGGAACATGCTCTACGCCGGTTCCCAGACCCTCCTCGGCCTCGGCTACGTGGTCATGGACGAGGTGCACTACCTCTCCGACCGCTTCCGGGGCGCGGTCTGGGAGGAAGTGATCATCCATCTGCCCGAGTCGGTGACCCTGGTGTCACTGTCCGCGACCGTGTCCAACGCCGAGGAGTTCGGCGACTGGCTGGACACCGTCCGCGGTGACACCGAGGTGATCGTCTCCGAGCACCGGCCCGTGCCGCTGTTCCAGCACGTGCTCGCCGGGCGCCGGATGTACGACCTGTTCGAGGAGGGCGAGGGCCACAAGAAGGCCGTCAACCCCGACCTCGCCCGGCTCGCCCGCATGGAGGCCACCCGGCCGTCGTACCAGGACCGCCGGCGCGGCCGCGCCATGCGTGAGGCCGACCGTGAGCGTGAGCGCCGGCAGCGCTCGCGCGTGTGGACGCCCAGCCGGCCCGAGGTCATCGAGCGCCTCGACGCCGAGGGCCTGCTGCCCGCGATCACCTTCATCTTCAGCCGCGCCGGCTGCGAGGCCGCCGTCCAGCAGTGCATGTACGCGGGCCTGCGGCTCAACGACGAGGACGAGCGCGAGCAGGTCCGCGCCCTGGTCGAGGAGCGCACCGCCTCCATCCCGACCGAGGACCTGCACGTCCTCGGTTACTACGAGTGGCTGGAGGGCCTGGAGCGCGGCATCGCCTCCCACCACGCCGGCATGCTCCCCACCTTCAAGGAGGTCGTCGAGGAGCTGTTCGTGCGCGGCCTGGTGAAGGCCGTCTTCGCCACCGAGACGCTCGCGCTCGGCATCAACATGCCCGCCCGCTCGGTCGTGATGGAAAAGCTCGTCAAGTGGAACGGCGAGCAGCACGCCGACGTCACCCCCGGCGAGTACACGCAGCTCACCGGCCGTGCGGGGCGGCGCGGCATCGACGTCGAGGGCCACGCGGTCGTGCTGTGGCAGCGGGGCATGAGCCCGGAGCACCTGGCCGGACTGGCGGGTACGCGCACGTATCCGCTGCGCTCCAGCTTCAAGCCGTCGTACAACATGGCGGTCAACCTGACCGAGCAGTTCGGGCGGCACCGCTCGCGCGAGCTGCTGGAGACCTCCTTCGCGCAGTTCCAGGCCGACAAGTCGGTCGTCGGGATCTCCCGGCAGGTGCAGCGCAACGAGGAGGGCCTGGAGGGCTACAAGGCCTCCATGACCTGCCACCTCGGCGATTTCGAGGAGTACGCGCGGCTGCGCCGCGAGCTGAAGGACCGGGAGACCGAGCTGGCCCGGCAGGGCGCCTCCGAGCGCCGCGCGGAGTCCGCCGTCGCGCTGGAGAAGCTCAAGCCGGGCGACGTCATCCACGTGCCGGCCGGCAAGTACGCGGGCCTCGCCCTCGTCCTCGACCCCGGGCTGTCCGCCGGCCGTTCCGACGGCCACCGCGGCTTCGACCACCACGACGGGCCGCGCCCCCTGGTGCTCACCGCCGACCGGCAGGTCAAGCGGCTGGCGGCCATCGACTTCCCCGTCCCGGTCGAGCCGCTGGACCGGATGCGGATCCCGAAGGCCTTCAACCCGCGCTCGCCGCAGTCCCGCCGGGACCTCGCCTCCGCGCTGCGCACCAAGGCCGGGCACATCCCGCCCGAGCGGGCCCGCAAGAAGCGGTCGCAGGCGGCCGACGACCGCGAGATCTCCCGGCTGCGCACCGAGATCCGCGCCCACCCCTGCCACGGCTGCGACGACCGCGAGGACCACGCCCGCTGGGCCGAGCGCTACCACCGGCTGATGCGCGACACCTCGCAGCTGGAGCGGCGGATCGAGGGCCGTACCAACACCATCGCGCGGACCTTCGACCGTATCGTCGCCCTGCTGACCGAGCTGGACTACCTGCGCGGCGACGAGGTCACCGAGCACGGCAAGCGGCTCGCCCGGCTCTACGGCGAACTCGACCTGCTCGCCAGCGAATGCCTGCGCGAGGGTGTCTGGGAGGGACTCGGCCCGGCCGAACTCGCCGCCTGTGTCTCGGCGCTGGTGTACGAGGCCCGGGTCAGCGACGACGCGATGGCGCCCAAGCTGCCCTCGGGCAACGCGAAGGCGGCGCTCGGCGAGATGGTGCGGATCTGGGGTCGTCTCGACGCCCTGGAGGAGGACTTCCGTATCAACCAGACCGAGGGCGTGGGTCAGCGGGAGCCGGATCTCGGGTTCGCCTGGGCCGCGTACGAGTGGGCCTCCGGCAAGGGGCTCGACGAGGTGCTGCGCGAGGCGGAGATGCCCGCGGGCGACTTCGTGCGGTGGACCAAGCAGGTGATCGACGTACTCGGGCAGATCGCGGCGGCGGCGCCGGTCACGGAGGGTTCGACCGTGGCGAAGAACGCCCGTAAGGCTGTTGCCCAGTTGCTGCGGGGTGTTGTCGCCTACTCGTCGGTGGGGTGACGGTTTCAGGACCGGCGGCCCTTCTCCTTGTCGGGGGAGGGCCGTCGGTCTTTCGTCTGCCCGCTCGTCGCTACTTGACGTGTTCGAGCAAGTGCCCTGCGTGTAAATGGAGTTGAGGGTACTCCTGTTGTTGGGGCGATTTCAGAGGGTTGCCGAATGTGACATGACGTTGATCCGGTCGGACTAAGCTCGCCCGCGACGCACCGAGTTGAGGTGAATTCGTGCGTCTGTTCCCAAACGGGCGGAAGATCCGCCGACACCCAGCCGATTTCGTCTCAGAAGGCATCCATGGTGAGTGTTCAAAAGCCTCCCGGTGGCCGTGAACGTCCCTATGCGCGTGTGTTGTTGCCCCCTGCCATATTGATGGCCGCGGCGACCGGGGTGGCCGTCGCCCTCGTGGCGGGGCCCGCCCGGGTCGCCGTCGGCTGCTGCGGGGCCGTCGCCACGCTGCTGGTCCTCGTCACGGCGGCCGAGACCGCCCGCCGCGGCCGCCGGCTGCGCGAGGTCCGGACCGAGCACGCCCGGCACACCGCGTATCTGGAGCACCGCCTCGCTGCCCACGATGCGGAGATCGTCCGTCTCGGCACCGAGATCCTGCCCACCGCGCTGTTCCGGCTGCGCGCCGGGGAATCGCTCAGAGAGGTGATGCTGAACGTCCTCGACCGGGACCCCGAGCTGTGCCATCTCCCCGACTCCCAGCGTGACCTGCTGCGCACCGCGCTGCGCGGTGTGGACCACGAGATCTCGATGCGCGACGCCACCGAGCGGTCCTTCGTCAGCATCGCCCGCCGCGTCCAGGCCATCGTCCACCAGCAGGCCAAGGAACTCCGCGAGATGGAGGAGGACCACGGGCGCAACCCCGAGGTCTTCGACGACCTGCTGCGCATCGACCACGGCACCGCGCTGATCGGCCGCCTCGCCGACTCCATCTCCGTCCTCGGCGGCGGCCGCCCCGGCCGTCAGTGGCCGCTGCCCGTCTCCCTGTACAGCGTGCTGCGCGGCGCGATGTCCCGGATCCTGGAGTACCGGCGCATCGACCTCAGCTCCATCGTCAACATCAACATCAAGGGCACCGCCGTCGAACCGGTCATCCACGCGGCGGCCGAACTCCTCGACAACGCCACGCGCTACTCCCCGCCCTCGACCAAGGTGCACGTCACCGCCGTCGAGGTGCAGACCGGCATCGCCATCGAGATCGAGGACGCCGGCGTCAGCCTCAACGAGGAGTCCCGCGCCCGCATCGAGAAGATGATCGAGGACGCCAAGGCGGGCGACGACGCGCAGAACCTCGGTGAGAACCCGCGCCTCGGCCTCGCCGTCGTCGGCCGGCTGTGCTCCTCCTTCGACATGGAGGTCTCGCTGCGCGCCTCCGCCTACGGCGGCGTGCGCGCGATCCTCATCGTGCCGCGCGTCATGACCACCACCGAGCCGGGTGTCGGCGCCGCCCACGGCATCGGTGCCACCGCCGTGCCGATCCCCGAACTCGGCGCGGTGGAAGGCCCCAAGCGCCCGCCCAAGAAGCGCCGCCCCACCAGCCCCCGCATCCCAGCCGGGATCTCCATGGAGGACGACGTCCCCGAGGTCACCGAGTGGACGGCCGGAGGTCTGCCGCAGCGCCGCAGCCGGGTGAAGACCCCGCTCAGCCAGCGCTACGCCGAACAGGCCGCCATCGAGCGCGCCGAACGCGAGGGCAACCCGACCGTCTGGTCCCAGTACAAGCCGGAACCCGAGCCGGAGCCCGAGGTCGACCCCGAGCGCCAGAAGCTGATGGACCGGGAGCCGGGACTGTGGGTCGACGCGTTCTGGGAGGGCCTGAAGAAGGGCATGCCCGAGGACGTCTCACCGACCGACTTCACCCGCAACCCGACAGCGTACCTGCACCTGATCAACGACTCGGCCGACACGGAGGCCGGCGACGAGGGGGATCTCAAGTGATCCAGCAGCGAGGCAACTTCGACTGGATGCTCAAGCAGCTCAACGACGGAGTGCCGGGTATCCAGATGATCGTGGTCCTGTCCGCCGACGGGCTGCGCATCGCCCGCTACGGCGGCGACCCCGACGCCGCCGACCGGGTGGCCGCCGCCTGCGCGGGCGTGCAGAGCCTGGCCGGCGCGGTCGCCCAGGAGATCCCGGGCACCGGGGAGATGAAACTCGTCGTCATCGAGATCGACGGCGGCTACTTCTACCTCATGTCCGCCGGCGCCAACGCCTACCTGGCGGTGCTCGCCGACGTGACGTGCGAACCGGGCCGGATGAGCGGCATGATGCGCGACCTCGTCGTCCGGATCGGCGCCCACCTCACCAGTCCGCCCCGGCGGAACGGGCAGACCGTATGACCCCGCCCCGACGCAAACGGCGCCCGCCGAAGGAGCCGGCACCGCCACCACCGGCCCTCCGGCAGGGCGACGGCGACCCGGAACCCAGGAACCCCGAGCGGCTGTACGCCATCACGGGCCTCGCCGACGGCGCACGGGCGGAACTCGACCTGGTGACCCTGATCGTGGCGCGCTCCACGCCGCCGCCGTCCGGCACCCCCGAGCAGGCGGCCGTGCTCCGGCTCTGCGCCGCCCCGCTGTCCGTGGCCGAGCTGTCGGCCTATCTGAACCTGCCCTTCAGTGCGATGACCGTACTGATCACCGAGCTGATCACGGCCGAACTGGTGCAGGCGCGCGCGCCGATCGTGCGGCAGACGCTCCCCGACCGTTCTCTCCTCGAAGCGGTGATGCATGGACTTCAACGGCTCTGACACCATCCCCGGCCCACGCACCGAGGACCAGCTCCCGCACACGGCCCAGGCCGCCGTGAAGATCGTGATCGTGGGCGGCTTCGGCGTCGGCAAGACCACCATGGTCGGGTCCGTCAGCGACATCAGACCGCTGACCACCGAGGAGACCATGACCCAGGCCGGCATCGGGGTCGACGACAACTACGGCTCCGAATCCAAGACGGCCACCACCGTCGCCATGGACTTCGGCCGCATCGGCATCACCGACAAGCTGGTGCTCTACCTGTTCGGCACCCCGGGCCAGGAGCGCTTCTGGTTCCTGTGGAACGGCCTGTTCGAGGGCGCGCTCGGTGCGGTGGTCCTGGTGGACACCCGGCGCCTGGAGGTGAGCTTCGACGTCATGGGCCGCCTGGAGGAACGCGGCGTGCCCTTCATCGTCGCCACCAACTCCTTCCCGGACGCGCCCCGTTACCCGGTCGAGGAACTGCGTACCGCGCTGGACCTGGCCCCGGAGATCCCGATCGTCGAGTGCGACGTACGGCGGCGCGCCTCCAGCAAGGAGGCGCTGATGACCCTCATGCACTTTCTGCACTCGCTCGCGCTGTCCGGCGCCCTCACCTGAGCCCCGTCCATGACGTCGATGCCGTCCATCCCGTCCGTCCCATCCGTTCCTTCGTTCCGGAGCGACCACTGTGACGCCTGAATCTCCCTCCCTGACCGGAACCCACGACCCCGCGCCCGGACCGCCGCCGGGCTGCCCGGCGCACGGCCTCGGCCCCGGCGGACTCCACCGGCTCTACGGCGCCGAGGCGGAGGACCTGGGCGACCTCTACGAGCGGCTGCGCGAGCGGTACGGCCCGGTGGCGCCCGTGCTCCTGCACGACGACGTACCGATGTGGGTCGTCCTCGGGCACGCCGAGAACCTCCAGCTCGTCCGCAGCCCCTCCCAGTACACGCGCGACAGCAGGGTCTGGACACCGCTGCTGGAGGGCATGGTCAAGCCCGACCACCCGCTGATGCCGCACATCGCCTGGCAGCCCATCTGCTCGCACGCCGAGGGCGACGAGCACCAGCGGCTGCGCGCGGCGGTCACCGCCGCCATGGCGACCATCGACCACCGGGGCCTGCGCCGGCACATCGGCCGCTACACCCAGGGGCTGGTCAACGGCTTCTGCGAGCAGGGCCGGGCCGATCTGGTCTCCCAGTTCGCCGAGCACCTGCCGATGGCGGTCATGTGCGAGATCCTCGGCATGCCCGAGGAGTACAACGACCGGATGGTGCAGGCCGCCCGCGACGCGCTCAAGGGCACCGAGACCGCCATCGAGAGCCACGCGTACGTGATGGACGCGCTGAGCCGGCTCACCACCCGCCGCCGCGCCCGGCCCGAGGACGACTTCACCTCGCACCTCGTCACCCACCCGGCCGGCCTCAGTGACGACGAGGTCCGCGAACACCTGCGCCTCGTCCTCTTCGCGGCGTACGAGGCCACCGCCAACCTGCTCGCCAACGCGCTGCGCATGGTGCTCACCGAGCCGGGCTTCCGCGCCCAGCTCAACGGCGGGCAGATGACCGTGCCGGAGGCGATCGAGCAGTCCCTGTGGGACGAACCGCCGTTCAGCACCGTCCTCGGCTACTACGCCAAGCAGGACGCGGAGCTGGGAGGCCAGCGCATCCGCAAGGGCGACGGGCTGCTCTTCGCGCCCGCCCCGGGCAACGCCGACCCGCGCGTCCGGCCCGAACCCCGGGCCAACATGATGGGCAACCGCTCCCACCTCGCCTTCGGCGGCGGCCCGCACGAGTGCCCGGGTCAGGACATCGGCCGTGCCGTCGCCGACGTCGGTGTGGACGCCCTGCTGACCAGGCTGCCGGATGTCCAGCTGGCCTGCGCGGAGTCGGAGCTGGCCTGGCGTTCGTCGATCGCCTCCCGGCACCTGGTGGCCCTTCCGGTGCGCTTCGATCCCAAGCCCCAGCAGGACGTGAAGCTGGCGCCGAGTTCCTCGCCGGTCCCGCCCCCGCGCGGCACGTGGCAGCAGACCGGCGCCCTGCGGACGCCTCCCGCGCCCGGGGCGGAGCCCCGTCCGCTGCCCCGGCCCCCGTACCCGCCGGCTGCCGGGGGGCCGCCGGTGACTTCGCAGGTCCCGGAGCCGTCCCCGCGGGAGAGCGTGTGGCGGCGGATGTTGCGGTGGTGGTGGGGGGAGTGAGCCGGGAGGGGGCTACTCCCCGTCGGCCCACCGGTCCGGGGCGGACCACGCCTCGAGCGTGCGCGCGCTGACGAAGGCGTGCTCCGCCCCGGTGACCGGGTCGGTGAACTCCAGCCTCCGGGCCAGTAGTTGCAGCGGGCGCCGGAAGTCGTTCACCGGCGCGGGCGCGAGTTCCTGCGGATACAGGGGGTCACCGAGGATGGGAATGCCGAGCGTGGTGAGGTGCACCCGGAGCTGATGGGTCTGGCCGGTCTCCGGGGTCAGCCGGTACCGGCCCAGCCCCTCGCGGCGCTCGACCAGTTCCACCCGGGTCACCGCGTTCGGCTCGCCCTCGACCTCCCGCGCGGCGTGCACCCCGCGTTCCTTCACGATCCGGCTGCGTACGGTCGTGGGCAGGGGGAGCGTGGGGTCGTACGGCGCGAGGGCCTCGTACTCCTTGCGCACCCGGCGGTCACGGAACAGCGTCTGATAGGTGCCCCGTTCCCCGGGCCGCACGATGAACAGCACCAGTCCGGCGGTGAGCCGGTCCAGGCGGTGCGCGGCGGTCAGCTCCGGGAGGTCCAGTCCGTGCCGCAGCCGGGCCAGCGCGGTCTGGGTGACATGGCTGCCGCGCGGGGTGGTGGCGAGGAAGTGCGGTTTGTCGGCGACGACGATGTGGGCGTCGCGGTACACCACCTCGACCGGGAACGGCACCGGGACCTCCGGCGGCGGGTCCCGGTGGAACCACACGAACATCCCCGGCTCGTACGGCGCATCCGGTGCCACCGCGCGCCCGTCGGCGTCCACGATCAGCCCCGCGCCGAGCATCGACTCGATCACGCCGGGGCCCGCCCCCGTCAGCCGCTCCACGAGGTGCTCGCGCACCGTGGCCCACGTCCCGTCGAACGGCAGCCGCACCCGCACCGGGTCGACCCCGTCGCGCTGGGGGAGTGGGGCGGGCGGGGGTGGCGTACGGCGTCTCATCAGGACCCAAGGGTACGGCGGCCTGTCGGCGCCCTGACGGGTGAGCGGGGGAGCCGTTCGCGGAAAACGGCTGGGGCGCGGGCCGATGCCTTGGCAGGATTCCGGCATGCCTGTTCTCACCCGCCCGGTGGTGGCCGCCGGAACCGTCGCCCGCAACCCGCAGCCCGCCCTCCCGACCGGTGACGGTCTGCTGCTCCGCCCCTGGCGGGCCGAGGACGCGTCCGCCATCCACGCGGCCTTCCAGGACCCGGTCATCCTTCAGTGGCACATCAAGTCCGCCGACTCCGAGGAGGAGGTCGCCGGCTGGATCGAGGAATGGCACACGATGTGGAGGGAGGAACGGGGCGCCCAGTGGGCCGTGGTCGACGAGGACACGGACGAGCTGCGGGGCCGGGTCGCGCTGCGGGAGATGCTGCTCGGCGAGGGCGTGGCCGAGGTCGCGTACTGGACGGTGGCCCGCGCCCGGGGTCAGGGGGTCGCCGCCCGTTCCACCACCGCCGTGACGCGGTGGGCGTTCGAGGAGGTCGGTCTGCACCGCCTCGAACTCTTCCACTCCACCGCCAACCCGGCGTCCTGCCGTGTCGCGGCGAAGACCGGCTTCGCACTGGAGGGCACCAAGCGCAGCGCTCTGCAGCATCCGGACGGCTGGCACGACATGCACTTCCACGCCCGCCTCCGGAGCGACTGAACCACCCCGCACACTCGCCAAGCCGGTCGGCGGCCACACGCTCGGCGCGTGGGCCCCCGGCCCCTCACGCGGCCGCGTCGCCCTCCTGCTCGGCCTCGATACGGGCGTTCCAGTCGCGCTTGGAGGCCTGCCAGCCGTCCTCGTCGTGGCCGAGGCGCCAGTAGCCGGAGACGGAGAGGTCCTCGCGCGGGATCTGGAGGTCGACGCGGAGCATGCGGCGCAGCTCCTTCACGAAGCCCGCCTCGCCGTGCACGAAGGCGTGCAGCCGGCCCTCGGGGAACTCCAGGGAACGTACGGCGTCGAGCAGGGCCGCGCCGACCGGACGGTCGCCGCGGTGCAGCCAGACGACCTCCACGTCGGAGTCGATCTTCTGCTCCTCCTCGGGTCCGGAGACCTCCAGGAAGGCGTGCGCGCGGGCGCCGGCCGGCAGGGTCTCCAGGGCGCGGGCGATCGCGGGCAGCGCGCTCTCGTCGCCGACGAGCAGATGCCAGTCGGCGTCCGGATCGGGCGCGTAGGCGCCGCCGGGGCCCATGAAGCGCACGCTCTCGCCGGGCCTGACCCGGGTGGCCCAGGGCCCGGCCAGGCCCGCGTCGCCGTGGAGGACGAAGTCCAGGGTCAGTTCGCGGTGTTGGGGATCCCAGCCGCGGACCGTGTAGGTCCGGGTCACCGGCCACTGGTCACGGGGGAACTCGGCGCGGATCCGGTCCAGGTCGAAGGGTTCCGGGTAGGTCACGCCCTCGGGGCCGAAGAGCAGTTTCACGTAGTGGTCGGTGCAGGTGTCCGCCGTGAAGCCGGCGAGGCCGTCGCCGCCGAGCACCACACGCTGCATGTGCGGGGTGAGCCGCTCGGTGCGCACGACCTGGGCGGTATGAGGCTTGCGCGGCTTTCGTGCCGGACGCTCCGCCATGACGACCTCCTGCAACACTGGTTAGGTATACCTAAGTTAGCATCCTGCCCCGAGTGGCACCTCTTTCCGGGGATCGCCGGTGATCCCTTTGCCGGAAAATTCCCTTGGAATCACTGCGCGAGCGTCGTCAGCAGGCGGTGCAGGGAGCCGCCCAGCCCCCAGCGGGCCGCCAGCGCGTCCAGCCCGGCGGGGTCGCGCGGGGCGTGCGGCAGCGCGGTGTCGACGTCGGGCAGGGGTACGTCACCGGCCACCCGGACCACCTTCGGCGCGACCGCGAGATACGGCGCCGCCTCCGTGAGCCGCTTGCGCTGCGTCGGCGTGAGCTTCGCCTTCGGGTCGTCGACGGCCGCGATGATCCCGGCCAGGTCACCGAACTCCGCCAGCAGCTTGGCGGCCGTCTTCTCGCCGACGCCGGGCACCCCCGGCAGACCGTCGCTCGGGTCGCCGCGCAGCAGCGCCAGATCCGCGTACCCCGGCCCGCCGACCCCGTACTTCTCGCGCAGCACCGCCTCGTCGGTCAGCTGCAGCGTGCCGACGCCCTTCAGCGGGTACAGCACGCGGATCCCGCGCCGGTCGTCCACCAGTTGGTACAGGTCGCGGTCGCCGGTGACGATGTCCACCGGGCCGTCCGCGCGCGCCGTGAACGTGCCGATCACGTCGTCCGCCTCGTACCCCGCGACCCCGACCCGGGCGATGCCGACCGCGTCCAGCACGTCCTCGATGACCGGGACCTGCGGGGCCAGGGTGTCCGGGACCTCCTCCGCGTCCGGCCCGCTCTCGTGCTCCTCGGCGACCCGGTGCGCCTTGTAGGACGGGATGAGGTCCACCCGCCACTGGGGCCGCCAGTCGGCGTCCATACAGGCCACGAGCCGGTCCGGCCGGTGGTCCTTGACCAGCCGGTCGATGAAGTCCAGCAGCCCGCGCACGGCGTTCACCGGCGTGCCGTCCGGTGCTCGCACCGAGTCCGGCACGCCGAAGTAGGCGCGGAAGTAGAGCGAGGCGGTGTCGAGAAGCATGAGTCGTCCGGTCACGCTCGCATCATGCCGTACGGCACCGACACCGGGTCGCGTCGCGCCGCATGGCACCGGCACCGGGCCGTCGCGCCGGAGCGCCCGTTCCCGTGGCGGAACGCGTTGCGGTGTGCGCATCGCCGTGAAGCGGGCCACTTGTGCGTTTGCCCTTGTGGAAGGAGGGCAGACGCGGCCTCGGAGCGCTGCCGGTTGCCCGTTCAACTGTTCCTGGGCCACCGGCCCGCCGCTCCGTTTCTGCCGGCCGAGACGAGAGGTACGCGTGTCATCCAGCCTTGAGGCCGAGCACCTGTTCAAGGTGTTCGGCAGACGACCGGACCAGGCGGTGGAGCGGCTGCGGCAGGGGGCCGAGCGGGACGAGCTGCGGGCCGACGGCAGCACCGCGGCCGTGATCGACGCGTCCTTCACCGTCGAACCGGGCCAGATCTTCGTGGTCATGGGCCTGTCCGGCTCCGGCAAGTCCACCCTGCTGCGCATGCTCAACGGCCTGCTGGAACCGACGGCCGGCCGGGTGCTGTTCGACGGCCAGGAGCTGACCGCGCTCACCGACCGCGAGCTGCGCGAGGTCCGCGCCAGGAAGATCAGCATGGTCTTCCAGCACTTCGCGCTCTTCCCGCACCGCAGTGTCCGCGACAACGCCGCCTACGGCCTCGCCGTGCAGGGCGTGCCCCGCGCCGAGCGCGAACGCCGCGCCGACGAGGCGCTCGCCCTGTGCGGCCTGGCCGGCTGGGAGGACTCCTGGCCCGACGAGCTGTCCGGCGGCATGCAGCAGCGCGTCGGCCTCGCCCGCGCCCTCGCCACCGACGCCGAGCTGCTGCTGATGGACGAGTCCTTCAGCGCCCTGGATCCGCTGATCCGCCGCGACATGCAGGACCAGCTCCTGGAACTGCAGAAGTCCCTGAAGAAGACCATCGTGTTCATCACCCACGACCTCAACGAGGCCATGCGCCTGGGCGACCGCATCGCCGTCATGCGCGACGGCCGCATCGTCCAGAACGGCACCGCCGAGGACATCCTGCTGCGCCCGGCGAACGACTACGTCGCCTCCTTCATCCAGGACGTCGACCGCTCCCGCGTCCTGACCGCCGCCGCCGTCATGGACACCGACGTGCGCGGCGACGAGGCCGACTGCGCCTGCGAGACCGCGGCCCCGGACACGCCGTTCACCGACCTGTGCGCCCTCAGCGCCCGGCTCAGCCACCCCGTGGCCGTCCTCGACGGCGACCGCGCGCTCGTGGGCGTCGTACCCCGCAGGCGTCTGGTCGGCTTCCTCGGCGACGAGACGGGCGAGCCCAGGGCCTGCGACAACGACCGCGACGGCGGGAAGAAGGTGACCGCCCGTGCCTAGGCTGCACCTCGGCGACTGGGTCGACTCCGGCGTCGACTGGCTCGTCGCCCATCTGGCCTGGCTCTTCGACGCGATCCGCGCGGTCGTGGAGGGCATGTACGACGGCATCGACGCCGTCCTCACCGCGCCCGCGCCGCTGCTGCTGGCCGGCATCCTCGCCGTGCTCGCCTGGTGGCTGCGCGGCCTGGTCGCGGGTGTCCTCGCCTTCGCCGGGTTCGCCCTCGTCGACTCGCTCGACCTGTGGGACCGGGCCATGTCGACGCTGTCCCTGGTCCTCGTCGCCACCGTCATCGCCCTGGTGATCTCGATCCCGCTCGGCATCTGGGCGGCCCGCTCCAAGGCGGTCAGCGCCGCCGTGCGGCCCGTGCTCGACCTGCTCCAGACCATGCCGTCGATGGTCCTGCTGATCCCGGCCATCCTCTTCTTCGGGCTGGGCACCGCGGCCGGCGTCATCGCCACCCTGATCTTCGCGCTCGCCCCCGGCGTCCGCATGACCGAGCTGGGCATCCGTCAGGTCGACCCCGAACTGGTCGAGGCCGCCGACGCGTTCGGCACCACTCCGCGCGCCACCCTGCTGCGGGTGCAGCTGCCGCTCGCCCTGCCGACCATCATGGCCGGCGTCAACCAGGTGATCATGCTCGGCCTGTCCATGGTCGTCATCGCCGGCATGGTCGGCACCGGCGGACTCGGCGGCGCCGTCAACGAGGCCATCGGACAGCTCGACATCGGCTTCGGCTTCGAGGCCGGCGTCGGCATCGTCGTCCTCGCCATCTACCTGGACCGGATGACCAGCGCGCTCGGCACCCAGCTCTCCCCGCTGGGCCGCAGGGCCGCCGCGAAGACCCGGCCGAGCGTCTGGTCGTACCGGCCGCGCCCGCGCGTCGCCGTCATCGGCGTGGTCGTCCTCGCGCTGGCCGCCGGCGGCATCGGGATCTTCGGCTCCCCCTCCGAGACCTCCGCGGCCTCCGGCACCGACGTCGGCAAGGGCAAGGAGATCAGGATCGGCTACATCCCCTGGGACGAGGGCATCGCCTCCACCTTCCTGTGGAAGGAACTGCTGGAGGAACGCGGCTTCAAGGTGACCGTCACCCAGTACGCCGCCGGCCCCCTCTACACCGGCCTCGCCACCGGCCAGCTCGACTTCGAGACCGACTCCTGGCTGCCCACCACGCACGCCGAGTACTGGAAGAAGTTCGGCGACCGGCTGGACGACATCGGCAAGTGGTACGGCCCCACCTCCCTGGAGCTGAGCGTCCCCTCGTACGTCAAGGGCGTCGACTCCCTGGCGGACCTGAAGGCCCACGCCTCCGAGTTCGACGGCAGGATCGTCGGCATCGAGCCCAGCGCCGGCATGATGGGCCTGCTCAAGGACAAGGTCCTCGACGCGTACGGCCTCAAGGGCTCGTACGACGTCGTCGACGGCTCCACCCCGGCCATGCTCGCCGAGCTGAAGCGCGCCTACGCCAAGAAGCAGCCGGTCGTCGTCACCCTGTGGTCGCCGCACTGGGCGTACAGCGACTACGGCCTGAAGAAGCTGAAGGACCCCAAGGGCGCCTGGGGCAGCGGCGACGGAGTGCACACCCTGGCCCGCAAGGGCTTCGCCGCCGACAACCCCCGGGTCGGCAGGTGGCTCGAGAACTTCTCCATGACCGAGAAGCAGCTCACCGGCCTGGAGGCGCGGATCCAGAAGGCGGGCAAGGGCAACGAGCAGGGCGCCGTCCGCGCCTGGCTGCGCGAGAACCCGGGCCTCGCCGACAAGTGGGCGCCCGTCGCCCGCACGCAGGGAAAGAGCCAGGCTTCCGGGTGACCTGACCCCGTCCGGACGGCCGCCACGAGGGGCGGGCCGCGGCCGCACGTCCGACCGGACGCGTCGCCGCCGCCCGCCCCTCGTGGTGTCCCCGTCGGAGCGGGACCCGGCGGGGCCGCCGAGAAGGACGGGATCCGGCGGCCTCCTCGCGACAGGAGGGATCCGGCCAACCACAGAGCGCGACGAGAGCGGCCCCGGGGGAACACCTGAGCACGTTCGCGCCTTGAAGCAGGAGACACGTCCTTCACCCGGCGGCCCGGTGCCCTGGCGTGAACCGTGAGGGTACGGGCCGCGGGCGTGGCAGGGATGTGACAGGCGCATGCGGCGGTTTGCCGAACATGCGTAGGGTGCACACAACTCATCAGAGGAGGTGCGCCCGCCGAGGGGCACCCGGACAGCAGCGGCACGAACGCGCGAAGGAGGGAGCCGGAGCGATGGGCGACCACAAGGAGCAGCAGTCCGTGCGGGTGGGCGCGGCCGTGCGGCGGCGCCGTCGCACGCTGGAACTCACCCTCGCGGTCGTCGCCGAGCGCAGCGGACTCTCCGTGCCCTTCCTCAGCCAGGTCGAGAACGACAAGGCCCGCCCGAGCCCCACCTCCCTGGAGAAACTGGCCGACGCGCTGCGCACCACGGCCGTGGAGCTCCTCGCCGCCGCCGACCCCGCGTGCAGTGTGGACGTCGTACGCGCCGCGCCCGTCGCCGACGGCGACTTCGACCCGCGCACCCGCTCCCTGGTGCGCGGCCATCACCAGCTGCACGCCTCCGAGTTCACCGGCGACCACGACGCCGGCCGCGAGTTCCGTCACCGCAACGACGAGCTGATGTACGTCGCCGACGGCGCGGTGGAGATCGAGGCCGAGGGCCGCGCCTACCGCCTCGGCCGGGGCGACACCCTCTACCTGACCGGCGGGGTGCGCCACCGCTGGCGGGCCACGGTCCCGGACACCCGGGTGATCGTGGTCGCGGTCGCCGAGCACATCGAGGCGGTCCAGGACCGGTCCCGTTAGTGCGGGTCGTCTCGCTCGTCCCGTCCCTGACGGAGGCCGTGGCCGTCACCCTGCCGGGTGCCCTCGTGGGTGCCACGGACTGGTGCACCCATCCGGCGGGCCTCGACGTCACCCGCGTCGGTGGCACCAAGAACCCGGACACCGACCGGATCATCGCCCTCGCCCCCGACCTGGTGATCGCCAACGAGGAGGAGAACCGCGCCCCCGACCTGGACGCCCTGCGGGCCGCCGGCCTGGAGGTGCTGGTCACCGAGGTGCGCACCCTCCCGCAGGCCTTCTTGGAACTGGACCGGGTACTGACCGCGTCCGGCGCGAGGACACGGCCCCGCTGGCTGGACGAGGCGCAGGCGGCCTGGACGGCGCTCCCGGCCCCCGCGGAACCCGTCACGGCCGTCGTGCCCGTCTGGCGCCGCCCCTGGATGGTGCTCGGCCGGGACACCTTCGCGGGCGACGTCCTGGCCCGCCTCGGCGTCCACCACCTCTACGCCGCCCACCCCGACCGCTACCCCCGCGTCCCCCTGGACGAACTGCGCGCGGCCGCCCCGGACCTGGTCGTCCTCCCCGACGAGCCCTACCGCTTCACCGCCGACGACGGCCCGGAGGCCTTCCCCGGCCTGCCCTGCGCCCTGGTCGGCGGACGGCACCTGACCTGGTACGGCCCGTCGCTGGCCGAAGCGCCCCGGGTGCTGGGCGAGGCGCTGCGGCCCTCCGGGCGGACGACGGGACTTTGACGACAGGCCCTAGCTTGATCTTTAACCTGTGCGGCGTGGTCGTGGGGTGGTTAACTTCTTCGTTTGCCGTTTCGCTGGCTGTGTTTTGCGGGGTGTGTGCACGTCGTGGCGGGGTGTGGGCCGGGTGTTCTTTCGGCCCGGTGGTCGTCCGGGACCGGGTCGGGAGGATTTCGGTGCTTGGGCTGGGCAGGCGGCTTGTGGGCGGATGTGCCGGAAGTCGCGGCGGACGCGGGCGGGTGTGAGTCGGTCTGGAGAACTGGGTTTCTCCCAGGGACGACGCAGGTCGGCTGCGAGCGGGCGAGCGAGACGGAGTTGCGCGTAGGCGGCGAGGATCAACCAGGTCCATCGGTCCGCCGCCTCGGGGGTGCGGATCTTCGGACAGGTCCAGCCGAGAGTCTGCTTGAACAGGCGGAACGTGTGCTCGATATCGAATCGCCGCAGGTAGGTCTGCCAGAGACGGTCGGTGTCCGCCGGGGTGGCGTCGGTGCCTGACCACCAGAGCCAGACCGGCTTGGGAGTTGCGCCGCTGGGCAGTTGGTCGATGTCCAGGCGGATCACGCTGCCCTCGACGATGGGGAGCGTGCCGTCGGCTGCGGCCCAGGAGGAACGGTGAGTCAGCTTGGGGTGCAGTCGGTCCCAGGAGCGGGCGGTGGCCTGGCCGTAGAGGCGTGTGTCGGTGACGGTTTTGGTGTCCGGGGTGCCCCAGGTGTCGGGCTGGCCGAAGACGAACTCGCTGCCGTGTCGGGGCGGGCGGCCCAGGATGTGAGGCTGGCGCTGCGGGACGGCCCGGCGCAGAACCCGGTCCGAGCGCATCCGGGCCAGCACCTGGACCGGCAGGTCTCTCAGCAGGAAGGCCAGGCGGGGCGCGTCGTATCCGGCGTCCGCGACGATGAGGATGTCCGGCGAGCCCGCGTGCCACTGCCCGGCTGTGATCAGTCGCTGGACCAGGTCACGCAGTTGTCGGGCGGTGACGGTGGCGGTGTCGTCGCCGGGTGCCAGTCGCAACGCGTCCAGGGGTGCAGTCCATGAGCTGCGGCCGGGCTCGAGCGCGCAGATGATCGAGTACGGCCAGCCGGGGATCGGGATGTGCTGGTCCTTGCCCCGGCCATAGGTGTGACACAGGATCCGCTGCGGTGAGGTGTGGGCATCGGGCCGCAGCCAGCAGGTGACATCGACAGCCAGGACGAGCCGGCCGTCGGCAGCACGCGGCAGCGGCACCGCGGCCAGCGCCTGCCGCAGCCGGTCGGCATCGATGCCTCCCCGGGAAACTGCTGCATAGAGCCCTCCGTGTCCGCGGCGGTGTTCGCCCACCAGTGACAGCTCGGCCAGCGACCTCACCGGTCCGTCACCGCACAGAACAGCGTCGGCCAGCTCGAACAGCGCATCCGAACGAGCGGTCAGGCAGGAGTAGAACTCGCCCCGGAAGCATGACAGTTGCGTCAGCGGTTCTTGTCGGGCACCACGATGCAGCAGACTCATCTTCACGGCCTTCGTGCTGGACGTGTGTGTTCCTTGGTCGGAGCACATGTTCAGACGAAGGCCGCTTTGACGTACGGCGATTACCGGACCGAGTGATCAAGTTCGACGCGCCATTCGACGCGGCACGTTAAAGATCAAGCTAGCATGGAGATGTCCGTGAGGTTGTCTTACGGAAGGGTTCGCACATGTCCGTCCAGTTGAACCACACCATCGTCCACGCCCGGGACAAGCGGGAATCGGCCGAGTTCCTGGGCCGCGTACTGGGGCTCGAGCCCGGGGACGAGTGGGGCCCGTTCATACCGATGGCCACCAGCAACGGGGTCACCCTCGACTTCGCCACCGTCCCCGCCGAGTCGATCGTCTCCGAGCACTACGCCTTCCTCGTCTCCGACGACGAGTTCGACGCGGCCTTCGGGCGCATCCAGCAGGACGGGATCACCTACTACGCCGATCCCCACATGAAACAGGCCGGAGAGATCAACCACCGCTACGGAGGACGCGGCCTGTACTTCCAGGACCCGGTCGGTCACGCCATGGAGATCCTCACCCGGCCGTACGGCGACCACGAGGAGCCGTAGCCCGGCCCGGCCGTGGAGCCGTAGCCCCGCCCGGCCGAGGAGCCGTAGCCGGGGGCCGGAGAGCCGGTGGGCCGGAGTCGGGGAGCCGGGGAGCCAGGAGGCCGCAGCCCGGTTTCAGGACGCCGCCGTGACCAGCGCCCGCATCACTCGCAGATCCTCACCCAGCTCCGGATGCCACTGCACCCCGAGCACCCATCCCCGCTCCGGCGGCAGCTCCACCGCCTCCACGGTCCCGTCCACCGCGTACGCGCTCGGCACCAGTCCCTCCCCGAGCCGCTCCACCGCCTGGTGGTGATAGGTCGGCACCGACGTCTCCTCCGGCGCGATCGCGGCGTACAGGGTCCCCGGCACCGGCTTCACCGGATGCCGGCCGTACGCGCCGACGATCTCCGCGTGGCCGTCCAGGTGCTGCACCAGCGTCCCCCCGAGGGCGACGTTCAGCAGCTGCATCCCCCGGCAGACCCCCAGCAGCGGCACCCGGGCCGCCAGCGCCGCCCCGATCAGCGCCAGCTCCCACGCGTCCCGCTCCGGCGCGGGCGGTCCGGTCAGCGCGGAGCGCTCGGCGCCGTACCGTCCCGGATCGACGTCGGGTCCGCCCGCGACGACCAGCCCGTCCAGCCGGGCCACCGCGGCGGCGGCCCGCTCCGGCTCGTCCGGCGGCAGCAGGGCGGCCACCCCGCCCGCGCGCTGCACATGGCGCGGATACGCGGCGGGCAGCAGGACCGCCGCCATGTCCCACACGCCCCAGCGCGCGCTGCTCTCCAGGTACGTGCTCACACCGATCAGCGGTCGTCCGCTCGCGCCGTCGCCCACGCCGTCACTCTCCCAGTGCCCTCAAAGGTGTCCGTGCATACCTTTGCAGAGCGCGCTCACGCCAGGAAGCCCCGCAGCAGCGCCGCCGTGCCCGCGCAGTGCTCCCGCATCATCTCCCGCGCCCCGTCGGCATCCCCGTCCAGCACCGCCTCCACCAGCGCGGTGTGCTGGCGCTGCGAGTGCTCCAGGTTGCGCACCAGCAGCGGGATGCAGTCGAGGAGGTCGTTGACCCGCGCCCGCACCGCCGCGTACTGGGCGGTCAGCGACGGCGAGCCGCACAGCTCGGCCAGGGTCAGATGAAGCAGCGTGTCGAGCCGCCGGTAGTCGGCGAGCGGGGCCTCGCGGGTGCGGTGCAGCGCCTCCCGCAGCCGGTCGCCCTGCTCCGCCGTGAGCCGGTGCGCCGCGCACAGCCCGGCCGCCCCCACCTCCAGCACCTCCCGGAAGCGCAGCACGTCCTCGATGTCGACCTCGGCGACCCGCCGGCGCAGCTCGTCCTCGCCGCCCGCGTCCGCGCGCGCCAGCACGAACGTTCCGCCGTACCGCCCGCGCCGCGACTCCACCAGGCCCTGGTCCTGGAGGACCTTCAGCACCTCGCGCAGCGTGACCCGGCTGATCCCGAGCCGGTCCGCCAGCTCCCGCTCGGCGGGCAGCCGCTCGCCGCCCGGCACCAGGCCGAGCCGTACGACCTGGAGGATCTGCTCCAGCGCCTCCTCGAAGCCGTTGCCGGCCCGCACCGGCCGCAACACCGCGGTGAGCCGCTCGTCCGGCCCGTTCGGACCCTCGTCCCGCGACATCCGGACGTATCCCCTTCCCAAGCAATGGTTCTCCGCAATACCTTATGGCCCTAGGGGGCGTCTCCCCGATCTTCGTGGGTCCGCGACGCCCGGCACGGCACCTCGCCGCACGGCCGAATCGCCCACGTACGCCCAGTACGAGGGCGATCCGGCCGCACGCCGAGGCACCGCACCGGACGCCGCGGCCTGATCCACGAAGATCGGGGAGACGCCCCCTCGGCCCGGCCGAAAAAAGCGAAGACGCCGAAGGAGGCCCTCCCGTGGCAGACCGCACGCCCCCGCTGAGCGTCGAGGAACTGCGCGCCCTCGTCGCCGACGGTGAGATCGACACTGTCGTCCTGGCCTTCCCCGACATGCAAGGGCGGCTGCAGGGCAAGCGGTTCGCCGCCCGCTTCTTCCTCGACGAGGTCCTCCAGCACGGCACCGAGGGCTGCAACTACCTCCTCGCCGTCGACACCGAGATGAACACCGTCGACGGCTACGCCATGTCCTCCTGGGACCGCGGCTACGGCGACTTCGCCATGCGCCCCGACCTGTCCACCCTGCGCCACGTCCCCTGGCACCCAGGCACCGCCCTGCTCGTCGCCGACCTCGCCTGGGACGACGGCTCCCCGGTCGCCGCCGCCCCGCGCCAGATCCTGCGCCGCCAGCTGGAGCGCCTCGCCGCGCTCGGCTACACCGCCCAGGTCGGCACCGAGCTGGAGTTCATCGTCTTCAAGGACAGCTACGAGCAGGCCTGGGACGCGAACTACCGGGGCCTGACCCCGGCCAACCAGTACAACATCGACTACTCCGTCCTCGGCACCGGCCGCGTCGAGCCCCTGCTGCGCCGCATCCGCAACGAGATGGCCGGCGCCGGCCTCACCGTCGAGTCCGCCAAGGGCGAGTGCAACCCCGGCCAGCACGAGATCGCCTTCCGCTACGACGAGGCCCTCGTCACCTGCGACCAGCACGCCCTGTACAAGACAGGCGCCAAGGAGATCGCCGCCCAGGAGGGCGTCTCGCTCACCTTCATGGCCAAGTACAACGAGCGCGAGGGCAACTCCTGCCACATCCACCTCTCGCTCGCCGACGCGGACGGCACCAACGCCATGGCCGGGGACGGCCCGGACGGCATGTCCGAGGTCATGCGGCACTTCCTCGCCGGACAGCTCGCGGCCCTGCGCGACTTCTCCCTGCTCTACGCCCCGAACATCAACTCCTACAAGCGGTTCCAGCCCGGCTCCTTCGCCCCCACCGCCGTCGCCTGGGGCCACGACAACCGCACCTGCGCCCTGCGCGTCGTCGGCCACGGCCGCTCCCTGCGCTTCGAGAACCGCCTGCCCGGCGGCGACGTCAACCCCTACCTCGCCGTCGCCGGACTGGTCGCGGCCGGCCTGTACGGCATCGAGCAGAAGCTGGAACTGCCCGAACCCTGCCCCGGCAACGCCTACGCCGCGGGCTTCGCGCACGTCCCGGCCACCCTGCGGGAGGCCGCCGCGCTCTGGGAGGACAGCCCCCTGGCCAAGGCAGCCTTCGGCGACGAGGTGGTGGCCCACTACCGCAACATGGCGCGCGTCGAACTGGAGGCCTTCGACGCCGCGGTCACCGACTGGGAGCTGCGCCGCTCCTTCGAACGCCTGTGAAAGGTCATCACGTGTCCGACCCGCACGAGCTGAAGGTCCTCAACCCCGCCACCGAGCAGGTCGTCGCCACCGTCCCCGCCGCCGACGCGGCCGATGTGGACGCCGCCGTCGTACGGGCCACGCGGGCCCGGACCGCCTGGGCCGCGCTCCCGCCCGCCGACCGCGCCCGGCTGCTGCGCCGCTTCGCCGACACCGTCGACGCCCACGTGGAGGAACTGGCCCTGCTGGAGGTCCGCGAGGCCGGCCACACCCTCGGCAACGCCCGCTGGGAGGCAGGCAACGCCCGCGACCTCCTCCTCTACGCGGCCGGCGGCGCCGAACGCCTCCTCGGCCGGCAGATCCCCGTCCCCGGCGGCTGGGACGTCACCTTCCACGAACCCCTGGGCGTCGTGGGCGTGATCGCCCCCTGGAACTTCCCCATGCCGATCGCCGCCTGGGGCTCCTTCCCGGCGCTCGCCGCGGGCAACGCCGTCGTCCTCAAGCCCGCCGAGACCACCCCGCTCACCGCCCTGCGCCTGGCCGAACTCGCCCTGGAGGCCGGCCTGCCCGAGCACCTCTTCCAGGTGCTCCCCGGCTACGGCGACATCGCGGGCCGCGCGCTGGTCGACCATCCCGACGTCGCCAAGATCGTGTTCACGGGCGCCACCCGCACCGGCCGCGAGGTCATGGAGCGCTGCGCCCGGCAGGTCAAGCCCGTCACCCTCGAACTCGGCGGCAAGAGCCCCAACATCGTCTTCGCCGACGCCGACCTCAAGGCCGCCCTCGACCCCTTCTCCTTCCTCGACAACGCCGGCCAGGACTGCTGCGCCCGCACCCGGATCCTGGTCCAGGAGCCGCTGTTCGAGGAGGCCCGCGCGTTCCTCGCGGACGCGCTGGCCGCCGTCGTGGTCGGCGACCCGGCCGACGAGAAGACGCAGATGGGGCCGCTGATCTCCCGCCGGCAGCTGGACCGCGTACGGTCGTACGTCCCCGAGGACGCCCAGGCCCTGAGCGGCGCCGCCCCCGACGGGCCCGGCTTCTGGTTCCCGCCGACCGTGCTCACCGGCGAGCGGCCGGACAGCCCGGCGGCCCGCGAGGAGATCTTCGGCCCGGTCGCCGTCCTGCTGCCCTTCACCGACGAGGCGGACGCGATCCGCCTCGCCAACGACACCCCCTACGGCCTGTCCGGCTCCCTGTGGACCCGGGACATCGGCCGCGCCCTGCGCGTCTCCCAGGCCGTCCGCGCCGGCAACCTGTCCGTCAACTCCCACTCCAGCGTCCGCTACTGGACCCCGTTCGGCGGCTTCAAGCAGTCCGGCCTCGGCCGTGAACTCGGCCCCGACGCCCTGACCGCCTTCACCGAGACCAAGAACGTCTTCATCAGCACGGAGGGCCCAGCACAGTGACCGACACCACCGTTTGCCGCCGCCTGGTCGGCCGTACCGCCGTCGTCACCGGAGCCGGCAGCGGCATCGGCCTCGCCACCGCGCGCCGCCTCGCCTCCGAGGGCGCGAACGTCGTCTGCGCCGACATCGACGAGAGGGCCGGGAAGGCCGCCGCCGACGCGGTCGGCGGACTCTTCGTCAAGGTCGACGTCACCGACCCCGAGCAGGTCGAGGCGCTGTTCAAGACGGCGTACGACACCTACGGCAGCGTCGACGTCGCCTTCAACAACGCCGGCATCTCCCCGCCCGAGGACGACTCCATCCTGGAGACGGGACTGGAGGCCTGGAAGCGCGTCCAGGAGGTCAACCTCACCTCCGTCTACCTGTGCTGCAAGGCCGCCATCCCCTACATGCGCCGTCAGGGCAAGGGCTCCGTCATCAACACCGCGTCCTTCGTGGCGAGGATGGGAGCGGCCACGTCCCAGATCTCGTACACCGCGTCCAAGGGCGGCGTGCTCGCCATGTCCCGTGAGCTGGGCGTGCAGTTCGCCCGGGAGGGGATCCGGGTCAACGCCCTGTGCCCGGGCCCGGTCGACACCCCGCTGCTGCGGGAGCTGTTCGCCAAGGACCCGGAGCGGGCCGCGCGCCGGCTCGTGCACATCCCGGTGGGCCGGTTCGCCGACGCGGACGAGATCGCCGCCGCCGTCGCCTTCCTCGCCAGCGACGACTCCTCCTTCGTCAACGCCACCGACTTCCTGGTGGACGGCGGCATCTCGGGCGCGTACGTCACGCCCCTGTAGGGACGAAAGGTGTACGGTCCGCGCGTATGCGACAGCTTCTCGCGTGGACCCTGGCAGCGGCCGCCGCCCTGGCGGCCGCACCCGCCGCACCGACGGCGACCGAGCCCGACTGCCCCCGGCTGACGTCCCGTTGGCACGGTGACAACCGCGATCGCCTGCAACACGTCATCGACACCTACGGCACCTGCTCCGGGCACCGCGGCGCGGTCGCCGCCTTCGACTGGGACAACACCGTCACCAAGAACGACGTCACCGACGCGACCCTCTCCTGGGCCCTGCGCCACGACGTCCTCCCGCGCCCGGCCCGCTGGAAGGACACCAGCGCCTGGCTCACCGACGCCGGGGACCGCGCGCTCACCGCCGCCTGCGGCACCGGCGCGGGCGGCACCGGCGCGGGCGGCTCCCTGCGCACCTCCGACCGGCCCCGCTGCACGGACGAGATCGTGGAGATCCGGGAGAAGGGCACCACGACGAGCGGCGCCGCCGCCTTCGCGGGCACCTGGAACCACCGGCACACCGTCCCGCAGTACGCCTGGGTGCCCCAGCTCTTCGCGGGCCGCACCCCGGCCCGGCTCTCCTCCTACGCGGCCGCCGCCCGCACCGAGGCGCTGGCCGCCCCCGTCGGCGCCACCCGCACCCTGGGCACCCACACCGTCCCCGCCTACGTCCGCTACTACGACCAGCAGCGCGACCTCATCCGCACCCTCCAGCGGGCCGGATTCCGGGTCTACATCGTCTCGGCCGGCTCCGAGCCGGTCACCGAGGTCTGGTCGCGCGGGGTCGGCGTCGACGCCGCGCACACCATCGCCATCCGCTCGGTCCTCGACCACCAAGGCCGCATCACCACCCGCAACGAGGGCTGCGGCGGCGTCGGGGAGAACAAGGGCGAGGTGATCCCGTACATCGACGGCAAGCGGTGCTGGATCAACCAGGACATCTACGGGATTCGCGGCCCCGCGGCCTGGCGGAAGCAGCCCTGGAGGAATCGGATCGCCGTCGGCGGCGGCGACGCGGACACCGACGTCACCTTCGTCTCCGACGCCACCGGCGCCCACCTGGTCCTCGACCGCAACAAGGCCGAGCTGATGTGCCGGGCCCACGACGACGCGGACGGCCGCTGGCTGATCAACCCGATGTTCATCGAGCCCCTGCCCCGCAAGCCCGAGCCGTACCCCTGCTCCACCACCGCCTACAACGCCCCCGACGGCAGCCGCGCCCCGGTGCGCCGGCCGGACGGCTCGGTGGTGCCGGACCAGGCCGACACCGTGTACTGAAGCCTTTGCCGAGGAGTCGTCAGAGGAACGTGCGCCCCTCGCCCCGGTAGGTGGGCACGGTCGCCGTGACCGTGCCCACCTCCACCAGGTGCAGCGCGTCGAACCGCTCGCACAGCTCGCCCGCCTTGGCGTGCCGGAACCACACCCGGTCGCCGATCAGCAGGTCGTCGGCGGGCGAGCCGAGCAGCGGGGTCTGCACCTCGCCGGCGCCCTCCTGCGGGTCGTACACCAGCCCCTCCGGCAGGTACGGCACCGGCAGCCTGTCCGGGCCCGCCGCACCCGAGGCCGGATAGCCGCCGCCCAGCACCGTGACGACCCCCACGCCCGGCCGCCGCACCACCGGCTGCGCGAACAGGGCGGCCGGACGGCCGCTGAAGGACGTGTAGTTGTCGAAGAGCCGGGGCACGTACAACCCCGAACCGGCCGCGATCTCGGTGACCGCGTCCTCGGCGGCCGTGTGCTGCACACTCCCCGTGCCACCGCCGTTGACGAACTCCAGGCCGGGCGCCACGGCCCGTACGGCCCGCACCGCCGCACCGCGCCGCTCGGCCAGTTCCCGGCGGGCGGCGGCCTGCATCAGCCGGATCGCCCGCGACCGCAGCGGCCGCCCGGCCACCGCGTCCCCGACACCGGCGACATGACCCTCGTACGCCATGATCCCCACCAGCCGGAACCCGGGCCGTTCGGCCACCACCCGCGCCAGCGAGGCCAGTTGGCCGGGGGAGTGCAGCGGGGAGCGGCGCGCGCCGACCCGCACCCGGCCGCCCAGCAGCTTCAGCGAGGTGTCCAACTCCAGGCACACCCGCACCACTTCACGCCCGCCGCCGCGGGCCGCGTCGATGAGGTCGAGCTGCGCGACGTCGTCGACCAGCACGGTGACGGCGGCGGCGAGCTTGGGATCGGCGGCCAGCTCCGCGAACCCCGCCCGGTCGGCGGACGGATAGGCGAGCAGCACGTCGTCGAACCCCGAGCGCGCGAGCCACAGCGACTCGGCCAGGGTGAACGACATCACCCCCTGGAAACCGTCCATGGCCAGCACCCGCTCCAACAGGGCCCGGCAGCGGACCGACTTGCTGGCGACCCGGACCGGCTTGCCGGCGGCCCGGCGGACCAGATCGGCCGCGTTGGCGTCGAAGGCGGCCAGGTCCACGATCGCGAGAGGGGCGTCGAGATGGGCGGTGGCCCGGTCGTAGCGGGCACGGTCAGCGGCGCGCGCAGTCATGACGGCAGCCTGCCAGACGCGATTACCGCAGGGTAGGGGGACGTTCCGGGCAGATACCGCGCCCTCGCGGACCGGTTCTCCCCCGCTCAGGGACAACCCGTAGAGTGACGCGCACGTACGGCGGAAGACACCTGGGCACTCATCTGAACCGGGATGCCGGTCCAGCCGTACGGGTATGCGTGCCCGGACAGACCTTTCGCACCGGGCCCGGCCGGCGAGCAGCACGGCCCACGTACGAGTCGGCCCGGGCACGAGGAAACGGGGGGTGCATGAGCACGGAAGCGCGCCGCGCCCCCGTCCCTCCGCGCCCCACGACACCGCCCGGTCCGACGGCACCGCATCCCGCGACTCCGTCCGGTCCGACGGCACCGCACCCCGCGACACCGCCCGGCTCGGCGTCCGGCACCGGCCGCGAGCCGGGGGCGCCGTCGGCGCCGGGACACGGGACCGAGGCCGGCCCGGCCGCGCACGGGAGCGACCCGGGACCGCGGCGCACCCCGCCCGGAGCGGCGGTCCCGGCGGCCGACGACCACCTCGAGGACGAGCCCTCCGTGTTCACCCCGCGCGCCCCCCGAGGCGAGCCAGGCCTGCCCGCGAGCGAGAGCGCGGGAACGGAGCGGCCCGGTGGCGCCGCCCCCACGGACCCCGTGGGCCGTGCCTCACACGCGCCCTCCTCCGCCGTGCCCGCGGCTCCCGCGGACCCCGTGGGCCCGCCCCCGCCCCCCGCCTCCGCCCGCTTCCCCGACGCCCCGCCGAACGCGGGCCGCGCCGCCCGCGCGGACGCCGGCGGCACGCGCACGGCCGTGCCGTCGCGCCCGGCCCCCGGCTCGGTGACGCAGCCGCGCCGGCCCGCCGCGCCGGGGGAGTCCCGGCCGGCGCAGCCCCGCCGCGCCGGAGTCCCGGAGGAGTCGCCGTCGGAGACGACGACCCGGCTCCGCCCGATCCCGGCGGCACCGGGACCCCGCGCGGACGGGCCCTCCTCGCCGCCCCGTCGTCCCGGTGTCCCCGCGGAATCCGCGTCCGAGACCACGACCCGGCTCCGCCCGATCCCGCCGGCGCCCGGTGCCCCGTCGGCGTCCACCGCGGGCGGCCCGGCGCCCGCGCCCGCGAGACCGGCCTTCCCCGCCCCCGGCCGACCGGCCGCCGGCACCGCACGCTCCATGCCCGCGCCCCGGCCGGGCGCCCAGGAGACGCCCACGGCCTGGCAGCCCGGCCACGCCGCCGGCCCCACCGCCCCTACTGGTCCCACCGGCCTCACCGGCGCCCCTGGTCCCACCGGCCGCACCGGCCCTGTCGCCGACTCCGGTCCGTCCCCTGACCCCGCCCACTCCTGGACCGCGGTCTCCACCGAGCGGCCCGTCGCGTCCTTCGGGGTCCCGGAGGCGTACGGCGAGCGGGCGCGGGTGTGGCCGGTGGCGGTGTGGGTGCGCAGCCGTACCGGTGCCGCCGCCGCGTGTCTCGTGCTCGGACTCGGGCTCATCGGCGGTGCGGTGACCGGCAGTTGGCTCACCGGGGACGGCGGGGAGGGCGTCGCCGCGAGCGGATTCGGCGCGGCCGGCCCGATGTGGCACAACGTGCCGGTCGACCAGCTGTTCCCGCCCACCGTCCAGGGGACCGGCGCCGGACGCGGCGGTGCCGACCGGACCTGGACCAGGATCGCCGTGGCCCCGGACAGCGGCTGCGCCGACGCGTTCGACCCGCTGCTGCGCGAGGCCCTCGCCCCCGTCGGCTGTCGCCGGCTCCTGCGCGCCACCTACACCGACGCCACCCAGACCTACGTCACCACCGTCGGCCTGCTGTTCACCAAGGCCGACGCCACCGCCTCGGCGGCGCTCGCCGCCCGCTTCCGGGACGAGCACCTGGACCGCCGGGCGGACCTCATGCCCCGGCCGTACGCCGCCAAGGGCACGGCGGCGGCCGGCTTCGGCGACGAGCAGCGCGCCGCCTGGACGGTCAGGGTCCTCGTGGACGCCCCCGTCGTCGTCTACGCCGTCTCCGGCTGGGCCGACGGCCGTACCGTCGACACCCCCCAGCCCGCCGCGGAGGCCGCCGGCCCCGGCGCCACCTCCGCACCCGCCCAGGCCGGCCTCGGCAACGAGGCCCAGGGCCTGGCGGACCGTTTCGTACGACGCCTGCGCAAGACCGTCAGCTCGGCCACGGAGAAGACCCCATGAGGCCATCGACGCGCGGCCACCACCGCGTGGGCGCGACCGGCTCGGCCGTGACCCTCCTGCTCACCGGCGCCCTCGTCCTGCTGCCGTCCACCGCCGCCCACGCCGACGGCATCCGCGCCCAGCAGTGGGGCCTGTCAGCGCTCCACCTGACCGAGGCCTGGCGCACCACCAAGGGGCGCGGCGTCACCGTCGCCGTCCTGGACACCGGAGTCGAGGCCGACCACCCGGACCTGGCCGGGAACGTGCTGCCCACCCACGACATGATCGGCTTCGGCGCCCGGCCCGGAGACCGCACCTGGGCCCGGCACGGCACCGCCATGGCGAGCGTCATCGCCGGACACGGCCACGGACCCGGCGACACCGCCGGCGTCATGGGTGTCGCGCCCGAGGCGAAGATCCTGCCCGTGCGGGTCATCCTGGAGGACGGCGACCCCGCCCGCTCCAAGGCCCGCACCACCCGCGGCAACGCCCTCGCCGAGGGCATCCGCTGGGCCGCCGACCACGGCGCCGACGTCATCAACCTCTCCCTCGGCGACGACTCCGACTCCGCGCACCCCGAGCCCAGCGAGGACGAGGCCGTGCAGTACGCCCTGAAGAAGGGCGTGGTCGTCGTGGCCTCGGCGGGCAACGGCGGCGACAAGGGCGACCACGTCTCCTTCCCGGCCGCGTACCCCGGCGTCATCGCGGCCGCCGCCGTGGACAAGTACGGCACCCACGCCGCCTTCTCCACCCGCCGCTGGTACTCCGCGGTCAGCGCGCCCGGCGTGGACGTCGTCATCGCCGACCCCGACCACAAGTACTACGAGGGCTGGGGCACCTCGGCCGCCGCCGCCTTCGTCTCCGGAGCGGCGGCGCTGATCAAGGCGGCCCATCCCGATCTGGCCCCGGCCCAGGTCAGGACGCTCCTGGAGGACACGGCCCGCGACGCCCCCGTCGGCGGCCGCGACGACTCCCGGGGCTTCGGCATGATCGACCCGGCGGCCGCCCTCGAGGCGGCCGGCCGCCTCGAACCGGAGAACCTGCGCCCGGCGGCGTACGGCGACCGCTACTTCGGACCGGGCCCTGACACGGCCAAGCCCGGCACCGGCGCCTCGGCCTGGGCGGGCCCCCTGGCCGGCGGCATCGGCGGCGTGCTCCTGGTGGCAGCGGTGATCCTCTGGAGAAACCGCAGAACCCGCGCCTAGGGACACCCCGCCCGCTACGACCCCGAGGTGAACCCCGACACCGCCGCCTTCGCGGTGGCCTCCACCAGCGCGACCCCCTCCGCCTGGCTCGATGTTCCCCGGGACAGCACCGCCACCAGGTAGGCGCCCCCGTCCACCGGCACCCGCCCGATGCTGTTCACCACCCACAGCCCGGTCGTACTCCGCGGCAGCCATCCGTTCTTCAGCGCCGGGGAGCCCCCCGTGGCAGCGGCCGAGACACCCCACCGCTGATCGGGTTCGACGGACGCCATCAAGGCGCGCACATACTTCCGCGACGCGGCACTCAGCTCCGGCCGCCAGGCCTTCCGCCCCTTTCCCCCGCTCCGCTCCTTCTCGCCGAACACCTGCCGCAGCAGCGTCAGCTGGTCCGCGGCGGTCGTCTGCGTCAGCCCCCACAGCTCGCCCTGACCGCCGGAGGTCCCCCGCAGTCCGAACCGCGCGTTCGCCGCGTCCAGCCCCGCCGACCGCCCGATCGTGTGCCACAGCGCCGTGGCGGAGGCGTTGTCGCTGTTCTCGATCATCTTCGCGGCGTACGACCGCTCGGCCGCCGTCAGCCGCCGGCCCGCGTCCTGGGCCTGGAGCAGCAGCGCCGCCAGGATGTCGACCTTGACGATGCTCGCCGTGTCGAAGGCCGTGTCCCCGGACACCGCGCCGGCACCGGAGTCCAGGTCCAGCACCGCCGCCGACACCTGCGCACCGGACGGCACCCGCACCGACCGCACCGCCTGGCGCAGCACCGCCTTCCGGTCCACCGCCGGGGGCTCGCTCACGGGTACCACCGTCCCCTCCTCGCGCGCCGGGGCCGAGGAGGAGGCCGCCGGTGACGCCGCCGACGATACGGCGCCCGCGTCGGAGTGCGCCCGCGCCCTCACGCAGACCGTGCCGCCGGCCGTGACCGCGCCCATGGCGGCGACGGCGAGCGCGGCGCGCAGGACGGGACGGCACCGGGCAGGGCGGGCGTGGGGACGGGCGCGGCGCCGGGGGAGGGTCTCGGAGGGCTCCATGCCCGCGATGCTCGGGGCGCCGCCTGTGCGTACCGTCGGTCCCGCGTGAGATCCGCGTCAGGGAATGCTGAGATTCCCGTGAGGGCGGTGAGCGCCGGGTTCCCGGCCCCGGACCAGCCCGGTGGCCACCCCCCTATAGGGTCGGTGACCGTGGCGAACAAGAACATTCCAGACCCCGGCTTCTCCGACGACGACGGCTCCGCCGACCCCCGGCTGAGCGCCGCGCTCGCCGCCTGGGCCGAGGACCGCGGCGCCCTGGGCCCCGTCCTGGAGGCGCTGAAGGGCGCACGGCTGCTCGTCCCCGTCGTCGCCGTCCTGGGCGAGGTCGAGGAGGACGAGAACGGACTGCGCCGCGAGAAGACGAGCGACATGGCCGTACCCACGCTGAAGGCCGCCGGCCGCGTCGCGCTGCCCGCTTTCACCTCCACCGAGTCGCTGGCCCGCTGGGACCCGGAGGCCCGGCCCGTCGCCGTTCCGCTGCACCAGGCCCTGCAGGCCGCCGCGCACGAGAAGGCGGACACCGTGGTGCTGGACCTCGCGGGCCCGGTGCCCTTCGAGCTGACCGGTCCGGCACTGCTCGCGCTCGCCGAGGGCCGCACCAGCACCGACCCGCTCACCGACCCGGCCGTCCTGGCCGCGGTCCGTGCCGCCGTGGCCGCCGAGCCCGCCGTACTGCGCGCCCACCTCGGGCCCGGCCAGGCCGACGGCACCCTCGCCCTCGTCCTCGATCCGTCCACCGTGCCCGCCGAGGCCGCCCGCGCGGTCGCCGAGCGGCTGGCCGCCGACGAAACGCTGAGGGCCCGCCTGGTGCGCGGCCTCGACCTGGCACTGCTGCCGGCCGGGACCACGCCTCCGGGCGAGCCCTTGTTCGTACGAGGGTGAAGCTGTCGCGGTGACCCGTGGGAACCGGCGAGGGTGTGCCTTCCGGACGGTGCCGGGGTCACGGGGTCCGGCACGCCCGCCCGGAAGGCGGGCCCCGCTAGCCGTAGACCGGGCCGGTGTACTTCTCGCCGGGGCCGTGGCCCGGGTCGTCGGGGACGAGGGAGGCCTCGCGGAAGGCCAGCTGGAGCGACTTCAGGCCGTCGCGCAGCGGGGCCGCGTGGAAGGAGCTGATCTCCGTCGTGCTCGCGTCCAGCAGGCCGGCGAGCGCGGTGATCAGCTTGCGGGCCTCGTCCAGGTCCTTGTACTTCTCGCCCTCCTCGCTCAGCCCGAGCTTCACGGCGGCGGCGCTCATCAGGTTGACGGCGACCGTGACGATCACCTCGACGGCGGGGACCTCGGCGATGTCCCGGGTCATCGCGTCGAAATCGGCGTTCTCGGGAGGGGTTTCACTCATGCCCCACACGATAGGCGCCGAGCGGGTCCGGGCCCCAGTTGGCCTCGGTTAGCCGTTCCCGCCCGGAGCTGCTAACCTTGTGTGACGACCGGCCGGACACGTATGCCTCACGGCGAGCGATCCGGCCCACAAGTGGAGGCTTCGAACTCCCACCTGACTGCCTTCCGGGGCGGCGGGTCACCGGTCAGACGGATCCGTCGCCTCAGGCGATGGAGATCCGTCCGAAAGTACGCCCCGCGGTCATCGCGGCGGTGGTCCGGTAGTTCGAGGAACCCCGCCTGTGATCGTCCGGGGCATTTTTTATGCGTCGGCGCGGTTAGGTCTTACGAACACAGACGTTACGCGGCTGTCCGCCAGACCGCCGTGTGGTGCTAACCGAGGAGGATCCATCAGCGCCGAGCCCCGCATCAACGACCGGATTCGCGTTCCCGAGGTGCGACTTGTCGGTCCCAGTGGCGAGCAGGTGGGCATCGTCCCCCTGGCCAAGGCACTGGAGCTTGCGCAGGAGTACGACCTTGACCTGGTCGAGGTGGCGGCGACAGCCCGTCCGCCCGTGTGCAAGCTCATGGACTACGGGAAGTTCAAGTACGAGTCGGCCATGAAGGCCCGTGAGGCGCGCAAGAACCAGGCGCACACGGTCATCAAGGAGATGAAGCTCCGGCCGAAGATCGACCCGCACGACTATGACACCAAGAAGGGTCACGTCGTCCGGTTCCTCAAGCAGGGCGACAAGGTCAAGATCACGATCATGTTCCGCGGTCGTGAGCAGTCCCGCCCCGAGCTGGGCTACCGACTGCTGCAGCGTCTCGCGGAGGACGTCCAGGACCTCGGTTTCGTGGAGTCGAACCCGAAGCAGGACGGCCGCAACATGATCATGGTCCTCGGTCCGCACAAGAAGAAGACCGAGGCGATGGCCGAGGCTCGTCAGGCGCAGGAAGCCCGCAAGGCTGACGCGAAGGCCAACCCCGGCCGCTCGCAGAACGCCGCGGACACCGACGACGTCGAGGAGTCCGAGGTCGCCGAGGCCCCTGCCGAGGTTTCCACCGAGGCCCCTGCCGAGGCTTCCGCCGAGGCTTCCGCCGAGGCGTGATCCCGGGGGACGCGAGTCCCCAGAGGATGTAACCGATACAAGAGCGACGCTCCACCGTGCCCGGTTTCACGACCGGGCACCGGAGCGCCACCGACGAGGAGATAACGGCGCTATGCCGAAGAACAAGTCGCACAGCGGTGCCAGCAAGCGCTTCAAGATCACCGGCTCCGGCAAGGTGCTCCGCGAGCGCGCCGGCAAGCGCCACCTGCTCGAGCACAAGTCGTCTCGCGTGACGCGCCGCCTCACCGGCACCGCCGAGATGGCCCCGGGCGACGCCGCGAAGATCAAGAAGCTTCTCGGCAAGTGACGTGAGCGGCGCTCACACCGAGCGTCGTACGTCAGCACCGGGACCCAAACATTTCCGGGTCGTGCGAGTCTGAGTCCACTCCACGGCCCCGCTACAAGGAGTTAAAAAGTGGCACGCGTCAAGCGGGCAGTCAACGCCCACAAGAAGCGCCGGGCGATCCTCGAGGCGGCCTCCGGCTACCGTGGTCAGCGTTCGCGCCTGTACCGCAAGGCCAAGGAGCAGGTCACCCACTCGCTGGTCTACAACTACAACGACCGCAAGAAGCGCAAGGGCGACTTCCGTCAGCTGTGGATCCAGCGCATCAACGCCGCTGCCCGCGCCAACGGCATCACCTACAACCGCTTCATCCAGGGTCTGAAGGCCGCGAACATCGAGGTCGACCGCAAGATCCTGGCCGAGCTGGCCGTCAACGACATCAACGCCTTCGCGGCGCTGGTCGAGGCCGCGCAGAAGGCGCTGCCGGCGGACGTCAACGCCCCCAAGGCTGCCTGACGCCGCACCGGCTCCAGGCCGATGTGACTGTATGGACCCGCAGGCTGTCATGGCCTGCGGGTCCTGCTGTTGGGGCCTCGCCTTTCCTTCCGGCCCGCGGGCCGGTGGGGGCCGGCTCCTCCCACGCGGCGGATTCCGGCCCGCGCCCCTGACGGAGCCGCGGCGCCGTCGGCTTCACGGCACCCGGCGAGCGCCGGTGAGCGAAACTGGTGTCGCAGCCCGAGACCCGCTGCGCGTTCCGAAGTTGAGGTGACTTTCAGATGCCCCCCGTCAGCCCCGAGCTGATTTCCCCCCGCTCCGTCCGCGTGAGCGCCGCACGGCGGCTCGCCAAGCGGAACTTCCGGGGCAAGGACCGGCTGTTCCTGGCCGAGGGGCCGCAGGCCGTGCGGGAGGCCGCCGCGCACCGGTCCGACGGGCAGGCGACGCTCGTGGAGCTGTTCTCCACCGTCGAGGCCGCCGAGCGCTACGCCGAGATCATCGGCGCGGCCCGTGAGGCCGGCGCCCGGGTGCACCTCGCCTCCGAAGAGGTCATCGCGGACATCTCCACCACCGTCACCCCGCAGGGTCTCGTCGGGGTCTGCCGGTTCCTGGACACCCCGTTCGAGGCCATCCTCGCCGCCCGCCCCAAGCTCGTCGCGGTCCTCGCCAACGTCCGCGACCCCGGCAACGCCGGAACCGTGCTGCGCTGCGCCGACGCCGCCGGCGCCGAGGCCGTCATCCTCACCGACGCCTCCGTCGACCTGTACAACCCCAAGTCCGTCCGCGCCTCCGTGGGCTCCCTCTTCCACCTGCCCGTCGCCGTGGGCGTGCCCGTCGAGGAGGCCGTGGACGAGCTCAGGAAGGCCGGGGTGCGCATCCTCGCCGCCGACGGGGCCGGCGACCGCGACCTCGACGAGGAGCTGGACCGGGGCACGATGGGCGGCCCGACCGCCTGGGTGTTCGGCAACGAGGCCTGGGGGCTGCCCGAGGAGACCCGCGTCCTCGCCGACTCCGTCGTACGCGTGCCCATCCACGGGAAGGCCGAGAGCCTGAACCTCGCCACGGCCGCCGCCGTATGTCTCTACGCGTCGGCGCGTGCACAGCGCGCCTCCGGAGGGTGCCGCTCCGTCACCGCGAGCTAGTAGGGTGACGAACTCGGGGCCCTGCGCCGGCTGAGAGGTGGGGTACGGGGATGAGTGTGGTCGGCACGAGCACTGCGCCGGACGGGCGGGACGTGCGCCGCACACCCGCGCCCCGGCCCGACGACCCCACCGGAGCCGGACTCGGCGTCGACCCCGACCAGCTGCCCGACGGCCTCGTCGTCGCCGACGAGCACGGCCGGGTGATCTGCTTCAACTCCGCCGCCGCGCGCATCACCGCCGTCCCCGCCGCCGACGCCCTCGGTGAACCTCTGGAGAAGGCCCTGCCCCTGGAGGACCTGGAGGGCCGGCGCTGGTGGCAGCTCACCGACCCCTACGGCGGCCTCGCCATCCGGGTACGGCAGCCCGAGCGCAACCTGCTGCTGCCCGGCGGCCGGGAGGTGCTCGCCAGCGCCCGGTACGTGCGCGCCGAACCCCTCGGACCCGTGCGGCGCGTCGTCGTCACCCTCCGCGACACCGAGGCCCGCCGCCGCACCGAGCGCAGCCACGCCGAGCTGATCGCCACCGTCGCCCACGAGCTGCGCTCCCCGCTGACCTCCGTGAAGGGCTTCACCGCCACGCTGCTCGCCAAGTGGGAGCGGTTCACCGACGACCAGAAGCGGCTGATGCTGGAGACCGTGGACGCCGACGCCGACCGCGTCACCCGGCTCATCGCCGAACTGCTCGACATCTCCCGGATCGACTCCGGCCGCCTCGAGGTACGCCGCCAGCCCGTCGACATCGGCGCGGCCGTCGGCCGGCACATCCAGGCCTACGTGGCCGCGGGACAGCCCGCCGACCGCTTCCTGCTGCGCATCGAGCAGCCGCTGCCCGTCCTGTGGGCCGACCCCGACAAGGTCGACCAGGTGCTGAGCAACCTGCTGGAAAATGCCGTGCGGCACGGCGAGGGAACCGTCACCATTGGCATCACGCCCTCGGCTTCCCCCCGTGAGGGAGAGGAAACCGGCACGTCGGTCACGGTGAGCGACGAGGGGCCCGGCATCCCGGAGGAGTCCATGAACCGCGTCTTCACCCGCTTCTGGCGGGGCAGCAAGCGCGGCGGCACCGGCCTCGGGCTGTACATCGTCAAGGGCATCGTCGAGGCCCACGGCGGCACCATCATGGTCGGCCGCGCCGCGGGCGGTGGTGCCGAGTTCCGATTTACGTTGCCCGTGAGCGTCCCTGCCTTCATGGCCTGAGGCGCTCGCGGGCGCATTCGCGTTCTCCAACCCCGTTAGACTCGGCCTTTGGCACCTTTGTGTCCCACTGACGCCGGACGGACCGGACGGACCAGACGGGTTCCGCCCACGAGCCGTGACGGGGACCTTCAGCCAGCCAATCGGAAGCACGGGAAGAGATGTCGGCACCGAATAAGTCGTACGACCCTGTAGAGGTCGAGGCCTTGAAACCGGAAGAGATCGAGCGCATGCGGGACGAGGCGTTCGCCGCCTTCGCCGCCGCGGGCACCCTCGACGCGCTCCAGGAGGCCAAGGTCGCCCACACCGGCGGCACCTCGCCGCTGGCTCTCGCCAACCGCGAGATCGGCGCGCTGCCCCCGCACGCCAAGGCCGCCGCCGGCAAGCTGGTGGGGCAGGCCCGCGGCGCCGTGAACAAGGCGCTCGGCGGCCGCCAGGCCGAGCTGGAGGCGGAGCGGGACGCCCGCGTGCTGGTAGAGGAGGACGTCGACGTCACGCTGCCGTACGACCGCGTCCCGGCCGGCGCCCGGCACCCGCTGACCACGTTCTCGGAGCGCATCGAGGACGTCTTCGTGGCCATGGGCTACGAGGTCGCCGAGGGCCCCGAGGTCGAGGCCGAGTGGTTCAACTTCGACGCCCTCAACATCGGCCCGGACCACCCGGCCCGTGGCGAGGCCGACACGTTCTTCGTGCGCGGCGAGCGCGGCGGCACCGAGTCCGGCGTCGTACTGCGCACCCACACCTCTCCCGTCCAGATCCGCTCCCTGCTCAGCCGTGAGCTGCCGGTGTACGTGATCTGCCCGGGCCGCGTGTACCGCACGGACGAGCTGGACGCCACGCACACCCCGGTCTTCCACCAGGTCGAGCTGCTCGCCATCGACGAGGGCCTGACCATGGCCGACCTCAAGGGCACCCTCGACCACATGGTCCAGGCGCTGTTCGGCGAGGGCATGAAGACCCGGCTCCGGCCGAACTTCTTCCCCTTCACCGAGCCGTCCGCCGAGATGGACATGCTCTGCTACGTCTGCAAGGGCGAGTCCGTCGGCAACCCCGACCGCCCCTGCCGCACCTGCTCCAGCGAGGGCTGGATCGAGCTGGGCGGCTGCGGCATGGTCAACCCCAAGGTGCTGGCCGCCTGCGGCGTCGACCCGGAGAAGTACAGCGGGTTCGCCTTCGGTTTCGGCATCGAGCGGATGCTGATGTTCCGCCACAACGTCGAAGACATGCGAGACATGGTCGAGGGTGACATCCGGTTCACCCGGCCGTTCGGGATGGAGATCTGATGCGGGTCCCGCTTTCTTGGCTGCGGGAGTACGTCGACCTGCCGGCGACGGAGACCGGGCGCGACGTCCAGGCCAAGCTCATTTCGTCAGGCCTCGAGGTCGAGACCGTCGAGCAGCTCGGCGCCGACCTCAAGGGGCCGCTCGTCGTCGGCCAGGTGCTGACCATCGAGGAGCTGGAGGGCTTCAAGAAGCCGATCCGCTTCTGCACCGTCGACGTCGGCACCGCCAACGGCACCGGTGAGCCCCAGGAGATCGTCTGCGGCGCCCGCAACTTCTCCGTCGGCGACAAGGTCGTCGTGGTCCTCCCCGGCGCCGAGCTGCCCGGCGGCTTCGCGATCGCCGCGCGCAAGACGTACGGCAGGACCTCCCACGGCATGATCTGCTCGGGCGACGAGCTGGGCATGGGCGACGACGGCAGCCACGGCATCATCGTGCTGCCGCCGGAGACCGAGACCGGCCGCGACGCCATCGAGCTGCTGGAGCTGGTCGACGAGGTCCTGGACATCGCCGTCACCGCCAACCGCGGCGACTGCCTGTCCCTGCGCGGCGTCGCCCGCGAGCTCGCCATCGCCTACGGCCTGCCGCTGCGCGACCCTGCCCTGATCGACGTACCGGCCCCGAACGCCTTCGGCCACCCGGTCCAGGTCTCCGACCCCGTCGGCTGCGACCGCTTCACCGCGCGCACCGTCACCGGTCTGAGCCCCGAGGCACGCTCCCCGATCTGGCTCCGGCGCCGGCTGCAGAAGGTCGGCATGCGCCCGGTCTCGCTCGCCGTCGACGTCACGAACTACGTGATGATGGAGCTGGGCCAGCCCCTGCACGCCTACGACCGCAAGCTGGTCGAGGGCACGATCGGCGTGCGCCGGGCCGCGGAGGGCGAGAAGCTCGTCACCCTCGACGGCGTCGAGCGCAAGCTGCACGCCGAGGACCTGGTCATCACCGACGAGCGCGGCCCGATCGGCCTCGCCGGTGTCATGGGCGGCGCCGACACGGAGATCGCCGACCACGACGACGAGGCGCACTCGACCACGGACGTGGTCATCGAGGCCGCCCACTTCGACGCCGTCTCGATCGCCCGTACGGCCCGCCGTCACAAGCTGTCCTCGGAGGCGTCCCGCCGCTTCGAGCGCGGCGTCGACCCGCGGGCCGCCGCGGCCGCCGCCCAGCGGACCGTGGACCTGCTGGTCCTGCTCGCGGGCGGCACGGCCGAGGCGGGCGTCACCGAGGTCCTCGCGGCCTCCGCGCCCCGCACGATCGTCATGCCGGCCGGTCACCCGGACCAGGTCGCGGGCGTCGTCTACGGCCGTGAGACCGTCGTCCGCCGCCTCCAGGAGATCGGCTGCGACGTCATCGGGCAGGACGAGCTCACCGTCACCGTCCCGTCCTGGCGGCCCGACCTGACCGAGCCGAACGACCTCGCCGAAGAGGTCATCCGGCTGGAGGGCTACGAGAACCTGCCCTCCACGCTGCCCAAGCTCCCCTCGGGGCGTGGCCTGACCCGCCACCAGCGGCTGCACCGCCGGGTGGGCCGGGCGCTGGCCGGCGCGGGCTACATCGAGGCGCCGAGCTACCCGTTCGTCGGGGAGCAGGTCTTCGACCAGCTCGGCCTGGAGAAGGACGACCCCGCCCGGCGTGTCGTCAAGCTGGCCAACCCGCTCAACGACGAGGAGCCCGCGCTCCGTACGACGCTGCTGCCGGGCCTGCTCGGCGCTCTGCGGCGCAACGACGGCCGCGGCTCGCACGACCTGGCACTGTTCGAGACGGGCCTGGTCTTCCAGCCCCGCGAGGAGCAGCGTGCCGGCGTGCACCTCACGGTCGACCGGCGTCCCACCGACGAGGAGATCGCCGAGCTGAACGCCGCGCTGCCCGAGCAGCCGCGCCACGTCGCGGCCGTCCTCGCGGGCGCCCGCGAGCAGGCCGGCTGGTGGGGCAAGGGCCGCCCGGCCGACTGGGCCGACGCGATCGAGGCGGCGCGTGCCGTCGCGCGTGAGGCCGGTGCCGACCTGATCGTGCGCAAGGGCCAGTACGGTCCCTGGCACCCGGGCCGCTGCGCCGAGTTCGCGGTCGTCGCCGACGGCGCGGAGAAGGTCGTCGGCCATGCCGGCGAGCTGCACCCGCGGGTCGTCAAGGCGCTGGGCCTGCCCGAGCGCACCTGCGCGATGGAGCTGGACCTGGACGCGCTGGAGGTCGCCGGTGACGGCACCCCGCAGGCGCCGTCCATCTCCTCCTTCCCGGTCGCGACGCAGGACGTCGCCCTCGTGGTGGACAAGCCGGTGCCGGCCGTGGAGGTCGAGGCCGCGCTGCGTGAGGGCGCGGGTGAACTCCTGGAGTCCATCCGGCTGTTCGACGTGTACGAGAACGCCGCGCAGCTGGGCGACGGGAAGAAGTCGCTGGCGTACGCGCTGCGCTTCCGCGCGGCCGACCGGACGCTGACCGTCGACGAGGCGTCGGCCGCCCGGGACGCCGCCGTGGCGCTCGCGGGTGAGCGGACCGGGGCCGTGCTCCGGGGCTGATCGCCCCCGGGTTCGCGTTCGTCGGCCGGCCGCGGGTTCTCCGCGGCCGGCCGCACGGTTTCCCGGCCTCCGGCGGGCTGCCGCCGCCGTGCGCCGCATAAATGCGGTCCGGCCCGCCGGAGATCACTCGATCGGGTGGGAGTCGGGCGTGATCCGGCTCTTTCCGGCCACGCGTGTGAACAGAATCGGACCGGCCTTTCGGGGCCGGTCCGTCTGCATTGCCGGCGTCCACATGGGGGACCAGTGGCATGATCCGCATCACGGCACAGACACCCACCGCACGGAGCGCCGTACTGCCCCTGGTCTGGGGTGGTGTGGCGGTCGCCTATCCGGTGGGCTGCCCGCTCGCCCAGCAGCAGGGGCTCGGTGCGCGCGTCGTCACCAGCACCGTGTTCTTCGTGGTCGGTACGGGTCTCATATGCCAGGTCCGCCGCGCCCTGCTGCGGGAACTCCGGCAGGCCCGCAGGGTCGCTGGCGCCGCCCAGAGCGTGCTGCTGCGGCCCCCGCCGCCCCGTCTCGACGGACTGCACGTGGCCGCCGCCCAGTTGTCGGCCGAGCGGGGTGCGAGCATCGGCGGTGATCTGTACGAGGCCGTGGCCACCGAGTACGGCGTCCGCGTGATCATGGGTGACGTACGCGGCCATGGACTCGCGGCCCTCGGTACCGTCGCCGCCGTGCTGGGCAGCTTCCGCGAGGCCGCCCACGACGAGCCCGAACTCGGGCGCGTGCTGGGGCGGTTGGAGCGGGCCCACGCCCGCCATCTGCGCGAGCGATCCCGCGCCGACCATCCGGCGAACGGCCGGGACCCCGGGCCGCCGGTCGCCGAGGAGTTCGTCACCCTCCTGCTCCTGGAGATCGCCCACGACGGCGAGGTGCGCGCGCTCAACTGCGGCCACCCCTGGCCGTACCTGCTCAGTGGCACCCGCGTGGAGCCCCTCACCGACGCCGAACCGCTGCCGCCCCTGGGCCCGTTCCCGCTGCCGGCGGATCTGCGGCCCGACCGCTGCGGTCACCTGCTGCCCGGCGAGTCGCTGGTGCTCTTCACGGACGGCGCGGAGGACGCGAGGGATTCCAGGGGGCGGTTCTTCTCGCTGCCCGCAGCGCTGCGCGAGATCGTAAGCGGGCAGCCGGCCACACCGCAGACGCCGCAGACGCCGCAGACGGTGCTCCGGGCGGTCTTCGAGGCTCTGTCGGGCCATACGGGCGGCCGCCGTCCCACGGACGACGTCGCCGTCCTGGTCCTGCGCAACGACCGAAGGCAGGCCCCGGGCCCGGAGGCACGGGACGGCGACGTGTACGACTCCGCCGCGCGGGCACGACCGGCTCCCACCGGTCCCCGGTCCGCGACGCGCGGCTGACCACATCGGGCAGCCGCGCCGGGCAGCCATGTCGGGCAGTCACATCGGGCAGCCGCGCCCGGCCAAGCCGCCGCTTCAGGAGGGGGAGCCGGCGGCTTGGCCGTCCTCTCGCGAGGCACCTCAGTCAACCGGCACACCACGTTCCGCGACAGCGCGCGCACGCTCCGGATGCGCGCATTCCGTTCACACCCCGTGTGAACCCGGAGTCACTACGCTGGCGACACCAAGCCACTCGGGGGCCACTCATGCAGCCCAACACTCTGCTCGACGCGATCCTGGACGAGGCGGGGATCTCGCACGCCGGTCTCGCGGCCCACGTCAACCAGGCGGGCCGCAGACGCGGCCTCGCGCTCCGGTACGAACACACCGCCGTGGCCCGCTGGTTGAAGGGCCAGCGGCCCCGTGGCCAGGTGCCCGACCTGATCTGCGAGGTGCTCGCCGCGCGCCTGCAACGACCGGTCACCCTGGACGACATCGGCCTGGGGGTGCCCGGCGAGCCGGCCACCGCGCTCGCCGGTTCGCTGTCCGGCTTCGTGGAACGGGCCACCGCGCTGTGGCGTTCCGACGAACAGCAGCGCCCGCATGTGCTCGGCGCGCCGGCCGTGACCGGCACGCCCGCCGTGATGCCGGTGTGGGAGTGGGAGAACCCGCCCGAGGACGTGGACGTCTCGCGCGGCGGCCGGAACCGGGTCACCCCGGCCGACATCGAGATGCTGCGCGCCGCCCGCGCCCACTACGAGCAGATGTACCGCAAGGCCGGCGGCATAGCGACCCGCACCCGGATCGTCGGCTTCCTCAACACCGAGGCGGCCCCCCTGCTGCGCGGCAGCTACACCGACGCGACGGGCCGTCAACTGCACCGTGCCACCGGCGGGTTGGTCGCCATCGCGGGCATCTGCGCCTACGACTCCGACGCGCACGGACTCGCCCAGCGCTACTTCCACCAGGCGCTCAGACTGGCAAAGGCCAGCGGGGACAGGGGACTGGGGGCCTACGTCATCGCCCTGCTGGTCAACCAGTCGCTGTTCATGCGGCAGTACCGGCAGGCCGTCGCCTTCGCCGAGGCCGCGCTGCGCGCCGCCGGCCGGCACATCACCCCGGCCCTCGCCTCCGACCTGTACGCGATGCAGGCCAAGGCGTACGCCCACCTAGGCGATTCGGGCAGCGCGCTGTCCTGCATCCGGCGTGCGGAGACGGCCGCCGAACGCATCCGGCGCGGACACGAGCCCGACGAAACCGGATACGTCCAACCGGGCCTGGTCAACGTCCAGGTGGCCGAGGCGCTACTCAGCCTCGGGGAGCTCGCCGCGGCCCGGGAGCACGCGGCCGCCGCGGTCGACAACCCCGCGCACGACCGCGGCCGGGTGCACCGGCTCGCCATGCTCAGCACGATCGAACTGCGCCAGGGCAACGCCGAGAACGCGGTGGCCACGGCCGTACAGATGGCCGAGCAGGCCCGGGGGATGGAGTCGCAGCGGCTGCGCGACAGACTCCGCGCGGTACGCGAGCACCTGGCCCGCTGCGGCTCGGCCGGCACCGCCGAAGCCGCCGAACTCATCGACGGAGCACTGCGCGTACCCCTCCAAGGTCCACGCGCCCTGTAGGCCCGAAGAAGTCCCTGCTGCGATATTGCCACTTACTCGTCGGAAGGTGGCAGAACCGTGCAGTGGACGAAACAGAACGAACAAACTGTGTACGCAAACCGCTGGTTCAGCGTCAATCTCGCGGATGTCGAGCTCCCGGACGGCCGGCACCTGGATCACTTCCTCATCCGGCTGCGCCCGGTCGCCGTCGCCACGGTGGTCAACGAGTCGGACGAGGTCCTGCTCCTGTGGCGCCACCGGTTCATCACCGACAGCTGGGGCTGGGAACTGGCCGCGGGGGTCGTGGAGGACGGCGAGGACATCGCGAGCGCGGCCGCCAGGGAGATGGAGGAGGAGACCGGCTGGCGGCCGGGGCCCCTGCACCACCTGATGACGGTGGAGCCGTCCAACGGCCTCACCGACGCCCGGCACCACATCTACTGGTCGGACCGCGGCGAGTACGTCGGTCACCCCGTGGACGACTTCGAGTCGGACCGCCGGGAATGGGTCCCGCTCAAAGTCGTCCCCGACCTGATCGCCCGTGGGGAGGTGCCGGCCGCCAACATGGCGGCCGCGTTACTCCTGCTGCACCACCTCAGGCTCGCCGAAGAGGACAGGCCCGCGCGGGGCTAGGGTCTTTCTTCCGGATCAGGCCGGCTCCGGTCTGCGGTGCCTTCTGGCCGGCCCGAGCGGGGTCTGGTGCGTGCGGCTGCAAGGCGGGGGAGGGAGTCGACGCGGCGCGATGGGGGTCCCTCCCTGCTCGAGCGAAGCCGAGAGCTTGGGGGAGAGTGACGACAACGCCGCTGGGGGTACCCCCTGCTCGCAGAGCTTGGGGGAGTGCGTGCCAGACCCCGCGACCCCGGCAAGATCCGGAAGAGAGGCCCTAGCGGGCCAGGGCCTGCCAGACGGCCACGGCGAGCGCTCCCAAGGCGGTGAGCGCGGCGACCGAGGGGAGCGGCCAGCGTGTGTGCTCCAGGGACGTCATGCGGGAGTTCAGCTCGTCCAGTTCCTTGGCGCTCTCCTCGGTGCGATGGCTGAGCAGGGCCAGCCCTCCCTCGACACGCGCGTAGGCGACGTCGAGGCGGCGGCGTAACTCTGCGAGTTCTCCGTGAACCACGGGATGCTCCGGGTCGATGGTCACGGTCCACTCCTTTCCATGGTCGGATGCACGGGTTCCGCATCCCTTGCATGTGCATGGAGAGTCAACTCGCCTGGTGGGCGCGTGGGGAGCGTGTGCGAGGGGCATATGCGGGCCCGGCGCGCACACGGTGTGTGAAACGGACGGGCCCGGCACCGAAGTCCGGTGCCGGGCCCGCAGTCGTCGCAGCCGGTAGTCAGCCGCGATCGCGAAAGCCTGTCATCAGCCGTAGTTGTAGAACCCGGAGCCGGACTTGCGGCCCAGCCGTCCCGCCTCGACCATGCGCTGGAGCAGCGGGGGAGCGGCGTACAGCGGCTCCTTGTACTCCGTATACATGGAGTTGGCGATGGAGACGATGGTGTCCAGGCCGATCAGGTCGGCCAGCCGCAGCGGGCCCATCGGGTGGGCGCAGCCCATCTCCATGCCGTTGTCGATGTCCTCGCGGCTCGCGATGCCCGACTCGAACATGCGGATCGCGGACAGCAGGTAGGGCACCAGCAGCGCGTTGACGACGAACCCGGAGCGGTCCTGGGCGCGGATGGCGTGCTTGCCCAGCACCTTCTCGGCGAAGATCTGGGCCCGGCTCAGGGTGCCCTCGGAGGTGGTGAGGGCCGGGATCAGCTCGACCAGGTTCTGCACCGGGGCCGGGTTGAAGAAGTGGATGCCGACGACGTGGTCGGGGCGCGAGGTCGTGACCGCCAGCTTCACCAGCGGGATGGAGGAGGTGTTGGAGGCGAGGATCGCGTCCGGGCGGGTCACCACCTGGTCGAGCACCTGGAAGATCTCGGTCTTCACCTGCTCGTTCTCCACGACGGCCTCGATGACCAGGTCGCGGTCGGCGAACTCGCCGAGGTCGGTGGTGAAGCTCAGCCGCGCCTGCGAGGCGTCCCGCTCCTCCTCGCTGATCTTGCCGCGTTCGGCGGCCTTGGCCAGGGAGTTGAACAGCCGGGTACGGCCGATCTCCAGGGCCTCGCCGGTGGTCTCGGCGACCTTCACGTCCAGCCCCGCACGAGCGCACACCTCGGCGATGCCCGCGCCCATCTGACCACAGCCGACGACCCCGACGCGTGCAATGTCCGTGCTGCCCGTCACATCGTTCCCTTCGCTGGTTCTCCGGCATCGGCGGGACACCGGGTTCGGCGTCCGCCTCCGCTCGCACGTTACCGCCAAGTATCGATGATCGATCGGGCGGGTGGGGGGCATCCTAATGCGCGGGACGATCCGTGACGGCGCGGATCCGGAGCGTATGGGGGTGTGCGATGAGGCGGATGTCACGGCGGGCGTTCACGCTGGCGGCGCTGTCCACGCCGGCGATGGTCCAGGGGGCGGTGGCGGCCCAGGAGGCGGTGGCGGCACCGCAGGACGGTCCGCGGGGCCCGCGTCCGCGCGCGGCGGCGCGGATGCGGGGCGTGTGGCTGGCGACGGTGGACAACCGGGACTGGCCGTCGCGGCCGGGCCTCGACGCCGCCGCGCAGCGCCGGGAACTGACCGACCACCTCGACAGAGCGGTCCGGGACCGGCTCAACACGGTGATCCTCCAGGTGCGGCCCACGGCGGACGCCCTGTGGCCCTCGCCGTACGAGCCCTGGTCCGAGTACCTCACCGGCACGCAGGGCAAGGACCCCGGCTGGGACCCGCTCGGCACCGCGGTAGAGGAGGCCCACGCCCGGGGCCTGGAATTGCACGCCTGGTTCAACCCGTACCGGATCGCCAACCACGCCGACCCTGGCCGCCTGACCCCCGCGCACCCCGCGCGCAGGCACCCGGACTGGGTGGTGACCTACGGCGGGAAGCTCTACTACAACCCCGGCCTGCCCGAGGTCCGCGCCTTCGTACGGCGGGCGATGCTCGACGCGGTCGCCCGGTACCCCGTCGACGCCGTCCACTTCGACGACTACTTCTACCCCTACCCGGTCGCCGGCCAGACCTTCGACGACGACGCCGCCTACGACCGCTACGGCGGCGCCTTCGCCGGCCGGGCCGCGTGGCGCCGCGACAACATCGACAAGCTGGTCAGGGAGATGGCTGCGGGCATCGGACGGGTCCGGCCCGGCACCCGGTTCGGGATCAGCCCCTTCGGGGTGTGGCGCAACGCCGTCACCGACCCCCGCGGCTCGGACACGCGGGCGGGCGTGCAGACGTACGACGACCTGTACGCGGACACCCGCAAGTGGGTCCGCGAGCACTGGATCGACTACGTCGTCCCGCAGATCTACTGGAACATCGGCTTCGCCGCCGCCGACTACGCCGTACTCCTCGCCTGGTGGGCGGCGGTGGCCAAGGGGACCCGGACACACCTGTACGCCGGCGAGGCCCTGTACAAGGCGGGAGCCGCCGGGCAGCCGCCGGCCTGGCAGGACCCGGCCGAGCTGTCCCGGCACCTCACCCTCGCCGCCCGGTATCCACAGGTGCGCGGGCACGTGTTCTTCGCCGCCGGGGACGTGGCGAGGGACCCCGTCGGCGCGATGGCGCGGGTGGTCGCCGACCACTACCGCAGGCCGGCGAGGCCACCGCGCTGAACCGCTGTCGGTTGCCCGCCGTCGGTTACTTCTGGTCTTCCTGGTGATGTTCCTCGTGCCGGACCTCACAGTCGGGTCCGGGAGACATCACGGCCTCGTGCCCGTCCTCGAAACGGACGCGGTACGGCGGATTGCCCTCGGTGCCCATCACTTCGACTACTTCAGAGACCTGGTCGTGTTGGCCGACCACCCTGCCGTGCTGAACAAGGTGATCGCCCTTGGATGCGCGCATCTGTCAGGCCCTCCTCACGGTCACGACCGTTGCGTGACGGCGATGCAGACGAGCACGGCGACGGCGGTCAGCGGAGCGGCCGCCGTGAGGTGCTCACCCAATAGCAACGCCGACCACACCAGTGTGAGCAGCGGCTGAGCCAACTGCAACTGGCTGGCCCGGGGGATGCCGACGGCCGCCATCCCCCGGTACCAGACGACCAGCCCGAGGAACTGCGAGCCGAGCGCCACCCACAGCAGACCGGCCACCCCGTACCCCGTCAGACGCACCGGCTCGTACGACAGCGCCAGCACGGCACCCGGCACGCTCAGCGGCAGGCACAGCACCAGTGCCCAGCCGATGACCTGCCAGCCGGGCATCACCTTGGCGAGCCTGCCGCCCTCGGTGTAGCCGGCCGCGCACACCAGCAGCGCGCCGAACAGGTAGCCGTCGGCGGCCGTGAGGGCGCCGCCGCTCTGCGCGACGGTGAAGGCGAGCACCGCAGCCGCGCCCGCCAGAGCCGCCGTCCAGAACCGGCGCGAGGGGCGGGTGCCCATGCGCAGGGCGGACAGGGCGGCGGTGGTCAGCGGCAGCAGGCCCACCACGACCGCGGCGTGCGCGGTGGTGGACGTCTGGAGCGCGAGCGTGGTCAGCAGCGGGAAGCCGACCACCACCCCGGCCGCGACGACGGCGAGACCCGGCAGATGCCGGCGGGCGGGCAGTACCGACCGGAGCCCCGCCCCGCGGCGCCGGGGGAGCGTCCCCCGCCGACCGGGGCCGCACCCGCCCGCCGGTAACGTCCCCGCGGCCAGCAGACAGCCGCCCGCGACCAGCGCGGCGAGCACGCTGCGGAGGGCCACCAGCGACCAGGGGCCGAAACTCTCCAGGCCCCAGGCGGTGGCGGGAAAGGTGAGGGAGAAGGCGGCGACGCCGAGGGCGGCCTGCGCGGTACCGAGACCGCGGCGCTCGACGGCGGTGACCGCTATCGGCCTGGTCGTAGTAGCGCTACTCTGTGCTCTCATGCAAGAGCGTAGCAGCGTGGGTGAGTTGGCGGAACAGCTGCGGAGAGAGCTGGACCGCTACTCGCCAGGTGGAAAGCTGCCGTCGAGCAGGGCCCTGGTCGAGCGGTTCCGGGTGAGTCCGGTGACGGTCTCCCGGGCGCTCGCCCAGCTGGCCGCCGAGGGGCTGGTGGTGACCCGGCCCGGGGCCGGTGCCTTCCGGGCCCGGCCACGCACCACCGCCGAGCCCGCCGGGGACACCTCCTGGCAGGAGGTCGCCCTCAGCGCGGACGGAACCGCCGACCTCGTACCGCGTACGGTCGACGCCTCCGGAGTCACCGTCTGCCTCGCCGCGCCGCCGCCCGGCGTCCTGGAGTTCAACGGCGGCTATCCGCACCCCACCCTGCAGCCCGAGCGGGCCATGGCCGCGGCGCTCGCCCGCGCCGGCCGGCGGCCGGGCGCCTGGGGCAGGCCCCCGCTGGAGGGGCTGCCGGAGCTGCGGGAGTGGTTCGCGCGCGGCATCGGCGGGGCCGTCACGGCCGCCGAGGTGCTGATCGCGGCCGGCGGCCAGTCCGCGCTCGCCACCTCCCTGCGCGCGCTCGCCCCGCCCGGCGCCCCGGTCCTGGTCGAGTCGCCCACCTATCCGGGCATGCTGGCCATCGCCCGCGCGGCGGGCCTGCGCCCGGTCCCGGTCCCGGTGGACCCCGACGGCGTGCGCCCGGACCTGCTCGCCGACGCCTTCCGGGCCAGCGGCGCCAGGGTGTTCGTCTGCCAGCCGCTGTTCCAGAACCCGACCGGTGCCGTGCTGGCCCCCGGCCGCCGCGCCGAAGTGCTGCGCATCGCACGGTCGGCGGGCGCCTTCGTCGTCGAGGACGACTTCGTACGCCATCTCGTGCACGCGGACGCGGCCCCGCTGCCCCGCCCGCTGGCCGCCGACGACCCCGACGGCGTCGTCGTGTACGTCGGCTCGCTGACCAAGGCGACCTCGCCCAGTTTCCGGGTGAGCGCGCTGGCCGCGCGCGGGCCGGTGCTGGAACGCCTGCGCGCCATTCAGATCGTCGACACCTTCTTCGTGCCCCGGCCGCTCCAGGAGGCCGCCCTCGAACTCGTCGGCTCCCCGGCCTGGCCACGCCATCTGCGGTCCCTGTCGTCGGAGTTGAAGACCCGCCGCGATGCCATGACCGGCGCGCTCGCGCAACACCTGCCCGAACTCGCCCTGCCGCACATCCCGTCCGGCGGCTACCACCTCTGGCTGCGCCTGCCCGACGGCGCCGACGAGACGGCCCTGACGGCCGCGGCGCTGCGCGCGGGCGTCTCCCTCACCCCCGGCCGCCCCTACTTCAGCGCCGAACCCCCCGCCGCCCACATCCGGTTGAGCTTCGCGGCGGTGGCGGGCACCGGAGAGATCGCGGAGGGGGTACGACGGCTGCGGACGGCCTGCGGCGAGGTGTTCCGGGACCTGCGCTGACGGCCGGCGCGGGCGACGTCGGCAACACGGCGGAGTGGGAAACGTGTCAAGGCCGGGCAGCGCGGGGCAGCGCCGGGCCGTGCCGCACCGAGTCGTGCCGGGCAGCACCGGGTGACGCGTCAACGCCTGTGACCGGCGGGGGAATTGGTTCGACCGCGGCCCTCCCGCCTGCGAGGATCCCGTCATGAGCGATGCGCCCGCCCTGCCCGAGGGCTACGAGTTCTCCGCCGACACCGCCCGCGTCGACGTCGACCGCGTCCACCGCTGGCTGTCGACCAGCGCGTACTGGGCGATCGACCGCCCTCGCGAGACACATGAGCGGGCGATGGAGTCCTCGCTGAACTTCGGCGTGTACGCCACCGCCTCGGGCGAGCAGGTGGCGTACGCGCGCGTCGTGACCGACCAGGCGCTGTTCGCCTGGCTCGCCGACGTGTACGTCGACCCCTCGGTGCGCGGCAAGGGCGTCGGCACGGCGTTCGTCGGCCTCGTCCGGGACCACATGCGGCCCTACGGGCTGCGGCGCTTCCTGCTCGCCACGGAAGACGCGCACGGGGTGTACGAGAAGCTGGGCTTCACACCGCTGGAGCGGCCTGACCAGTGGATGGTGCACCTCTTCCAGTGACGGCCCGCCGATGGTGACCGGGCGCCCACAGTGAGCGTCCGTACACCCCAAGTAACTGCCCGGTAACAGCTCTTGACCCGCCCACATCCGGGGCACACCATCACGGCATGCCACTTCGGGTGACGTTCGTCGCCGCCGCACGCGGCTCCTCGCTGCTCGCGGAACGTTTCGAGGACGACCGGCCGCTGGACCAGGCGGGCTGGGACGAGGTGCAGTACGTCGCCGGGTATCTGCTGCCACTGGCGGCGGCCGAACTGCGCTACTGCTCCCCGACGCCACGCAGCCGCGCCACCGGCGACGCGCTCGGCTACGCCCCGCTGCTCCAACTCGCCCTGCGGGACTGCGACATGGGCCGCTGGCGCGGTCTGACGCTGGGTGAGGCGATGGCCCGCGAGCCGGAGGCGGTGGACGCCTGGCTCGCCGACCCGCGCTCCAGCCCGCACGGCGGTGAACCGCTGCTGGCCTTCATCTCCCGGGTCGGCGGCTGGCTCGACACCCGCCCGGTGGGCGACGGCGGCCGGATCGTCGCGGTCGCCGAGCCCTCGGTGATCCGCGCGGCACTGGTGTACGCGCTGAAGGCGCCGCCCGTCAGCTACTGGAACATAGACGTGCTCCCGCTGTCGACGACCACGGTGACGGGCCGCCCGGGCCGCTGGAGCCTCCGCCTCGACGGGATGTCCCCTCAGGTCTCGCGCACGTAGTCGGTGGTCAGCACCAGGTCCTTCGCCGGGCCGCCGACCCGCCAGACCGTACGCCAGTGGTCGGCGTCCCGGACGGTGAACTCGCCCCGGTAGAAGTCGGCCGCGCACGGATGGCCGGCGAGGCAGTGGCCCGTGGTCAGGTCCAGGTCGTGGAAGGGCCGCCCGTCCGCGAACCGTACGTCCGCCGTGCCGGGCGTCGCCCCGGGCAGGAACCGAAGGGTCCGGGTCGCGGGCCGCGACACGCCCTGCCAGGTGAACGTCCCGGACTCCTCGTGCAGCAGTCCGCCGTCGGGCAGCGGGACGAAGTCGGTGACGCCCTCGAAGCGCCCCGCGTCGTCGCCCGCCAGGTCCCGTACCTCCCGGGTCACCCGCCATCGGCCGGCCAGATGGGCCAGCACGTCGGCCACCGGCCAGAACTCGCCCATCACCGCCCCTTCCCGGACCGCCGGAAAGGGGGTCGGCGCATCCATGGCGTCGAGCTTACGGGGGCCCGTGTCGCGCAGGTGCCCTGCCCCGGGCCTCGCACGCACGGGGGCGGCCGCGGTCTCCTGTCGGCCTCGCCCCTTGGCCACGCCACCGCGAAGTGCTTCGCCTTGAAATCGCTCACCGGAAATGCCGGGTTTCCCGAGGTGGGGAAAATCGATCGCCCGATTCCAGAATCCGGAACCGGAAACGCGACGCGCTTCGGCAGGGTCGATGGAAGCAGAGAAACATGCGCACCGTACGCCACCGCTTGAGGGGCGCCTCCGCCGCGGTCGCCGTGTCCCGGCGGCAGGACGGGCCGCCGCTGGTGGCCAGTGGCCGGCGTCTGGTGGCAATTCGCCCGCGCCCGTCGCGGCACCCTTTACCTGCTGCTACTGAACTGGTTTCCTTCTCCTGCCGCCCATGTCATCGCCTTTCAGTTCCGCGTGACCGGCTCCTTTTCCTGAACGCGCACTTCGCCTGCCGGGCGCGGCCGACAGACCCTGCGGAATTACCACTGTTCTCGCTGCGGGCGTGCGGGTGATCATCGGACTGCCGCACGCCGGGAGCCGTCTCGCCCCGCCGGATCATGCGCGCCGACGACGCCGGGGCGCCCCGGAACCGGGTGCGGGTGGGGCGCGGTCCAGGGCGGCACACAACCAGGCATTGCATAAACGTGCATGGCTACGTATAGTCATGCCATCCGAAGGAGGGTGGACATGGCGGTACGCGCGGCGGTTGCCGGAGCGAGTGGGTATGCGGGCGGAGAGGTCCTGCGCCTGCTCCTGGCACACCCCGAGATCGAGATCGGGACCCTGACCGGGAACTCCAACGCCGGTCAGCGGCTCGGTGCGCTCCAGCCGCACCTGCTGCCGCTGGCCGACCGTGTGCTGGCCGAGACCACGGCCGAGGCCCTCGCCGGGCACGACGTGGTCTTCCTGGCGCTGCCGCACGGGCAGTCCGCCGCCGTCGCCGAGCGACTCGGCACGGACGTCCTCGTCGTCGACATGGGCGCCGACTTCCGGCTGAGGGACCCGGCCGACTGGGAGCGCTTCTACGGCTCCCCGCACGCCGGCACCTGGCCCTACGGCCTCCCCGAACTTCCGGGCGCCCGCGCCGCGCTGGAGGGGTCCAAGCGCGTCGCGGTGCCCGGCTGCTACCCCACCGCCGTCTCCCTGGCCCTGTTCCCGGCCTACGCCGCCCAGCTCGCCGAACCCGAGGCGGTGATCGTCGCCGCGTCCGGCACCTCCGGGGCGGGCAAGGCGCCCAAGGCGCACCTGCTGGGCAGCGAGGTCATGGGCTCCATGACGCCGTACGGCGTCGTCGGCGGCCACCGGCACACCCCCGAGATGATCCAGAACCTCAGCGCGGCGGCGGGGGAGCGGGTCACCGTCTCCTTCACCCCGACCCTCGCGCCGATGCCCCGCGGCATCCTCGCCACGTGCAGTGCCAGGGCGCGTGCGGGGGCGACGGCCGAGACGGTCCGCGCCGCCTACGAGAAGGCCTACGCCGACGAGCCGTTCGTCCACCTCCTCCCCGAGGGGCAGTGGCCCGCGACCGGGTCCGTGTACGGCTCCAACGCCGTCCAGGTGCAGGTGGCGTACGACGAGGCGGCGGGCCGGATCGTCGCGATCAGCGCCATCGACAACCTGGCCAAGGGCACCGCCGGCGGTGCCGTGCAGAGCATGAACATCGCCCTGGGTCTCGATGAGACCTTGGGGCTCTCCTCGATCGGAGTCGCACCGTGAGCTGGGGGCACCGCCCAGCGGTAGCTGGGGGAGCACGTGCAGCCACCGGGCCGCAGACAACCATGAAAGCCGCACCGGTGCGCTGCACGGGCGGAGAAGCGAACGAGGAGACGCAGTGAGTGTCACGGCAGCCAAGGGATTCGCGGCGGCGGGCATCGCCGCCGGGATCAAGCAGAACGGCAATCCCGACCTGGCCCTCGTGGTCAACAACGGACCGCGCCGTGCCGCCGCGGGCGTCTTCACGACCAACCGCGTCAAGGCCGCTCCCGTGCTCTGGTCCGAGCAGGTCCTCAAGAGCGGCCAGGTGTCGGCGGTCGTCCTCAACTCCGGCGGTGCCAACGCCTGTACGGGCCCCCAGGGCTTCCAGGACACCCACGCCACCGCCGAGAAGGCCGCCGAGGCCCTCGGGCGCGGCGCCATCGAGGTCGCCGTCTGCTCCACCGGCCTCATCGGCGTCACCCTCCCCATGGACAAGCTGCTCCCCGGCGTGGAGAAGGCCGCGGGTCTGCTCTCCGAGCACGGCGGCGAGAAGGCCGCCCTCGCCATCATGACCACCGACACCGTGCACAAGACGGCCGTCGTGAGCCGCGACGGCTGGACCGTCGGCGGCATGGCCAAGGGCGCCGGCATGCTCGCACCGGGCCTCGCCACCATGCTGGTCGTGCTCACCACCGACGCCGACCTCGGCGACGCGGACCTGGACAAGGCCCTGCGCGCCGCCACCCGCGTCACCTTCGACCGGGTCGACTCCGACGGCTGCATGTCCACCAACGACACCGTCCTGCTGCTCGCCTCCGGCGCCTCCGGCGTCACGCCCGTCCACGACGACTTCGCCGAGGCCGTGCGGGAGGTCTGCGCCGACCTCGGCCGGCAGATCATCGGCGACGCCGAGGGCGCAAGCAAGGACATCAAGGTCGAGGTGATCAACGCCGCGAGCGAGGAGGACGCCGTCGAGGTCGCCCGCTCCATCGCCCGCAACAACCTCCTCAAGTGCGCGATCCACGGCGAGGACCCCAACTGGGGCCGCGTGCTGTCCGCGATCGGCACCACGTCCGCCGTCTTCGAGCCCGACCGGCTCAACGTGGCCATCAACGGTGTGTGGGTCTGCAAGGACGGCAGCGTCGGCGAGGACCGCGACCTCGTCGACATGCGCTACCGCGAGGTGCACGTCGTCGCCGACCTCGCGGCCGGCGCCGAGACCGCCACCGTCTGGACCAACGACCTGACCGCGGACTACGTCCACGAGAACAGCGCGTACAGCTCATGAGCACCCCGACGCGGAAGCACACCGCGCTGCCCAAGGCGCAGATCCTCGTCGAGGCGCTGCCCTGGCTGACCCGCCACCACGGCAAGACCGTCGTCATCAAGTTCGGCGGCAACGCCATGGTGGACGAGGACCTCAAGGCAGCCTTCGCCCAGGACGTCGTCTTCCTGCGGCACGCCGGGCTCAAGCCGGTCGTCGTGCACGGCGGCGGCCCGCAGATCAGCGCGGCCCTCGACCGGTACGGCATCGTCAGCGAGTTCAAGGCGGGCCTGCGCGTCACCACCGAGGACGCCATGAACGTCGTACGGATGGTGCTCGCCGGACAGGTCCAGCGGGAGCTGGTCGGGCTGCTCAACCAGCACGGCCCGCTCGCCGTCGGCCTCACCGGCGAGGACGCGCACACCATCACCGCCACCAGGCACCGGCCCGAGATCGACGGCGAACGCGTCGACATCGGGCGGGTGGGCGAGATCACCGAGATCGACACGGGCGCGATCGAGGCCCTGCTCGCCGACGGCCGCATCCCGGTCGTCTCCTCCGTCGCCCGGAGCAAGGACGAGGGTGATTCGGGGCATGTCTACAACGTCAATGCTGATACGGCGGCTGCGGCACTCGCTGCTGCGCTGGGCGCCGAGACCCTCATGGTCCTCACCGACGTCGAGGGACTCTACGAGGACTGGCCGCACAGCGACGAGGTGATCAGCCGCCTCACCGCCTCCCAGCTGGAGAAACTGCTGCCGGACCTGTCCTCGGGCATGGTGCCGAAGATGGAGGGCTGCCTGTTCGCCGTGCGCAACGGCGTGCGCACCGCCCGCGTCATCGACGGCCGGGTGCAGCACTCGATCCTGCTGGAGATCTTCACCGACGAAGGCATCGGCACGATGGTCGTGCCCGACGAGCAGAAGTCCGACGAGCAGAAGCCCGACGAGCAGAAGGGGAACGTGGCATGACGGGGACCGCGACCAACGCAGAGCTGACCGCGCGCTGGCAGGGCGCCCTCATGAACAACTACGGCACCCCGCGCCTGCCCCTCGTCCGCGGCGCGGGCGCCCGGCTGTGGGACGCCGACGGCAACGAGTACCTGGACTTCGTCGGCGGCATCGCGGTCAACGCCCTCGGCCACGCCCACCCGGCGATCGTCGAGGCCGTCAGCACCCAGATCGCCTCCCTCGGCCACGTCTCCAACCTCTTCATCGCCGAACCCCCCGTCGCCCTCGCCGAACGGCTGCTCCAGCTCTTCGGCCGCGACGGCAAGGTCTACTTCTGCAACTCGGGCGCCGAGGCCAACGAGGGCGCCTTCAAGATCGGCCGGCTGACCGGGCGCGGCCACATGGTGGCGGCCACCGGCGGCTTCCACGGCCGGACCATGGGCGCGCTCGCCCTCACCGGCCAGCCCGGCAAGCAGGAGCCGTTCCGGCCGCTGCCCGGCGACGTCACCCACGTGCCCTACGGCGACGCCAAGGCGCTGGCCGCAGCGGTCACCCCCGACACGGCCATGGTGATCATCGAGCCGATCCAGGGCGAGAACGGCGTCGTCGTTCCCCCGCCCGGCTATCTCAAGGCGGCCCGCGCGATCACCGCCGCGACCGGTGCCCTGCTGGTCCTGGACGAGGTGCAGACCGGCGTCGGCCGCACCGGCAACTGGTTCGAGTACCAGGCCCACGAAGGCGTGCTGCCCGACGTCGTCACCCTCGCCAAGGGGCTCGGCGGCGGTCTGCCGCTCGGCGCCACCGTCGCCTTCGGCCGCGCCGCCGAGCTGCTGGAGCCCGGTCAGCACGGCACCACCTTCGGCGGCAACCCGGTCGCCTGCGCGGCCGGCCTCGCCGTCCTCGACACCCTCGCGGACGAGCAGCTGCTCGAGAACGTCAAGCGGCAGAGCGAGCGGCTGCGCGAGGGAATCGAGGCTCTGGGCCACCCGATGATCGACCACGTCAGGGGCGCGGGCCTGCTGCTGGGTATCGTGCTTACCGGACCGCACGCAGCCGAGGTGCAGCAGGCGGCCCAGGAGGCCGGATTCCTGGTGAACGCGCCCGCCCCCGACGTCGTACGGCTCATGCCGCCGCTCAACCTCCGCGACGACGAGGCCGGTGCGTTCCTCCAGGCGCTGCCCGGCATCCTCGAGACAAGCGGTGGGGACGGACGAGCCGGAGAATGAGACGACGATGAGCCAGGCGCAGGACCATGAGCAGGCCGCGGGCGCCGGGCCCGCCGTGCCGCAGACCCGCACCGCGCGCCACCGGCGGATCGTGGACATCCTCAACCGGCAGCCGGTGCGGTCGCAGAGCCAGCTGGCGAAGCTGCTCGCCGACGACGGGCTGAACGTCACCCAGGCGACGCTCTCCCGGGACCTCGACGAGCTGAACGCGGTCAAGATCCGCAACACCGACGGCGACCTGATCTACGCGGTGCCGAGCGAGGGCGGCTTCCGCACGCCCCGCGCACCGCTCGGGGGGTCGGCGAAGGAGGAGCGGATGCGGCGCCTGTCCCAGGAGCTGCTGATCTCCGCGGAGGCCTCCGCCAACCTGGTGGTCCTGCGCACTCCGCCCGGGGCCGCGCAGTTCCTCGCCTCGGCCATCGACCAGGCCGAACTGCACGACATCCTCGGCACGATCGCCGGCGACGACACGCTGCTGCTGATCAGCCGGGACCCGGTCGGCGGCCAGGCGCTGGCCGACCACCTGCTGCGACTGGCCCAGAACACCCACTGAGCCCGGCACGGCCACTGGTCCCGGTACGGCCACTGGGCCCGGCACGGCCACTGACGGGCGGTGCCGGCCGGGCGGGCGGACAATGGGAAGGTGATCTTCCGCCGCGGTGACCGGGCAATCTCTGGGCGGGGGCGCACCGTATATGAAGGTATGCAGGGGATCCGGTTCCCGGTGGGCCGCCTCCCGGACGAGGCTCTGCTGTCCGGACTCGCCACCGGCGACCCGGAACTCGCGGCAGGCTTCGTACGGAGGTTCCAGCACAAGGTCTTCGGTGTCGCCATCGCCGTCACCGGAGACCCGCAGCTCGCCGAGGACATCGCCCAGCAGACGTTCGAGCGAGCGTGGCGCCATGCCCAGGTCTACGACCCGCGCCGCGGTTCGGTGGCGACCTGGCTGACGACCATCGCGCACAACCTCGCCGTCGACGCCCTCCGCTCCCGGCGGACCGAGCCGGTCGCCCCGGAGGAACTCGACGCGCTCCTCGACGCCGTCAGCGACACCCCCGAGCAGTGGGCGCTGGCCGACGAGGCCTCCGCCCGGGTACGGGCAGCCGTGGCCCGGCTGCCCCGGGAACAGGGCCGGGCCCTGGTGATGGCCGGCATCTACGGCATGACGGCCCAGCAGATCGCCGACCGGGAGAACATCCCGCTCGGTACCGCCAAGACGCGCATCAGGACCGCGATGGCCAAGCTGCGCGCCACGCTCACGTCTCCGAAGCGAGGCGACCATGGCCGATGACGTCACCTGCGCGAAGCTGCGGGAGAACGGCGCCGAACTGGCGCTCGGCGTGCTCCCCGGGCGGGAGCGGGCCGAAGCCGTCGCACACCTGGAGCGGTGCGCGGACTGCCGGGAGTACGTCGAGCAGCTGACCCTGGCCGGCGACCGGCTGATCGGCCTGCTCCCGGACCGCGAGCCACCGCCCGGGTTCGAGTCCCGGGTGACCCGCCGGCTGGTCAGGACGGCGACCGCGACCGCGCACGAGGGCCGTGCGCAGACGCGCCCGGCGGCCCACCGGAGCCCGTACGGCAGGGTCCGCCGGGCCCGGGTGCGGCTGGCGTCCGTCGTGGCCGCGTTCGCCATCGGCTGCGGGCTGGCCGGCTGGGGGATCAGCACCGCGGTCCAGGAGATCACGGCCTCGCCGGCCCCCGCCGTGGAGACCGAGCCCGTGCTGGTCGGGGACCTGCTGGCCCCGGCCTCCGGCGGAGCCCGGGCCGTCGGCGAGGTCTACGCCCACCCCGGGAACCCCGGCTGGATGTTCGTGACCGTCGGCCTCACCGGTCCCCACTCCTCGTACACCGGCAAGGTCAGGTGCTACCTCGAACGCTCCGACGGCACGGCCGTCCGGGCCGGTGACTTCGCCGTGCGCGACGGGCGCGGCAGCTGGGGTGTCGCGGTCTCCGTCGCCCCGTCGTCGGTCACCGGAGTCCGCCTGACGTCCCCCGGGGGCACCGTCCTCGCCACCGCCGAGCTGGAGATCGGACAGGTGCAGACCCGGGAGGCGTGAGCCGGGGGAGGGGCACGGGCGCGAACGGCCGGACGCGGGTCGGGTCGGGTCCTGTGCCGTCCGGCCACTCGCGTACGGCTCAGGCGTGGGCCTGGGACGCGCGGTACGGCTCCGGCAGCGCCGCGTCCAGGGCGGCGGCCAGCTCGGCGACGGCCGGCCGGTCGGACGGGTCGGCGCGCAGGCAGCTGTCGACGGCGGCGGCGAGGGCGGGCGCGAGACGTCTGCGGGAGGCGACCGGCGGGGCGGGAAGCGCCGCACACGGCCACCGGCCGCCCGGATCACCGCCGCAGGACTCGCACGACTCGCACGACTCGCAGGACTCGCACGACTCGCACGACTCGCAGGACTCCTCCGTACCGCCGGCGCCTGTCCCCTTCGGGTCACGGGCGCGGGACTCCGCACTGCCCGCGGTGCAGCAGGAACCCTCAGTGCCCCCGGTGCAGGAACCCACGGTGCCTCCCCTGCACGATTCCGCCGCGTCTGCCCCGCACGATTCCGCCGTGCCCGCGCCCCGCCCGAACGGCGTGTCACCACAGGCGAACTCGAAGAGGGTGACGCCGATGCCCCAGACGTCGGCGGCGGCCGTGAGCGTCGCGCCGCGTTCCTGCTCCGGCGCCCGGTAACGCCACGTGCCGACACCCGCGGGCGCCGGTCCCGGAGGCCGCGCGACGCTCAGGTCCAGCACCTTCGCGTGCCCGCGCTCCACCACCACGTTGGACGGCTTGAGGTCCAGGTGCAGCAGGCCCCGGCGGTGCAGGTAGTGGACCGCCGAGCACAGCTGGACCCCGAGCAGTGCCACGTCGGCCGCGGCCGGGCGGCGGCGGAGCCGGCCGATCAGACGGGCCAGCGTCTCACCGGTCAGCGTCTCCAGGACCACCGACGGCTCGGGCACCTCGAACACCTCGTACGCGCGGACCAGATGGGGATGCGTGAACTCCCGCAGCCACCGGCCCTCCCGCAGCAGTCGCTCGCCCAGCCGCGCCTCCCCGCGCCGGCCGGGACGCACCACCTTGAGCACACAACGGCAGCGGCGCTCCTCGCTCCAGGTGTCGTACACGTCCAGCCAGCCGGTCCGCGTCAGATGCACCAGGACCTCGTACCCGCGGACCGGTCGCGCGCCCGGCGGCAGGGGCGGTGCCTCGCTCATGGCGGCACCTTTCCCGGCGCCCTCGGACCGGGGGTGCCGTTCAGGCGGTGGAGGCGGGCGTACGTCCCGTCGCGCGCCAGCAGTTCGTCGTGGGTGCCGTCCTCGACGACCCGGCCGCGGTCGAGGACCACGATCCGGGAGGCCTCGCGCACGGTCAGCAGGTTGTGCGAGATCACGACGGTCGTCCGCCCGGCCATCAGCCGCCGCAGCGGCTCCATGATCCGCCTGCCCGACCGCACGTCCAGCCCCGTGGTCGGCTCGTCGAGCAGGAGCACGGGCGCGTCGCGGACCATCGCCCGGGCGATCGCGAGGCGCTGGCACTGCCCGCCGGAGAGCGTACGGCCGCGCTGGCCGACCAGCGTGTCGTAACCGTCCGGGAGCCGCTCGACGAACGCGTGCGCGTCCGCCGCGCGGGCCGCCGCGACGATCTGCGCCTGGGTCGCCTCCGGCCGGCCGTAGGCGATGTTCTCCCGCACGGTGCCGTGGAAGACCAGGGTCTCCTGGAGCACCACCGCGACGTTCTCCCGTACGTCGGCCAGGCGCAGCTCGCGCAGGTCGGTCCCGTCGAGGAGGATCGCCCCCCGGTCGGGGTCGTAGAAGCGCAGCTGCAGCTTCGCGACGGTCGACTTGCCGGCGCCGCTGGCCCCGACCAGCGCCAGTGTCTGGCCGGGTGCCACATGGAACGACACGTCCGACAGCGCCCAGGGCGCCTGAACCGCACCCGGCTTCGCCCGCGCGGGCTCCCCGCCGGGATAGCGGAACCAGACGCCGTCGAACCGCACGTCGCCCCGCGCCCGGCCGGTCCGCCGGGCGCCCGGGGTCTCGGCCACCGAGGGCCGCTGGTCCAGCAGCTCGATGATGCGTTCCGCCGAGGCGGAGGCCGCGTAGAACGTGGTGCCGAGGTGGGACAGGTCGCGGACGGGACCGTAGAGGTTGCCGATCAGCGCCAGGAAGACCAGCAGCCCGCCGAGCGTGAGCCGGCCCCGCGTCAGTTCCCAGGTGCCCATCCCCATCACCGCGAGAGCCCCGGCCACCTCGATGAACTCGACGACGGGTGCGTACAGGGCGCCGATCCGCGCCGAGGCCATCGCCGCCCGGAACCGGCCGGTGTTCTCCTCGTCGAACCGGCGCTGCTCCCACCCCTGCCGGTTGTACGCCTGCACCAGGGCGACATTGCCGAGCGACTCCTCGGCGATCGCGCTGATCGAGCCGCTGCGGCGCCGGCGCTCCCGCGACGCCTCCTTGATCAGCCCCGAGAAGTGCCGTGCCGCCCCCCAGAACAGCGGCACGACGACGAGCGTGAGCAGGGTCAGGTCCCAGCGCAGCCAGAACAGCAGGCCGAGGAAGACGCCCAGCCGGATCACGTAGTAGAGCGCGTCGGCCACCCCGGAGAGCAGGAACGTCTCGACCGCGTCCACGTCCCCCGTGACACGGGACAGCACGTCCCCGAGCCGGCGGCGCTCGAAGAAGCCGAGCGACAGGCCCTGGACGTGCCGGTAGACATCGGAGCGGAGCGAGAGCAGGAAGCGTTCGCCGACCCAGGTGCCGGTCACGTCGTCGGCGAATCCGACCAGGCCGGAGCAGAGGAAGAGCCCCAGATAGGCCGGGGCGATCCAGAGGAACGGCCCCAGGTCCCGGGGGACGAGCACGTCGTCCACGACGATCTTGAACAGCCAGATCTCGGCGCCGTCGACGACGGGCCCGATCAGGCTGAACACGACGACGGGCACCAGCCAGCGCCGGCCACCGCGGGTGTAGGGCCAGAACCGCCGGAACACCTCACGGGGGGAAACCGCGGGAGCGGCGGCCACTACGGCGTCGGATGCCCCGCGCACCGACAGAAGGCGCCGCAGGACCTGCACCATGGCATCGGTTCCTCGTGCAGCGGTGGCCGGGCGGACCGGGTCCTCCGGTCCCCGGTCCGCTCAGTCCTAGGGGGTGGTCAGTAGCCGCCGTGGCCGCCGTGGCCGCCATGTCCGTGGCCGCCGTGACCGTGTCCGTGGCCGCCGTGCCCGTGACCGTGTCCGTGACCGTTTCCGTGGCCGCCGTGTCCGTGGCCGTGACCGTGGTGGCCGCCGTCACGTGACGTGAAGTCCCCGCGGTCGCGATGGTTCGCGGGGAAGAGACTGCTGAAGATCGCCATTGTGTTCCTCCCGAAACTCGCTGTACCTGGGATACGTCTCAGGAGCGGACTTGGATGGCGTTCCGGGGAAAAAGTCCCCCACTTCGCGGCGAAGCCCGTGCCTTCCGGCGGAAGGGCGAACGGTGAAGGTCGGAGGTCGAAGGTGAAGGGCGGCGGGCGAAGGGCCACGCACGGGACCGACGGTCAGCCCAGTCGCGCCGCGAGCCCCCCGGTGCACCGCACCTCGTCCCCGGCCGTGATCAGCAGCGCCTCCACGTCCGGCAGCGACTCCAGCCAGGCCAGCCCCGCCCGCGAACCCATCGCGAACGCGGCCGTGGCCCAGCAGTCCACCCAGGTCAGCCGGGGACCGACCACCGTCACCGCCACCAGGTCCGTCACCGCGGACCTGCCGGTGCGCGGATCGACGATGTGGTCGCCCCGCTCCGCCGTGCCGGACGTGGCCACGGACAGCCCGTCGAGCCCCGCCGCCGAGATCACGGCCGCCAGTCCGCCCGGACGCAGGGGGTCGGCCACGCCCACCCGCCACGCCCGCTGCGGCTCCGGTACGCCCAGCAACTGGACGTCCCCGCCTCCGTTCACGCTGACCCCGCACACTCCCTCGACCCGGGCCAGTGACCGCGCGGCCCGCTCGGCGGACCAGCCCTTGACGATCCCGGTCGGGTCCAGCGCGCCCCGGTACCGCGTGCTGAACCATCCCTCGCTCACCCGCTCGGCCTCCGCCGCCAGCTCGAGCACCTCGGCCACCTCGGGGGCGCACCCCTCCGGCGTCAGCTCGCCCCGGGCCAGCCGTGACACCTCGCTGTCCTCGCGGTAGGTGCTGAACAGGGCGTCGACGCGGTGCAGGCCCGCGACCGCGTCGTCCAGGGCCCGCCGCACCGCAGAGGGCTCCCCGCCGCGGACGTCGAAGGAGAAGACCGTCCCCATGACATCCTCCGCGTGACGCACCGCGGCAGGGGCTTCGGCCGGCTCCGCCACCCGGTCAGCCACCGGCCTGGTCCAGCGCGGACTGCAGCGACTGCTTGTAGCCCGTGCTGGTGTAGGTCGCCCCGGACACCGCGTCGATGTCCGCGTTCCCCGCGGTCACGGCCTCCTGGTTGAGCCTCGGCACCGCGAGGGCGGTCTTCTGGTCGCTGATCCCGCCCTGGGGCGCCTGTACGGCCGCCGCCTGGACGAGCTTCCCGTCGCGGACCGTGACCCGGACCTGGACCGTGCCGTACTGCGTCCGCACGGCCTTCCCGGTGACGGTACGGGACCCGCCGTCGGCCTGGGCGGACCCGGCGGACGAACCGGAACCGGAGCCGGACGAGGAACCGGACCCGGACGAAGAACCGGACCCGGACGAGGCCCCCGACCCGGATGATCCCGACGAAGAGGTCTTCACCTTGTCCAGCGCCGACTGGAGCGACTTCTTGTACCCGTCACTCGTGTAGGTCGCCCCGGACACCGCGTCGATGTCCGCGTTCCCCGCCGCCACGGCCTCCTTGTTGAGCCTGGGCACGGCGAGGGCGGTCTTCTGGTCGCTGACGCCGCCCTTGGGCGCCTGCACGGCCTCCGCCTTGGTGATTTTGCCGCCGTTCACGGTCAGCCGTACCTGCACGGCCCCGTACTGCGTCTGCGCCACGTCGCCGGTCACGGTGCCGGAGCCGGCGGCGGCCTGAGCCCCGCCCTGCCGGCCGCCCTGCGGCGCGTCCTGCGCCGCCGGCTGCTGTGGGGCCGCGCCCGCCGCCGACGCCGGATCCGACGCGGGCTTGAGCGACAGCAGCAGCACGACACCGGACACGGTGGCGGCGGTGGCCAGCACGACGCGCCGTATGGGGTGGCTCTTCGTCATCTCTCCATCTCTCCGTAGCTCCGCATCTCTCAGCGGCCGTGCTCACATCTCGAACGACTCGTGATGGATGCGGCGCGCGGGAACCCCCGCGTCACGCAGCGCCTCGAACACCGACTGCGCGAATCCGGGCGGCCCGCACATGAAGACGTCGTGCCGGTCGATGTCGGGGATCTTCCGCTGAAGGTTCTCGGCGGAGATGTCGGGACGCTCGCCCTCCGGGCTGTTGACCGCGTACATGAGCCGGGCGCCGCGCGCCTCGGCGATCGCGGACAGCTCGTCCCACAGGGCCAGGTCCTGGGTGGTGTTCGCGCGGTAGAGCAGGGTGATGTCACCCGCCGCGCCGGGCAGTGTCTCGAACAGCGCCCGCATCGGCGTGATGCCGACGCCGCCCGCGACCAGCAGTACCTTGCCCCGGCTGCGCCGCTGCGCGGTCAGCGCGCCGTACGGGCCCTCCGCCCACACCCGGGTGCCGGGCGTGAGTTCGCGCAGCCGGGTGCTGTGGTCGCCGATCGCCTTCACCGTGATCCGCAGCATGCCCGGGCGGGGCGCGGCCGACAGCGAGTACGGGTGCGAGCTGAACCGCATCCCCGGCGCGAGGAACCGCCAGCGGAAGAACTGGCCCGCCTCCGCGCCCATCCGGTGCAGCTTCCGCCCGCCGATCAGCACCGACACGATGCCCGGCGCCTCCTCGATCACCGCCTCCACCCGCATCCGGTGACGCAGGTTGAGCCGGACCGGGGTGAGGATGCGGTACCAGAGCACCAGCGCGGTGACCGAGCCGTACAGCACGTACCAGAAGGTCTTGGCGGACGGCTGGACCGCGAAGTCGTTGCCGGTGGTGATCTGGTGCCAGAACGTCAGGAACACCGCCGCGTACGTCAGCAGGTGGACGTGGTACCAGCTGTCGTACGGCAGCCTGCGGCGGATCACACCGACGGACGTCAGGCCGATGAGCACGAACAGGCCGGTGCCGATCGCGGCCTTGCCCATGTCCGGGAGCTGGTTCACGGAGTCGACGGTCTGCTGGACGATGTCGCCCAGCGACCTGCCCGCCTGCCGCGCGTACCCCCACATGGTGAGGAAGACGTGCGCGAGGACCAGGCTGAGCGTGTACCGGCCGCTCATCGCGTGCCAGCGGGCCACCCGGTCGGAGCCGACCCGCCGCTCCAGCGCCGGCACGCGCGCCATCTGGAGCACGACCAGCGCCATGAGGTACCCGGCCAGCAGACCGGTGATCCGGCCCGCGTTCAGGATTCTGCCGGTGTCGTCGGCGATGGCCGGGGTGTTGTGCCACCAGAGCCACAGCACGGCGACCGCGCCCGCCCAGACCCCCAGCAGCAGCGGGACGGCCGGGGAACGGCGCGGACGGATGCGGCGCATCGTCTGGCGGCGGGCGGCACGACCGCCTGCGAGCGTGGTGGGCACGGTTCCTCCGTCGGGATTTGACCCTTGGCCCACAGATACGTGCCGGACGCGGTGAGTGTTCAGCGGCAGTTCAGTAGCGTGTGACGGCCGTGGCGCCGTCCGTCGTGCCGATGGCCATGTGCGGGTTCCCGCCGGGGTCCGCCCAGGCCAGGATCCGCAGCATCGCGTCCTCCGGCACCGACACGCAACCGGCCGTCGCCGCCTTCCCGTTGACGTGCAGGAAGATTCCGGCGCCCCGGCCGTGCACCGGACGGTCGTAGTTGAAGCCGACGACCAGGCCGTACGTGTACTGGGTGTCGTAGGTGATCAGGTGCTCGGACTCCGAGGCGCGGCAGTCGGCCGGGAGGGGCTCCACCCAGCGGTTGTACGACGTGGAGGCGTTGTCCTCGCACCACCACGAGTCCTCGTGCACCGGGCGGTACGTCACGCGGGTGCCGGGCGGCGCCGGCTTGATCCCGAAGCCGAAGGGGAGGTTGTACAGGCCGGTCGGTGTGGTGTTCGTGTCCTGGGTCCGGGTGGTGCCCTCGACCAGGCCGTTCGAACCGAACCGGGCCGGCGCCGTCCCGGCCGCCACCCACTCGCCGCCCCGCAGGTCCCACCAGGTGACCGTCCCGGACGTCGAGCCGGTGCCGGGTGCCTCGGCGGTGATCAGCTGGGTGCCGCCGCCGGTGTCCGCCATCCGCGCGGGCAACGGCTCCGGCGCCGGCGCGGGACCCGGCGTGAGGCCGAGGGCGCAGGCTGAGGCGGACAGGAGGGCGACGAGGACACCGGGGCGCATGGCTCAGACGCTAGAGGGCGGCAGCGGAAGCGGCAGCCCGGGTAGGCCGTCCAGGCTCCTCGCGATGTACTCCTTCTTCTCGAAGTAGGCGCTCAGGGAGGCGTCGTCCTCGCGCGCGAAGCGCCTGCGGTGCAGGTCGCGGTCCTCCTCGTAGGCCATGTGGGGGACGGCGTACCCGCAGCTGTCGCGGATGAGCGTGGCGTGGACGACGATGATCGCGCGCAGTCCGTGGGCCGTGGGGTCGATGTCCGGGAAGCGGGCGAGCAGGTCCGGGAAGCCCGGGTCGTCGCGGAAGACGGGCTCGCCCCGGCCGTGCACGCGCACGATGTTCGGCGGGCCCTGGAAGGCGCACCACATCAGGGTGATCCGCCCGTTCTCCCGCAGGTGCGCGATCGTCTCCGCGTTGGAGCCGGCGAAGTCCAGGTAGGCCAGGGTGAGTTCGTCGAGCACGGCGAACGAGCCCTTGAGGCCCTTGGGGGAGAGGTTGACCGTGCCGTCGCCCGCGAGGGGAGCGGTGGCGGTGAAGAAGAGGGGCTGCTCCTCGATGAACGTGCGGAGCCTGCCGTCCATGCGTTCGTAGATCTTTCCCATGTCCGCCGATTGTCGACGGGCGACGTTCGTCCTGTCCATGCCGATTTCCCGGCCACCCGCGTGTCCCGCCCGCGTGTCGCGGCCTGCATGGATTGACGAATCATGCGGCAGTCTGCATACTCATGCATATCAGCGAATGCACGTGAGGAGAAAACCCGTGACCGAGCGCGTCGTACTCGCCTACTCAGGCGGTCTGGACACCTCCGTCGCCATCGGCTGGATCGCCGAGGAGACGGGCGCCGAGGTCATCGCCGTAGCGGTCGACGTCGGCCAGGGCGGCGAGGACCTGGACGTCATCCGCAAGCGCGCCCTCGCGTGCGGTGCGGTCGAGGCCGAAGTGGCCGATGCCAAGGACGAGTTCGCCGACGAGTACTGCCTCCCGGCGATCAAGGCCAACGCCCTGTACATGGACCGCTACCCGCTGGTCTCCGCGCTCTCGCGGCCGACGATCGTCAAGCACCTCGTCGCCGCCGCGAAGAAGCACGGCGCCACCACCGTCGCCCACGGCTGCACCGGCAAGGGCAACGACCAGGTCCGCTTCGAGGCCGGCATCGTCGCCCTCGCCCCCGACCTGAAGTGCATCGCCCCCGTCCGCGACTACGCGATGACCCGGGACAAGGCGATCGCCTTCTGCGAGGCGAAGAACCTCCCGATCGCCACCACCAAGAAGTCCCCGTACTCCATCGACCAGAACGTCTTCGGGCGCGCGGTCGAGACGGGCTTCCTGGAGGACATCTGGAACGCCCCGATCGAGGACATCTACGAGTACACCGAGAACCCGGCGCTCGTGCGTGATCCCGACGAGGTGGTCATCACCTTCAAGCACGGCGTCCCGGTCGCCATCGACGGCAAGGCCGTCAGCGTCCTGCAGGCCATCCAGCAGCTCAACGAGCGCGCCGGCGCCCAGGGCATCGGCCGGATCGACATGGTCGAGGACCGCCTCGTCGGCATCAAGTCCCGTGAGGTGTACGAGGCTCCGGGCGCGATCGCCCTGATCACCGCCCACCAGGAGCTGGAGAACGTCACCGTCGAGCGCGAACTCGCCCGCTACAAGCGGCAGGTCGAGCAGCGCTGGGGCGAACTGGTCTACGACGGCCAGTGGTTCTCGCCGCTCAAGCGCGCCCTGGACGGCTTCATCGACGAGGCCAGCCAGCAGGTCAACGGCGACATCCGGATGACCCTGCACGGCGGCCGCGCGGTCGTCACCGGCCGGCGCTCGGAGTCGTCCCTGTACGACTTCAACCTCGCCACCTACGACACCGGCGACAGCTTCGACCAGGCCGCGGCCAAGGGCTTCATCGACATCTACAGCCTGTCGTCGAAGATCGCCGCGCGGCGTGACCTGGCAGGCGGAGCCTGACGTAGACCTCGCCCAAGCAGCGTCGTCAGCGGTACGGCCGCCTCCTCACCTGGAAGGGTGGGGAGGCGGAGGTACATACAAGAGCTTGAGGAGCAACGCAGTGAGCAGCAACAGCGGTGACGTACGGCTCTGGGGCGGCCGTTTCGCCGACGGTCCCGCCGAGGCCCTGGCCAAGCTGTCCGCGTCCGTCCACTTCGACTGGCGGCTCGCGCCCTACGACATCGCCGGCTCGCGTGCCCACGCGCGCGTGCTGCGTCAGGCGGGGCTGCTCACCGAGGACGAACTCCAGCGCATGATCGCCGGGCTCGACCGGCTGGAGGCGGACGTGGCGGACGGCTCCTTCACCGGCACCATCGCCGACGAGGACGTCCACACCGCGCTGGAGCGCGGCCTGCTGGAGCGCCTCGGCCCGGACCTGGGCGGCAAGCTGCGCGCGGGCCGGTCGAGGAACGACCAGGTCGCCACCCTCTTCCGGATGTACCTGCGGGACCACGCCCGGATCGTCGGCGGCCTGATCGCCGACCTCCAGGACGCGCTGGTCGGCCTCGCCGAGGCCCACCCGGACGTGGCCATGCCCGGCCGCACCCACCTCCAGCACGCCCAGCCGGTGCTCTTCGCCCACCATGTGCTGGCCCATGTGCAGTCCCTGTCCCGGGACGCCGAGCGGCTGCGCCAGTGGGACGAGCGGACCGCCGTGTCGCCGTACGGCTCCGGCGCCCTCGCCGGCTCCTCCCTCGGCCTGGACCCGGAGGCGGTCGCCCGGGACCTGGGCTTCGAGCACGGCAGCGTCGGCAACTCCATCGACGGCACGGCCTCCCGGGACTTCGCCGCCGAGTTCGCGTTCATCACCGCGATGATCGGCGTGAACCTCTCCCGCATCGCCGAGGAGATCATCATCTGGAACACGAAGGAGTTCTCCTTCGTGACCCTGCACGACGCCTTCTCCACCGGCTCGTCGATCATGCCCCAGAAGAAGAACCCGGACATCGCGGAACTGGCGCGCGGCAAGTCGGGACGCCTGATCGGCAACCTCACGGGCCTGCTGGCCACGCTCAAGGCGCTGCCCCTGGCCTACAACCGCGACCTCCAGGAGGACAAGGAGCCGGTCTTCGACTCCTGCGACCAGCTGGAGGTGCTGCTTCCCGCCTTCACCGGCATGATCGCCACCCTCACCGTCCACCGCGAGCGCATGGAGGAGCTGGCCCCCGCCGGATTCTCGCTCGCCACCGACATCGCCGAGTGGCTGGTCCGGCAGGGCGTGCCGTTCCGGGTGGCGCACGAGGTCGCGGGGGAGTGCGTGAAGGCCGCCGAGGCCGAGGGCAAGGAACTGGGCGACCTCACGGACGAGCAGTTCGCGAAGATCTCCGCCCACCTCACCCCCGAGGTGCGCTCCGTCCTCAACGTCCCCGGCGCCCTCGCCTCCCGCGACGGCCGCGGCGGCACCGCGCCCAGCGCGGTCGCCGTCCAGCTCACCGAGGTCAAGGCGGACCTGGCGGGCCAGCGGGCGTGGGCCGACGCGGGCCGGAAGCGGTAACCGCCACTGGCGAACGGCCACTGGCACGGGTGCATCCGTGGACTCCGTGCCGGCGGCCGTTCGCGCAAGCCTCGCGGGCCGACCGGATTGGTTCGCGTCGCGCGGGTTAGGTTGAGTCGGGAGTCAGCCGACCGAACGGAGTCCGCGATGTCCTTCGCCCGTCTCGCCAACGCCACGACGCCGACCTGCCATCTCGGCCTGGGGCTCGCCGCCGTCGGCCGCCCCGGCTACATCAACCTCGGCCGCGAGCGGGACCTTCCGCCGGAGCGCGGCGTCGAGGCGCTGCGCACGCGTACCCACGAACTCCTCGACGCCGCCTACGCCCAGGGCGTGCGCTACTTCGACGTCGCCCGCTCCTACGGCCGTGCGGAGGAGTTCCTCGCGGACTGGCTGACCGCCCGTCCGGACGTCGAGGACGTCGTCGTCGGCAGCAAGTGGGGGTACACGTACACCGCCGGCTGGACCACCGACGCCGAGCGGCACGAGGTCAAGGACCACGGCCTCGCCACCTACGAGCGACAGCGCGCCGAGACCGACGCACTCCTGGGCGACCGGCTCGACCTCTACCAGATCCACTCGGTGACCCCGGACAGCCCCGCCCTCACCGACAAGGAACTGCACGCCAGGCTCGCCGAGGCCGCCGCAGGCGGACTGACCGTCGGCTTCTCCACCAGCGGACCCGCCCAGGCCGACGCGATCCGGGCCGCGCTGGAGGTGACGGTCGACGGCGAGCCTCTCTTCCGTACCGTCCAGTCGACGTACAACGCGCTGGAGACCTCGGCCGGCCCGGCCCTCGCCGAGGCGCACGACGCCGGGCTGACCGTCATCGTCAAGGAGGGCATGGCCAACGGCCGGCTCGCCGGGCCCCAGGCCCCCGAGGCGCTGCGGGCCGTGGCGCAGGAGACCTCGCTCGGCTGCGACGCCGTGGCCCTCGCCCTGATCCTGCGCCGGCCGTGGGCCGGAGTCGTCCTCTCGGGTGCGGCGACCGTCGATCAGCTCGGCTCCAATCTCCACGCCGCCGTCGTGGACCTGGACGACGACCAGCTGACCAGGCTCGCCGCACTCGCGGAGGACCCGGACACGTACTGGGAACGGCGCGGACAGCTCCCCTGGCACTGACCGGGAGCCGCCCCGGCGACACCGGACGCCCCCCGCCGGCCCGACAGGCGCGAGTCACGGGCCACGAGTCACGCACGGCCACCATGCGTCACACATGTCCATGGTGAGCCGTGCATGCCTGCGGTGAGGCGTGCATGTCCATGATGAGCCGCACATGCCTGCCATGAGGCACGCATGCCCGCGATGAGACAATGATGTCTCACTTAAGCTAACCTTGTCTCATGGCTCTGGACCGTGACCACGTGCTGCGCAGCGCAGCCGCCCTGCTGACCCGCAAGTCCACCGCGACCATGGACGAGGTCGCCAGAGCCGCCGGGATCAGCCGCGCCACGCTGCACCGCCACTTCGCCGGTCGCGACGCGCTGGTACGCGCGCTGGAGGCGCTCGGCATCGCGGAGTGCGAGGCCGCGCTGGACCGCGCCCGGCTGGACGAGGGGCCCGCGAGCGAGGCCGTCCGCAGACTGGTGCGCGAGATCCAGCCCGCGGCCGGACTGCTCGCCTTCCTGTACGGCGAGAGCCAGCTGTGGGAGGGCGACCGCCAGAACGAGGGCTGGCCGGCGCTGGACACCCGGATCGGAGCGGTGTTCCAGCGCGGACAGCGCGACGGCGAACTGCGCATCGACCTCACGCCCGCCTGGCTCACCGAGGCGCTGTACGGGCTGATCGCGTCCTGTGCCTGGGCCACCCTGGACGGCCGCGTGGCCTCCCGGGACTTTCCCACGATGGTCGCCGAGCTGTTGCTCGGCGGCGCTCTGCGAAGAGAGGAATCATGACCAGCGCCCTGCGCCACGAGGGTGCCCTCTGCCCGGACGCGGTCGGGAATCCGGGGGAGCGCCCGGCGGGGACGGGGAAGCACCAGGGCCGGTGGCTCGCGCTCAGCGTCCTCGTCCTGGCCGTGCTGCTGGTGGCCGTCGACGCCACCGTCCTGGGCCTTGCGACCCCCTACATCAGCGAGGACCTCCACCCCTCCGGCACCCAGCTGCTGTGGATCGGCGACGTCTACTCCTTCGTCATCGCCGGTCTGCTGGTCTCCATGGGCAGCCTCGGCGACCGCGTCGGCCGCAAGCGGATCCTGCTCTGCGGTGCCACGGCGTTCGGCGCGATATCCGTCCTGAACGCCTACGCCACCACACCCGAACTGATGATCATGGCAAGGGCGCTGCTCGGCGTCGCGGGCGCGACCCTCATGCCCGCCACCCTGGCCCTGATCCGCAACATCTTCCCCGACGCGCGCGAGCGCAGCCTCGCCGTCGGCGTCTGGGGCGCGGCCGCCTCCGCCGGCACCGCCGTGGGCCCCGTCGTGGGCGGCTTCCTGCTGGAGCACTTCTGGTGGGGCTCGGTCTTCCTGATCAACCTGCCGGTGATGGCCGTCCTGGTCCTCGTCGGCATCCGCACCCTGCCCGAGTCCCGCAACCCGAGCCCCGGCCCCTGGGACCTGGCCAGCGTCGTCCTGTCGCTCGTCGGCATGATCGCCGTGGTCTACGCGGTCAAGGAGGCGGCCACCCACGGCCCGCTCCTGCCGACGCTCGCCGCGGCCCTGCTCGGTGCGACGGCCCTGTACGGGTTCGTGCGCCGCCAGCTCACCCTGCCGACCCCGCTGCTGGACATGCGGCTGTTCCGGCGCCGCGGCTTCAGCGGAGCCGTGCTCGCCGACCTGCTGACCGTGCTCGGCATGTCGGGCCTGGTGTTCTTCCTGTCCCAGTTCCTGCAACTCGTGCAGGGCCGGCACCCGTTCGAGGCGGGCCTGGCGGAGCTGCCCGCCGCGGTCGGTGCGGTGGTGGCCGGCCTGGCCGCGGGCCGCGCGGCCCGCCGTCACTCGGTCCGCGTCGTGGTCTCCGGCGGCCTCGCCGTGATCGGCGCGGCCCTGGCCGTCCTGACGACGGTGAGCCGGTCGACCGGCTACCCGTTCCTCGGCGCCGCGCTCCTGCTGGTCGGCATCGGCGCCGGCTTCTCCTTCACGGTCACCGCCGACGTCATCCTCTCCAGCGTCCCCAAGGACCAGGCGGGCGCCGCCTCGGCGGTCTCCGAGACGGCCTACGAACTCGGCGCGGCCCTCGGCATCGCCCTGCTCGGATCGATCGTGACCGGCGTCTACCGCGGCTTCACCGGCCCGGCCGGAACCCCCGCAGCGGCCCACGAGTCACTGGGCGCGGCGGTGGACGCATCGGCCCACATGCCCCCGCACGCGGCGCAGGCCCTGCTGGACGCGGCCCGTGGGTCCTTCGTCCACGGCCTGCATCTGGCCTCGGGCGCGGGAGCGGCGGTCTTGCTGGCTACGGCGGTGGCCGCATGGTTCCTGCTGAAGAACCAGCGGCTGGAGAGCCTGGAGAACCCTGAGAACCTGAAGAACACGAGGTGAGCGGGCCCGCCCAGGGGAGCGGGGCTGTATCGATATGCGGCTCCGCCGCGCGGGCGCGAGAGGCCACAACGCACCCGCACCCGAAAACCGGCCGAACCGCCGGAGGCGCTACGCGGCCTTCGCCTTGGTCGCGTACATGTCGACGTACTCCTGTCCCGACAGCCGCATGACCTCGGCCATCACGGAGTCGGTCACGGCCCGCAGCACATAGCGGTCCCGGTCCATCCCCTCGTACCGGGAGAACTCCATCGGCTCGCCGAAGCGCACGGTGACCCGGCCGGGGCGCGGCATTCCCGCCCCGCCCGGCTGGAGCTTGTCCGTGCCGATCATCGCGAACGGCACCACCGGCGCGCCGGTCATCAGCGTCAGGCGCGCGATGCCGGTACGGCCCCGGTACAGCCGGCCGTCGGGGGAGCGGGTGCCCTCGGGGTAGATCCCGAAGATCCGCCCCTCCTCCAGGATCCGCCGCCCGGTCATCAGCGCGGCCACGCCGCCGTTCGCGCCGTCCCGGTCCACCGGGATCATGCCGACCCCGGTGAAGAACCACGCCATCAGCCGGCCCTTGAAGCCCTTGCCGGTGACGTACTCGTCCTTGCCGATGAAGCAGACCTGACGGTCGCAGACCACCGGCAGCACGATCGAGTCGATGAACGTGAGGTGGTTGCCGGCCAGAATGACCGGTCCGTCCCCCGGGATCAGCTCCGCGCCCTCCACCTGTGGGCGGAACATCAGACGCATGATCGGTCCGAGCACTGCCTTGATGAGCGCGAAGCGGGACAACGGGTCCTCCGGTGTCGAGGCGAGCGATATGAGTCTGTGCAGGTGAGGACATTACTCGCGGCTACGGGAGAAGTGCACATCGGGTACGACCGGTTCACGGAGGTCTTACTCATTGTTGACGCGGGTTTACCTGCGGCGGTGCATTCGCCTCGCGTGGTTCACCCGACGGCCGCAATGTGACGTATGTCGCGCACCGCGCCGGCGGTCCGGCCGGCCCGCCGGCACCCGTCCCGGCCGACGGACCGTCACCCCTCGTCTCCCACAGGCCGTACGGCGTCACCCGGGTGTTCGTGCCGAGGCCTTCTTTCCGTCATGTGCACGCCCCTACGATCGGCGCGCATCGAAGAGAGATCGAAGAGAGACCGGCGGAAGGGTGCTCATGGACAGCGACCAGACGGACAGCCAGACCCGGGGGACCGGACGGCGGGCGCTCTTCGGCGCCGCGATGCTCGGCGCGGGCGGAGCGGTCCTCGGACTGCCCGGCGCCGCCCGGGCGGCCGGCACCCGGACGGCCGCACCCGGCGCGCGGGGCCTGAAGAGCCTGCCGGTGCCGACGATCATCGGCCACCGGGGTGCCAGCGGCTACCGCCCCGAGCACACCTTCGGCTCGTACAACCTGGCCCTCGACCTCGGCGCGGACATCGTGGAGGCCGGTGACCTGGTCCCCACCAAGGACGGGCACCTCGTCTGCCGGCACGAGCCGGAGATCGGCGGCACCACGGACGTCGCCGCGCACCCCGAGTTCGCCGCCCGCAGGACCACCAAGGTCCTCGACGGTGTCTCCACCACCGGCTGGTTCACCGAGGACTTCACGCTCGCCGAGCTGAAGACGCTCCGCGCGGTCGAGCGCATCCCGGCCAACCGTCCGCACAACACGCTCTACAACGGGCGGTGGGAGATCCCCACCTTCGAAGAGGTCCTGAAGTGGCAGGACGAGGAGACCCGCAAGCGCGGCCGGCAGGTCTGGATCTACCCCGAGACCAAGCATCCCACCTACTTCCGGGGGCTGGGCCTCGGCCTGGAGGAGCGGGTGGCGAAGCTGCTGCACAAGTACGGCAAGGACGGGCGGAAGTCACCGGTCATCCTGCAGTCCTTCGAGCCGAGCAGCATCCAGAGGCTGAACCGGCTGGTCGACAACCCGCTCGTCGTCCTGCTGTCCACGGCCGACAGCCGCCCCTACGACTTCGTCGCGGCGGGCGACCCGCGCACGGTCGCCGATCTGGTCACTCCCAGGGGCCTCAGGGAGATCGCCGGCTACGCGCAGGGCATCGGCCCGACGCTGGACCTCGTCATCCCCAAGAACGCCGACGGCACCCTGGGCCGGCCGACCACGCTGGTCCGCGACGCGCACAAGGTGGGCCTGATCCTGCACCCCTACACCATGCGCAACGAGAACCCGTTCCTCCCGGCCGAGTACCGCAAGGGCGGCGCGGCGGACGCCTACGGCGACCCCTTCGGCGCGTTCAGGACGTACTTCGCCACCGGTATCGACGGCGTCTTCACCGACAACGCAGACACCGGCCTGCTCGCCCGCGCCGACTTCCTGGCCGGCTGAGCCGCGTCACCCTTGCCGGGGGTGCTCGCGGCCCACTCGTCAACGAGAGCGTCGTAGGACCCCCGGTCCGGGTGACTCCGCGCCGTCCCGGAAACCCTGCGCCGGGACGGTGCGTCGTTCCGCATATGACCCCCGAACTCGTCGCCACCCTGCGGCCCCTGCTCGCCGCCGAGGCCTCCGCCGAGGCATATGCCTGCGGGGGTGAGCCGGGCGATCTGGAGCAGGCGGTCTGGCTCCGTCTGCTGGAGCGCATGGAGACCGAAGGGCCGCCCGCGGACCCGCAGCGCTGGCTGCGCGAGGCCGTGCGCGCCGAGGCGCGCCGCAGCCGCCGTACGCGCGAGATCGAGCGGCCCTACGACACCGAGCCGGCCGACCGCACCGGCCCCGGACCCGAGCAGCTCGCCCTCGCCGCCGCCCGGCACCGCGTCCTGCGCGCCGCCGTCCGCCGGCTGCCCGGCCGCTGCCCCCGCCTGCTGGAGGCGCTGCTGTCCCCGAGAGACCTCACATACCGGGAGATCGCGGGGGAGTTGGGTATCTCACAGGGCAGTCTCGGTCCCGAACGTTCCAGATGTCTGGGATGTCTGCGGCGATTGCTCACGCCGGAGGTTGCGGCCCTCGAAGCGCGGGGATAGGAGTGTGGGACGACAGATGATCAGGTGAGCGGGAGGCGTGCGCACATGGGCATGAGCGTGACCATCTCGGCGGCGACCGAGCAGGACGCGGAGCAGATCTTCAAACTCCAGTACCTGTGCTTCCAGAGCGAGGCGGCACTGTACGGCAACTACCGCATCGACCCGCTCGTCCAGAGCCTCGAATCGGTCCGCCGGGAAGTCGCCGCCGACTGCGTCTTCGTGGCGCGGCTCGGCGACGAAGTGGTCGGTTCCGTGCGCGGCAGGGCGACCGAGGACGGCGCGGCTGCCATCGGCAGGCTCTGCGTCCACCCCCGCCTGCAGGGCCACGGCATCGGCGCCCGGCTGCTCCGCGCGGCTGAGACGGCCCTCACCGAAGAGTGTGGTGCCACGCTCTTCCGCCTCCACACCGGCCACCGCAGCGAGGGCAACCTCCGCCTCTACCGCAAGGTCGGCTACGAGGCGGTCGGAAGGTCCAAGGGTGCCGACGGCGTGGAGATGATCGTCCTGGAGAAGAAGGCGGGGACGTACGTCGCCACGGCGTGACACCCGGCCCCCGGGGGAGCGGACCCGCCCCGTGCCTCAGGCGCTTCGCCGGTCCCGCGCCTTGCGCAGCCAGTACATGGCGGAGAGCGGCAGCAGCACGGGGATGAGGACGTAGTCCCTCCCGTAGTACGACCAGACGGTCGCGTCGGGGAACGCCGAGGGGTCCACCACGGTCCACGTCCCCACGATCAGCACGCCCGCCAGCTCGGCGGCGCAGCACAGCAGCGCCGCCCGGCGGGCGGTCTCGCCGCCGCGGACCAGGCTGTAGGTGATGAACCCGTAGACCACGCCCGCCACCGCCGACAGCGTGTAGGCGAGCGGCGCCCGGTCGAAGTCCGTCGCGATCTGGTACGCCGAGCGCGACATCGCGGCGACCACCATCACGCCGTAGAACCACACGAGCAGCATCCCCGGCCCGCTGATCAAGCGGGCCGGCTTCTCCTCCACCGCCGTCATCTCAGCCTCCCCAGATGTCGAAGAGCCGCACCTCGAGCACGGCGAGCACCACGCCGCCCGCGGCCGCGGTCACCGAACCCCAGCGCGTCCGCTCGGCCAGGGACATGAAGCCCGCCGTCGGTACGCACGCGAACGCGCCCAGCAGATACGCCAGGAAGATGGCCGTGCCCTGCTCGGGCTTGTCGCCCTGTGCCAGCCGCACGATGCCGACGACCAGCTGGATCACGGCCAGCAGCGACACCACGGCCATGCCGATGAAGTGCCAGTCCTTGGTCGGCTGGTGCCGGTAGGCGGCCCAGCCGCACCACGCGGCGAGCAGCAGCGCGGTGATCCCGGTCACCAGCGTCAGGGCATTGAGCATGCGGTGACCTTATTACGGCGGAAATGGCCCGCCGTCGCCGCCCCCGCCGTCCGCCCCGGCCCGCGCGTCGCGCGCGCCTCTCTCCACCCGGCGGACGGTCGTGGCGTTGGCCACAGACCGCCGGCCGGGAGCCGCGCGCGGACCCGGCGGCGAGGAGCCTGCCGCCCTTGTCCGCACTGCGCGGCGGCACCGTCGGGGAGATCCCCGCAGGTCCGCGGCCATGTCCGCGTCTGTCCAGCATATGGACAGCGTCCTCCGGTCAGGAGCGTCCTTCTGCTTTACTGATTCACATGACCACGACGAGCAGCCGCACCCTTGCGACCGAGGCGACCACGACGCCCGGTGCTCGTTGTATGTGTCGAATGTGCGCCTTCTAGAGGGCCCCCGCACCGTCTGAGCCTCGCGCCCCGAAGCGAGTGCCGCGGCGTCCCACGTCGGCAACGTCGCCGTACGGGACTCACGCCGCCCCCGCGCACACGACGTTCTCCCTGGTGTTCTCACCTGGTTCACCGCCCCCGCGAGAGCCGTGCCGCGTCCCCGAACGAACGCGATCAATGCACCCGTGCTCGGGCACACTCACACCCGCGCACTCGACAGTGACGGAAATCCTGTGATCACCACCTCGGGCCTGACCAAGGTCTACCGCTCAAGCGGCCGAGAGGTCACCGCCCTCGACGGCGTCGACCTGCACGTCCGTGAAGGCGAGGTCTACGGCGTCATCGGCCAGTCCGGCGCCGGCAAGTCCTCCCTCATCCGCTGCGTCAACCTCCTGGAGCGTCCGACATCCGGGACGGTGAGCGTCGACGGACAGGACCTCACGGCCCTCGCCGGCCGCGGACCCCGCGCGGGCCGGCAGCTGCGGCACGCGCGCAGCCGGATCGGCATGGTCTTCCAGCACTTCAACCTGCTGTCCTCGCGGACCGTGCAGGACAACATCGAACTGCCGCTGGAGATCCTCGGCAGTTCCGGGAAGGAACGTTCCCGCAAGGCGCTGGAACTCCTCGACCTGGTCGGCCTCGCCGACGAGGCCAAGGCCTTCCCGGCCCAGCTCTCCGGCGGACAGAAGCAGCGCGTCGGCATCGCCCGCGCCCTCGCCGGCGACCCCAAGGTCCTGCTCTCCGACGAGGCCACCAGCGCCCTCGACCCCGAGACCACCCGCTCGATCCTCCAGCTGCTGCGCGACCTGAACCAGCAGCTCGGCCTCACCGTCCTGCTCATCACCCACGAGATGGACGTCGTGAAGTCGGTCTGCGACTCGGCCGCCCTGATGGAGAGGGGCCGGATCGTGGAGTCCGGCACGGTCAGCGAGCTGCTGGCCACGCCGGGCTCGGAGCTGGCCGCCGCGCTGTTCCCGGTGGGCGGCGAGGCCACCGGCGCCGACCGGACCGTCCTGGACGTCACCTTCCACGGTGAGGCCGCGACCCAGCCGGTCATCTCCCAGCTCTCGCGCACGTACAACATCGACATCTCGATCCTCGGCGCCGCCATCGACACCGTCGGCGGCCTCCAGATCGGCCGCATGCGCCTGGAACTGCCCGGCCGCTACGAGGACAACGTGGTGCCGGTCGGGTTCCTGCGCGAGCAGGGCCTGCAGATCGACGTCGTCGGACACGAGGGCCAGGAGCCCCTGCTGGTGAAGGAAGGCGCGAAGTGACCTGGTCGGAGATGCAGCCGCTGCTGTCGCAGGCGTCCTGGGACACCCTCTACATGGTGGGCTGGTCCACGGCGATCGCCATCGTCGGCGGTCTTCCGCTCGGCATCCTCCTCGTCCTCACGGACAAGGACGGCCTGCTGCAGAACGTCGTCGTCAACAAGGTCATCGGCCAGGTGGTGAACATCGCCCGCTCGATGCCGTTCATCATCCTGATGGTCGCGCTCATGACCTTCACCCGCCTGATCACCGGGACGACCATCGGCCGGGAAGCAGCGATCGTGCCGCTCGCCATCGGAGCGATCCCGTTCTTCGCCCGCCTGGTCGAGACGGCTGTCCGTGAGGTGGACGGCGGACTCGTCGAGGCCGTGCAGTCGATGGGCGGCAACACCTGGACCATCGTGCGCAAGGTGCTCGTCCCCGAGTCCCTGCCGTCGCTGATCTCCTCCACCACCACCACGATCGTCGCGCTCATCGGCTACTCGGCCATGGCCGGCACGGTCGGCGCGGGCGGCCTCGGCGACATCGCCATCCGCTACGGCTACCAGCGCTTCGAGACCCAGCTCATGTGGATCACCGTGGCCATCCTCGCCGTCGTCATCTCGCTCATTCAGTTCGCCGGCGACTACGCGGCCCGCTCCCTGCACGGCCGCGGCGGACGCTCGGGCCCGGCGCCCAGGCTCCGCCTGCTCAAGGCCAAGGAACCCGCGACGGCCGAGGTCGGCAAGGTCGCGTAAAGCCCAACCCCGCAGACTCCCCGTCCACCCCATACGGGGTCGCGCCACCGCACCACCCAAGGAAAGGCACTTTTCGTGCGTAACACCGCCAAGCTCACCACTGCCGCCGTCGCCTTCGGAGCCCTCGCCCTCGGGCTGACCGCCTGCGGCTCCGGCAAGGACTCCGCCTCCGCCGACCACAACGGCCCGCTCATCGTCGCCGCGAGCCCGACCCCGCACGCCGAGATCCTGAACTTCGTCAAGGACCACCTGGCGAAGAAGGCGGGACTCGACCTTGAGGTCAAGGAGTTCCAGGACTACATCGTCCCGAACACGGCGACCGAGGACGGCTCGGTGGGTGCCAACTACTTCCAGAACCAGCCGTACCTCGACGACTTCAACAAGAAGCGCGGCACGCACATCGTGCCCGTCGTCACGGTGCACCTGGAGCCGCTCGGCCTGTACTCCCACAAGGTCAAGAAGGCCGACGCCCTGAAGAGCGGTGCGACCGTCGCCGTCCCCAACGACGCCGTCAACGAGGCGCGCGCCCTCAAGCTCCTCGCCGACGACAAGCTCATCACCCTCAAGAGCGGCGTCGGCAACGAGGCGACCCCGCAGGACATCGTCAAGAACCCCAAGCACCTCCAGTTCAAGGAGGTCGAGGCGGCCCAGACCCCGCGCTCCCTGGACGACGTGGACGCGGCCGTCGTCAACGGCAACTACGCCATCTCCGCCGGCCTCAAGCCCGCCAAGGACGCCCTCGTCCTGGAGTCCCCGAAGAACAACCCCTACGGCAACTTCCTCGCCGTCAAGCAGGGCAACGAGAACGACCCGCGCGTGAAGAAGCTCGCCAAGCTCCTCACCTCGCCCGAGGTCAAGAAGTTCATCGAGGACAAGTACCAGGGCTCGGTCATCCCGTCGTTCTGACAGTTTCCGGCAGTCTGACCGACAGGGGGATCGACTCATGCGCAAGACCGTCGTACTCGCGGTGACCGCGGCACTGTCCGCCGGCCTCACCGCCTGCGGAACCGGCTCGGACTCCGGCGACCGAGGTGGCAAGGACGGCGCCCTCGTCGTCGGCGCCACCCCCGTCCCGGCCGGCGAGGTGCTCACCTACGTCAGGGACCACCTCGCCGCCAAGGCCGGACTCAAGCTGGAGATCAAGGAGTTCACGGACTACGTCCTGCCGAACACCGCGCTCCAGGAGGGCTCGCTCGACGCGAACCTCTACCAGAACCAGCCCTACCTCGACGAGTTCAACAAGTCCAAGGGCACCGACCTGGTGTCGGTGGTGAAGGCCTACCTGCCGCCCATGGGCGTCTACTCCCACAAGGCCAAGGCCGTCACCGGGCTCGCGCGCGGAGCCACCGTCGCCGTGCCCAACGACACCACCAACGAAGGCCGCGCCCTCAAACTCCTGGCCGCCGAGGGCGTCATCAAGCTCAAGCCGGGCGCCGGCGCGGACGCCTCACCGGCCGACATCGCCGCCAACCCCCGGCACCTGACGTTCAAGGAGCTGGAGGCCGCCCAACTGCCGCGCTCGCTCGACGACGTGGACGCGGCCGTCATCAACAACAACTACGCCCAGGACGCGGGCCTGAAGCCCACCAAGGACGCCATCCTCCTGGAGTCGGCCAAGGACAACCCCTACGCCAACCTCCTCGCCGTCAAGCGCGGCCACGAGGACGACCCCCGGGTCCGCAAGCTCGCCGCACTGCTCACCTCGCCCGAGGTGAAGAAGTTCATCGAGGACAAGTACCAGGGATCCGTCCTGCCGGTGACCCCGAACTGACCTCGGACCGAACGCGCCGAGCACGGCGTGCCGCCGCCGACGGGCCCCACTCGCTCAGCACCCGGAGTGGGGCCCGTCGTGCGGTTCAGTGGTTTCATGCTGCATGCTGGGCATTTCAGCAGGGCCCTGACGGTCCCTCAAGAAGTTTCCGAAGGTTACGGAGCGGCGCATGACGAGCACCTTCCCCACCATCTCCATCAGCACGGAGCGGTTGGGCTTGCGTCCCCTCGACGAGGACGACGTGCCCGCCCTGGCCGAGATGATGAACGACGAACAGGTCGCCGCCTGGACGGACGTACCCCAGCCGTGCACCGAGGAAGCCGCCCGGCGCTGGATCACCGAGTACGCGCCCGCCGAACGCGCCGCCGGCCGGGGCCTGGACCTCGCGGTCACGGAGTTCCTCACCCAGCGCCTGGTCGGCATCGTCCAGCTGGGCAAGACCAACTGGGACATCCGCTCCACCGAACTGTCGTACGTCATCGCCCCCTGGGCACGCGGCGAGGGCTACGCCTCCGAAGCCGCGCTCGCCACCGCCCACTGGCTCTTCCGCGACCAGAAGTTCGAGCGGATCGAGCTGCGCACCGCCGCCGACAACACCGCCTCCCAGCAGGTCGCCCAGAAGATCGGCTGCATCAGCGAGGGCGTCCTGCGCAACGCCTGCATAGTGCACGTCCGCACCGAGGACGGCACCTGGGCCGACCTGCGCACCGACTTCATCGTGTGGAGCCTGCTCCCCGAGGACCTGGAGGGCACCGACGAGCAGTTCGCCGACACCGGCGGCTTCACGTCGTACGCCGACTGGAACTGACCCCGGCGAGCCCCGCCCTGCCGGACGAGTCCGGCGGACCGGCCGTCACGGCCCCGGCCCCGCGCGCCCGCGGCCGCCCACCAGGTACTCTCACGGAGCCCGCGCACGGGCCCCGTGCCCCTGACGACCTGCGAAGACCTGGAGACTGACGACGATGGCCGACCGGGTCACGGTGATCGGCTGGGACGGCTCGCCGCTGACCGCCGCGGCACGCGGCGCCCTCGGCGCCGCCACACTCGTGGCCGGCGCGGCCCACCACCTGGCGCTGCCCGAGGTCCCGCCCGCCGCCGAACGCGTCCGCCTCGGCAGCGTCTCCCTGGCCGCCCGCCGGATCGCCGGCCACCGCGGCACCGCCGTCGTGTTCGCCGACGGCGACCCCGGCTTCTTCGGTGTCGTACGCACCCTGCGCGCACCCGAGTTCGGCCTGGAGGTCGAGGTCGTCCCGGCCGTCTCCTCCGTGGCCGCCGCCTTCGCCCGCGCCGGCATGCCCTGGGACGACGCCCAGGTGGTCGTCGCCCACCCCCGTACCCTGCGCCGGGCCGTCAACGTGTGCCGCGCCCACGCCAAGGTCGCCGTCCTCACCTCACCGGGCGCCGGCCCCGCCGAACTCGGCCTGCTCCTCGACGAGGTCCACCGGACCTTCGTCATCTGCGAGGAACTGGGCACCGAACGCGAGCGGGTCACGGTCGTCACCTCCGACCGGGCCACCGACCACGCCTGGCGCGACCCCAACGTCGTCATCGTCATCGGCGGCCCCGCCGCACCGGGCGCCGGCGGCGAGGGCGGCGGCTGGATCGCCGGCCGCGACCCCGCCACCGGCCCACGCGGCTGGGTACAGCCCGACGATGCGTACGGCGGCGGGCTCGGCGAAGGGGAGACCGAACTGCTCCGCGCCGCCCAACTGGCCCACCTCGGCCCCCGGGTGGGCGACCTCGTCTGGGACATCGGCTGCGGCTCGGGCGCGTTCGCCACCGAGGCCGCGCGCGCCGGGGCCGCCGTCATCGCCGTCGACCACGATCTCGCGGCCTGCACCCGCACCGAGGCGGCCGCCCGCGCCTTCGGGGTCCAGCTCCAGATCGTCCGGGGCACCGCCCCGCACGTCCTGGAGAACCTGCCCGAACCGGACGTCGTGCGCGTCGGCGGCGGGGGAGCCGCCGTGGTCTCCGCGGTGGCCGACCGACGCCCGCGGCGGATCGTCGCCCACGCCGCGACCCGTGACGCCGCCGAACTCGTCGGCCGGGACCTGACGGAGCACGGATATCGCGTCCAGTGCGCCCTGCTCCAGTCCGTCGAACTCGACACCCGGGCCTGGACGGAGACCGAGCGGAGCGTCGCGTTCCTGCTGAGTGGAGTCCTGCCCGAACGCGCCCCGTGATCCTGTTGTCGTACTGCGCGCGGTAGGCTGGCCGATCGTTGTACCGCACCGGTGGCCCGGAAGTTCGTTCGTCAATGTCCGGAAAGCACGCCCGTTTTGGGGTGGGTGGGGTACGGCGGAGCCGGTGGGCGCGCAAAGTGGCGCAGTCCACAGCGGGCTGTCGCGGATCACGCTGTCGCGACGGCGTATCGACCGGGACAATGCCACTGAATGGCTTTGTCGCCATTTCCGGCGGGTCGTTCGTGCCGCTGGGCACGGACGCTCGTTACTTCACTGCGGGGCGGTCGGTGCGCCGCTCCGGATGAGCTGGTCGTAGGAGCACTAACCGATGGGCGAGGGGTACGCATGACGGACACCGGCCAGGTCCCGGGCGAGGGGCAGCCGGAGAGCGCAGGCATGGTGGAGCAGCCGGGCGTTCCCGCGCACGGTGCGTACACCTACCTCGCCGAGGCGCCCGCCGAGGACGAGGACCTGCTGCTTCCGGGTGCCCAGGGCGCGTGGGGCAACGAAGTACCGCCTCCCGCCCCGGAACCCGTCGTCGAGGCCGTCCATCAGCCCGGCCCGCACGAGACCGACGGCCGGGACAGCGGCTCCGTCGACCTCAGCGGCGTACGACTGCCCGACTCGGGGCCCGTCTCCGTCCCGCAGTCGCCCATCCTCTCGGCCCCGCACGACCCGTCGGCCGCGCCGCAGCCGCCGCGCCGGCCGCTGCACCTCGGTCCGCCGATCCCCGACGCCTCCGCCAGCCCGGTCCGCTCCCTCGCCGACCGCGGCCCCGCGGGAGCGCCGGTACGGCAGCCGGGACCGCCCACCATGGGGCCCGAGTACCTGGACGTCCAGCCCCCGAGCCACATGACCCCGCCGAGCGCGGCCCCCTGGGGCGCGGCACAGCCCGCCCCGGCTCAGGCCGGTGTCGGGGCCACGGCTGCGGAAACGGTTGGCCCGGCGGCCGAGCCGTTCGCCGACGCGACCGACGCCACGCAGGGGGCCGCCATGAACCCCCTCGCCCCGCAGGCGGTGGCGCAGGTTCCCGTCGAGGCCGCCGTCGCGGCCCCGGGACAGCCCGACGCCGTGCACGGCCACGAAGGCCTTCAGCCGGCGCACGGGCCCGACATGGGGTACGGCGTCGAGGGCGCTCAGGAGCCGGTTCCGGCTCCGGCTCAGGAACTTCCGCAGGACCCTGCTCAGGAACTCGCGCAGGAACCCGCTCAGGATGCGGCTCAGGAACCTGCTCAGGGTTCCGTCCAGGAGTCGGCTCAGGGTTCCGTCCAGGATCAGGTTCAGGTATCGGTCCAGGTCCCGGCTGAGGTGGCCGAGGCCGCTGTGGAGGCCGAGTTCGCGGACACGGGCTTCGGTGAGGCACCGGCGCTCGCCGAGTCCCAGGAAGACGCAGACGCACCGGTCGCCGACGCCGGGGTCCCCGCAGCTGAAGCCGTGACGGTCGTCGAGGCCACCGAGGTCCCCGAAGCCGTGGCGGTCAACGAGGCCGCCGAGGCCGGGCAGGTCGCGGAGGCTCCGGCTGCCGCGCAGGAGACACCCGCCGCGGAGGTTGCGGCGCAGGGCGCTCCCGTTCAGGAGCCGCAGGGCGATGCCGTCGAGGCCCAGGCACCCGAGGGCGCGCAGGCCGTGGAGGCGGTCGAGGCGGTCGCCGTCATCGAGACGGCCGACGTCATCGAGATCGCCGAGCCGGTCGAGGCCCCCGAGGCCGCGCCGCAGGCCGTATCCCCCGACGCCGCGCTTCCCGAAGCACCCACGCAGCCGGAGGATGCCGCCCAGGCCGCCCAGGTCGCCGAGGCGCCGCAGGGCATGCCCGAGGCCGTCGGAGCCGTGCCCGCGCAGGTCGCGGCCGAAGCCGTCGGTCTGGTGGCCGCCCAGGGCGTGCCCCTGGCCGCCGGTGCCGCGGACTTCGCCCCCGCGCAGGCCGACCCGTCCGCGCAGGCCGCCCCGCACGCCACCGGCACCATCGAGGTCCAGCCCACACCCGTCCCGGCCGACGCCGTGGACGCACCGGCCCCCCTCGCCGTCCCGGCGCAGGCCGGCGAGCCCGCGGCGCAGGCCCCCGGCATTCCCGTGACGGAGGCGCCGGACGCCGAGCCCCTCGCCGTCCAGATCGAAGCAGTCGTACCGGAGGCACTGGCCGCACCGGAGGCACCGGACGCGTCCGCCGACGACGTCCCCGCCGCGGCCGGGGTTTCCGGAGTGCACGACCCGGCACTTCTCCAGGCGCAGGGGCCGCAGCTCGCCCCGGCCTTCGCGCACGACGCCGAGACGGTGACAGCGATGGCCCCCCAGCAGCAGCCGCCGGTACCCGGGCAGGACCAGCCGACCCCGGCGGCCGCCCCGGCCCCCGGCGACGGCGCCCCTGACCACGCGACCCCGGCCGCCGGCACCCCCGCCGGCCCCCTGCTCCAGCACGCCGACGCCACCCCCGCGCCGCCCGCCGGCGAGGCCGTGGCGGGGACCGGCTCCATCGCGGCCACGCCCGCCGTACCCGTCGCGCCCGCCGAGCCCGTCCCGGCCGGTCATCCCGACCCGCTGCCCTCCCACGTCTCGCTGGAGCCGCACCCGGAGCAGCCGCTCGGGCAGTTCGTGGCCGTCGACGGCCTGGTGCCGACCGCACCGCATCTCGCCCCGACCCCGCCGCACCCCCTGATCCTTCCCACACAGGAACAGGACGGCGCACCGCAGGGACCCGTCGCCGCGGTGCCCGCGCCTCGCGAGGCCGAACCGGCCGCGTCGGAGGAGGGCGAGGACGCCCCCGACGTCGTACAGCACGCGGACGACCTGGAGACCAGGGCCGCGGACCAGGAAGAGGGTGCGGCCGCGGTGGAAGAGGCAAGACAGTCCACCGGACCGGCCGCGCCCGCCTACAGCGACGCCGAGCGCGAAGCCGTCCTGAAGGTGATCCGCGAGCGCCGGGACATCCGCAACGGCTTCCGCTCCGACCCCATCCCGCACGAGGTGCTGCTGCGTGTCCTGGAGGCGGCCCACACGGCGCCCTCCGTCGGTCACTCGCAGCCCTGGGACTTCGTCGTCATCCGGTCCGCCGACACCCGGCAGGCCATGCACGAACTGGCCATGCGCCAGCGCGAGGCGTACGCCAAGTCGCTGCCCAAGGGCCGGGCCAAGCAGTTCAAGGAACTGAAGATCGAGGCCATCCTCGACACCCCGGTCAACATCGTCGTCACCGCCGACCCCACCCGCGGCGGCCGCCACACCCTCGGCCGGCACACCCAGCCGCAGATGGCGCCGTACTCCGCCGCGCTCGCGGTCGAGAACCTCTGGCTCGCGGCCCGCGCCGAGGGCCTCGGCGTCGGCTGGGTCAGCTTCTTCGACGAGCGCGAGATGGTGCGCGCACTCGGCCTGCCCGAGCACATGGAGGTCATCGCCTACCTGTGCGTCGGGTACGTCGACGAATTCCCGGACGAGCCCGAGCTGATGCAGGCCGGCTGGTCCAAGCGACGCCCGCTGTCGTGGGTCGTGCACGAAGAGACATACGGGCGCCGCGCCCTTCCCGGAGAGGAACCCCACGACCTGCTTGCCGAGACCGTCGCACAGATCCGCCCGCTCGACGCCAAGGCGCTCGGCGAGGCCTGGGAGCGCCAGAAGCGCATGACCAAGCCGGCCGGCGCGCTGGGCATGCTGGAGATCATCTCCGCACAGCTGTCCGGGCTGTCCCGGCAGTGCCCGCCGCCGATCCCGGAGCCCGCCGCCGTCGCGATCTTCGCGGGCGACCACGGCGTGCACGCCCAGGGCGTCACCCCGTGGCCGCAGGAGGTCACCGCCCAGATGGTGGCCAACTTCCTCGGCGGAGGCGCCGTCTGCAACGCCTTCGCCGCCCAGGTCGGCGCCGAGGTGTGCGTCGTCGACGTCGGCGTCGCCGCCGACCTCCCGGCCACGCCCGGCCTGCTGCCCCGCAAGATCCGGGCCGGCACGTCCGACATGACCACCGGCCCCGCGATGACCCGCGAGGAGGCCAAGGCCGCCATCGAGGTCGGCATCGAGACCGCCCGCGACCTGGTCGCGGCCGGCAACAAGGCCCTGCTCACCGGCGAGATGGGCATCGCCAACACGACCGCGTCCGCCGCGCTGATCTCCGTCTTCACGGGGGCCGACCCGGCGGAGGTGACCGGCCGGGGCACGGGCATCAACGACGAGACCCTCGCCCGCAAGACCGAGGTCGTGCGCCGCGCGCTCGACTTCCACCAGCCGGACCCGGCCGACCCCGTCGGCGTCCTCGCGGCCCTCGGCGGCTTCGAGCACGCGGCCATGGTCGGCCTGCTCCTCGGCGGCGCCTCCCTGCGTACGCCGGTGATCCTGGACGGCGTCAGCGCCGGCGCCGCGGCCCTCGTCGCCCGGGCCATCGCCCCCGAGGTCCTCGCGGCCTGCATCGCCGGCCACCGCAGCGCCGAGCCCGGTCACGTCGCCGCCCTCAACAAGCTGGGCCTGCGCCCGCTGGTCGACCTCGACCTGCGCCTCGGCGAGGGCACCGGCGCCCTGCTCGCACTGCCCCTGGTCCAGAGCACGGCCCGGGCGATGCACGAGGTGGCGACGTTCGACTCGGCAGGCGTCACCGAGAAGTAGACCGAGAAGCGGGAAGCAGGCGTCGCGGCAGGGGTGGTCCGGTGTTCAACAGCCGGACCACCCCTGCCGTACATCCTGCCCACCCCATAAGATCCGCACGTCAGGGCCGCTTCGGAGCCGCAGCGCGCCCACGCCAGAGCTGCACGAGGAGCCGTACCTCATGGCCGAACACCCCGCCTACCCCGTAGGTCTCCGCCTCTCCGGCCGCCGTGTGATCGTCCTCGGCGGCGGCCAGGTCGCCCAGCGGCGCCTGCCGGCCCTGATCGCGGCCGGCGCGGACGTCCTCCTCGTGTCCCCGCAGGCGACCCCCTCGGTCGAGGCGATGGCGGACGCGGGGGAGATCCGCTGGGAGCAGCGTCCGTACGCCGAGGGCGACCTCACCGATGCCTGGTACGCCCTGATCGCCACCAGCGACCCGGACGCCAACGCCGCCGCCTCCGCCGAGGCCGAGCGCGCACGCGTCTGGTGCGTCCGCTCCGACGACGCCGACCGGGCGACGGCCTGGACGCCGGCCACCGGAACCAGCGAGGGCGTGACGGTCGCCGTCCTGACCACGGACGCGCGCGGCCGCGACCCCCGCCACACCGCCGCGATCCGCGACGCGGTCGTGGCCGGCCTGCGCGACGGCACCCTGGTCGCCCCGCACCACCGCACCCGTACGCCCGGCGTCGCCCTGGTCGGCGGTGGACCCGGCGACCCGGACCTCATCACCGTGCGCGGCCGCCGCCTCCTCGCCGAGGCCGACGTCGTCATCGCCGACCGGCTCGGCCCGCGTGACCTGCTCGCCGAGCTGCCCCCGCACGTCGAGGTCATCGACGCGGCGAAGATCCCGTACGGCCGGTACATGGCCCAGGAGGCCATCAACAACGCCCTGATCGAGCACGCGAAGCAGGGCAGATCCGTGGTCCGGCTCAAGGGCGGCGACCCCTTCGTCTTCGGCCGCGGCATGGAGGAGGTCCAGGCGCTCGCCGAGGCCGGGATCCCGTGCACCGTCGTCCCCGGCATCTCCAGCTCCATCTCGGTGCCGGGCGCGGCCGGCATCCCGGTCACCCACCGGGGCGTCGCCCACGAGTTCACCGTCGTCAGCGGTCATGTCGCCCCCGACGACGAGCGCTCCCTGGTCGACTGGCCCTCGCTCGCGAAGCTCACCGGTACGCTGGTGATCCTGATGGGCGTCGACAAGATAGGGAAGATCGCCGAGACGCTCGTCGCGCACGGGAAGTCCCCCGAGACCCCCGTCGCACTGGTCCAGGAGGGGACGACGGCCGCGCAGCGACGCGTGGACGCGACCCTCGCCACGGTCGCCGAGACCGTACGGGCCGAAGAGGTGAGGCCGCCGGCGGTCATCGTCATCGGCGACGTCGTGACCGTGGGCTCGCCGCCCCGGGCCTGACCCCCCACCACCGGCGCGGACGCGACCGCCCGCGCCGCTTCCCATCTTTGGCACCACACCCAGGACAAGGCAGTATCGACCCGTGGCCGAGCTCATCACCATCGACGACCCCGACGACCCGCGCCTGCGCGACTACACGGACCTGACCGACGTCGAGCTGCGCCGCAGGCGCGAGCCCGCGGAGGGCCTGTTCATCGCCGAGGGCGAGAAGGTCATCAGAAGGGCCGCGGACGCCGGCTACGCGATGCGCTCCATGCTGCTCACCCCCAAGTGGATCGACGTCATGCGCGACGTCGTCGACGAACTGTCCGTCCCCGTGTACACCGTGAGCCCGGAGCTCGCCGAACAGGTCACCGGCTATCACGTGCACCGCGGCGCCCTCGCCTCCATGCAGCGCAAGCCGCTGCCCACGGCGGCCGAACTGCTGCGCCCCGCCCGCCGGGTGGCCGTCATGGAAGCGGTCAACGACCACACCAACATCGGCGCGATCTTCCGCTCCGCGGCCGCCCTCGGCATGGACGCGGTGCTGCTCTCGCCCGACTGCGCCGACCCGCTGTACCGCCGCAGCGTCAAGGTCTCCATGGGCGCGGTCTTCTCCGTGCCGTACGCCCGCCTGGAGACCTGGCCGGCGGACCTGGCCGCGGTCCGCGAGGCGGGCTTCACGCTGCTCGCGCTCACCCCGGCCGACAAGGCCCGCGCGCTCGACGAGGTGGCCCCCCAGAAGATGGACCGGGTCGCCCTCATGCTCGGCGCCGAGGGCGACGGGCTGTCCGCCAAGGCCCTGGGTGCCGCCGACACCTGGGTACGCATCCCGATGTCCCACGGCGTCGACTCCCTGAACGTGGGCGCGGCGGCGGCGGTCGCGTTCTACGCGGTGGCGACGGGACGCCCCGAGTCCTGACCATGCCGGGGTCCTGGCCTCGCCCCGGGTGGTGACCCCGCCCGGGGTTCTGACTTCGCCCCGGGTCCTGGCGCGCCAGGGGTCGTGACTCCGCCCTGGGGCCTGACCTGGCCTCGCCCCGGTCCTGGCTCCGCCTGGGGTCCTGACCCCGCCAGGGGCTCTGGCCTGACCGGAGTCCTGGCCTCGCCCGGGGGCTTGATGCCGCCCCGAGCCCTGATCGCGCCCCGGGGTTACTTCTCGCCGCCGGGGCCGACGCCGGTCCGCTACTCCGTGCCGTACCGCTGAGCCATCCGCTCCGCGCCGTCCGTCCGTCCGTCCGACCGGCCGTCCGTCTGTCCGTGCGGCTGCCCGGACCTCTGCCCGAGCGTCCCGCCGGGCGTTCCAACTGGCGTCAGCCTGTGGTGTGTCTGCTGCCGCTGTACGACGCCTGTCCCGTGGCCGCCGAGTCCGCGCGCCGGGCCCTGGCAGCCCTGGGCGACCGCGATGCCGAGCGCCACCAGCAGCGTCACCACCACGAACACGAACAGCCGCTGCCGCAGCAGCCGCGGGTTGGCCGGGCGCAGCCCGGTACCCGTCGTACGCGGTGCCGGGCGCCCGGCACCGCTGCGTGGGGCGGGCCGGCTGCCGCTGCCGGAGCGGGGGCCGCCACCGCGCGGCGCCGGAGTGGGCCGGGCGCCGCCCGGCCGTGAGACGACGCCGCCGCGCGAACCGCCACCGCCCCGCGAGGGCACCGGCCCCCGGGCGGGCCCGCCGCGCGGCACCGGGGTGCCCGGGGAGGTCCGGCGCTGGGTCCGCTGTTGTTCCGGGTAGGTGTCGGCGAGCCGCCCGGTGGGCCGGTCCTCCTCACCCGCGCGGGGAGCGGGCGTCCGTACGTCGCTCAGGCCCTGGGCCTCGCGGGCCGCGATCTCCTTGAGTCGCAGCGAGAGTTGGAGGGTGCTGGGCCGGTCGTCGGGGTCCTTGGCCAGGCAGGCCCGCACCAGCGGGGCGAGCGCGTCCGGCACGCCGTGCAGCTGCGGCTCCTCGTGCACGACGCGGTACAGCATCACCTCGGAACTGCCGTGCCCGAAGGGCGAGTCGCCGGTCGAGGCGTACGCGAGCGTGGCTCCCAGCGAGAAGACGTCCGTCGCCGGGGTGACGGCGGCGCCGCGCACCTGCTCGGGGGCGAGGAAGCCGGGGGAGCCGACCGCCGTGCCGACGTGGGTGAGCGTGGAGGCGCCGGTGGCCCAGGCGATGCCGAAGTCGATGATCCTGGGCCCCTTCGGGGACAGCAGGATGTTGGACGGCTTCAGGTCCCGGTGGACGACACCGGCCTCGTGCACGGCGACGAGCCCCTCGGACAGGGCCGCACCGATCGCCGCCGTGTCGGCCGCGCCCAGCGGCCCCTCGTCGGCGACCTTGTCGTGCAGGGACGGGCCGGGCACGTACTGGGTCGCGAACCAGGGCCGCTCGGCCTCCAGGTCCGCCGCGACCAGCCGGGCCGTGCACCCGCCCCTGATCCGGCGCGCGGCCGAGACCTCGCGGGCGAACCGCGAACGGAACTCCTGGTCCTCGGCGAGGTCGGGCCGGATCACCTTCAGGGCGACCCGCTGCCCCTTCTTGTCCGAGCCGAGATAGACCACGCCCATCCCGCCCGCGCCGAGTCGCCGGTGCAGTCTGAACGAGCCGACGACGCGCGGGTCCTCGCGCCTCAGGCGCATCATCGCCATGTTCATCCCCGCTGCCCGGCCTCTGTGACGTGGCACAGCTTACGATTCCACGGCCGTCGGCGCGCAGAGGCCGCGCCCTCTTGGGCGGACGGATTGTGCGTGCGGCGCGTGTGAGGTGAAAGACGGTCAGGACACCTTTCCCGATGGTGTCTTTGTGTCTCGGGCGACTCCAACCCGGCGCCGGTGTGCGGGCGTTGGTCACGGCGCGGTTGACCAGGTGTGGGGGCCGTCGGTCACGGGGGTGGGACGGCGGGCGGCAGGGCCGGGGCGGGGTGGCCCGCCCCCTGGACGCGGGAGACCTCCGCAAGGCGCCCTAAGTGATCGAAGTCACTCGAATCCGGTCATCGGAGTGTCCGGGCATCATGGGGCACACCGGGCAACCCCTCCGGGATGACCCCGAGACCCGGGGCCGCGTCTCCACCCAGGGGAGTACTCGCCGGGAGACGGCTCATCCTCCGGGAGGCCCGGGATTCGATACGAGGGCATGACGTACGCGGGGCGCCGCGCGCCTAGATTTGAAGTCAAGCGGCGGGTGCAGCACTCGTCCCCCGAGGTCAAACACCCGCCGCCGCAGAGGACAACCGAATCGGTCAGGAGAGGGACCATGGCCCGCACGGCACCGCGACGCACGATGTTCGCCACCCGCCGCACGGGTCGCCGCCACCCCTTGGTGGCGACGCTCATGGCCCTTCCCCTGGCGGCCCTGCTCCTGCTCGTCTTCGACGGCTGGGAGACGGTGGCCACACAGGCGTCGTCCGTGGGTGCGATGCTGGGGCGCTGAGCGGCGACCCCAGGCCCGGAAGAGCGGTCCGGGCGGGGACATCCATCCATGAAACCCCGTGGGGACGGGGGTACGGCGGACGGCACAGATGCCGGCGCGGCTGGGGAGCTGCGCCGGCATTAGCCGTTCGTGACCGCCCATCCGTGCGAGGACCCCGTGACCACTGACACCCCCGTCCTTCCCGACGCGCTGACCGCGAGGGCCAGAACCGCCGCGCATCCCGGCGGCGAGGGTCCCCGAGCTGACGGTCCCGGCGATGGCGGGCTCCGCATTGACGGGCTCCGCGTTGACGGTCCCGGCGGGGACGGGCTCCGCGTTGACAGTCCAGGCGATGGCGGGGACCGCTGCGACTGCCCCCGTACGACCCTCGCCGATCGCCCCGACGCCACCGTCGTCCGGCACGGCGGCACCGTCGCGAAGGCCCACGCCGCGGACACCGAACCCACCGCGCTGGCCCTGCGCCTCGCCACCGCCGCCCGGCTCCCGGACGTCCTGCTCGCCCCGCACACGGCCGCACCGGAACCCCTGGGCGGCCGGCTCGTGACCCTCTGGCCGTACGGCACCCCGGTGGACCGGGACGACCCGGACGCCGCCCCCTGGGAAGCCGCCGCCACCCTGCTCGCCCGGCTCCACCGCGCCGCCCCTCCGGCAGTACTGCCCCCGATGCGCGGCCCCGCCAAAGCCGTCCGCGCCGTCGGCCGGCTGCGAGAGGCCCTGGAGGCCGCGCCCCGCACGGCGGCGGGCGACGCGGCGGCCGCACCCTCGGTCCTGCGGGCCTGGGCCTCCCTGCCGGCCTGGACCCGGGCCGAGGCGCCCATGCCCGGTCCGCCGGTCCTCTGCCACGGAGATCTGCATCTCGGCCAGCTGGTCCGGTACCCGGCACCGGACGGCCCGTGGCGGCTGATCGACGTGGACGACCTCGGCACCGGCGTACCGGCCTGGGACCTCGCCCGGCCCGCCGCCTGGTTCGCGTGCGGGCTGCTCGCGCCCGACGAGTGGGCCCGTTTCCTGAACGCCTACCGCGAGGCCGACGGGCCTGCCGTACCGCCGGACGGCGATCCCTGGCCGGCCCTGGACGTACCGGCCCGCGCGCTCACCGTGCAGACCGCCGCCCTGGCCCTCGCGAAGGCACTCGCGGCGGGCCGCCCGCTGGACGAGGTGGAGCGGTCCGTGGTGGACGCCTGTGCCCGAATGACGGCTGTTCCACATTAGTTGACGCACTGATTCCCGAAGTAGGCTGCAACCGACCCGGGCCCGACGGGAGTCTGTCCAGGGGAAACACCAAGCAAGACCGACCGGCGAGGAGTTGAGCCGAGCATGCAGTGTCCGAAATGCCATGCGCCGATGCACACCTACAACCGCAACGGCGTCCAGATCGAGCAGTGCAGCGGCTGCCGCGGCATCTTCCTCGACTACGGCGAGCTGGAGGCGCTGACCCAGCTGGAGTCCCAGTGGACGAAGCCCGGCCCGCCGGCGCCGCCCGCCCCGCAGGCGTACCCGGCCCCGCCCGCGCCCGCCTGGGGCGCCCCGCACGGCGGCCACGGAGGGGGCCACGGCGGCCACTACGGTCACCACCGCCACAAGAGCTTCGGCCACATGCTGTTCTCCAGCTGAGCCTGCCAGGGGCGGACGGACCACGACCACGAAGGAGCCCCCGACCGTACGAGACGGCCGGGGGCTCCTTGGCGTGTGGACGATACTGGGATTGAACCAGTGACCTCTTCCGTGTCAGGGAAGCGCTCTCCCGCTGAGCTAATCGTCCTCGGGACCACGATCGCTCCGTGGAGCCGATCGTGAACACTGCGTGCGCGATACTGGGATTGAACCAGTGACCTCTTCCGTGTCAGGGAAGCGCTCTCCCGCTGAGCTAATCGCGCGGGATGATCCTTGCCGATCAAGGTCCTTGCGGACCAGTGGACGATACTGGGATTGAACCAGTGACCTCTTCCGTGTCAGGGAAGCGCTCTCCCGCTGAGCTAATCGTCCGGGGAGGCAGGATCAAGTGGACGATACTGGGATTGAACCAGTGACCTCTTCCGTGTCAGGGAAGCGCTCTCCCGCTGAGCTAATCGTCCTTGGAGGTGGAGACGGGATTTGAACCCGTGTAGACGGCTTTGCAGGCCGTTGCCTCGCCTCTCGGCCACTCCACCAGGAGTGTGGGGGATCGGGATGACCCCTACTTCCTTCGAGCGGACGACGAGGCTCGAACTCGCGACCTCAACCTTGGCAAGGTTGCGCTCTACCAACTGAGCTACGTCCGCTTGTCGTTTCCGTTTCGCTTCCGCGTCCCGGCGACGTGTTGAACTCTAGCGGATTCCTGGGCCAGTACAAAAACGCGTTTGCGCAGCGTGCTGCGGTGCACTCGGCGGAGGACGTGGTCAGGGCCCCCTCAGGGACATCCTCGAGTCGCCTTTCGGACCCCCGACCTAGACTCGACCACGTGCTCCCCCTTCCGCCCTCCCTCCCTCTTCCGGCCCCTCTTGCCCGCTTCGGTGACCGCGTGGCCACCGGCCTCGTCGACGTCACCAGCGACCCGGCCGCTTTGGACTCCACCGGCTTCTGGGCGGTCGCCGCGGACTTCGAGGGGCGCCTGACCTGCGCCCGCTTCGCGCACGTGAGGGAGGAGCCCGTGCCCGCGCCCGTGCCGGGCGGCTGGCACGGACCGGCGGTGGGGGACTGGACCTCCTCCCTGGACCACGCCGCCTACACGGCCGCCGTCCGCCGGATCCGCGAGCACATCGCGGCCGGCGAGGTCTACCAGGCCAACCTCTGCCGGGTGCTCGGCGCGCCCCTCGCGCGCGACGCCGACGTGGACGCCCTGACCGCACTCCTCGCCCGCGGCAACCCGGCCCCCTACGCGGGCACGATCCGGCTGCCGGATCACGGGGTGGAGATCGCCACCGCCTCGCCCGAGCTGTTCCTGCGCCGCGACGGACGGACCGTCGAGTCGGGCCCGATCAAGGGAACCGGCCGCACCGAGGCGGACCTCCTGGAGAAGGACTACGCCGAGAACGTGATGATCGTGGACCTGGTCCGCAACGACATCGGGCGCGTCTGCGCCACCGGCAGCGTGACCGTCCCCGACCTGTGCGTCGTCGAGAAGCACCCCGGCCTGGTCCACCTGGTCTCCACCGTCCGGGGCGAGCTGCGCGACGGCGCCGGCTGGCCCGAACTGCTCGGCGCCGCCTTCCCGCCCGGCTCGGTCACCGGCGCCCCCAAGTCGAGCGCCCTCAGGATCATCGACGCGCTCGAGACCGCGCCGCGCGGTCCGTACTGCGGCGGCATCGGCTGGGTCGACGCCGACCGGGGCGTGGGCGAGCTGGCCGTGGGCATCCGCACCTTCTGGATCGACCGGTCCCGCGACGGCGCGGCGCGACTGCGCTTCGGTACCGGCGCCGGCATCACCTGGGGGTCCGACCCCGAGGGGGAGTGGCGGGAGACCGAGCTGAAGGCGTCCCGCCTGCTCGCGGTAGCGTCGGGCGCGTACGAGGCTGATGGTGCGTACGAGGCAAGCGGCGCGTAAGAGGCAAGTGGAGAGGCACTCACATGAGGATCTGGCTGGACGGCGGGCTGCAGGACCTCGAGTCCGCCCGCGTCTCCGTCTTCGACCACGGGCTGACCGTGGGCGACGGCATCTTCGAGACCGTGAAGACGGTCGAAGGCTGCCCGTTCGCGCTCACCCGCCACCTCGACCGGCTGACCCGTTCGGCCCGGGGCCTCGGCCTGCCCGACCCCGACCACGACCAGGTGCGCGAGGCCTGCGCGGCGGTCGTGAAGGCCAACCCGATGCCGCTGGGCCGGCTGCGCATCACCTACACCGGCGGCCACGGCCCGCTCGGCTCCGACCGCGGAGAGCACGGCCCGACCCTGGTCGTCGCCCTCGGCGAGACCACCCGCCGCCCCGACACGACATCCGTGATCACCGTCCCGTGGACCCGCAACGAGCGCGGCGCGCTCACCGGCCTGAAGACCACCTCGTACGCCGAGAACGTCGTCGCCCTCGCCCGCGCCCACCAACACGGCGCCTCCGAGGCCCTGTTCGCCAACACGGTCGGGCAGCTCTGCGAAGGAACCGGGTCGAACGTCTTCGTCGTCCTGGACGGCGAGATCCACACCCCGCCGGTCGCCTCCGGCTGCCTGCCCGGCATCACCCGCGCCCTGACCGTGGAGTGGACCGGCGCCAAGGAGACCGACCTGCCGCTGGACGTCCTGGACCGGGCCGACGAGGTCTTCCTGACCTCCACCCTGCGCGACGTACAGGCCGTGCACCGGATCGACGACCAGGAACTGGCCGGCGCGCCCGGCCCGGTGACCGCCAAGGCGATGCGGATCTTCGCCGAGCGGTCGGGCGACGACCTGGATCCCTGACGGGGACGGGAAATCCGGCTGACCGGGGGTCGCGCAGCGGGTAGAACATCCGTGATGACGACGACCCTGCGGCCGGTCGAGCCGCTCCAGCAGCACGCCGACGGAACCCGTTCGCGCCGCTATCAGGTGTGCGTGAACAGCCGTCCCGTCGGCGGCGTCCACCTCGGCACCTCGCCCTCACTCGGCGACTCGGTGGCCCGCATCATCGAACTGCGCGTCGACGAGCCCGACCGGCGGCGCGGCCGGGGCACGGTGGCCGCGCTCGCCGCGGAGGAGGTGGCGCGGGGCTGGGGCTGCGCGCAGATCGAGGCCCTGGTGCCCGCCGAGGCGGAGGCCGCGCTGCGGCTCGTCGGCGCCCTCGGCTACACGATGCGCAACCGCGGCATGGAGAAGCGCCTGGGGAAGACGCCGCCCGCACTGCCCCCGGGCAGCCACGGGCGCCCGATGACCCCGGCCGAGTTCGAGGCGTGGCACGCGTACGAGTCCGAGCACTACGCCCGGACGTGGATCGAACGAGGCGTCCCCGAGGCGGCGGCCCGCGCCAAGGCCCGTCGCGACCACGAGACGCTGCTCCCGCGCGGTCTCGACACCGAGGGCATGGAGTTCAGCGTCCTGGAGCACGAGGGGTCGCGGGTCGGCACCCTGTGGGTGGCCCTCGGGGACGCCAAGGCGTTCGTCTTCGACGTCGAAGCCGACGTGGCGCATCGCGGACGGGGTCACGGCCGTACCCTCATGCTGCTCGCGGAGCGCCGGGCGGCGGCCGCCGGCCGGACGGTCCTCGGGCTCAACGTGTTCGCGGACAACGCGCCGGCCGAGCGGCTCTACGAGTCACTCGGGTACGAGACGGTGAGCCGCACCCTCGCCAAGCCCCTGCTGTAGGACCGCGGGTCAGGCCTCGCCGGACAGCAGCCGGTCCGCGATCTCCTCGATGCGCTCGCGCAGGCCTTCCTGGCTCTTGCCGCCGTCGAGGCGTTCGCCGCCGATGACGTAGGTGGGGGTGCCGGTCACTCCGATCGCCTTGCCCTCGGCCTGGTCGGCGTCCACGATCAGGATGTGCCGGCCGTCGATCAGCGCGGTGTCGAACTCCTCCGCGTCCAGACCGAGTTCCCGGGCCACCTCGACCAGGAAGGGTTCTCCCTTACCGTCCAGCTCCTCGACCCGCTCCAGCACCGCCTCGACGTACGGCCAGCCGTTGCCCTGCTCCAGCGCCTCCTCGGCGGCCTGCGCGGCGGCGAAGGCGTGCTTGTGCTTCTCCAGCGGGAAGTGCCGCAGCCGCACCTCGAGCCGGTCGCCGTAGCGGGCACGCAGGGCACGGACGTCGTCCAGGGCGCCGCGGCAGTCGGGGCACTGGAGTTCGCACCAGACGTCGAGGACGAGGGGTTCGGTGGGTACGGGGGAGGAGTCGCTCATGAGTCCCAGTCTTCCAGGCCGGACGCGGGCCACCCAATCACGGCCCGAAGGCCTCGCGATCACGGTCGTACGACCGCGCACGCCCCCGACACCCCCGGAGGAGCCGACCCGGAGATGTCCCTGATGTCGGGCCGGAGCATGGCATCGCGGGCACCGGGCGGTGCAGGATGGAAGGGACGAGGCGCACCTGTCCGTGCCCCGCGTCCCCCGCCGTACGACCGAGCCCGCCAGGAGGACCGGATGATTGCCGAGACCGTCTGCTCCGCCGTGTCCGCGGCGGGCCTGGGTATCGCTGTGGTCACGGCCTACCGCAAGCGCTTCCTGGCCGCCGCCCGCATCGCGGCGTACGCGCTGGTGCCGGTCGGCCTGGTGATGACGGGAGTCGTCGGCTGGCTCTCCGGCACCGCGTTCAGCCCCGTGGCCTGGGCGGGATTCGGCGTGCTGGGCGCCGCCTGGCTCCTGTTCGCCGGCACACGCGCCGTCGAGCGCCGGCGCGGCGGCACGCGTGCCGAGCGCGAGGCCGCGGCCGCCGCCGGACAGAGCGGCGTGGTGGCCACGACCACGACCACGACGCCGACCCCGGCTCTCGGCCAGGGCGTCCGGCCCGCCGCCCGGACCGCGACAGCGCCCCGGGCCACCGGGTCGGCCGGTTCCGCGGGCTCCGCGGGTTCCGCCGAGGATTTCAGCGACATCGAGGCCATTCTCAAGAAGCACGGCATATGACCCGCTCATGACGAGCTGAACGACACAGACCGTCCCGGTGTGTCCGGAAACCGTTCACGACACGGAGCAACTCGAGCGGGACGGGGCGATTTCCGCGAACTACCGCACTTTACAGGAGTGTTGATCGCGTAAAGGGGGCCCCTTGGGTCATCATCGGCGGCGAGATGCTGGACACGACACAGAGCGAGGCCGCGCCGCCGAAGGACGAGCCGCGCGGGTGCCTCTTCGCCCTTTCCCAGCCACCGCTGATGATCTTCCTGGCGGTGATCGGGTGTCTCATCCTCATGGCAGCGCTGCACGATCTGCTGTTGCTGTGAGCCGTACACGTCCGTCCCGGCGCCACCCGCCGGGACAGGCGTCGCCCCCCTGCGAGCACACGAGCCGGCACGCGCCAGAAGTTCGCCACGCGCCCGGCGTCCGTCAGACGTTCGCCACGCGCCTGGCGTCCGGCACGCTCGCCCGCGGATCAGCCCGCGGCCTCCTTGCGCCGGGCCCGGTAGGCGGCCACGTGCAGCCGGTTCCCGCACGTGCGGCTGTCGCAGTACCGGCGTGAGCGATTGCGGGAGAGGTCCACGAAGGCCCGCCGGCAGTCCGGTGCCTCGCAGCGCCGCAGCCGCTCCTGCTCCCCGGCCACCACGAAGAAGGCGAGCGCCATCCCGCAGTCGGCGGCGAGATGGTCGGCGACCGAGGCGCCCGGGGCGAAGTAGTGGACATGCCAGTCGTAGCCGTCGTGGTCCGTCAGGCGCGGAGTGGTCCCCGCCGCGGCGATCAGCTCGTTGATCATCCCGGCGGCGGACCGGGGCTCGGGGGCCGCGAAGATCCCGGCGAACCGCTCCCGGACCCCGCGTACCGCCGCCAGGTCGATCTCGGAGAGCACCCCGACATCACTGATTTTGTGGCTTCGTACGAAATCGGCGAGCGTCGTGACGTCCGGCAGTCCGTCCTTCGCCGTGTCGTCCTCCGGTGCGGTGTTCACCAGATCCACCACCGTGTCGAGCGCACACCGGGTGTCGTGGGTGATCAGCACGTTTCGCTCCCTGGCCTGGGGGCGGGCGCGGGCGCCCGCCGGTGCTGGCCGATGGTAGCGACATCCGGGCCCGGCGTTATCGGCCCTCACCCCGCCGCGGGGGCCGCTGGAGCGCCCCGGCCGCCCGGGGGTGCCCACCGGGCCCGCCCCGGGCTCCCGGCGCCGGTAGGGGCCCGTCAGGAAACGCGCACGGGCCGACGCCGTCCCGCGAACGCTCACGGTGACGGCGTCGGCCTGTGCCGTATGCGGTTGTCTTGGCCCGAGCCGTCTCCCCGAGTGGACGGCGCCGGGCTGCTTGAAGGGGCGCGGCTAGCTTTCCGCCAGGATGTGCGAGAGCTCCTGATCCAGGTCGAAGTGGCGGTGCTCCGTGCCGGGCGGCACGGCGGCGTCGGTTCGCTTCAGGAAGGACTCCAGGGCCCGCGCCGGGGCCTCGAGCAGAGCCTCGCCCTCCGGAGAACTGAGGGCGATGCACACGACGCCCTGACCATGACTGCGCGATGGCCAGACGCGGACGTCGCCGGTGCCCGTGGGCCGGTGCAGCCCCTCGGCGAGGAGGTCGCGGGCGAACACCCACTCGACGGTCTCCTCGGCTCCGGTGTGGAAGGTGGCGTGCACGGCGTAGGGGTCGGCCGTGTCGTACCGCAGGCCTGCGGGGACAGGCAGGGAGGACTCGCTCGACACAACGAGGCGCAGGTGCAGCTCGCAGCTGACCGTGGTGTTCATAAGCGCCAGGGCCTTTCGCTCAGTGTGCGCTCGGGGATTCGCACGTCGGCGAAATCGACATGCCACCTACGGTGCCGTTGTAAACCCCTCTGAGGGTTTTGCGTGCCTTTACGTAACCCTTCCGGCCGAGAACTCCGACGAGGTCTACGACCATTCCAGTGACCGGATTCACTCCGGTAGGGTTTGTCTGTATGAATACGGGGAGTGACGAGTCGGGCGAGGTTGTCGTGACGGTCGACCGGGCGGACCGGACGGACCGGACGGAGACGGCGGACGAGGCGGGTGCGGTGGAGGCGGGCGATCAGCGGTCCGGGCCGGGGCTGGGCTCCCGGGCGCCGGAATTCATCAAGGCCCGCCGGGCCCTGCACCTGAGCTGGCAGGTCGGCGTCTTCGTGGTCGGCCTCGCGGTCGTCGTGGCCGGCGTCGTGATGCTGCCGCTGCCCGGACCGGGCTGGCTGGTGATCTTCGGCGGCATGGCGATCTGGGCGACCGAGTTCGTCTGGGCCCAGCTCGTGCTCCGCTGGACGAAACGCAAGGTGACCGAGGCGGCCCAGCGAGCGCTCGACCCCAGGGTGCGCCGCCGCAACATCGTCCTCACGGTGCTCGGTCTGGTGATCGTGGGCGTCCTGCTCGGGATCTACGTGTGGAAGTTCGGCGCCGTGATGCCCTGGAAGATCAAGGACCAGTGATCCGGCGCGGGCGCTGCGGCCGCCCGTGGGCCCGGACCCCGGCGCCGATCGGGCCGGACCGCGAGCCCGCCGGTCCGGCCTCCCCCGTCCACCGGGTCCGTCCCTGGTCGGAGGCACCCCCTGACATGGGGTAATGTTCTTCCTGTGCCCGGGCGATTAGCTCAGTGGGAGAGCGCTTCGTTCACACCGAAGAGGTCACTGGTTCGAACCCAGTATCGCCCACCCGGACCGACGGCCCATCTGCGAACAGCAGGTGGGTCGTCGTCGTATGCGTGCGAGGCGATCGCCCCACCGGAAAGAGGACGGTGACGATCCGTTACCCGCGACCGACCTTCCTTCCGGCGGGGAGTTCCCGCCTCCGGTCGCCGGCGGAAAATTCCCCGGACCTATTCAGGAATGCTGTCGGATTTCCCCGGAAGCGCGACATGGGGGAAATTCTCGACGACCTCAAGTGCCCTGTGCGAGAGGGTGATCTGAGGCCCGGTCACATCGATGCCGGACGAGCGCCGTCGCACGGGCGGCGGCGCTCGCCCCGAGTGTGGTCCGCGTCACGGCGCGGCGCATGAGTACGCGTACTCAGAATCCCCGGCGGCCGCCCGGGCGGGCTCGGCCCCTGGGCAGGACCCACTGCCGGCCGGGCGGGCTCGACTCCTAGGCGGGACCCACTGCCGCCTCCGCCCTGTGGTCCCTGAACGGATCGCCGAGGTCCGCGGGCCCTCGCCCCGATGGCCGGCCGCCCGGGGCAGCTCACCTTCCGCGTCGGCCACCGCCCGATGACGCGGGCCGGCGGGCGCGAACCGCTCCGTCATCCGGCAGCGGTTTGAACCAACCCCGCCAGGACCTGTATTGTTCAGTGCGTTCCCGGGCGATTAGCTCAGTGGGAGAGCGCTTCGTTCACACCGAAGAGGTCACTGGTTCGAACCCAGTATCGCCCACCGGGAGAGAGCCGGTCCGTCAACGCGGACCGGCTCTTCTGCTTTGTTCACAGGTACGTCTTGAGGGGGGCGCCGTGAGCGACGGAACACGTGGAGGAAGACCCGGCCGGAGAACTTCGGTACGGCGGCGCAGGATCCGAGGCCTGATCGGCATCCTCGCCGCCCTGCTGGTGCTCGCCGCGTCCGTGGGGGTCGCACGCCTGCTGGGGAACGAGGAGCGGGTCACCAGGATGTGGGTGGGCGCCGAGATCGCCGAGGACGGCAGCGCCCGCATCACCGAGGTGATCGACTACGACTTCGGCTACAGGGACACCCCCCGGCACGGTATCTACCGGGACCTGCCGGACCTGCCCTACGACCACGAAGAGGCCAAGGTCCGCGCCACCGAGGACGGCGCCGTGGTGCCGTGGGAGCTCGACTACGGCGACCACTACCGCAGACAGGACGGCGGCGACGAGATCGCGACCCGCATCAAGGTGGGCGACCCCGGCGGCGGCGTCGAGGGCCTGCACCGCTACCGGGTGCAGTACACGCTCCAGGACGTCGTGAAGAACGGCAAGCTCGCCTGGGACGCGGTCGGGACCGGCTGGCGGGTCGACCGCGCGGACGTCGAGATCCACGTCGTGGCGCCCTACGGCCTCACGGGCACCCGCTGTGTGCACGGCGGGTGGAACGCCACCGACCGCTGCCGGGTCGAGCGGACCGGACCCGGCGCGCTGAGCGTCCGGCTCGCCGTGCTCAAGGGCAAAGAAGGCGTCACTCTGTACGCCACCGGCGGCAAAAAGGGGACCGGCGCCGCGGACCGGCTGCCCGCGCCGCCCACCGGGAAGGCCGTCGGCACCACCGTCGAGCGGCCCCTGAAGGCCGTGCTGCTCGCCGTCGGCGCCGCCCTGGCCGCCGCCGTGATCGCGTGCGGGCTGCTCCGGGTCGCCGGCCGCGACCGGTACGCGCCCGAGGGACCCGACGGGACTCCCGGCAGAGCGCGACGCGTCGGGCACCGCGGACTCATCTCCGCCCTCACCCCGAGCGCCGCACTCCCCGAGGGGCTGACCCCCGCTCAGGGCGGCGTCCTGCTCGCCGAACGGGTCGAGCCCGAGCACCGGATCGCGTGGCTGCTCGGCGCCGCCGTCGACGGGCACATCACCCTGTCCGGCTCCACGCAAGCTCCGACCATCAGGCGCGGCACCGGGATCGCGACGGCCGACCCGGACACCCGGGACATCCTGCGCCGGATGCTCGGCGGCCTCGACGAACTCACCCTCGGCCGCTACGACCCGGGCTTCCTCGCGGCCTGGGAGGCGATCGGCAGCCACCTGGAGAGATGGCAGGGCAGCAGCGGAAACTGGGACGAGAGCGCCGCGCGCCGCGTCACCGTCGTACGGCGCGTCGGCACAGCCCTCGCCGGGGCCGGTTTCGTGACCGCCGTCGTGGGCGCCGTGCTCGGCGGCGGCCGCAACCCGGCCGGGGATCCCGCCCTCCTCGCGGGCGCGATCGCCCTCGGCGCAGGCCTCGCCGCGGCGCTCTTCGGCATGGAGCTCCACTCCCGCACGCCCGCGGGCACCAGGCTCTGGCTCCGCGTCGAGGCCCTGCGGCGCTACCTCGCCGACCCGGCGGCCCTCCCGGACTCCGGACACCTCGACGACAGGCAGGTCGAGCGGTACACGGCGTGGGCGGTGGCCCTCGGCCTGGGCAGCAGCTGGCAACGCGCCCTGGAGGATTCCGCCGTCACCACCACCCGCCGCACCTCGACGGTGAGGACCCTGGAGCCCAGCCTGGCCCTCGGACTCCACTCGGCATGCGCGCGCACGCACACGCGGCCCGCCAGCAGCAGTTCGGGCAGCTCCGGCGGCAGCTCGTTCAACAGCGGCTCCTCCGGCAGCGTCGGCGGAGGATCGGGCGGCGGAGGCGGCGGCTCCTGGTGACACGCCGTACCCGGCCGCCCGGGCATCCGGGGCGGCCGGGCACGGCGAACACCACCAGGAACAACACGAACAACACGAACACCACCAGACGCCGGCCCAGATGCCGACGCCCTACGCCGACGCCCTACGCCGCCGCCGACAGCTCCGGCCGCAGCGGCCAGTCCGTGCTGACCGTCTCCTCCGAGCCGCTGCGTGCGAACCACGCCTGCAGCCCGCGCGCCTGCGCCGCGTGCCAGGTGGCCTGCAGCGAGTGCAGCTCGGCGGGGGACAACCGCTCCAGCCGGGCCGCGAACCGACGGCCCAGGGCCCGTACGACGTCCAGCGAGGCGAGCGCGTCCGCCGCCGCGTCGTGCGCGCCCTCCAGCGTCACGCCGTAGTGCTCGCACAGGTCGGTCAGGGTGCGCCGGCCCTTGCGGTAGCGGTCCAGGTGCTTGTCCAGCACCCGCGGGTCCAGCACCCGCAGCGGCGTCGACTCGAACCAGCGCTCCAGCGAGGACGCGCGGTGCCGGCGCAACTCCCGGTCCAGCAGCGTCAGATCGAACGGAGCGTTCATCACCACCAGCGGACGGCCCATCGCCGCGTGCTCCGTCAGCTGCTCGGCTATCTCGTACATCACCGGCGCGGGCCAGCGGCCGTTGTGCTGAAGGTGTTCCTCCGTCAGCCCGTGCACCGCTGTCGCCGCCTCGGGCACCGGCACCCCCGGGTTCACCAGCCAGCGGACCACCCGCGGCCGGGTACCCGGCGCGTCCTGGACGACGACGGCGGCCGAAACGATTCGGTCGGTCTCGACGTCCACGCCCGTCGTCTCCGTGTCGAAGGCCGCGAGCGGCCCCTCGTACCAGTTCGCCATCCCACCCAACTCCTTGTTCACCCACGGCAGATGACGTACCGTCTTCTGCCCGTTTGGTGATACCCGGGCCGTTTGCGCCGTACGCCGGAAGGACACAACAGGAGTACGGGTCTTTGCAGTTCAGCGGCCCGCACCGGGGAGAGTCTTGGTTTGGAAGGCTGTTGGTCATGGCCATAGCGCAGCCCGAGCGGGGCGGGCTGCTGCCCGACCGTTCGGGCGCCCTTCGCGGCACCCTCGCCACCACCGCCTGCATGGAGACCCTGCAGGTCGGCTATCTGCACGCGGTCGCCGCCGCGGCGGGCTGCTCGCTGTCCCAGCCGTTCCCGGACAACGGCATCGACTGGCACGTCAGCCACAGCGCGCCCGGCCACACCGTCGACGACGAGGTCACCATCAAGGTGCAGCTCAAATGCACCTACCAGATCGCGCCCAACCCCCCGGGCCCCTCCTTCTCCTTCACCCTCGACAACGACCACCTGCGCAAACTCGCCCGCACACCCGTCTCGGTGCACAAGATCCTGGTCGTCATGCTCGTCCCGCGTTCCCAGGACGACTGGCTGCGCGCCGGCCACGACCGGCTCGACCTGCGGCACTGCTGCTACTGGGTCAACCTCGCCGGTCACCCCGTCACCGGACGGCACCGGACCACCGTGCGGATACCGACCTCGCGCATCTTCGACGACCGGGCGCTGTGCGAGATCATGACGCGGGTCGGAACCGGAGGCAGGCCATGAGGAGCCGTCCGTACGACGAGCCGCTCCGGCAGGTGCGGCCGCACCCCGACACCTCTCCCGGAACCGTCCCCTGGAACCAGCCCCCCGACCCCGCCCGGGTCGACCCGGCCGTCCTCGGCGCCCTGCTGCGCCGGCACGGCTGGCACCGGCGCGGCGGCGCCCCCGGGCGGTACGGCCGCTGGACCCCGCCGGACCCCGCCGGCGCCGGGACCAGCCTGCTGGTCCCGGAGAGCCGCGCCTTCCCCGACAGCGACGACCTGCTCGGCGACGCCCTCGCGGCCCTCGCCCGCAGCGACACCCCCTCCGCACGCGAAGTGCTGATCTCCCTCGCCGTGCCCAGCGACGAGATCCGCTGGTGGCGCGACACCCCCCGCGGTCCGGTCGGCGCCGCGCCCTGGACCGTGGACGGGGAACTGCGTGCCGCGGCCCGGCGGATGCTGCTCGCGGCCGCGCTCGCCACCCGCGCGCGTGCCGGCTACTACGGCGCCCGGCACCGGCGCCCCGCCGCCGCCCTGCTGGAGAACGTCCTGGTCGGCCCCGCCGCCGGGGACGGCGGACTGACCGCCTTCGTGCCCGCGCCCGCCGCCCGCCCCCTCGCCGTCCGCCTCCACCAGGCCCTGTACGCCGCCCGTGAGGCCATCGACTACCAGCGGGCCACCGGCGGCATGGACGCCTTCGACGGCGCCGTCGAGGCCGGCGTCAGCCGCGAACTGACCGAGGCGCTCGGCACACTCGTCCGGGGCACCGAGGGCGCGCGCGTCGCCGTCGCCTGGGCCCCCGGAGCAGGCGTCCCCGAGGGCTGCGCCGCCTCCGCCGAACCCGTCGAGTTCTCGCCCGGCGACCTGCCCGTGCTGTGCGCGGCCGGCCTGCGCTACCTGCGGGAGGAACCCTCCGTGCCGGTCCGCGTCACCGGCGTCGTGGTCCGCCTGCACCGGTCCGCGCCGCGCGGCGAGGGCACCGTACGGCTGCGCGTGCTCGCCGGCGCCGAGGTACCGCATGTCCGCGTCACCCTGGGTGAGGAGGACTACCGCATCGCCGGCCATGCCCACCTCGTCGGCCTCCCGGTGCGGGTGCACGGCCGGCTGGAGCGCCGGGGTGGCTTCCGCAGGCTCACCGGGGCCACCGGAGTCGTACCCGTCCAGGTGGACGAGGCCGAGCGGGACCGGCTGATGAAGTCCCTCCAGGAGAACCTCGATTTCTTCGAGGAGGCCTGCGGGGAGGCCTGTGACGAGGGCTACGGGAGCGAGGCCTGACCGAGGGCCGCCGGTAACCGTTTCGCGGTCGGCGGTGTCGGGTCGGTACGATCCTTTGTGCGCGCGCTCCTGGTATGGCGCCGCTTCCACCTTCAGTCAGGAGAGACCGGTGTCAGACGTCCGTGTGATCATCCAACGCGATTCCGAGCGGGAAGAACGCGTGGTGACGACGGGCACTACGGCCGCCGACCTCTTCGCGGGCGAACGTTCGATCGTTGCCGCGCGTGTGGGCGGCGAGCTGAAGGACCTCAGTCACGAGCTGTCCGACGGCGACGAGGTCGAGGGTGTCGAGATCTCGTCCGAGGACGGTCTGAACATCCTGCGCCACTCCACCGCGCACGTCATGGCGCAGGCCGTGCAGGAGCTGTTCCCCGAGGCCAAGCTCGGTATCGGCCCGCCCGTCAAGGACGGCTTCTACTACGACTTCGACGTCGAGAAGCCCTTCCACCCCGATGACCTCAAGGCCATCGAGAAGAAGATGCAGGAGATCCAGAAGCGCGGCCAGCGCTTCTCCCGCCGCGTCGTCACCGACGAGGAGGCCCGCGCGGAGCTGGCCGACGAGCCGTACAAGCTGGAGCTGATCGGCCTCAAGGGCTCGGCCTCCTCCGACGACGGCGCGGACGTCGAAGTCGGCGCCGGAGAGCTGTCGATCTACGACAACCTGGACGCCAAGACCGGCGAGCTGTGCTGGAAGGACCTCTGCCGCGGTCCCCACCTGCCCTCCACCCGGCTGATCCCGGCGTTCAAGCTGATGCGCAACGCGGCCGCCTACTGGCGCGGCAGCGAGAAGAACCCGATGCTCCAGCGCATCTACGGCACCGCCTGGCCGTCCAAGGACGAGCTCAAGGCGCACCTGGACTTCCTCGCCGAGGCCGAGAAGCGCGACCACCGCAAGCTCGGCTCCGAGCTGGACCTCTTCTCCGTCCCCGAGCAGATCGGCTCCGGCCTCGCCGTCTTCCACCCCAGGGGCGGCATCATCCGCCGCGTGATGGAGGACTACTCGCGCCGCCGGCACGAGGAGGAGGGCTACGAGTTCGTCTACACCCCGCACGCGACGAAGGGGAAGCTCTTCGAGACCTCGGGCCACCTGGACTGGTACGCCGACGGCATGTACCCGCCCATGCAGCTCGACGAGGGCGTGGACTACTACCTCAAGCCCATGAACTGCCCGATGCACAACCTGATCTTCGACGCGCGCGGCCGCTCCTACCGCGAACTGCCGCTGCGTCTGTTCGAGTTCGGGACCGTGTACCGGTACGAGAAGTCCGGCGTCGTGCACGGCCTGACCCGTGCCCGCGGCTTCACCCAGGACGACGCGCACATCTACTGCACCCGCGAGCAGATGGCGGAGGAGCTCGACAAGACGCTCACCTTCGTCCTCGGCCTGCTGCGCGACTACGGTCTGACCGACTTCTACCTGGAGCTCTCCACCAAGGACCCGGAGAAGTTCGTCGGCTCGGACGAGGCCTGGGAAGAGGCCACCGAGACGCTCCGCCAGGTCGCCGAGAAGCAGGGCCTGCCCCTGGTGCCCGACCCGGGCGGCGCCGCCTTCTACGGCCCGAAGATCTCCGTCCAGGCCAAGGACGCGATTGGCCGGACCTGGCAGATGTCGACCATCCAGCTCGACTTCAACCTGCCCGAGCGCTTCAACCTGGAGTACACGGGCCCCGACGGCTCCAAGCAGCGCCCGGTCATGATCCACCGCGCCCTGTTCGGCTCCATCGAGCGGTTCTTCGCGGTGCTCCTGGAGCACTACGCGGGTGCCTTCCCGGCGTGGCTCGCCCCGGTCCAGGCGATCGGCATCCCGATCGGCGACGGCCACATCGAGTACCTGGAGAAGTTCGCGGCCGAGGCGAAGAAGAAGGGCCTGCGGGTCGAGGTGGACTCCTCCTCCGACCGCATGCAGAAGAAGATCCGCAACGCCCAGAAGCAGAAGGTGCCCTTCATGGTCATCGCGGGCGACGAGGACATGTCGAACAACTCGGTGTCCTTCCGCTACCGCGACGGCTCGCAGGAGAACGGCATCCCGTTCGACGAGGCCATCGCGAAGATCGCGAAGGTCGTGGAGGAGCGCGTCCAGGTCTGATCCGGACGCTTGCTCATCCGGTCGGCGCGCACGGCGTCAGGGCCCCCGGGGATCACTTCCCCGGGGGCCCTCCCTGTCGCTGCCGCCGGCGAACCGCTGCATCAGCCACGACGAGAACGAGCCCGTCACCGCGCCCAGCAGTGCCAGGCCGCAGATCATCAGGACCACCGCGACGATCCGCCCCTTGGGCGTCACGGGCACCACGTCGCCGTACCCGACCGTCGACAGAGTCGAGCAGACCCACCACACCGAGTCCCCGAAGGTACGGATCGAGGCGTGCGGGGCGGTGTGCTCGAACTGGTACACCTGCAGTGCGCCGGCGAAGCCCAGCAGCACCGAGGACATCCCGGCGTAGAGCATCACGAGCGCCTGCAGGGGCAGCTGCGTGTGTCCGTGCCGCCGCTCGACCAGCTCGTACGTCCGCACGATCCGTACCGGCCGCAGCAGTGGCAGCACCATGACCACCGTGTCCAGCCAGTGCCGCCGCACGAACCGCGGCAGCCTCTCGCCGCTGAGCCGCCAGCGCACCACGTAGTCGCCGACGAAGAACGCCCAGGCGGCGCACGACAGCGACAGCAGCAGGTCGTGCACGGGCCCGGGCAGGCCCGGCGCGAGGACGTGCACCGCGTAGGCGCCGAGATAGACCAGTGAGGCGACGGCCAGCGGGCGGTCCGTCCACCGCTGCCAGCGCCGCATACGGCTGTCGTCGTCCACCGGCCAAGCTTGGCCGGTCACCGCGCTCCCTCCGCCCCGCCGACACGCCGCGAACGGGGGAAGCCATATGCTGCCTTGCATGACGAGTGAGCCGGAGCAGCAGATCGGAGTGGGGACGCAGGACGCGTTCCAGCGCCTGTGGACGCCCCACCGGATGGCCTACATCCAGGGCGAGAACAAGCCGAGCGGCCCGGGAGCCGACGACGGCTGCCCGTTCTGCTCGATCCCGGCCAAGTCCGACGAGGACGGTCTGATCGTCCACCGTGGCGATCACGTGTACGCCGTACTGAACCTCTACCCGTACAACGGCGGCCACCTGATGACCGTGCCCTACCGGCACGTGGCCGACTACACCGACCTGACCGGTCCGGAGACCGCCGAACTGGCCGAGCTGACCAAGCAGGCCATGACCGCCCTGCGCACCGCCTCCGGCGCCCACGGCTTCAACATCGGCATGAACCAGGGCACGGTGGCCGGCGCCGGCATCGCCGCCCACCTGCACCAGCACATCGTCCCCCGCTGGGGCGGCGACACGAACTTCATGCCCGTGGTGGGCCACACCAAGGTCCTGCCGCAGCTCCTCGCGGACACCCGCAAGATGCTGGCAGACGCCTGGCCCACGGCCTGACCGCCACCGCGTTCGACACCGCCCGCACCACTCAGCCCGTCCGGCGTCTGAGGACGAGGCCCCTCAAGGGCCGAAAGCGGGGGCCTGGGGGCGGCAGCCCCCAGCAACCCCACCGTCAGAACCCGTACGCCCCCGCCGAACCGCCGGAGGCCTACGCGTCGTAGAGGTCCGCCTTCCGCGGCGTCGGGTCCTGCACCAGTCCGCTGAGGATCGACGACCGGTTGCCGAACTTCTCCGTGTTCACGCCGTTCTCCTCGAGGACCCTGAGCGCGGAGGCGTGCACCACCCGCAGCACCGGCGTGGCCGCGCGCAGCGCGTCGTCGGCCATGAAGCGGTGCCGCCAGGGCTGGTCGGCCCAGGCGTGCCGCAGGCCGAACGGCTCGGGCAGGGCGATGGAGCCGCCGAGCCAGTTGAGCGCCGGCGGGTACCAGGTCAGCGGGGCGCGCGCGGCCAGCCTTACCACCTCGTCGGCGGGGACCAGCGGCAGCTTGATCGTGCGGTTCTCCCAGGGCTTGAGGGACTTGGCGACCTCCTTGGTCGGCGCCTCCGGCTTGGTGGTGAACAGCGGGTTTACTGGACCCAGCGCGTGCCCCGTCACCTCGATGCGCAGCGTCTCGTGCAGCACGGTCACCGTGATCATCATGGTGAGGATCAACTGGCCGTCCCACAGCGTCCACTGCACGCCCAGGTAGTGCCGGTCACCGCTGCCGAACTGCTGCTTGTTGCAGATGTCCTGTATGGCGTGCGGCTTGACCTGGAAGGCCTCGACGTCCGTGCCCTCGGGCCGGGACACCGCCTTGGCGCCCTCGCCGATCGGCGTGACGATCCAGTGCCGTATGGACGGCTTGGGGAAGCCGCCGGTGTTCAGCGGGCCCCGCTCCAGCATGCGCAGCTTGTCGTGGATGGACCGGATGACGTCCCAGCTGCGGAACGGGTGGATCTCCCGGGTGGGGTCGGCGGCGACCAGGTCCTCGGCCAGCTGCCAGGAACCCCAGCGGGTGCCCATGCCGAGTATGCCCTTGGGACCGGCGTAGAAGACGGAGTTGGACTGCTGCTCGGCGCTGAGCCGGGCCAGCGACTGGCGCAGCTGCTCGGCCGCCGTCTCGCCGGGGGCGCGCGGCACGGCCTCCGGGACCTTGGCGCCGACGCTGCTGCCCGAGAGCAGACCGTCCCAGCGTGCCCGCAGGTCCTTCGCGGTGCGCTCGCAGATCTGCTTGGCCCAGTACCAGCCCAGTACCGGGGCGATGACGGCCGCGCGCGCGTACCACGCCCAGAATCCGGTGAACGGCATCTTCAGCAGGAACAGCGCGGCCAGCACGCCGACCCCGGCGAGCAGCGCGGTGGCCAGCGTCCCGGCCCGCTTGTCGTCGCGTTTGGCGAGGTAGGTGCGCAACTGGAAGACGAGCAGCCAGCCGATCAGGCCGGGCAGGAAGATCAGCCCGCACACCACCATCACGGCGGCCAGCCGGTTGTCGCGCTCGCGGCGGATGTTGTTCGCCGCCAGGCAGTGCTCCACGACGACCTGGGGATCGGTGCCGAAGGACTGGATGAGCGGCTTGCGGCCGCTCGTGAGCATGCGGTCGACGACGGCCCGGGAGAAGGCCTCGCCGAGGTTCGGCCGGAGCAGACGGATCCTGCCGTCCTTGACGGTCGACTCGTGCCATTCGTTGTCGGTCTTCTTGATCTCCCCGTACTCGTTGTCCCGGTAGGCAGCCGAGGCCAGTGCGAAGGTCGCCGCCTGGCCCTCGTCGCCGGAGACGGGCACCTGAGGCCCGTCCCACTCCGTTCCGACCGACATTCCCGCCCCCATCGCCGCCGGTGCCGCTCCTGCGGCCTTCCCGACTTCCGCGCTCCGCACACCTGTTGAACAGGCCGAATGTTGAACAGGCCGCAGTACCGTGCCGTATGGCGCTGTCGCACGACGCCGGCACGACGTGATCCGTCGGTCAGCGTATCCGCAGGCACTGACAGTCCGTCGGCGGACGGCCGAAGCCGCCCGCCGGCGCACGGTGTGTGTCAGTGGTGGACTACGGTGTCTCGCCCGCCTGTTCGCGGATGCGGTCGGCGACCTGTGGCGGCATCGGCTCGTGCCGCGCGTACACGCGGTTGAAGCGGGCCGTGCCGTGCGACAGGGAGCGCAGGTCGATCGCGTAGCGGCCGATCTCGAACTCGGGGACCTCGGCCCGGACCAGGGTCCGCCCCGAACCGACCTGTTCGGTGCCGAGCACCCGGCCGCGCCGGCTCGACAGATCGCTCATCACGGGGCCCACGTAGTCGTCGGCGACCAGCACGGTCACCTCGGCCACCGGCTCAAGGAGATGGATCCGCGTGTCGGCCGCGGCCTCGCGCAGGGCCAGCGCGCCCGCCGTCTGGAACGCGGCGTCGGAGGAGTCCACCGAGTGCGCCTTGCCGTCCAGCAGCGTGATCCGCACGTCGACCAGCGGATAACCGGCCGCGACCCCCTTGGCGGCCTGGGCCCGTACACCCTTCTCCACGGACGGGATGAACTGGCGGGGTACGGCACCGCCGACCACCTTGTCCACGAACTCGATGCCCGAGCCGCCCGGCAGCGGCTCCACCTCGATCTCGCAGATGGCGTACTGGCCGTGCCCGCCGGACTGCTTCACGTGCCGGCCGCGCCCGCCGGCCTTCGTCGCGAACGTCTCCCGCAGCGAGACCTTGTGCGGTACGACGTCGACCTGGACGCCGTACCGGCTGCGCAGCCGTTCCAGGGCGACGTCCGCGTGGGCCTCGCCCAGACACCACAGCACCACCTGGTGGGTGTTCTGGTTCTGTTCGAGCCGCATCGTCGGATCCTCTGCGACCAGCCGGGCAAGGCCCTGGGAGAGCTTGTCCTCGTCCGCCTTGCTGTGCGCCTGGATGGCGAGCGGCAGCAGGGGGTCGGGCATCTGCCAGGGCTCCATGAGCAGCGGGTCGTCCTTGGCCGAGAGCGTGTCCCCGGTCTCGGCCCGGCCGAGCTTGGCCACGCTCACCAGGTCGCCCGCGACCGCGTGCGGCACCGGGCGCTGCTGCTTGCCGAACGTCATGGACAGCGCGCCGACCCGCTCGTCGACGTCGTGGTCCTCGTGCCCGCGGTCGGTCAGGCCGTGCCCGGAGACGTGCACCGTGTCGTCGGGGCGCAGGGTGCCGGAGAAGACGCGGACCAGGGAGACCCGGCCGACGTAGGGGTCGGAGGAGGTCTTGACGACCTCGGCGACCAGCGGTCCGTCCGTGTCGCACGCCTTCAGCTCGCGCGGCCTGCCGTCGATCGTGGTCACCCCCGGCATGGGGTGCTCGAACGGGGTCGGGAAGCCGCGGGTGACCAGCTCCAGCAGTTCGATGGTGCCGAGCCCCTGCCGGGCGCCCTCGGCGGCCGGCGCGGCCGCCACCACCGGGAAGAACGTGCCGCGTGCCACGCCCCGTTCCAGGTCCTCGATCAGCGTCTTGACGTCGATCTGCTCGCCGCCGAGGTAGCGGTCCATGAGGGTCTCGTCCTCGCTCTCGGCGATGATCCCCTCGATGAGCCGGTTGCGGGCCTCCTCGATGCCCGGAAGCTGGTCCTCACCGGGCTCGGACTCCTTGCGCTCCCCGGACGCGTAGTCGAACAGCTTCCGGGTCAGCAGCCCGGTCAGCCCGGTCACGGGAGCGTGTCCGTCGGGGCCCTCCGCCCCGCGCAGCGGCAGGTACAGCGGGAGCACGGCGTCGGGGTCGTCGCCGCCGAAGGCCTCCGCGCACACCCGGGTCATCTCCTCGAAGTCCGCGCGCGCGGACTCCAGGTGCGTGACGACGATCGCGCGGGGCATGCCGACGGCCTGGCACTCGTCCCACACCATCCGGGTCGAGCCGTCCACCCCGTCCGAGGCCGAGACGACGAAGAGGGCCGCGTCCGCCGCCCGCAGACCGGCCCTCAGCTCCCCGACGAAGTCGGCGTAGCCGGGGGTGTCGAGGAGATTGATCTTGATGCCGTCCCATTCGACCGGGACCAGCGAGAGCTGTACCGAGCGCTGCTGCCGGTGCTCGATGTCGTCGTAGTCGGAGACGGTGCCGCCGTCCTCCACGCGGCCCGCCCGGTTCACCGCCCCCGCGGTCAGCGCGAGGGCCTCCACCAAGGTCGTCTTGCCGGATCCGCAGTGGCCGACCAGCACCACATTCCTTACGGACGCGGGGTGGTCGGCCGCCATAGCCCTGCCGGCGGCTCCGGGGTGTGACTGTGCTTTGTCGCCCATGATCCTGCCTCCCGTGCACGGTGAGGTCACTGTGGGCGCGGACACGCGGTACCGCGTGCACTGGCGGCTCCTGCGACGCCCGCGGTCCTTCGAGCTTTCCACTCCCGTCATGCCGCGTCCATACGGCGGACGGCGATCACGCCATGCGCCCCCGCGCGGGCCCGGGTGCCCCGGATCGGCGCGGACCGCGGGTGCCCGCCCGCCACGCGCCCGCGTGCGTGGCTACGATGGGCCAGCCGGTGGCCACCAGGGGCCGCGGCTACACCGACCCTCGGGAAGGCCATGCTGAACAAGTACGCGCGTGCATTCTTCACGCGTGTCCTCACACCGTTCGCCGCGTTTCTCATCCGCAGAGGCGTGAGCCCCGACACGGTCACGCTCCTCGGCACGGCCGGCGTGGTCGCGGGCGCGCTGGTCTTCTACCCCCGGGGCGAGTTCTTCTGGGGCACCATCGTCATCACGCTCTTCGTCTTCTCGGACCTGGTCGACGGCAACATGGCACGCCAGCTGGGCCGCTCCAGCCGCTGGGGCGCCTTCCTCGACTCCACCCTGGACCGGGTCGCCGACGGCGCGATCTTCGGCGGCTTCGCCCTCTGGTACGCGGGCAGCGGCGACGACAACGTCATGTGCGCCGTCTCGATCTTCTGCCTGGCCAGCGGCCAGGTGGTGTCGTACACGAAGGCGCGCGGCGAGTCGATCGGGCTGCCCGTGGCCGTCAACGGGCTCGTCGAGCGCGCCGAACGGCTGGTGATCTCGCTGGTCGCGGCCGGCTTCGCGGGCCTGCACAAGTTCGGCGTGCCGGGCATCCAGTGGCTGCTGCCGATCGCTTTGTGGATCGTCGCCGTGGGGAGCCTCGTCACGCTGGTCCAGCGGGTCGTCACCGTCCGCCGCGAGTCCGCCGAGGCGGACGCGGAGGCGGCGCGGCAGGACGCGGTCCGGGGGAGCGGGGCTGCCGAGTGAGCACCACCGAACGGATCACCGACACGCTGTACGGCCTGGGCTGGAGCACCGTCAAGAAGCTCCCCGAGCCCGTCGCCGTCCGCCTCGGCCGGACCATCGCCGACCTCGCCTGGAAACGGCGCGGCAAGGGCGTCCAGCGCCTGGAGGCCAACTACGCGCGCGTGGTGCCGGACGCGACCCCCGAGCGCCTCGCAGAACTCTCCCGCGCGGGCATGCGCTCCTACCTGCGCTACTGGATGGAGTCCTTCCGGCTCCCGGCCTGGAGCCCCGAGCGGATCAAGGGCGGCTTCGACCCCAAGGGCGAGCACTACCTGGTCGACGGGCTCGCCGCCGGAAACGGCGTGATACTGGCCCTGCCGCACCTGGCCAACTGGGACCTGGCCGGCGCCTGGGTCACCACGAAACTGGAGACCCCCTTCACCACGGTCGCCGAGCGCCTCAAGCCCGAGACGCTGTACGACCGCTTCGTCGCCTACCGCGAGGGCCTCGGCATGGAGGTGCTCGCGCACAACGGCGCCTCCGCCTTCGGCACCCTGGCCCGCAGGCTGCGTGACGGCGGCCTGGTCTGCCTGGTCGCCGACCGTGACCTGTCCGCCTCCGGCGTCGAGGTCGACTTCTTCGGCGAGCGGACCCGGATGCCCGCCGGCCCGGCCCTGCTCGCCCAGCAGACCGGCGCGCTGCTGCTGCCGGTCACGCTCTGGTACGACGAATCGCCCGTCATGCAGGGAAAGGTGCACGCTCCGATCGAGGTGCCGGAATCAGGTACCCGGGCGGAGAAGACGTCTGTCATGACACAGGCGCTGGCCGACGCCTTCGCCACCGGGATCGCCGACCATCCGGAGGACTGGCACATGCTCCAGCGTCTGTGGCTCGCCGACCTCGACCCGGCGAAGGGACCGTCGTGAGAATCGGGATCGTCTGCCCGTACTCCTGGGACGTGCCCGGGGGCGTCCAGTTCCACATCCGCGACCTCGCCGAGTACTTCATCGGCCTCGGCCACGAGGTGTCCGTCCTCGCGCCCGCCGACGACGACACACCGCTGCCGCCGTACGTCGTCTCGGCCGGCCGAGCGGTCCCGGTGCCGTACAACGGCTCGGTGGCCCGGCTGAACTTCGGGTTCCTGTCCGCCGCGCGGGTGCGCCGCTGGCTGCACGACGGCGCGTTCGACGTGGTGCACATCCACGAGCCGACCTCGCCGTCGCTGGGCCTGCTCACCTGCTGGGCGGCGCAGGGCCCCATCGTGGCCACCTTCCACACGTCCAACCCGCGCTCGCGCGCGATGATCGCCGCGTACTCGATCCTCCAGGCCGCGCTGGAGAAGATCAGCGCCCGGATCGCCGTCAGCGAGTACGCGCGCCGCACCCTGGTCGAGCACCTGGGCGGGGACGCGGTGGTCATCCCGAACGGCGTCGACGTCGGCTTCTTCGCCAAGGCCGAGGCCAAGGCGCGGTGGCAGGGCGAGACGATCGGCTTCATCGGCCGTATCGACGAGCCCCGCAAGGGCCTGCCGGTCCTGATGCGGGCCCTGCCGAAGATCCTGGCGGCCCGGCCGGGGGCGCGGCTGCTGGTCGCGGGCCGGGGCGACGAGGAGGCCGCCGTCGCGGAGCTGCCCGCGGAACTGCGGTCCCGGGTGGAGTTCCTCGGCATGGTCAGCGACGAGGACAAGGCGAGCCTCCTGCGCAGCGTCGACCTGTACATCGCGCCCAACACCGGCGGCGAGAGCTTCGGCATCATCCTCGTCGAGGCCATGTCGGCGGGCGCCCCCGTCCTCGCCTCCGACCTCGACGCCTTCGTCCAGGTCCTCGACCGGGGCGCGGCCGGCGAGGTCTTCGCCAACGAGGACGCCGACGCCCTCGCCGAGGCCGCCGTACGCCTGCTCGCGGACCCCGCGCGGCGGGCCGAACTGCGCGAGCGCGGAAGCGCGCACGTGCGGCGGTTCGACTGGTCGACGGTCGGCGCGGACATCCTGTCGGTGTACGAGACGGTCACCGCGGGGACGAGCGCGGTCGACGCCGACGAGCGGACGGGGCTGTGGGCGCGCTTCGGGCTGGCCCGGGACTGAGGCACCGACGGCGCGGGGCGCGGCACGCGGCGTACCTCGCGGGATCGCGACGGACCGCGGGGACGCCGTGCCGGCACCGCCCGGCCCGGACGGGGATGCGGGTGGGCCGCCGGCCCACCGATAGCCTTCGCCCGTGACCGCAACACTCATCTGGATCCTCGTCGCGTTCGTCGCGATCGGCGTGTACCTGAGCTGGACGGCAGGACGGCTGGACCGGCTGCACGTGCGCATGGACGCCGCCCGCGCCGCGCTCGACGCGCAGCTGCTGCGCAGAGCCTCCGTGGCGCAGGAGCTGGCCACCTCGGGTGTGCTGGACCCGGCCGCCTCGATCGTGCTCTACGAGGCCGCGCACGCCGCCCGCCAGGCCGAGGAGGACCACCGGGAGGTCGCCGAGAGCGAGCTGAGCCAGGCCCTGCGCGCGGTCTTCGGGGACCCGGGGCAGGTGGAGGCCGTCCGCATGGCCCCCGGAGGCGAGGAGGCGGCCCGTGAGCTGGCCGAGGCGGTGCGCAGGGTCCCGATGGCCCGCCGCTTCCTCAACGACGCCGTGGGAGCCGCCCGCAGGCTCCGCGAGCACCGCAAGGTGCGCTGGTTCCGGCTGGCCGGCCACGCCCCGTTCCCGCTGGCCTTCGAGATGGACGACGAGCCGCCCGCGGCCCTCGTGAAGCGCATGGCCTAGGGGGTGTCGTTCGGATCAGGCCGCGGCGTCCGGTGCGGTGCCTCGCAAGGCGGAGGATCTGCCGCGTACCGGACGTACTCGGCCGATCCGACAACGCGGCGAGGTGCCGTGCCGGGCGTCGCGGACCCGAGCTGATCCAAACGACACCCCCTAGCCGCACCGGCCTCCTGAAGAGCACGGTTCGGCAGCGCCTCCGGCCACGCGCGGGGGGCCAGGTTCGGGTCAGGTCCGGCCAAAACGATCCACCGGCTTGCCATTGGCCCTTGCTTTGGCCTGGTCGGTTCACGTTTCCTCGCTGATGCACAAACCCTCTTCACCGTCAGTGAGGTCACCCCGTGTCCACCAATGAGAACCAGGCTCCCGAGACCGGCACCGCCCGCGTGAAGCGCGGCATGGCCGAGCAGCTCAAGGGCGGCGTGATCATGGACGTCGTCAACGCGGAGCAGGCGAAGATCGCCGAGGACGCGGGCGCCGTCGCGGTCATGGCCCTGGAGCGGGTCCCGGCCGACATCCGCAAGGACGGCGGTGTCGCCCGTATGTCCGACCCGGACATGATCGAGGGCATCATCGACGCCGTCTCGATCCCGGTCATGGCCAAGTCCCGCATCGGCCACTTCGTCGAGGCCCAGGTGCTGCAGTCCCTCGGCGTCGACTACATCGACGAGTCCGAGGTCCTCACCCCGGCCGACGAGGTCAACCACTCCGACAAGTGGGCCTTCACGACCCCCTTCGTCTGCGGTGCCACCAACCTGGGCGAGGCCCTGCGCCGCATCGCCGAGGGCGCGGCCATGATCCGCTCCAAGGGCGAGGCCGGCACCGGCAACGTCGTCGAGGCCGTCCGTCACCTGCGCCAGATCAAGGGCGAGATCGCCAAGCTGCGCGGCTGCGACAACAACGAGCTGTTCGCCGCCGCCAAGGAGCTGCGCGCCCCCTACGAGCTGGTCAAGGAGGTCGCCGAGCTGGGCAAGCTCCCGGTGGTCCTCTTCTCCGCCGGTGGCGTCGCCACCCCGGCCGACGCCGCCCTGATGCGCCAGCTCGGCGCCGAGGGCGTCTTCGTCGGCTCCGGCATCTTCAAGTCCGGCGACCCGGCCAAGCGCGCCGCCGCCATCGTGAAGGCCACCACCTTCTACGACGACCCGAAGATCATCGCGGACGCGTCCCGCAACCTCGGCGAGGCCATGGTCGGCATCAACTGCGACACCCTCCCCGAGACCGAGCGCTACGCCAACCGCGGCTGGTAAGGCACTGACACCCATGAACACCCCCGTCATCGGCGTCCTGGCCCTCCAGGGCGACGTGCGGGAGCACCTCATCGCCCTGGCCGCGGCGGACGCCGTGGCCAGGCCGGTCAGGCGCCCCGAGGAACTCGCCGAGGTGGACGGTCTCGTCCTGCCCGGCGGAGAGTCCACCACCATCTCCAAGCTGGCCGTCCTCTTCGGCGTGATGGAGCCCCTTCGCGCGCGCGTGCGGGGCGGCATGCCCGTCTACGGCACCTGCGCGGGCATGATCATGCTCGCCGACAAGATCCTCGACCCGCGCTCGGGCCAGGAGACGGTCGGCGGCATCGACATGATCGTGCGCCGCAACGCCTTCGGCCGGCAGAACGAGTCGTTCGAGGCGGCGGTCGACGTCAAGGGCGTCACGGGCGCCCCTGTGGAGGGCGTCTTCATCCGCGCCCCCTGGGTCGAGTCCGTCGGGGCCGGGGCCGAGGTGCTCGCCGAGCACGGCGGCCACATCGTCGCGGTCCGGCAGGGCAACGCGCTCGCCACGTCGTTCCACCCGGAGCTGACCGGCGACCACCGCGTGCACTCCCTGTTCGTCGACATGGTGCGAGCGAACCGGACACCGGACGCCTAGTAGGATCTCTGGGGTTCGTACAGAGTTGGGTTACGCGAAGGAGACAGGCAGATGTCCGGCCACTCTAAATGGGCTACGACGAAGCACAAGAAGGCCGTGATCGACGCCAAGCGCGGCAAGCTCTTCGCGAAGATGATCAAGAACATCGAGGTCGCGGCCCGTACGGGCGGCGCCGACCCGGCCGGCAACCCGACCCTGTTCGACGCCATTCAGAAGGCCAAGAAGAGCTCGGTCCCGAACAAGAACATCGACTCCGCGGTCAAGCGCGGCGCCGGTCTCGAGGCCGGTGGCGCCGACTACGAGACGATCATGTACGAGGGCTACGGTCCGAACGGCGTCGCGGTGCTCATCGAGTGCCTCACCGACAACCGCAACCGTGCCGCCTCCGACGTCCGCGTCGCCATGACCCGCAACGGCGGCAACATGGCCGACCCGGGCTCCGTCTCGTACCTGTTCAACCGCAAGGGCGTCATCGTCGTCCCCAAGGGTGAGCTGACCGAGGACGACGTCCTCGGCGCCGTCCTGGAGGCCGGTGCCGAAGAGGTCAACGACCTCGGCGAGTCCTTCGAGGTGCTCAGCGAGGCCACCGACCTGGTCGCGGTCCGCACCGCCCTCCAGGAGGCCGGCATCGACTACGACTCGGCCGACGCCAACTTCGTCCCGACCATGCAGGTCGAGCTGGACGAGGAGGGCGCCAAGAAGATCTTCAAGCTGATCGACGCGCTCGAGGACAGCGACGACGTGCAGAACGTCTTCGCCAACTTCGATGTCAGCGACGAGGTCATGGAGAAGGTCGACGCCTGACACCGGGCGCGCTTTTCGCAGGGTCTCACGGGCCGACGGGACACCCCGTCGGCCCGTCGCCTTGCCGGGGGCGGCTGCACCGCGTTGTCAGTGGCACCCGATAGCCTGCGCAAACAGGAGATCGAAGGAGGGGCTGGGGTGCGCGTACTGGGGGTGGACCCGGGGTTGACCCGATGCGGTGTCGGAGTGGTCGAGGGAGTCGCCGGACGCCCGCTGACCATGATCGGCGTCGGAGTCGTCCGCACGCCCCCCGACGCCGAACTCAGCCACCGCCTGCTCGCCGTCGAGCAGGGCATAGAGCAGTGGCTCGACGAACACCGGCCCGAGTTCGTCGCCGTGGAGCGCGTCTTCAGCCAGCACAACGTGAGCACCGTCATGGGCACCGCCCAGGCCAGCGCGGTCGCCATGCTGTGCGCCGCCCGGCGCGGCATCCCGGTCGCCCTGCACACCCCCAGCGAGGTCAAGGCCGCCGTCACCGGCAGCGGCCGCGCCGACAAGGCCCAGGTCGGAGCCATGGTCACCCGCCTCCTGCGGCTGTCCGCCCCGCCCAAGCCCGCCGACGCCGCGGACGCCCTCGCGCTCGCCATCTGCCACATCTGGCGGGCCCCCGCCCAGAACCGGCTCCAGCAGGCCGTCGCCCTGCACACCGCCAAGGCACCGGCCTCGCGGACCTCGCCGACATCACCGACATCACCGAAAGGCCGAACGGCATGATCGCCTTCGTCAGCGGCACGGTTGCCGCACTCGCCCCGGACGCGGCGGTCGTCGAGGTCGGCGGCGTCGGCATGTCCCTGCAGTGCACGCCCGACACGCTCTCCAGGCTCCGCCTGGGGCAGCCCGCCAAGCTGCACACCTCGCTCGTCGTGCGCGAGGACTCCCTGACCCTGTACGGCTTCGCCGACGACGACGAGCGCCAGGTCTTCGTCCTGCTGCAGACCGCGAGCGGAGTCGGCCCCCGCCTCGCCCAGGCCATGCTCGCCGTACACAGCCCGGACGCCCTGCGCCGCGCGGTCGCCACCGGCGACGAGAAGGCCCTCACGGCCGTCCCCGGCATCGGTAAGAAGGGCGCGCAGAAGCTGTTGCTGGAGCTGAAGGACCGGCTCGGCGCGCCCACCGGCGCCGCCGTGGCCGGCACCCCGGTCACCCAGGGCTGGCGCGACCAGCTGCACGCGGCCCTCGTCGGCCTCGGCTACGCCGGTCGCGAGGCCGACGAAGCCGTGTCCGCCGTGGCCCCCCAGGCCGAGGCCGCCGAGGGCACACCCCAGGTGGGCGCGCTGCTCAAGGCCGCCCTGCAGACCCTGAACCGCGCCCGCTGACCTGCGCCACCCCGCTAGGAGTACTTCAGTGAACTGGGACGACACGACCGAACCCCCCGCCGAGGAGCGGCTCGGCGGCCCCGCCGAGGAGCGGCTGGTGGACTCGGTCGCCGACCGGGAGGACCAGGCCGTCGAGGCGGCCCTGCGCCCCAAGGACCTCGGCGAGTTCATCGGCCAGGAGAAGGTCCGCGAACAGCTCGACCTCGTCCTGCGCGCCGCACGCGCGCGCGGCGCCACCGCCGACCACGTCCTGCTCTCCGGCGCCCCCGGCCTGGGCAAGACCACCCTGTCGATGATCATCGCGGCCGAGATGGGCGCCCCCATCCGCATCACCTCCGGCCCCGCCATCCAGCACGCCGGCGACCTCGCCGCGATCCTCTCCTCCCTCCAGGAGGGCGAGGTCCTCTTCCTGGACGAGATCCACCGCATGTCCCGGCCCGCCGAGGAGATGCTGTACATGGCGATGGAGGACTTCCGGGTCGACGTCATCGTCGGCAAGGGCCCCGGCGCCACCGCCATCCCGCTGGAACTGCCGCCCTTCACCCTGGTCGGCGCCACCACGCGCGCGGGCCTGCTGCCGCCCCCGCTGCGCGACCGCTTCGGTTTCACCGCGCACATGGAGTTCTACGAGCCCACCGAGCTGGAGCGGGTCGTGCACCGCTCGGCCGGCCTGCTCGACGTCGGGATCGAGTCCGACGGCGCCGCCGAGATCGCCGGCCGGTCCCGGGGCACACCCCGTATCGCCAACCGTCTGCTGCGCCGCGTGCGCGACTACGCCCAGGTCAAGGCGGACGGCCTGATCACCCGCGAGATCGCCGAGGCCGCCCTCGCCGTCTACGAGGTCGACCCGCGCGGCCTCGACCGCCTCGACCGCGCGGTGCTCCAGGCTCTGCTGAAGCTGTTCGGCGGCGGCCCGGTCGGCCTGTCGACGCTCGCCGTCGCCGTGGGGGAGGAGCGCGAGACGGTCGAGGAGGTCGCCGAGCCCTTCCTGGTGCGGGAGGGTCTGCTCGCCCGCACTCCGCGTGGCCGCGTCGCCACTCCCGCGGCATGGGCGCATCTCGGCCTGACCCCGCCGGGCTCGGCGGCCTCGGGAAACGGACAACAGGACCTGTTCAGGGCGTGACGGCGGGGGCATTGGCGGGGGCAGGAACCCAGGTGCCATGCTGAGCGTTGTTCCATGCACGCGGACTCGCTTAGACTCCGCCGATGCCGCCCTTGCGGGCGGCGCCCACCTCACCCCCATCCATCAGGCCGCTGTCCGCCGCGGTCGTGCGAAGGAAATCCCGTCCCGTGAATACCTTGACCCTTCTCCCGTTCATCGTGCTCATCGCGGCCATGTTCCTGATGACGCGCTCGGCCAAGAAGAAGCAGCAGCAGGCCAACCAGATGCGGAACGAGATGCAGCCCGGCTCCGGCGTCCGCACGATCGGGGGGATGTACGCGACGGTCAAGGAGATCAACGAGGACACCGTCCTCCTTGACGCCGGCCCCGGTGTCGACCTTCTCTTCGCCAAGAACTCGATCGGTGCCGTCCTGACCGACGACGAGTACAACCGCATCGTCCACGGCGTCGAGCACGACCTGAAGTCCGACGTCTCCATCGTCCCGGACGACGCCTCCTCCCTCACCGGGACCGACGAGCCCGCCGCTGCCGCCGCCTCCGACGACAAGCCCGTCGACTTCGGCAAGAAGGACGCCGTCGAGGACGAGCCGGCCGAGGAAAAGGCCGCCGAGGACAAGGCCGAGACGGCCGACAAGGCCGAGGTCAAGGCCGACGCGCCCGCTGCCGCCGAGGCCGAGGCGGACGAAGAGCCGAAGAAGACCGAAGGCGACTCCGGCACCAAGTAGTCACGCCCCGGGGCGGTGGCGGCGCGGCAGGACGGCGCCCCGCGCGCCCCGGGCGCGTCTGTTTCCCGCACGGGATCCCGACACCATGTCATGGCCGACCGCGCCGACCGGGCGCGGGGCGGCCCGAGAGGGAGTACGAGAAGGTGGCAGCACCTAAGAAGGGCCGGAGCGCGAGCGCTCAGAGCAAGCCAGGGCGCTCGCTGGTCCTCATCCTGATCGCCATCGTGGCGCTCGCCGGGGGAATGTTCGCCTCCGGACACACCACTCCGCGTCTCGGCATCGACCTTGCCGGTGGTACGAGCATCACGCTCAAGGCGAAGGCCGACCAGGGGTCGGCGATCAACAAGGCCAACATGGACACCGCGGTCGACATCATGAACCGCCGCGTCAACGGCCTTGGCGTCTCCGAGGCGGAGGTGCAGACCCAGGGGACCGACCACATCATCGTCAACATCCCCAAGGGCACCAACTCCAAGGAGGCCCAGCAGCAGGTCGGCACCACCGCCAAGCTGTACTTCCGCCCGGTCCTCGCCACCGAGCCCACCGGTGCCGCCGCGACCCCGTCGCCGGGTGCCTCCTCCAGCGCCTCCACCACGCCGAACCCGAAGGGCAGCGCCTCCGCGAACCCGTCGGGCAGCGCCTCCACCAGCGGGCAGAAGGCGTCCTCGACCAGCACCGGGTCCCCGAGCGCCCCCGCCACCCCGCAGGGCCGCGCGGTCACCGACGCGTTGAAGGCCGACGCCAAGGCGACGTCCTCCGCCACCCCGGGCGCCTCGTCGTCCGCGAGCGCCAAGTCCTCCGCGAACCCGTCCTCGACGTCCTCCGGCGCCCCCACCGACGGCGACACCAGCAAGCTCCAGGCCCAGTACGCCGCCCTGGACTGCTCCAAGCCCGCCCAGCGCGCGACGGCCGGCCAGAACGCCAAGCCGGGCGCCCCCACCGTGGCCTGCGGTGAGAACGACAAGGTCTGGTTCAAGTACCTGCTCGGCCCGGCCGCCGTGGACGGCACCGAGGTGAAGAAGGCCCAGGCGGTCTTCGACACCCAGGGCGCCGCCGGCTGGCAGGTGCAGATGAGCTTCACCTCCAGCGGCGCGAAGAAGTTCGGAGACGTCACCGCCCAGCTCGCCCAGCAGGCGCAGTCCGGGCAGAACCAGTTCGGCATCGTCCTCGACGGCAACGTCGTCTCCGCCCCGAGCGTGAGCACCGCCATCACCGGCGGCCAGGCCGAGATCACCGGCCGCTTCACGCAGCAGGAGGCGCAGAGCCTGTCCAACATGCTGTCCTACGGCGCGCTTCCGCTGTCGTTCAAGGAAGAGACCGTCACCACGGTGACCGCCGCGCTCGGCGGTGAGCAGCTGCACGCCGGTCTGCTCGCCGGCGCCATCGGCCTCGCCCTGGTCGTCATCTACCTGGTGATCTACTACCGCGGTCTGTCGCTCGTGGCCATGGCCTCCCTGCTGATCTCCGCGATCCTCACCTACGTGCTCATGGCGCTCCTCGGCCCGGCCATCGGCTTCGCGCTGAACCTGCCGGCCGTCTGCGGCGCCATCGTCGCCATCGGTATCACCGCGGACTCGTTCATCGTGTACTTCGAACGCATCCGGGACGAGATCCGGGAGGGCCGCAGCCTGCGCCCCGCCGTCGAGCGGGCCTGGCCGCGCGCCCGGCGCACCATCCTGGTCTCCGACTTCGTGTCCTTCCTCGCCGCCGCCGTGCTGTTCATCGTCACCGTCGGCAAGGTGCAGGGCTTCGCGTTCACGCTCGGCCTGACCACCGTGCTCGACGTGGTCGTCGTCTTCTTCTTCACCAAGCCGCTCATGTCGCTCCTCGCGCGCCGCAAGTTCTTCGCGAACGGCCACAAGTGGTCCGGGCTCGACCCCAAGGGCCTGGGAGCCAAGCCGCCGCTGCGCCGTACCCGCCGTTCCGCCGGTCCTGCCGCCGGCCCTGTCGACCCGAAGGAGGCGTGAGCGAATGTCGAAACTCGGCAACCTCGGCGCCCGGCTGCACCGCGGCGAGATCAGCTACGACTTCATCGGCAAGCGCAAGATCTGGTACGGCGTCTCGATCCTGATCACCATCACGGCCATCGTCGGCCTGGCGGTGCGCGGCCTGAACATGGGCATCGAGTTCCAGGGCGGTGCCGTCTTCACCACGCCGACGCACATGAGCGCGTCGGTGGCGCAGGCCGAGGACTTCGCCAAGAGTGCCTCCGGCCACGAAGCGGTCGTGCAGAAGCTCGGCAACGGCAGCCTGCGCATCCAGATCGCGGGCATCGACACCGACAAGTCCGACGAGATCAAGCAGACGCTGGCCAAGGACCTGAGCCTCAACCCCGAGAAGCTGAACGCCGACCTGGTCGGCCCCAGCTGGGGTGAGCAGATCGCCAACAAGGCCTGGGAAGGCCTGGTCATCTTCATGGTGCTCGTGGTGATCTACCTGGCGATCGCCTTCGAGTGGCGTATGGCCGTCGCGGCCCTCGTCGCGCTGATCCACGACATCACCATCACGGTCGGCATCTACGCCCTGGTGGGCTTCGAGGTCACGCCCGGTACGGTCATCGGTCTGCTGACGATCCTCGGTTACTCGCTCTACGACACTGTCGTCGTCTTCGACAGTCTCAAGGAGCAGACGAAGGACATCACCAAGCAGACCCGCTTCACCTACAGCGACATCGCCAACCAGTCGATCAACGGCACGCTGGTGCGTTCCATCAACACCACCGTGGTCGCGCTGCTTCCGGTGGCCGGTCTGCTGTTCATCGGCGGCGGCTTCCTCGGCGCCGGCACGCTGAACGACATCTCGCTGTCGCTGTTCGTCGGCCTCGCCGCCGGTGCGTACTCCTCGATCTTCATCGCCACCCCGCTCGTCGCCGACCTCAAGGAGCGCGAGCCGGCGATGAAGGCTCTGCGTAAGCGGGTCATGGCCAAGCGTGCCCAGGCCGGCGCCGAGGGCGACCCCGCCGAGGCGGGGTCCGGCGCCGGTGACGAGTACGATGACGCAGCGCCCGCCGTGGTGGGCCCGCGTAACCAGCCCGCGACCCGCAACCGGGGCCGCGGCCGATCCACCGGAAAGCGTCGATGACAGACATCCAGGAGCTGCTGCTCAGCCGAATCCGTGACGTGGCCGATTATCCGGAGCCGGGTGTGATGTTCAAGGACATCACGCCGCTGCTCGCGGACCCGGCGGCGTTCACGGCACTGACCGACACGCTGGCCGAGATCGCCACCAGCACCGGGTCGACCAAGGTGGTCGGTCTCGAGGCGCGGGGCTTCATCCTCGGTGCGCCGGTCGCCGTCCGCGCGGGGCTCGGGTTCATCCCCGTCCGCAAGGCGGGCAAGCTCCCCGGCGCCACCCTGCGGCAGGCCTACGACCTGGAGTACGGCTCCGCGGAGATCGAGGTCCACGCCGAGGACCTGGTCGCCGGTGACCGGGTGCTGATCGTGGACGACGTGCTCGCGACCGGCGGTACGGCCGAGGCCGCGATCCAGCTGATCCAGCGGGCCGGGGCCGAGGTCTCGGGTCTCGCGGTGCTCATGGAGCTGGGCTTCCTGGGCGGCCGTACGCGCCTGGAGTCCGCGCTGAACGGGGCACCGCTGGAGGCGCTGCTCCAGGTCTGAGCGCGGTGACGTGACACACGCACGAAGCGGCCCCCGGGTGACCCGGAGGCCGCTTCGTGCTTCCCGCAGCACCAGCCGCACCCGCTGACCCAGCCGTACCTGTCGCCCCAGCCGCCCCAGCCATACCCGCCGCCCCAGCCGTACCCGCAACACCACCCACCGGACATGTCCGCGGCACCCGCCGGCCACCACCGGTCCACCCCCTGGATTCCGCCCCCTGGAATCCCGCGCGCGTCCCTCGTGTTCCACCGGTAGACGGTTCTCCCGTCCGCCCGGAGGCGAGGGTGGGGCGCAGGATCGCTACCATGGGTTCTCCGGAGCCTGACCGGGGGACCCGGATCGCGCACGAGGAGTCCTCTTGCCAGACGAGGCCCAGCCACTGACCGCCGCAAAGCCCGAGTCCGCCTCGGCACCCGCGGTGAAGCCCGCGCCCAACGCGTCCGACGCGAAGAACGACAGCCGCGGGACGGTCGAGCACGCCCAGTCCGCGCCCGTCGAGAAGACCGCGGACGCCGCGCGCCCCAAGCCCGCCGCACCCGTGCGCCCTGCCGCGGGCCAGCCCCGCTCCGGCTCCTCCAACCGCGTCCGCGCCCGCCTGGCCCGTCTCGGCGTACAGCGCGCGAACCCGTACAACCCGGTGCTCGAACCGCTGCTGCGCATAGTGCGCAGCAACGACCCGAAGATCGAGACCTCCACCCTCCGGCAGATCGAGAAGGCGTACCAGGTCGCCGAGCGCTGGCACCGCGGCCAGAAGCGCAAGAGCGGCGACCCGTACATCACCCACCCGCTCGCGGTGACCACCATCCTCGCCGAGCTCGGCATGGACCCGGCCACCCTCATGGCCGGCCTGCTGCACGACACGGTCGAGGACACCGACTACGGCCTGGACGATCTGCGCCGGGAGTTCGGCGACGTCGTCGCCCTCCTCGTCGACGGCGTCACCAAGCTGGACAAGGTCAAGTTCGGCGAGGCCGCGCAGGCCGAGACCGTGCGCAAGATGGTCGTCGCCATGGCCAAGGACCCGCGCGTCCTGGTCATCAAGCTCGCCGACCGCCTGCACAACATGCGCACCATGCGCTACCTCAAGCGCGAGAAGCAGGAGAAGAAGGCGCGCGAGACCCTCGAGATCTACGCGCCGCTCGCCCACCGCCTGGGCATGAACACCATCAAGTGGGAGCTGGAGGACCTCGCCTTCGCGATCCTCTACCCCAAGATGTACGACGAGATCGTGCGTCTGGTGGCCGAGCGGGCGCCGAAGCGCGACGAGTACCTGGCCATAGTGACCGACGAGGTCCAGGCCGACCTGCGCGCCGCCCGCATCAAGGCGACCGTCACCGGCCGGCCGAAGCACTACTACAGCGTCTACCAGAAGATGATCGTCCGCGGCCGTGACTTCGCGGAGATCTACGACCTGGTCGGCATCCGGGTCCTGGTCGACACGGTCCGCGACTGCTACGCCGCCCTCGGCACGATCCACGCGCGATGGAACCCGGTCCCCGGCCGGTTCAAGGACTACATCGCGATGCCGAAGTTCAACATGTACCAGTCGCTGCACACGACGGTCATCGGACCCAACGGCAAGCCCGTCGAGCTGCAGATCCGCACCTTCGACATGCACCGGCGCGCCGAGTACGGCATCGCCGCGCACTGGAAGTACAAGCAGGAAGCCGTCGCCGGCGCCTCCAAGATCCGCACCGACGTCCCCAAGGGCCTGGGCAAGGACAAGGACGCCGTCAACGACATGGCGTGGCTCAGGCAGCTGCTGGACTGGCAGAAGGAGACCGAGGACCCCAGCGAGTTCCTGGAGTCCCTGCGCTTCGACCTGTCCCGCAACGAGGTCTTCGTCTTCACGCCGAAGGGCGACGTCATAGCGCTCCCGGCCGGGGCCACCCCGGTCGACTTCGCCTACGCGGTCCACACCGAGGTCGGCCACCGCACCATAGGAGCGCGGGTCAACGGCCGTCTCGTCCCGCTCGAGTCCACCCTGGACAACGGCGACCTGGTGGAGGTCTTCACCTCCAAGGCGGACAGCGCCGGCCCCTCCCGCGACTGGCTCGGCTTCGTCAAGTCGCCGCGGGCCCGCAACAAGATCCGGGCCTGGTTCTCCAAGGAGCGCCGCGACGAGGCGATCGAGCAGGGCAAGGACGCCATCGTCCGCGCCATGCGCAAGCAGAACCTGCCCATCCAGCGCATCCTCACCGGCGACTCCCTCGTCACGCTCGCGCACGAGATGCGCTACCCCGACATCTCCGCGCTGTACGCGGCGATCGGCGAGGGCCACGTCTCCGCGCCGAACGTCGTACAGAAGCTCGTGCAGGCCCTCGGCGGCGAGGAGGCCGCGACCGAGGAGATCGACGAGAGCGTCCCGCCGTCGCGCGGCCGCGGCCGCAAGCGCCGTTCCAGCTCCGACCCCGGCGTCGTGGTCAAGGGCGTCGACGACGTGTGGGTCAAGCTGGCCCGCTGCTGTACGCCCGTGCCCGGCGACCCGATCATCGGCTTCGTCACGCGGGGCAGCGGCGTATCGGTTCACCGCAGTGACTGCGTCAACGTGGACTCGCTGTCCCGCGAGCCGGAGCGCATCCTCGACGTCGAGTGGGCGCCCACCCAGTCCTCGGTCTTCCTGGTCGCCATCCAGGTGGAGGCCCTGGACCGCTCCCGCCTGCTGTCGGACGTCACCCGCGTGCTGTCCGACCAGCACGTCAACATCCTCTCCGCGGCCGTACAGACCTCCCGCGACCGCGTCGCCACCTCCCGCTTCACCTTCGAGATGGGCGACCCCAAGCACCTCGGCCACGTCCTGAAGGCCGTACGGGGTGTGGAGGGCGTCTACGACGTCTACCGCGTGACCTCGGCGCGCAACCGGTCGTAGGTCCAGGGACACATGCCGAAGGGCCCCGTACGGCGTGTACGGGGCCCTTCGGCATGCGTGCCCGGGAGGGCGGGGGAGCGGGGCGTCAGCCGCCGAACTCCTCCAGGCCCTTCAGCGCCTGGTCCAGAAGCGCCTGACGGCCCTCCAGCTCACGCGCCAGCTTGTCGGCCCTGGAGTTGTTGCCCTGGGCGCGGGCCTGCTCGATCTGCGCCTCCAGCTTGTCCACGGCGGCCTGGAGCTGCCCGGTCAGACCCGCCGCACGCGCGCGTGCCTCCGGGTTCGTCCGGCGCCACTCGGCCTCCTCGGCCTCCTGGATGGCCCGCTCGACCGCGTGCATCCGGCCCTCGACCTTGGGACGCGCGTCCCGCGGGACGTGACCGATGGCCTCCCAGCGCTCGTTGACCGAGCGGAAAGCGGCCCGGGCGCCCTTGAGGTCCGTCACCGGGAGGATCTTCTCGGCCTCCTCGGCCAGCTCCTCCTTCAGCTTCAGGTTCTCCGTCTGCTCCGCGTCCCGCTCGGCGAACACCGAGCTGCGCGCGGCGAAGAACACGTCCTGGGCGCCGCGGAAGCGGTTCCACAGGTCGTCCTCGTGCTCGCGCTGGGCGCGGCCGGCCGCCTTCCAGTCCGCCATCAGCTCGCGGTAGCGCGCGGCCGTCGGACCCCAGTCCATCGAGCCCGACAGCGCCTCGGCCTCGGCGACCAGCCGCTCCTTGACCTTGCGGGCGTCCTCGCGCTGCGCGTCCAGCTGCGCGAAGTGCGCCTTGCGGCGCTTGGAGAACGCCGACCGGGCGTGCGAGAACCGGTGCCACAGCTCGTCGTCGGACTTGCGGTCCAGACGCGGCAGGCCCTTCCAGGTGTCCACCAACGCCCGCAGCCGCTCACCGGCCACCCGCCACTGGTCGGACTGCGCCAGCTGCTCCGCCTCGACGACCAGGTCCTCCTTGGCCTTGCGGGCCTCGTCGGACTGCTTGGCCCGCTGGACCTTGCGCTCCTCGCGCCGGGTCTCGACCGTCTCCACGAGCTTGCCCAGACGGGTCCGCAGCGCGGCCAGGTCACCGACCGCGTGGTGCGCGTCCACCTGCTCGCGCAGGTGGTCGATGGCGGTCTGGGCGTCCTTCGCCGACAGATCGGTCGTCTGCACGCGCTTCTCGAGGAGGCCGATCTCGACAACCAGGCCCTCGTACTTGCGTTCGAAGTAGGCAAGCGCCTCCTCGGGGGAGCCTGCCGCCCACGAACCGACGACCTGCTCGCCATCGGCCGTACGCACGTACACGGTCCCCGTCTCGTCGACGCGGCCCCACGGGTCGCTGCTCACAGCGCCTCCTCCACATGATGCCTGCGAGGTGCCTCCCGGCCCTCGGGCATCGTCCACAGTTTCGTCACGGCCAACATAGGCGACCAGCGGGTTACCTGTCCGCATCCAGCGCGACCGAAAATTGCGTGACCGGTCGTGCCGGGCGGCAGGCAGCCGCCGTCCGCGCTCCGGAACGTCAGGACTTCGTGACCGTCGCCTTGTCGATCACGACTGTCGCGTTCGGGGCGCCGTCGCCCCCACCCGTGTTCTCGCCCGCTGCGGCGATCTTGCCCAGCACCTTCAGACCCGCCGCGTCCATCGTGCCGAACGGCGCGTAGTTGGGCGGCAGCGGGCTGTCCTTGTACACGAGGAAGAACTGGCTGCCGCCGGTGTTCGGGCCGGCGTTGGCCATCGCCACCGTGCCGGTCGGGTACGTGTTCCCCTTCAGGCTCTTGTCCTTCAGGTTCTCGTCCGGGAGCTTGTAGCCCGGGTCGCCGCTGCCGGTGGCCGTCGGGTCACCGCACTGCAGCACGTAGATGTTGTTCGTCGTCAGGCGGTGGCACTTGGTGTGGTCGAAGTAGCCCTTGCCCGCCAGGAAGTCGAACGAGTTCACGGTGTGCGGGGCCGCCGCCGGCTTCATCGCGACGTCGATCTCGCCGCACGTCGTGGCGAGCTTCATCGTGTACTTCGCCGACGTGTCGATCGACATCGCCGGCTCCTTCTTCCAGCTCAGCTTCTTCACCGAGCCCGCGGCCGGCTTGTGGCACGGGTCCGGCGCCTTGCTCGCCGACGACGCGCTCGGCGTCACGTCGGCGCTCGCGTTCGCCTTCTTGTCGTCGCCCTTCAGCACCCCGGTCGTGTACAGCGCGAGGCTGCCGATCACGACCACGCCGAGGACCGACGCGATCACGGAGTTGCGCATCCGTGCCTTGCGCCGCGCGCTGGTGCGCCGCTGCTGCTGCCGCAAGAACTTCTCCCGGGCGAGCTGACGCCGCCGCTGCTCCTGGCTGACCACCGGGTTCTCTCCTCATGCCTGTCGTGTGTCGACCGGTACGCGTGCGTCCTGTTTGCCGACAGCCGCTTGTAGCCCCGTACCGTATATGGGTTCGCTGAGGAAACGGCAGCGCCGGTAGGCTCTGGACCACGGGCGCCCGCCCGCAAGCCCTCCCGTATCGACACAACAGAGGACGATCGTGCTCATTGCCGGGTTCCCAGCCGGTGCCTGGGGGACGAATTGTTACGTCGTCGCCCCCGCCGCCGGTGAGGAGTGCGTGATCATCGACCCGGGCCACCAGGCGGCCCAGGGAGTCGAGGACATGCTGAAGAAGCATCGGCTCAAGCCCGCCGCGGTCGTCCTCACCCATGGCCACATCGACCACGTGGCCTCGGTCGTCCCCGTGTGCGGCGCGCACGGCGTACCGGCCTGGATCCACCCCGAGGACCGCTACATGATGAGCGATCCCGAGAAGGCGCTCGGCAGGTCCATCGGCATGCCGCTGATGGGCGAGCTGACCGTGGGGGAGCCGGACGACGTCAGGGAGCTGAGCGACGGCGCGCGGCTCTCGCTCGCCGGGCTGGAGTTCTCCGTCGCGCACGCCCCGGGCCATACCAAGGGGTCGGTGACCTTCCAGATGCCCGAGAACACCGACATCCCGTCGGTCTTCTTCTCCGGGGATCTGCTGTTCGCCGGCTCCGTCGGACGCACCGACCTGCCGGGCGGATCCATGGAGGACATGCTCGGGTCGCTGGCACGTGTGTGCCTGCCGCTCGACGACTCCACCGTGGTCCTGTCCGGCCACGGTCCCCAGACGACCATCGGCCAGGAGCGCGCCACCAACCCCTATCTGCGGCAGGTGGCGGCCGGCCAGGGAGCCCCCGAGGCTCCCCGACGAGGAATGTGACGAGAGAGCTTTTTCCGTGAGCACCTTCAAGGCCCCCAAGGGCACCTACGACCTGATCCCGCCGGCCTCCGCCACGTACCTCGCGGTGCGCGAGGCGATCGCCGCCCCGCTGCGCAACTCCGGGTACGGCTACATCGAGACCCCCGGCTTCGAGAACGTCGAACTCTTCGCGCGCGGTGTCGGCGAGTCCACCGACATCGTCACCAAGGAGATGTACGCCTTCGAGACCAAGGGCGGCGACAGGCTCGCCCTGCGCCCCGAGGGCACCGCCTCCGTCCTGCGCGCGGCGCTGGAGGCCAACCTGCACAAGGCGGGCAACCTCCCCGTCAAGCTCTGGTACTCCGGCTCGTACTACCGCTACGAGCGCCCCCAGAAGGGCCGCTACCGCCACTTCTCCCAGGTCGGTGCCGAGGCGATCGGCGCGGAGGACCCGGCGCTGGACGCCGAGCTGATCATCCTGGCCGACCAGGCGTACCGCTCGCTGGGCCTCAGGAACTTCCGCATCCTGCTCAACAGCCTGGGCGACAAGGAGTGCCGTCCGGTGTACCGGGCCGCGCTGCAGGACTTCCTGCGCGGCCTGGACCTGGACGAGGACACCCGCCGCCGCGTCGACATCAACCCCCTCAGGGTCCTCGACGACAAGCGCGAGTCGGTCCAGCAGCAGCTGACCGGCGCGCCGCTGCTGCGCGACTACCTGTGCGACGCCTGCAAGGCCTACCACGAGGAGGTCCGCGACCTGATCACCACGGCGGGCGTCGCCTTCGAGGACGACGCCAAGCTGGTCCGCGGCCTCGACTACTACACCCGCACCACCTTCGAGTTCGTGCACGACGGCCTGGGTTCCCAGTCCGCGGTGGGCGGCGGCGGCCGCTACGACGGCCTGTCCGAGATGATCGGCGGCCCCGCGCTCCCGTCGGTCGGCTGGGCCCTCGGTGTCGACCGCACGGTCCTCGCCCTGGAGGCCGAGGGTGTGGAACTGGACATCCCGTCCGCGACCAGTGTCTTCGCCGTCCCGCTCGGCGAGGAGGCCCGCCGCGTCCTGTTCGCCAAGGTCACCGAGGTGCGCAAGGCCGGCATCGCGGCGGACTTCTCCTACGGCGGCAAGGGCCTGAAGGCGGCGATGAAGGCCGCCAACCGGTCCGGCGCGCGTTTCGCGCTCGTCGCCGGCGAGCGCGACCTCGCCGAGGGCGTCGTCCAGCTCAAGGACATGGAGTCCGGTGAGCAGACGGCGGTCGGCGTGGACGAGATCGTCACGGAGCTGAAGTCCCGGCTCGGCTAGGGTCTTTCTTCCGGATCAGGCCGGCTCCGGTCTGCGGTGCCTTCTGGCCTACCCGAGCGGGGTCTGGTGCGTGCAGCTGCAAGGCGGAGGAGGGAGTCGACGCGGCGCGATGGGGGTCCCTCCCTGCTCGAGCGAAGCCGAGAGCTTGGGGGAGAGTGACGACAACGCCGCAGATGTGCGTGCCAGACGCCGCGACCCCGGCAAGATCCGGAAGAGAGGCCCTAGTACGGCCCATGGCCCGTACGGAAGGGCGCCGGTGCTCCCGGCGCCCTTTTCCATGTCCTGGCGGACCGTCAACTCCGAGGGCGCCGGTTAACTCGTCCCGGCGATTTCCGAACGGTCCGGGCCCACCGCGCGTACCTCCTTGTGTCCATCGAACGGCGGACACACAGGCCGGTGCGGCACAATGGCCACTGCCCGAAGAAGGTCCCCTCTCCAGCAGACGGAATCGGCGTGATGAGCAAGACGACAGTCAAAGACGTCTCCACCGAGCCCGGGCCCGAGCACGGGGCCGCCGGGACGCGTGCCGTGGGCGGGAGCCGGGCCTTCGCGCTGCTCCTGATGATCACCGGCGCCGCCGGACTGCTCGCCGCGTGGGTCATCACGATCGACAAGTTCAAACTGCTCGAGGCCAAGGTCGCGGGCACGACCTTCACCCCCGGGTGCAGCCTCAACCCGGTCGTGTCCTGCGGCAGCGTCATGGAGAGCAAGCAGGCCGCCGCGTTCGGCTTCCCGAACCCGATGCTCGGCCTGGTCTGCTACGGCATCGTCGTCTGCGTCGGCGTGAGCCTGCTGGCCCGGGCCCGCTTCCCGCGCTGGTACTGGCTGACCTTCAACTTCGGCACGCTGTTCGGAGTGGGATTCTGCACATGGCTGCAGTTCCAGTCCCTGTACCGGATCAACGCGCTGTGCCTGTGGTGCTCGCTGGCCTGGGTCGCCACGATCGTCATGTTCTGGTACGTGACGTCGTTCAACGTCCGCAACGACTTCCTGCCGGCCCCGCGCCCGCTGAAGTCCTTCTTCGGCGAGTTCACGTGGGTCCTGCCGGTCCTGCACGTCGGCATCATCGGCATGCTGATCCTCACCCGCTGGTGGGACTTCTGGACCAGCTGACGGCCGCCGGCGAACCGGTGGACGCTCTGACGAACGGTCCGGCGGACGGCTGAAGCACGGCAGACGGACAGATGACGGGCGGCGGACGGACGGCCCCGCGCGGACAGCCCCGCAGGCGGCCGGTCCCAATTGTCAGTGCCGTGTCTTAGGGTTTTCAGCGTGGAAGCCGACCTGTTCACCGCCGCCGCCGAAGAGCGCCAGGAAAAGGACCCGACCAGCAGCCCCCTGGCCGTCCGGATGCGTCCGCGCACCCTCGACGAGGTCGTGGGCCAGCAGCACCTGCTGAAGCCGGGCTCACCCTTGCGCAGACTCGTCGACGAGGGCAGCGGCGGCCCGGCCGGCCCGTCCTCGGTGGTGCTGTGGGGGCCGCCCGGCACCGGCAAGACCACCCTCGCGCACGTGGTGTCCAAGGCGACCGACCGTCGCTTCGTCGAGCTGTCCGCGATCAGCGCCGGCGTCAAGGAGGTCCGTGCCGTCATCGACGGCGCGCGCCGCGCCGCCGGCGGCTTCGGCAAGGAGACCGTCCTTTTCCTCGACGAGATCCACCGCTTCAGCAAGGCACAGCAGGACTCCCTGCTCCCGGCCGTCGAGAACCGCTGGGTGACCCTGATCGCCGCGACCACCGAGAACCCGTACTTCTCGGTGATCTCCCCGCTGCTCTCCCGCTCGCTGCTGCTCACCCTGGAACCGCTCGGCGAGGAGGACCTGCGCGGCCTGCTGCGCCGCACCCTCGACGACGAGCGCGGCCTCGGCGGCGCCCTCACCCTCCCCGAGGACGCCGAGGAGCACCTGCTCAGGATCGCCGGAGGCGACGCGCGCCGGGCCCTGACCGCCCTGGAGGCAGCCGCCGGCGCGGCCCTCGACAAGAGCGAGACGGAGATCAGCCTCCAGACCCTGGAGGAGACGGTCGACCGCGCCGCCGTGAAGTACGACCGCGACGGTGACCAGCACTACGACGTGGCGAGCGCGCTGATCAAGTCCATCCGCGGCTCCGACGTGGACGCGGCACTGCACTACCTGGCCCGGATGATCGAGGCCGGCGAGGACCCCCGCTTCATCGCCCGGCGCCTGATCATCTCCGCCAGCGAGGACATCGGCGTCGCCGACCCGAACGCGCTGCCCATAGCCGTCGCCGCCGCCCAGGCCGTCGCGCTGATCGGCTTCCCGGAGGCGGCGCTCACCCTCAGCCACGCCACCATCGCCCTCGCCCTCGCCCCCAAGTCCAACTCGGCGACCACCGCGATCCGCGAAGCGATGGGGGACGTACGCAAGGGCCACGCCGGACCCGTGCCACCCCACCTGCGCGACGGGCACTACAAGAGCGCCAAGAAGCTCGGCCACGCGCAGGGGTACGTCTACCCGCACAACCAGCCGAACGCCATCGCCGCCCAGCAGTACGCCCCGGACGCCCTCAAGGACCGCGAGTACTACACCCCCACCCGTAACGGCGCAGAGGCCCGTTACGCGGACGCCGTGGAGTGGACCAGGAAGCACCTCGGTCGCAAGCGGTCCTGAGCGACCTGTAGACTGCTCCGAAGTGCTGAGTCCCGTGTCCGGCCCCTTCCCGAAGGGATCGGCTCACCAGAGCGGGACATCCAGCCGGAGTACCGGACCGTGAGGACCGGGATCTCCAGGAGCGTCGCGCACCGTCGAACGGTGTCGCGGGCAGCCCACCACCACCCGGAATCCCGGGACCGGCCGGTGGGCCACTCGCGTGCTGCACGTATGTGCCCAGACCAGGGAGCGGCTGCCCACCAGGTCCGGCAACGGACCCGGAGGGTTATTTCCCCGGCTGCGGATGCGACCTCCTCTAACCCTGGTGAAGCCGTATTCGCACAGATAAAACGAGGTGTTTGGTTCATGGCGAACCAGTCCCGCCCCAAGGTCAAGAAGTCGCGTGCCCTCGGCATCGCGCTGACCCCGAAGGCCGTCAAGTACTTCGAGGCCCGCCCCTACCCGCCGGGCGAGCACGGCCGCGGCCGCAAGCAGAACTCGGACTACAAGGTCCGTCTGCTCGAGAAGCAGCGTCTGCGCGCGCAGTACGACGTGTCCGAGCGTCAGCTCGTCCGCGCCTACGAGCGTGCCTCCAAGGTCCAGGGCAAGACCGGTGAGGCCCTGATCATCGAGCTCGAGCGCCGTCTCGACGCGCTGGTCCTGCGTTCGGGCATCGCCCGCACGATCTACCAGGCCCGCCAGATGGTCGTCCACGGCCACATCCAGGTCAACGGCCAGAAGGTCGACAAGCCGTCCTTCCGTGTCCGTCCGGACGACGTCGTGCAGGTCCGCGACCGCTCCAAGGACAAGACGCTGTTCCAGGTCGCCCGCGAGGGTGGCTTCGCCGCCGACGGTGAGACCCCGCGCTACCTGCAGGTGAACCTCAAGGCCCTGGCGTTCCGCCTGGACCGCGAGCCGAACCGCAAGGAGATCCCGGTGATCTGCGACGAGCAGCTCGTCGTCGAGTACTACGCCCGCTGATCCCAGCCCCGGCGCAGCACTTCAGCCCGCCGTCTCCCCGCCCTTTCGGGCGGGCGAGGCGGCGGGTTCGCGTTTCCCCGGACCGGGCCGCCGGCCACGCACGGAACAGGCCGCGGATCCCGCACCGCCGCGGACGGTAATCCGGTGCGGAGCCCCGCCACCGGCGCGATAGGCTCGGAGCACGACTTTCAATGCTCAGGCACGTTTCAGGGAGCGGGTGCGCACAGTGTCCGGTGGAGAGGTGGCCGGGATTCTGGTGGCCGTCTTCTGGGCGATCCTGGTCTCCTTCCTCGCCGTCGCTCTGGCGAGGCTGGCCCAGACGCTCAAGGCGACCACCAAACTCGTGGCGGATGTGACCGACCAGGCCGTCCCCTTGCTCGCGGACGCGTCCACGGCCGTGCGGTCGGCGCAGACCCAGATCGACCGCGTCGACGCGATCGCCTCCGACGTCCAGGAGGTCACGTCGAACGCCTCCGCGCTCTCGTCCACCGTCGCCTCCACCTTCGGCGGACCGCTGGTGAAGGTCGCGGCCTTCGGCTACGGCGTGCGCCAGGCCCTCGGCGGCCGCAAAGAGGACACGCCCGCGAAGGCGCCGAGGCGTACGGTGATCGTGGGCCGGACGGTTCCGTCCGCCCGACGGGGCAAGCGGAACAACCGCGGAAAGAGGGACTAGGTCAGGGATGTTCCGCCGTACGTTCTGGTTCACCACGGGCGTCGCAGCCGGTGTGTGGGCCACCACCAAGGTCAACCGCAAGTTGAAGCAGCTGACTCCCGAGAACCTCGCCGCGAGCGCGGCCAACAAGGCTCTGGAGACCGGTCAGCGCCTGAAGGACCGGGCGGTCGGCTTCGCGCTCGACGTCCGCGACAACATGGCGCAGCGGGAGGCCGAGCTGGAGGACGCCCTGGGCATCCAGAACAGCCCCGAGCTTCCCGAGCCCCGGCGGTTCACCGCCATCGAGAACAACCGCAGCAACCCGAAGTACATCGAGAACACGACGTACTCGTACAACCGGAATGAGGACCACTGATGGAGTCGGCCGAGATTCGCCGCCGCTGGCTGAGCTTCTTCGAGGAGCGCGGGCACACCGTCGTCCCTTCGGCGTCGCTCATCGCGGACGACCCGACTCTGCTCCTCGTCCCGGCCGGCATGGTTCCCTTCAAGCCCTACTTCCTGGGTGAGGTCAAGCCCCCCTTCCCGCGCGCCACCAGCGTGCAGAAGTGTGTGCGCACGCCCGACATCGAAGAGGTCGGCAAGACCACCCGCCACGGCACGTTCTTCCAGATGTGCGGCAACTTCTCCTTCGGCGACTACTTCAAGGAAGGCGCCATCAAGTTCGCCTGGGAGCTGCTCACCAGCCCCCAGGACAAGGGCGGTTACGGCCTCGACCCCGAGCGCCTGTGGATCACCGTCTACAAGGACGACGACGAGGCCGAGCGCATCTGGCACGAGGTCGTCGGCGTGCCCAAGGAGCGCATCCAGCGCCTGGGCATGAAGGACAACTACTGGTCCATGGGCGTTCCCGGCCCCTGCGGCCCCTGCTCCGAGATCAACTACGACCGCGGCCCCGAGTTCGGCGTCGAGGGCGGCCCGGCCGTCAACGACGAGCGGTACGTCGAGATCTGGAACCTCGTCTTCATGCAGTACGAGCGGGGCGAGGGCATCGGCAAGGACAACTTCGAGATCCTCGGGGACCTGCCGAGCCAGAACATCGACACGGGCCTCGGCCTCGAGCGCCTCGCCATGATTCTGCAGGGCGTGCAGAACATGTACGAGATCGACACCTCGATGGCCGTCATCAAGAAGGCCACCGAGCTGACCGGCGTCGAGTACGGCGCCGCCCACGGCTCTGACGTCTCGCTGCGCGTGGTCACCGACCACATGCGCACCTCCGTGATGCTCATCGGCGACGGTGTCACCCCGGGCAACGAGGGCCGCGGCTACGTGCTGCGCCGCATCATGCGCCGCGCCATCCGCAACATGCGCCTGCTCGGCGCCACCGGACCGGTCGTCAAGGACCTGGTCGACACCGTGATCGCGATGATGGGCCAGCAGTACCCCGAGCTCATCACCGACCGCGAGCGCATCGAGAAGGTCGCCGTCGCCGAGGAGAACGCCTTCCTCAAGACGCTGAAGGCCGGCACCAACATCCTCGACACCGCCGTCACCGAGACCAAGCAGTCCGGTGGCACGGTCCTCGCCGGTGAGAAGGCGTTCCTGCTCCACGACACCTGGGGCTTCCCGATCGACCTCACCCTGGAGATGGCCGCCGAGCAGGGCCTCGCCGTGGACGAGGACGGCTTCCGTCGCCTGATGAAGGAGCAGCGGGAGCGCGCCAAGGCCGACGCCCAGGCCAAGAAGACCGGCCACGCCGACATGGGTGCCTACCGCGAGATCGCCGACAAGGCCGGCGCCACCGACTTCATCGGCTACACGGACACCGAGGGCGAGACCACGATCGTCGGCATCCTCGTCGACGGCGTGTCCTCGCCGGCCGCCACCGAGGGCGACGAGGTCGAGATCGTCCTCGACCGCACCCCGTTCTACGCCGAGGGCGGCGGCCAGATCGGCGACACCGGCCGTATCAAGGTCGACACCGGTGCCGTCATCGAGATCCGCGACACCCAGAAGCCGGTCCCGGGCGTGTACGTGCACAAGGGCGTCGTCCAGTTCGGCGAGGTGACCGTCGGTGCCAAGGCCGACGCCTCGGTCGACCGGCTGCGCCGCAAGGCCATCGCCCGCGCCCACTCGGCCACGCACCTGACCCACCAGGCCCTGCGCGATGCCCTCGGCCCGACGGCCGCCCAGGCCGGTTCCGAGAACCAGCCCGGCCGCTTCCGCTTCGACTTCGGCTCGCCGTCCGCCGTTCCGACGGCCGTGATGACCGACGTCGAGCAGCGCATCAACGAGGTGCTCTCGCACGACCTCGACGTGCACGCCGAGGTCATGGGCATCGACGAGGCCAAGAAGCAGGGCGCCATCGCCGAGTTCGGCGAGAAGTACGGCGAGCGCGTGCGCGTCGTGACCATCGGCGACTTTTCCAAGGAGCTGTGCGGCGGCACGCACGTGCACAACACCGCCCAGCTGGGCCTGGTGAAGCTGCTCGGCGAGTCCTCCATCGGCTCCGGTGTGCGCCGTATCGAGGCCCTCGTCGGCGTCGACGCCTACAACTTCCTCGCCCGCGAGCACACGGTCGTCAACCAGCTCACCGAGCTGCTCAAGGGCCGCTCGGAGGAGCTGCCGGAGAAGGTCTCCACGATGCTCGGCAAGCTGAAGGACGCCGAGAAGGAGATCGACAGGTTCCGCGCCGAGAAGGTGCTCCAGGCCGCCGCCGGCCTCGCCGAGTCCGCCAAGGACGTCCGCGGTGTGGCCCTGGTCACCGGTCAGGTCCCGGACGGCACGACCCCCGACGACCTGCGCAAGCTGGTCCTCGACGTGCGCGGCCGCATCCAGGGCGGCCGGGCCGCCGTGGTGGCCCTGTTCACGGTGAACAACGGCAAGCCGCTCACGGTCATCGCCACCAACGACGCCGCCCGTGAGCGCGGCCTCAAGGCCGGCGACCTGGTCCGCACCGCCGCCAAGACCCTCGGCGGCGGCGGTGGCGGCAAGCCGGACGTCGCCCAGGGCGGAGGCCAGAACCCGGCTGCCGTCGGTGAGGCCGTCGAAGCCGTCGAACGTCTCGTCACCGAGACCGCCAAGTAAGAAACGGTCAGGAACATGCGCAGAGGACGTCGACTCGCGATCGACGTCGGGGACGCCCGTATCGGGGTCGCCTCGTGCGACCCCGACGGGATTCTCGCCACTCCGGTGGAGACGGTCCCCGGACGTGACATCCCGGCAGCCCACCGCAGACTGCGGCAGCTCGTCGAGGAGTACGAACCGATCGAGGTCGTCGTCGGCCTCCCTCGCTCCCTCAAGGGGGGCGAGGGCCCGGCCGCGGCCAAGGTCCGCGTGTTCGTCCAGGAGCTGGCCAAGGGCATCCAGCCCGTGCCGGTCCGGCTGGTGGACGAGCGCATGACGACCGTGACGGCCAGTCAGGGATTGCGTGCTTCCGGTGTGAAATCCAAGAAGGGCCGCTCCGTCATCGACCAGGCGGCCGCCGTGATCATCCTGCAACAGGCCTTGGAATCCGAACGGGTGTCAGGTAAAGCACCCGGCGAGGGCGTCGAAGTGGTCATCTGATCGCGATACGGTAACGTTCCGCGCGATGCGTCGGTGTTCGAACAGTCGACGCACAGCAAAGAGGCGGAACGGAAGCCGGTGCACCGGCCGGGCGACCGCCGGTCTCGCGGCTCTAGGGGATCGATGACTGAGTATGGCCGGGGCCCTGGCTCCGAACCGTGGCATCCGGAGGACCCGTTGTACGGGGACGGCGGATGGGGAGGACAGCAGGCCCACCCGGGTCAGCAGGCCCCCTACGACGGTCAGTCGCAGCAGCAGTACCCGCAGCAGCCGCAGCACGGCGAGTGGACCCACGAGCAGCAGCAGTCCGGGTACGGCCAGCAGCCGTACCCGTACGCCGACCAGCAGGGCCACGCGCAGTACGACCAGCAGGGTCAGCCGTACGCTGGCCAGCAGGCTCAGCCTCAGTACGACCAGCAGGGACAGCCTCAGTACGACCAGCAGGGTCAGCCTCAGTACGACCAGCAGGGCCACGCGCAGTACGACCAGCAGGGTCAGCCGTACGCCGACCCGCAGTACGCCGGGCACGCCCAGCAGCAGTACGGCCAGCAGCCCCAGGCCCAGTCCCAGCACCAGGGCGGCTGGGACGCCACCGGCACGCACGGCCATGTGCCCTACGCCGCGGACCCGGGCGACCCGTACGGCCAGCAGCCCGTGGCCTACGGCGCCGAACAGCCGGACCTCTACGGCACCGAGGACGCCTACCCGCCGCCCGTGCCGCCCGGCCGCAGGACCCCCGAACCGTCACCCGGACCCGACCCCGAGACCGGCTGGGACCCGGGCGAGGACGAGGGCGAGCAGGCCTTCTTCGCCGACGGTGACGACGGCGACGACGATTCCGACGACGAGTCCGAGAGCCGCTCCGGCCGAGGCGAGCGCCGCACCAAGGGCCGCAAGCCCGTCAAGGGCAAGAAGCAGCGCACCGGCTGCGCCTGCATGGTCGTCGTCCTGGTCTTCGGCGGCGGCCTCGCCGGCGTCAGCTACTTCGGCTACCAGTTCTACAAGAACCGTGTCGCCCCGGCGCCGGACTTCGCGGGCAAGGGCAACGGCGAGCTGGTGCAGGTCGAGATCCCCAAGGGGGCCGTCGGATACGACATCGGCCGCAAACTCAAGGAGCAGGGTGTCGTCGAGAGCGTCGACGCGTTCATCTCCGCCCAGCAGGCGAACCCCAACGGCAAAACGCTCCAGGACGGCGTCTACACGCTTCAGAAGCACATGTCGGCGGCCAGCGCCGTGGAGCTGATGCTCAGCCCGAAGAGCCGTGACAACCTCATCATTCCCGAAGGCAGGCGCAACGTCTGGGTGTACGAGGAGATCGACAGGCGTCTGCAGGTCTCCAAGGGCACCACGGCGGCCGTCGCCAAGAAGGACTGGAAGGACCTCGGGCTGCCGTCCTGGGCCAACAACAAGGATATCTCGGACCCCCTGGAAGGCTTCCTCTTCCCGTCCAGCTATCCGGTGGCCAAGGGCATGAAGCCCAAGGCCGTCCTGAAGTCGATGGTCGCCCGGGCCGACGAGCAGTACAAGCAGTACGACCTCGCGGGCAAGGCCGAGGAGCTGGGCCTCGATGGTCCGCAGCAGCTGCTCACGCTGGCGAGCCTGGTGCAGGTCGAGGGCAAGTACAAGCACGACTTCGACAAGGTCGCCCGCGTCGTCTACAACCGCCTCAAGCCGGACAACCAGGAGACGGCCGGAAGGCTGGAGTTCGACTCCACCATCAACTACCTCAGGGGCCAGAGCACTCTGGACGTCGGTACGGTCAGCGACCTGCGGAAGATCCACAATCCGTACAACACCTACTACGTCAAGGGGCTCCCGCCCGGGCCCATCAGCAACCCCGGCGCCGAGGCCATCGAGTCGGCACTGAAGCCGGCCCCGGGTCCCTGGTACTACTTCGTCTCGATCAACGAGAACGAGACGGCGTTCGCGGTCACCCTCGAGGAACACAACCGGAACGTGGCGAAGTACGAGCTGGCGCGGAAACAAGCGGGCCACTGAGGCACGGAGACAGACGGGTGTGCCGGGTACCCACCTGACGGGTGCCCTGCGGGACAAGCACGAAGGCGCGGAGACGCACACCGGATCCGCGAGGCGCAAGGGACAGGTTCAATGACACCAGGGGCAACCGACCCCCGCCGGGCGGCCGTGCTCGGTTCGCCCATCGCCCACTCCCTCTCCCCGGTGCTGCACCGGGCTGCCTACGAAGCGCTCGGGCTCACCGGGTGGTCGTACGACCGCTTCGAGGTCGACGAGGCGGGGCTGCCGGGCTTCTTCGAGGGGCTCGGGACGGAGTGGGCCGGGCTGTCGCTGACCATGCCGCTGAAGCGGGCCGTCATCCCGCTGCTGGACGAGGTCAGTGAGACGGCCGCCTCCGTGGATGCCGTCAACACGGTCGTGTTCACCGAGGACGGCCGCCGCGTCGGCGACAACACGGACATCCCGGGGATGGTCGCCGCGCTGCGCGAGCACGGTATCGAGGAGGTCGGCTCCGCCGCGATCCTCGGAGCCGGCGCCACGGCATCCTCCGCGCTGGCCGCCCTGGCCCGGATCTGCACCGGCGAGGTCGTCGCCTACGTCCGCAGCGAGACCCGCGCCGCCGAGATGCGGCAGTGGGGCGAGCGGCTCGACGTCCAGGTGCGTACGGCGGACTGGGCGGACGCGGCCGAGGCGCTGCACGCGCCTTTGGTGATCGCCACCACCCCGGCCGGCACCACGGACGCCCTCGCCGCCGCCGTGCCCGAGCGCCCGACCACGCTCTTCGACGTGCTCTACGACCCCTGGCCGACCGAACTGGCGGCCCGCTGGTCCATGTTCGGCGGAGCCGTCGTCGGCGGCCTCGACCTCCTGGTCCACCAGGCCGTGCTCCAGGTCGAGCAGATGACGGGGCGTTCTCGCGCACCGCTCGCGGCGATGAGGGCGGCCGGAGAACGAGCGCTCTACGGAACCGGCGGCGAGATCCGGCCATAGCGTGGTGCCGCACCAGCCCCTTCGGGAACTGCGCCTGAGCGCACGGTTCCGGTGCGGCCCCGGCTGCCCCGGACGCCGGTGATCGCTCCGGGTTCCTGATCGCGTCGCCCCGTCGAGTCGCTCGGCGGGGCGACGTCATGGAGAGGGGACGACAGGCCGCTCTCCGGCGTCCTGGGCATGCGCCAGGAGGGCGAGAGGGCTCTCGCGGCGGGCTGAACATGAGGTTCGCGGCGGGCTGAACATGAGGTTCCGTTTTCGCGGCACCCGACCCCGTCATCCGGACCGAGGATCGGATCCGGCCTCCGGCGTGGGAGGATCGGGGGTGGCAGGCCGGAATCGCGCACCCGGTCGGGCCGTCGCCGTACGCGAGCAGATGCGTACGCGGGGCAGTAGCGGGCGCGAACACGGAGGAGCACCGTTGAGCAGGCTGCGTTGGCTGACGGCCGGAGAGTCCCACGGTCCCGCACTCGTGGCGACGCTGGAGGGACTTCCCGCCGGCGTGCCGATCACCACGGACATGGTCGCGGACCATCTCGCGCGGCGGCGGCTCGGTTACGGCCGCGGTGCGCGCATGAAGTTCGAGCGTGACGAGGTCACCTTCCTCGGTGGCGTCCGGCACGGCCTCACCCTCGGTTCCCCGATCGCGGTCATGGTGGGCAACACCGAGTGGCCCAAGTGGGAGCAGGTCATGTCGGCCGACCCGGTCGACCCCGAGATCCTCGACGGGCTCGCCCGCAACGCGCCGCTGACCCGGCCCCGCCCCGGTCACGCCGACCTCGCCGGCATGCAGAAGTACGGCTTCGACGAGGCCCGGCCGATCCTGGAGCGCGCCTCGGCGCGTGAGACGGCGGCCCGGGTGGCCCTCGGCGCCGTCGCGCGGTCGTACCTGAAGGAGACGGCCGGCATCGAGATCGTCTCCCACGTCGTCGAGCTGGCCTCGGCCAAGGCGCCCTACGGCGTCTACCCGACCCCGGCCGACGTCGACAAGCTCGACGCCGACCCGGTGCGCTGCCTGGACGCCGACGCGTCGAAGGCGATGGTCGCGGAGATCGACCAGGCCCACAAGGACGGCGACACGCTCGGCGGCGTCGTCGAGGTGCTCGCCTACGGCGTGCCCGTCGGCCTCGGCTCGCACGTGCACTGGGACCGTCGGCTGGACGCCCGTCTGGCCGCCGCCCTCATGGGCATCCAGGCCATCAAGGGCGTCGAGGTCGGCGACGGCTTCGAGCTGGCCCGCGTGCCCGGCTCCAAGGCGCACGACGAGATCCTCACCACCCCCGAGGGCATCAAGCGCGCCTCCGGCCGCTCCGGCGGCACCGAGGGCGGTCTGACCACCGGCGAGCTGCTGCGCGTCCGCGCCGCCATGAAGCCGATCGCGACCGTGCCCCGGGCCCTGCAGACCATCGACGTCGCCACCGGCGAGGCCGCCCAGGCCCACCACCAGCGCTCCGACGTGTGCGCGGTCCCGGCCGCCGGCATCGTCGCCGAGGCCATGGTCGCGCTCGTCCTCGCGGACGCGGTCGCGGAGAAGTTCGGCGGCGACAGCGTCCCGGAGACCCGCCGCAACGTGCGGTCGTACCTCGACAACCTCACGATCGGATGAGCGCCGTGCCCGCCGTCGTCCTGATCGGCCCGATGGGCGTGGGCAAGTCCACGATCGGGCGGATGCTGGCCGAGCGGCTCGGGACCGGTTACCGGGACACCGACGACGACATCGTCGCCGCCGAGGGCCGCACCATCGCCGAGATCTTCGTGGACGAGGGCGAACCCGCCTTCCGTGCCATGGAGAAGCGCGCGGTGCACACCGCGCTCACCGAGCACGAGGGTGTCCTCGCGCTCGGCGGCGGGGCGGTCCTCGACCCGGACACCCGCGCGCTGCTCGCCGGGCAGCGGGTGGTCTACCTCTCGATGGACGTCGAGGAGGCCGTGCGGCGCACCGGCCTCAACGTGGCCCGGCCACTGCTCGCCGTCGTCAATCCGCGCAAGCAGTGGCGCGAGCTGATGGAGGCGCGGCGGCACCTGTACGAGGAGGTCGCCACCGCGGTCGTACCGACCGACGGGCGCACCCCCGAAGAGGTCACCCAAGCAGCGCTGGACGCACTGGAGTTGAAGGAAGCATGAGCGACGCAGTCACCCGGATCCAGGTGGCCGGCACGGCCGGCACCGACCCCTACGAGGTGCTGGTGGGCCGGCAGCTCCTGGGCGAGCTGGCCGGGTTGATCGGCGACAGAGCCAAGCGGGTCGCGCTGATCCACCCCGAGGCGCTGGCCGAGACCGGTGACGCCCTGCGCGCCGAACTGGCCGGGCAGGGCTACGAGGCCGTCGCCATCCAGGTGCCCAACGCCGAGGAGGCCAAGACCGCCGAGGTCGCCGCCTACTGCTGGAAGGCGCTCGGGCAGTCGGGCTTCACCCGCACCGACGTCATCGTCGGCGTCGGCGGCGGCGCGACCACGGACCTCGCCGGCTTCGTGGCCGCGACCTGGCTGCGCGGCGTGCGCTGGATCGCGATCCCCACCACCGTGCTGGCCATGGTGGACGCGGCGGTCGGCGGCAAGACCGGCATCAACACCGCCGAGGGCAAGAACCTCGTCGGCGCCTTCCACCCGCCGGCCGGCGTCCTGTGCGACCTCGCCGCGCTGGACTCCCTCCCGGTCAACGACTACGTCTCCGGCCTCGCCGAGATCATCAAGGCCGGCTTCATCGCCGACCCGGCGATCCTGGACCTCATCGAGGCCGACCCCGAGGCCGCCCGGTCCCCCGAGGGCCCGCACACGGCCGAGCTGATCGAGCGTTCGATCCGGGTCAAGGCCGACGTCGTCTCCTCCGACTTGAAGGAGTCCGGCCGCAGGGAGATCCTGAACTACGGCCACACGCTCGCCCACGCCATCGAGAAGAACGAGCGCTACAAGTGGCGGCACGGCGCCGCGGTGGCCGTCGGCATGCACTTCGCCGCCGAACTCGGCCGCCTGGCGGGCCGGCTGGACGACGCGACGGCGGACCGGCACCGCACGGTCCTCGAAGCGGTCGGCCTGCCCCTGACCTACCGCTACGACCAGTGGCCCCGGCTGCTGGAGACGATGAAGGTCGACAAGAAGTCCCGCGGCGACCTGCTGCGCTTCATCGTCCTCGACGGTCTGGCCAAGCCGACCGTCCTGGAGGGCCCGGACCCGGCCGTCCTGCTCGCCGCCTACGGCGAAGTGGGCCAGTAGGTCCCACGCTGTTCCTTTTGCGCCCGATTCCCTTGCCGGAACGGGCACTTCGGGCCGCCCCCGGTCGTTTCACCAAACGACGGCCGGGGGCGGTACCGTTCGGTAGGGAGCGGGACGCGTACCGCTTTCCGGCGCCGAGTGTGTACGAGATGGAGTGGCAACGGATGCAGCACGCAGTGGGGTCTCCGCTGCCGCCGCCCCACCAGCCGGGGCAGGGACCACACGCCGGCTGGGCGCCGGCCGCGCACCACCCGGGCCCGCACCCGAGAGCACCTCAGGGGCCCGCTCCCGCCGCACCTGTACCCCCGCCACCACCAGGGCCGGCCCCTGCTCCGGCACCGGGCTTCCCCGGTGCGGGACCGGGTCCCGGCGCACCGTCGGGCCCGGTGCCGCCCGCGCCTCCCCGCCATCCCGCCGCCCCGCCCCAGCACCCCGCCGCGCCCCCGCGGCACCCGGCCGCGCAGCCCCCGGCTCCACAGCACCCCGCCGCTCCGCCGGCGCGGCCCTCGGCCCCGCAGCATCCCGCGCCTCCGGCCGCGCAGCCTCCGGCCCAGCGGCATCCGGCGGCTCCGACGCCTCCTGTCGCCCCGGTGGGCCAGGACGTCACCGGCCATGTGCCGCTGCCGCCCGGCGGCCCCGTCGGCATGCCCGCCGCACCGCCGGCCGCGGCCTCCGCGCCGGATCCGGCGGCCACCACCCTCGCCGTGCTCCTGATCGGCCCGGCGGGCGCGGGCAAGACCAGCGTGGCCAAGTACTGGGCGGACCACCGCCGGGTGCCCACCGCGCACATCAGCCTCGACGACGTGCGCGAATGGGTCCGCGCGGGCTTCGCCGACCCCCAGACCGGCTGGAACGACAACTCCGAGGCCCAGTACCGCCTCGCCCGCCGCACCTGCGGGTTCGCCGCCCGGAACTTCCTGGCCAACGGCATCTCCTGCATCCTCGACGACGCCGTCTTCCCGGACCGCCCGGTCGTCGGGCTCGGCGGCTGGAAGCGCCATGTGGGCCCCGGCCTGCTCCCGGTGGTCCTCCTTCCCGGCCTCGACGTCGTCCTGGAGCGCAACGCCGAGCGCACCGGCAACCGCCGCCTCACCGACGAGGAGGTCGCCCGCATCCACGGCCGCATGGCCGGCTGGTACGGCTCGGGCCTCCCGATCATCGACAACTCGCAGCTGGACGTCCCCGGCACGGCCCGAGTCCTGGACGAGGTCCTGGCCAGGGCGATAGCGAGCCCCCCGAGCTGGTGAGCGGGGGCCGCGCGGCGGGCCACCATCGGCCCGTAGCCCGTAGCCCGTAGCCCGTAGCCCGTAGCCCGTAGCCCGTAGCCCACGTGCCACCGTGCGGCGAACCGCCGTACCCACCGCCCCCACCCCACTCGGCCCACCCAAAAAGCACAACTCGGGCAAAACTCCTACGCTCATCTCATGTCAGAGGTGTACGCGACCCGCCGGGCCCAGCTCAGGGAACGCTGCAACGCGGCCGGTACCGCGGCAGCGCTCGTCTCTCGCCCTGCCAACGTGCGCTATCTCGCCGCGGCCGCCCCGCAGGGCGCCGTACTGCTGCTCGGCGGGAGCGAGGACCTGCTGGTCTGCACCGGCCCGCCGGACGACCGGCCTGCCGAGGGCCGTCCCGACGAGGCCCTGAGGCTGCATGTGCTGTCCTCGCCGGCCGCCGACGCCGCGGTCGCCGCGGCCGGCCTCGCCGCCGCGCAGGGCGCCGACTCCCTGGCGGTGGAGGAGCACCACCTCACGGTCGCCCGCCACCGGGCCGCCGCCTCGGCGGCCCCCGCCCTGCGTCTCGCCGACCTCGGGGGCGCCGTGGAGCAGCTCAGGGTGGTGAAGGACGAGGAGGAGATCTCCTCCCTGCGCATCGGCGCCGAGATCGCCGACCAGGCCCTCGGTGAGCTGCTGGAGTCCATCCTGGTCGGCCGTACCGAGCGCCACCTCGCGCTGGAGCTGGAGCGGCGCCTGGTCGACCACGGAGCCGACGGGCCGGCCTTCGCGACCTCCGTGGCCACCGGCCCGAACTCCGGCCGGCGCGGCCACCGTCCCACCGACCGGCGGGTGGAGGAGGGCGACTTCCTCTCCGTCTGCCTCGGCGCCACCTACCGTGGCTACCGCTGCGAGATCGGCCGTACCTTCGTCATCGGGACCTCGCCCGCCGAGTGGCAGATCGAGCTGTACGACCTCGTCTTCGCCGCCCAGCGCGCCGGGCGTGAGTCCCTGGTGCCCGGTGCCGCGTACCGGGATGTCGACCGGGCCGCACGGCACGTTCTGGACTCCGCGGGGTACGCGGAGGCGCTTTCGCCGCTCACCGGACACGGCGTCGGACTCGAAATCGACGAGGACCCGCAGCTCGCCCCCGCGGCAATGGGTAAACTGGACGCTTGCGTGCCAGTCACCGTCGAACCGGGGGTCCACCTCCCGGGCCGGGGCGGTGTCCGTATCGATGACACGCTCGTCGTGCGCCCTGAGGCGGACGGCGGACCCGAGCTACTCACCATCACGACCAAGGAGCTGCTCGCGCTTTAAGGTGCGTGCCCCCAGGTCGTCCACGTCAGTCCAGGAGATTCCGCAACCGTGGCTTCCACGAACGACCTCAAGAACGGCCTGGTGCTCAAGCTCGAAGGCGGCCAGCTCTGGTCCGTCGTCGAGTTCCAGCACGTCAAGCCCGGCAAGGGCCCTGCCTTCGTGCGCACCAAGCTCAAGAACGTGCTCTCCGGCAAGGTCGTCGACAAGACCTTCAACGCCGGTGTCAAGGTCGAGACGGCCACCGTCGACAAGCGCGACATGCAGTTCTCGTACATGGACGGCGAGTACTTCGTCTTCATGGACATGGACACGTATGACCAGCTGATGATCGACCGCAAGACCGTTGGCGACGCCGCCAACTTCCTGATCGAGGGCTTCTCCGCCACGGTCGCCCAGCACGAGGGCGAGGTGCTCTTCGTCGAGCTGCCGGCCGCCGTCGAGCTGGTCATCGCCGAGACCGAGCCCGGTGTACAGGGCGACCGCTCCACCGGTGGCACCAAGCCCGCCACCCTGGAGACCGGTCACCAGATCCAGGTGCCGCTCTTCATCACCACCGGTGAGAAGATCAAGGTCGACACCCGCACGAGCGACTACCTCGGCCGGGTGAACAGCTAACCGTGGCCGCTCGCAACACGGCCCGCAAGCGCGCCTTCCAGATCCTCTTCGAGGGCGACCAGCGCGGCGCCGACGTCCTGACGGTCCTCGCGGACTGGGTCCGGCTGTCCCGGAACGACACCCGGCAGCCGCCGGTGAGTGAGTACACCATGGAGCTGGTCGAGGGCTACGCCGAGAAGGCGGCCCGCATCGACGAGCTGATCTCCCAGTACGCCGTCGGCTGGACGCTCGACCGGATGCCGGTCGTCGACCGCAACATCCTGCGTCTGGGCGCGTACGAGCTGATCTGGGTCGACGAGACCCCGGACGCCGTCGTGCTGGACGAGATGGTGCAGCTGGCCAAGGAGTTCTCCACGGATGACTCGCCCGCCTTCGTCAACGGCCTCCTTGGCCGTCTGAAGGAGCTGAAGCCGTCTCTGCGCCGCGACGAGGCGTAAGACGGTACGAGTGGAACGCCGGAGGGCCCACAGCAAGCCTCAGAGCCTGCTGTGGGCCCTCCGGCGTTCGTATGTCCGGCCGCGAGGCCGCGGGTCCGCGGGGGCGGGGGACGGAGTCGCAGGTCCGCGGGGACGGGCACGAGAAAACCGCCGGGGTGGCCGGAACCGTAAAGTTCCGGCCACCCCGACGGCACGTTTCTGCTGAGTTCGCGGAGTGCTCAGCTCTCCTCGTGGGCGACCGCGCGACGCGCGTCCGCGTCCAGGACGCCCCAGTTGATCAGCTGCTCGGTGAGGACCGAGGGGGACTGGTCGTAGATCACGGCGAGAGTGCGCAGGTCGTCCTGGCGGATCGAGAGCACCTTGCCGTTGTAGTCGCCGCGCTGGGACTGGATCGTCGCCGCGTAGCGCTGCAGCGGGCCCGCCTTCTCGGCCGGCACGGTGGCCAGTCGCTCGAGGTCGAGGACCAGCTTCGGCGGCGGCTCGGCGGCCCCGCCCGGCGTGGTGCCCGGCAGCAGCTCCTGCACGGGGACGCCATAGAAATCGGCCAGCTCTGCAAGGCGCTGCACGGTCACGGCACGGTCGCCGCGCTCGTACGAACCGACCACCACGGCCTTCCAGCGTCCCTGGGACTTCTCCTCGACACCGTGGAGGGAAAGGCCCTGCTGGGTGCGGATGGCCCGGAGCTTGGCCCCGAGCTGTTTGGCGTATTCGCTGGACATATAGCTCCCCGGACACTGTGTCGACGCGGCCGGCTGTGTTTCCCGCCGCGCGGCTGGTAACTCACTGTGAGGTTACGCAGCGTGACTCTCATGCGTCAAGCCGAATGGTCCACACCGACTCTTCCGTGGTCGCGGCACCCGATTGCGCCAACCGGGTGATGCGGGGGAGGCAAGGGGGTGGACGGGAGTCATCTGGAGACCTGGTAACGTGTATGGCGCAAATCCGACGTCCTTTAAAGTCCGTCCCGTGAGGCGGAGAAGGGGGTCCGTTTCGTATGGACACGTACGCGAACCCGCCCGCGTCCGATGCCCGGCCCGTACTCGAGGGTCCCGACATCGCACGCGTCATCACCCGCATCGCCCACGAGATCGTCGAGCGCGCCAAGGGCGCCGACGACGTGGTGCTCCTCGGCATTCCGACCCGCGGCGTCTTCCTCGCCCAGCGGCTCGCCGCCAAGCTGGAGCAGATCACCGACCGCAAGGTCTCCGTCGGCTCGCTCGACATCACCATGTACCGCGACGACCTGCGCATGCACCCGCCGCGTGCGCTGGCCCGCACCGAGATTCCCGGTGACGGCATCGACGGCCGCCTCGTCGTCCTCGTCGACGACGTGCTCTTCTCCGGCCGCACCATCCGTGCGGCCCTCGACGCCCTGAACGACATCGGGCGCCCCCGCGCGGTCCAGCTCGCGGTCCTCGTCGACCGCGGCCACCGCGAACTCCCCATCCGCGCCGACTACGTCGGCAAGAACCTCCCCACGTCGTTGCGGGAGACGGTCAAGGTCCAGCTCGCCGAGGAGGACGGTCGCGACACCGTGCTGCTCGGCGCGAAGCAGGCCGGCCAGTAGCAGATCCAGGCGCACGGCCGCTTCGGCATGCCCACACGCGCCCCGGTCTGCCCCAATCCTCCCGATAAGAATCGCCTTACGGAGCCTGACAGATGCAGCGTCATCTCATCTCGGCCGCCGACCTCACCCGCGACGACGCCGTCCTGATCCTCGACACCGCCGAGGAGATGGCCCGGGTCGCCGACCGGCCGATCAAGAAACTGCCGACCCTGCGCGGCCGCACGATCTGCAACCTCTTCTTCGAGGACTCGACCCGCACCCGGATCTCCTTCGAGGCCGCCGAGAAGCGCCTCTCCGCCGACGTGATCAACTTCGCGGCCAAGGGATCGAGCGTCTCCAAGGGCGAGTCCCTCAAGGACACCGCCCAGACCCTGGAGGCGATGGGCGTGGACGCCGTCGTCATCCGGCACAGCGCCTCCGGAGCCCCGTACCGTCTCGCCAACTCCGGCTGGATCGACGCTCCCGTCATCAACGCCGGCGACGGCACCCACCAGCACCCCACCCAGGCCCTGCTGGACGCCTTCACCATGCGCCGCCGCCTGCTCGGCCGGGACGCCGGCCTCGGCCGCGACCTCGACGGCAGGCGCATCACGATCGTCGGCGACGTGCTGCACAGCCGCGTGGCCCGCTCCAACGTCGACCTGCTGCACACCCTCGGCGCCGAGGTCACCCTCGTCGCCCCGCCCACCCTGGTGCCGGTCGGCGTCGAGAACTGGCCCTGCCAGGTCTCCTACGACCTCGACAGCACCCTGCCGAAGTCCGACGCCGTGATGATGCTCCGCGTCCAGCGCGAGCGCATGAACGACGCGTTCTTCCCGACCGAGCGCGAGTACTCGCGGCGCTACGGCCTCGACGGCGACCGCATGGCGAAGATGCCGGAGCACGCCATCGTCATGCACCCCGGACCGATGGTCCGCGGCATGGAGATCACCGCCGAGGTGGCCGACTCCGACCGCTGCACGGTCGTCGAGCAGGTCGCCAACGGCGTCTCCATCCGGATGGCCGTCCTGTACCTGCTGCTGGGCGGCAACGAGCCCGCCGTCGCCCACCCGGCGCCCGCCACCGCCCTCGCGCCCACCTCTGAATTCCGCACCAACGAGGAGAAGTAACCCCATGAGCAAGATCCTGATCCGTGGTGCGAAGGTGCTCGGCGGCGAGCCGCAGGACGTCCTGATCGACGGCGAGGTCATCGAGGCGGTCGGCACCGGTCTGTCCGCCGACGGCGCGGAGGTCGTCGAGGCCGACGGCAAGGTGCTGCTGCCCGGCCTGGTCGACCTGCACACCCACCTGCGCGAGCCCGGCCGCGAGGACTCCGAGACCGTCCTGACCGGCACCCGCGCGGCCGCCTCCGGCGGCTACACCACCGTGTTCGCCATGGCCAACACCTTCCCGGTCGCGGACACCGCCGGTGTGGTCGAGCAGGTCTGGCGGCTCGGCCGCGAGTACGGCTACTGCGACGTGCAGCCCATCGGCGCCGTCACCGTCGGCCTCCAGGGCAAGAAGCTCGCCGAGCTGGGCGCCATGCACGACTCGGCCGCCGGCGTCACCGTCTTCTCCGACGACGGCAAGTGCGTCGACGACGCCGTGATCATGCGCCGCGCGCTGGAGTACGTGAAGGCCTTCGGCGGTGTCGTAGCCCAGCACGCGCAGGAGCCGCGGCTGACCGAGGGCGCCCAGATGAACGAGGGCGTCGTCTCCGCCGAGCTGGGCCTGGTCGGCTGGCCGGCCGTCGCCGAGGAGTCGGTCATCGCCCGGGACGTCCTGCTCGCCGAGCACGTCGGCTCCCGCCTGCACATCTGCCACCTGTCCACGGCCGGCTCGGTCGAGATCATCCGCTGGGCCAAGTCCCGCGGCATCCAGGTCACCGCCGAGGTCTGCCCGCACCACCTGCTCCTGACCGAGGAGATGGTGCGCACCTACAACCCGGCCTACAAGGTCAACCCGCCGCTGCGCACCGAGCGCGACGTCATGGCCCTGCGCGAGGCGCTCGCCGACGGCACGATCGACATCGTCGCCACCGACCACGCCCCGCACCCGCACGAGGACAAGGACTGCGAGTGGGCCGCGGCCGCCATGGGCATGGTCGGCCTGGAGACCGCCCTGTCGGTGGTCCAGGAGACCATGGTCGAGACCGGCCTGCTGGACTGGGCGGGCGTCGCCGACCGCATGTCCTTCACGCCCGCGCGCATCGGACAGGCCTCCGGACAGGGACGGCCCGTCTCGCCGGGTGAGCCCGCCAACCTCACCCTCGTCGACACCGCATACCGTGGACAGGTGGACCCCGCGGGCTTCGCCTCGCGCAGCCGCAACACCCCCTACGAGGGCCGCGAGCTGCCGGGCCGTGTCACCCACACCTGGCTGCGGGGCAAGGCGACGCTCATCGACGGGAAGCTCACGTGACACCTGCAACTCTGCTGGCCACCGGTCTCACCGCCACCCTGGCGGACGAGAAGAAATCCGCCGCGGTGACCGACTGGGGCGCCCGCGTCGGATGGCTCGTCGGCCTCGTCCTCTTCGTCGCCCTCCTCTACTGGCTGATGCGCGAGGGCTGGAAGTGGCGCGGCACCCTCCAGGGCGACCTGCCGGAACTTCCCAGCGCGCCGGAGGAGTCCGGCCCGGCGAAACTGAAGCTGAGCGGCCGCTACCACGGCTCCACCACCGCCGGGCAGTGGCTGGACCGCATCGTGGCCCACGGCCTCGGCACCCGCAGCCGGGTCGAGCTCACCCTGACGGACGCGGGCCTGGACGTCGTACGCCCCGGAGCGGACGACTTCTTCGTCCCCGCCGCCGCGCTGCGCGGCGCCCGGCTGGACAAGGGCATCGCCGGCAAGGTCCTCACCGAGGGCGGACTGCTGGTCGTGACCTGGGCGCACGGCGACAAGGAGATCGACTCCGGCTTCCGCTCCGAGCACGCGGCCGAGCACGCCGAATGGGTCGACACCCTGAACCACATGATCAACGACACGGAAGGCGCACGATGACCACCTCCACCAGGGGAGCCGCCAGGACTCCCGCCGTACTCGTCCTGGAGGACGGCCGCATCTTCCGCGGCCGCGCCTACGGGGCCGTGGGGGAGACCTTCGGCGAGGCCGTGTTCTCCACCGGCATGACCGGCTACCAGGAGACCCTGACCGACCCGTCGTACGACCGCCAGATCGTCGTCGCGACCGCCCCGCAGATCGGCAACACCGGCTGGAACGACGAGGACGACGAGTCCAGCCGCATCTGGGTCTCCGGCTACGTCGTGCGCGACCCCGCCCGCGTGCCGTCCAACTGGCGCGCCAAGCGCTCCCTGGACGACGAGCTGAACGCGCAGAACGTGGTCGGCATCTCCGGGATCGACACCCGCGCCCTCACCCGCCACCTGCGCGAGCGCGGCTCGATGCGCGCCGGCATCTTCTCCGGCGAGGCGATCGCCTCCGAGGCCGAGCTGCTGGAGCGGGTCCAGGCCCAGCCCCACATGAAGGGCGCGAGCCTCTACGAGGAGGTCGCCACCAAGGAGGCCTACGTCGTCCCGGCGATCGGCGAGAAGAAGTTCACCGTCGCCGCGATCGACCTCGGCATCAAGGGCATGACCCCGCACCGCATGGCCGAGCGCGGCATAGAGGTGCACGTCCTCCCGGCCACCGCCACGGTGGAGGACGTCTACGCCGTCAACCCCGACGGCGTGTTCTTCTCCAACGGCCCCGGCGACCCCGCCACGGCCGACGGCCCGGTCGCGCTGATGACCGCCGTCCTGGAGCGGAAGACCCCGCTCTTCGGCATCTGCTTCGGCAACCAGATCCTCGGCCGCGCCCTCGGCTTCGGCACCTACAAGCTGAAGTACGGCCACCGCGGCATCAACCAGCCGGTCCAGGACCGCACCACCGGCAAGGTCGAGGTCACCGCGCACAACCACGGCTTCGCCGTGGACGCGCCGCTCGACCGGGTCAGCGACACGAAGTTCGGCCGCGCCGAGGTGTCGCATGTCTGCCTGAACGACAACGTCGTGGAGGGGCTCCAGCTGCTCGACCAGCCCGCCTTCTCCGTCCAGTACCACCCCGAAGCGGCAGCCGGCCCGCACGACGCCGCCTACCTGTTCGACCGCTTCACGTCTTTGATGAGCACAGCTCCGATGGAGGGCCAGCGTGCCTAAGCGCACCGATATCCAGTCCGTCCTGGTCATCGGCTCCGGCCCGATCGTCATCGGCCAGGCCGCCGAGTTCGACTACTCCGGCACCCAGGCGTGCCGCGTGCTCAAGGCCGAAGGCCTGCGCGTCATCCTCGTCAACTCCAACCCGGCGACGATCATGACCGACCCGGAGATCGCCGACGCGACCTACGTCGAGCCGATCACCCCCGAGTTCGTCGAGAAGATCATCGCCAAGGAGCGTCCCGACGCGCTGCTGCCCACCCTGGGCGGCCAGACCGCGCTCAACACCGCCATCGCGCTCGACAAGGCCGGCACGCTCGACAAGTACGGCGTCGAGCTCATCGGCGCCAACGTCGAGGCGATCAACAAGGGCGAGGACCGCGACCTCTTCAAGGACGTCGTCGAGGTGGTCCGCGAGAAGATCGGACACGGCGAGTCCGCCCGCTCGGTCATCTGCCACTCCATGGACGACGTCCTCAAGGGCGTCGAGACGCTCGGCGGCTACCCGGTCGTCGTCCGTCCCTCCTTCACCATGGGCGGCGCCGGCTCCGGCTTCGCCCACGACGAGGACGAGCTGCGCCGCATCGCAGGCCAGGGCCTCACGCTCTCCCCGACCACCGAGGTGCTCCTGGAGGAGTCCATCCTCGGCTGGAAGGAGTACGAGCTTGAGCTGATGCGCGACAAGAACGACAACGTCGTGGTCGTCTGCTCCATCGAGAACTTCGACCCGATGGGCGTGCACACCGGCGACTCGATCACCGTCGCGCCCTCGATGACGCTGACCGACCGCGAGTACCAGCTCCTGCGGGACATCGGCATCGCGATCATCCGCGAGGTCGGCGTCGACACCGGCGGCTGCAACATCCAGTTCGCGATCAACCCCGAGGACGGTCGCGTGATCGTCATCGAGATGAACCCGCGCGTCTCCCGCTCCTCCGCCCTCGCCTCCAAGGCGACCGGCTTCCCCATCGCCAAGATCGCCGCGAAGCTCGCCGTCGGATACACCCTCGACGAGATCCCGAACGACATCACGCGGGAGACCCCGGCCTCCTTCGAGCCCACGCTCGACTACGTGGTCGTCAAGGCCCCGCGCTTCGCCTTCGAGAAGTTCCCGCAGGCCGACTCCACGCTGACCACCACGATGAAGTCGGTCGGCGAGGCCATGGCCATCGGCCGCAACTTCACCGAGGCCTTCCAGAAGGCGATGCGCTCGCTGGAGAAGAAGGGCAGCCAGTTCACGTTCGTGGGTGACCCCGGCGACAAGGACGAGCTGCTGCGCGAGGCCGTACGGCCCACCGACGGCCGGGTCAACACGGTCATGCAGGCCATCCGCGCGGGCGCCACCCCCGAGGAGGTCTTCGAGTACACGAAGATCGACCCGTGGTTCGTGGACCAGCTCTTCCTGATCAAGGAGGTCGCGGACGAGCTGGCCCAGGCCCCCGAGCTGACCGCCGAGCTGATCGCCGAGGCCAAGCGGCACGGCTTCTCCGACCACCAGATCGGTGAGATCCGGGGCCTGCGCGAGGACGTCGTCCGCGAGGTCCGGCACGCGCTCGGCATCCGCCCGGTCTACAAGACGGTCGACACCTGCGCCGCCGAGTTCGCCGCGAAGACGCCGTACTTCTACTCCTCCTACGACGAGGAGAGCGAGGTCGCGCCCCGGACCAAGCCCGCGGTGATCATCCTGGGCTCCGGCCCCAACCGCATCGGCCAGGGCATCGAGTTCGACTACTCCTGCGTCCACGCCTCCTTCGCGCTGTCCGACGCCGGGTACGAGACCGTGATGGTCAACTGCAACCCCGAGACCGTCTCCACCGACTACGACACCTCCGACCGGCTGTACTTCGAGCCGCTCACGCTGGAGGACGTCCTGGAGATCGTCCACGCGGAGGCGCAGGCCGGCCCGATCGCCGGTGTGATCGTGCAGCTGGGCGGCCAGACGCCGCTCGGTCTCGCGCAGGCGCTGAAGGACAACGGGGTACCGGTCGTCGGCACCCCGCCCGAGGCGATCCACGCCGCCGAGGACCGCGGCGCCTTCGGCCGCGTCCTCGCCGAGGCCGGCCTGCCGGCCCCGAAGCACGGCACGGCCACCACCTTCGAGGAGGCCAAGGCCATCGCCGACGAGATCGGATACCCGGTCCTCGTCCGCCCCTCCTACGTCCTCGGCGGCCGCGGCATGGAGATCGTCTACGACGAGACCCGCCTCGCCTCCTACATCGCCGAGTCGACCGAGATCAGCCCCTCCCGGCCGGTCCTCGTCGACCGCTTCCTGGACGACGCCATCGAGATCGACGTCGACGCCCTCTACGACGGCGAGGAGCTGTACCTCGGCGGCGTCATGGAGCACATCGAGGAGGCCGGCATCCACTCCGGCGACTCGGCGTGCGCCCTGCCCCCGATCACCCTCGGCGGGTTCGACATCAAGCGCCTGCGCGCCTCCACCGAGGCCATCGCCAAGGGCGTCGGTGTGCGCGGCCTGATCAACATCCAGTTCGCGATGGCCGGCGACATCCTCTACGTCCTGGAGGCCAACCCGCGCGCCTCCCGCACGGTCCCCTTCACCTCCAAGGCGACCGCGGTCCCGCTCGCCAAGGCCGCCGCCCGCATCTCGCTCGGCGCGACCATCGCCGAGCTGCGCGAGGAGGGCCTGCTGCCGAGGACCGGCGACGGCGGCGAGATGCCGCTGGACGCGCCGATCTCCGTCAAGGAGGCCGTCATGCCCTGGTCGCGCTTCCGCGACATCCAGGGCCGCGGCGTGGACACCGTCCTCGGGCCGGAGATGCGCTCCACCGGCGAGGTCATGGGCATCGACTCCGTCTTCGGCACGGCGTACGCCAAGTCGCAGGCGGGCGCCTACGGCCCGCTGCCCACCAAGGGCCGCGCGTTCATCTCGGTCGCCAACCGCGACAAGCGCTCGATGATCTTCCCGGCCCGCGAGCTGGTCGCCCACGGCTTCGAGCTGATGGCCACCTCCGGCACGGCCGAGGTCCTCAAGCGCAACGGCATCAACGCCACGGTCGTCCGCAAGCAGTCCGAGGGCCCCGGCCCGGACGGCGAGCGGACCATCGTCCAGCTGATCCACGACGGCGAGGTCGACCTCATCGTCAACACCCCCTACGGCACCGGCGGCCGCCTCGACGGCTACGACATCCGTACGGCGGCCGTGGCCCGCTCGGTCCCGTGCCTGACGACCGTCCAGGCGCTCGCCGCGGCCGTCCAGGGCATCGACGCCCTCAACCACGGAGACGTGGGCGTCCGCTCGCTCCAGGAGCACGCCGAACACCTGACGGCATCCCGCGACTAGCGGCCCTTCGAGGGGGACACCGGAAACGGTGTCCCCCTCTTCATGAGCCCCCTCTTCATGAGCCCCCTCTTCATGAGCCCCCGCCTTCATGAGCCCCCGCCTTCATGAGTGACTGAGGACTTCCGAGATGTACAAGTACTTCTTCCGTCTGGTCTTCCAGCGGATGGACCCGGAGCAGGCCCACCACCTGGCCTTCCGCTGGATCCGCCTCGCCGCCCGCGTCCCCGTGCTGCGCACCTTCGCCGCGGCCGTGCTCGCGCCCCGCCACAAGGAGCTGCGCACGGAGGCCCTCGGGCTGCGCATGCACGGGCCGTTCGGGCTCGCCGCCGGCTTCGACAAGAACGCCGTCGCGATCGACGGCATGTCGATGCTCGGCTTCGACCACGTCGAGATCGGCACGGTCACCGGCGAGGCCCAGCCCGGCAACCCCAAAAAGCGGCTGTTCCGGCTCGTCGCCGACCGCGCGCTGATCAACCGCATGGGCTTCAACAACGACGGCTCCCTCGCCGTCGCGGCCCGCCTCGCCACGCGCGAGCCCGTCTTCAAGACCGTCGTGGGCGTCAACATCGGCAAGACCAAGGCCGTACCCGAGGCGGACGCCGTCGGCGACTACGTGAAGTCCGCCGAGCGCCTGGCGCCCTACGCCGACTACCTCGTCGTCAACGTCTCCTCGCCCAACACGCCCGGCCTGCGGAACCTCCAGGCCACCGAGGCGCTGCGCCCGCTGCTGAGCGCCGTGCGCGAGGCCGCCGACCGCGTGGTCGCCCACCGCCGGGTGCCGCTCCTGGTGAAGATCGCCCCCGACCTCGCCGACGAGGACGTCGACGCCGTCGCCGACCTGGCCGTGGAACTGGGCCTGGACGGCATCATCGCCACGAACACCACCATCGCGCGTGAGGGCCTCGGCCTGAAGTCCGGAGCCTCCCTGGTGAAGGAGACCGGCGGTCTGTCCGGCGCACCGCTCAAGGCACGCTCCCTGGAGGTCCTGCGCCGCCTCTACGCGCGCGTGGGCGACCGGATCACCCTGGTGGGCGTCGGCGGCATCGAGACCGCCGAGGACGCCTGGCAGCGCATCCTCGCCGGTGCCACGCTGGTGCAGGGGTACAGCGCCTTCGTCTACGAGGGCCCCTTCTGGTCCCGCGCGATCCACAAGGGCCTCGCCGCGCGGCTGCGCACCAGCCCGTACGCCACCCTCGCCGACGCCGTCGGTGCCGATGTGAGGAAGACCGCATGACGCTCCTGGAACCCTTCGGCGCCCGGCTGCGCCGCGCCATGGACGAGCGCGGCCCGCTGTGCGTGGGCATCGACCCGCACGCCTCCCTGCTCACCGAGTGGGGCCTGGACGACGACGTGGCCGGCCTGGAGCGGTTCAGCCGCACGGTGGTCGAGGCGGTGGCCGACCGGGTCGCCGTCATGAAGCCGCAGAGCGCCTTCTTCGAGCGGTTCGGCTCGCGCGGCGTCGCCGTGCTGGAGCGGGTGGTCCAGGAGGCGCGCGCGGCCGGCACCCTGGTCGTGATGGACGCCAAGCGCGGCGACATCGGCTCGACCATGGCCGGCTACGCCGAGGCCTTCCTGCACAAGGACGCCCCGCTGTTCTCCGACGCCCTCACCGTCTCGCCCTACCTCGGCTACGGCTCGCTCAGCCCCGCCGTCGCGCTGGCCCGGGAGAGCGGCGCCGGCTTGTTCGTCCTGGCCCTGACCTCGAACCCGGAGGGCCCGGAGGTCCAGCACGCGGTGCGTGCCGACGGCCGCACCGTGGGCGCGACCATGCTGGCCCACCTGGCCGCCGAGAACGCGGGCGAGGAGCCGCTCGGCTCCTTCGGCGCGGTCGTCGGCGCCACGGTCGGCGACCTGTCGTCGTACGACCTCGCCATCAACGGCCCGCTCCTCGCGCCCGGCGTCGGCGCGCAGGGGGCGACTCCGGCCGACCTGCCCGCGGTCTTCGGGGCGGCGGTGCGCAACGTCGTGCCGAACGTCAGCCGGGGTGTGCTTCGTCACGGTCCCGACGTGGGCGCGCTGCGCGGTGCCACGGAGCGCTTCGCGGAAGAGATCCGGACCGCTCTGGAGGGCGTCTGATCCCGCCGTTCGCGGCTCCGGCGACACCCGACGGGGCTGCTCAGGTGTGAATACAACCTCAAATCCGGGGCACTATGCCTTAAATGTCTGGCCTGGCCAAGGCTGACCAGGACTTTTCCGCTGTTCTCGCTGACTCCGGCGGACTTGGCCGCTAGTCTCCGAGCAGTGGGGGCACCTCCCACGCCCCGCAAGGCAGTGGGGGAGAGCGGGCAGCGTGTTGCTCGTAGCTCCCCAGGTGTGGGGCGACTAGGTTCCTCACCGGTCCGTATCCGACAGTTCGACATCCGAGGTGACGTAGGCGTGGCTCTTCCGCCCCTTACCCCTGAACAGCGCGCAGCCGCGCTCGAAAAGGCCGCCGCGGCTCGCCGGGAGCGGGCCGAGGTCAAGAATCGACTCAAGCACTCCGGCGCCTCCCTGCACGAGGTCATCAAGCAGGGCCAGGAGAACGACGTCATCGGCAAGATGAAGGTCTCCGCACTGCTCGAGTCCCTGCCGGGCGTGGGCAAGGTCCGCGCCAAGCAGATCATGGAGCGACTCGGCATCTCCGAGAGCCGCCGTGTGCGTGGTCTCGGTACCAACCAGATCGCTTCCCTGGAGCGTGAGTTCGGCAGCACCGGCTCCTGAGTCCGCGTTCCTGCGGACCAGGAGTCCCGGGCATACCGGGATTGCTGGAATAATCGCTGCATGAGTGAACGTCCGCGGCTGACCGTGCTCTCCGGCCCCTCCGGGGTCGGCAAGAGCACGGTCGTCGCCCATATGCGCAAGGAACACCCCGAGCACTGGCTCTCGGTGTCGGCGACCACCCGCAAGCCCCGCCCCGGGGAGCAGCACGGAGTCCACTACTTCTTCGTCACCGACGAGGAGATGGACAAGCTGATCGCCAACGGCGAGCTGCTCGAGTGGGCCGAGTTCGCCGGCAACCGTTACGGCACGCCCCGTGCTGCCGTCATGGAGCGGCTGGAGAACGGCGAGCCCGTCCTGCTGGAGATCGACCTCCAGGGCGCCCGACAGGTCCGCGAGTCCATGCCCGAGGCTCGGCTCGTGTTCCTGGCTCCGCCCTCCTGGGACGAGCTGGTGCGCAGGCTGACCGGCCGGGGGACCGAGTCGCCCGAGGTCATCGAGCGCCGTCTGGAGGCGGCCAGGACCGAGCTGGCGGCCGAGCCGGAGTTCGACGTGACCCTTGTCAACACCTCCGTCGAGGACGTGGCCCGCGAGCTGCTAGCCTTGATGGACGTTGTGTGATCGTGACTGCCGTCCAGCGAACGGTGTCCACCGGTCACATCGACTGATTCTTTCCCATCCATCGGAAGGCAGAGCGTGTCCTCTTCCATCACCGCGCCCGAGGGCATCATCAACCCTCCGATCGACGAGCTCCTCGAGGCCACCGACTCGAAGTACAGCCTCGTGATCTACGCGGCCAAGCGTGCCCGTCAGATCAACGCGTACTACTCGCAGCTCGGTGAGGGTCTCCTCGAGTACGTCGGTCCGCTCGTCGACACCCACGTCCACGAGAAGCCGCTTTCGATCTCCCTGCGTGAGATCAACGCCGGTCTGCTGACGTCCGAGGCCATCGAGGGCCCCGCGCAGTAGTACCGTCAGATCGCGTTTGACTTATCCACAGGCCCGGCAGTCATGCTGCCGGGCCTGTGGTGTGTGATGGTCCCGTACGGTGCCGAACCGGGGAGAGACGGTGGAGACGGTGGACACAGCGACGGCGGACAAGCCGAGGGTCGTTCTGGGGGTCAGCGGCGGGATCGCCGCGTACAAGGCCTGTGAGCTGCTGAGGCGGTTCACGGAGTCGGGCCATGACGTACGCGTGGTGCCGACCGCCTCCGCGCTGCACTTCGTCGGCGCCGCCACCTGGTCCGCCCTGTCCGGCAACCCGGTGTCCACCGAGGTCTGGGACGCCGTCCACGAGGTCCCGCACGTCCGCATCGGCCAGCACGCCGACCTCGTCGTCGTGGCCCCCGCCACGGCCGACATGCTCGCCAAGGCCGCCCACGGCCTCGCCGACGACCTGCTGACCAACACGCTCCTGACGGCCCGCTGTCCGGTCGTCTTCGCCCCCGCGATGCACACCGAGATGTGGGAGCACCCCGCCACCCAGGAGAACGTGGCCACCCTGCGCCGCCGCGGCGCCGTCGTCATCGAGCCCGCCGTCGGCCGCCTCACCGGCGTCGACACCGGCAAGGGGCGGCTGCCCGACCCCGGCGAGATCTTCGAGGTCTGCCGCCGGGTGCTGGCCCGCGGCGTCACCGAGCCCGACCTCAGGGGCCGGCACGTCGTCGTATCCGCCGGTGGCACCCGTGAGCCGCTCGACCCGGTCCGCTTCCTCGGCAACCGCTCCTCCGGCAAGCAGGGCTACGCCCTCGCGCGTACGGCCGCGGCCCGCGGCGCCCGTGTGACACTCGTCGCGGCCAACACCGGCATGCCCGACCCGGCCGGCGTCGACGTCGTCCAGGTCGGCACCGCCGTACAGCTGCGCGAGGCCGTCCTCAAGGCCGCGGCCGACGCCGACGCCGTGGTCATGGCCGCCGCCGTCGCCGACTTCCGCCCGGCCGCCTACGCCGCCGGGAAGATCAAGAAGAAGGACGGCCAGGACCCCGAGCCCGTCGTCCTGGTCCGCAATCCCGACGTCCTCGCCGAGATCTCGGCCGACCGCGCCCGTCCCGGGCAGGTCGTCGTGGGCTTCGCCGCCGAGACCGACGACGTGCTGGCCAACGGCCGCGCCAAGCTGGCCCGCAAGGGCTGCGACCTGCTCGTGGTCAACGAGGTCGGGGAGCGCAAGACCTTCGGTTCGGAGGAGAACGAGGCCCTGATCCTGGGAGCCGACGGCAGCGAGACCCCCGTGCCGCATGGTCCGAAGGAGGCCCTCGCCGAGACGGTCTGGGATCTCGTGGCATCCCGTCTGGGTTGACCTGATTCGGCCGTCCGTGCCGTGATTCCTTCCGCCATTAGACGGTTTTTCCCGGCTCGCGAAGCACCGTGGAGAGCCCGGCCGAGGCCGCCGGGCCTTGCGGGAGAGGGCCGTGCCGCAGGTCACAGCGCTCCCGAGAGGCGAGACATGTGGGCCGAACGGCACGTGCGACCGATAAACTGTTCTCGGACGACGTCGGGCGCAGCCCCCGGCAAGTCCGCCAAATGATCAGCCAGCAGCCGCTGCAAACCCAGGGAGCGTTGTGTCCCGTCGCCTGTTCACCTCGGAGTCCGTGACCGAGGGTCACCCCGACAAGATCGCTGACCAGATCAGCGACACCATTCTCGACGCGCTTCTGCGCGAGGACCCGTCTTCCCGGGTCGCCGTCGAGACGCTGATCACCACCGGCCTGGTGCACGTGGCCGGCGAGGTGACGACCAAGGCCTACGCGGACATCCCGAACCTGGTCCGCAGCAAGATCCTCGAGATCGGTTACGACTCCTCGAAGAAGGGCTTCGACGGCGCCTCCTGCGGCGTGTCGGTGTCCATCGGCGCGCAGTCCCCGGACATCGCGCAGGGTGTGGACACCGCCTACGAGTCCCGCGTCGAGGGCGACGAGGACGAGCTGGACCGCCAGGGCGCCGGTGACCAGGGCCTGATGTTCGGCTACGCGTCGGACGAGACGCCGACCCTGATGCCGCTGCCGGTCTTCCTGGCGCACCGCCTGTCCAAGCGCCTCTCCGAGGTCCGCAAGAACGGCACCATCCCCTACCTGCGCCCCGACGGCAAGACGCAGGTCACCATCGAGTACGACGGTGACAAGGCCGTCCGTCTCGACACGGTCGTGGTCTCCTCCCAGCACGCCTCGGACATCGACCTGGAGTCCCTGCTGACTCCCGACATCCGCGAGTTCGTGGTCGAGCCCGAGCTGAAGGCGCTCCTCGAGGACGGCATCAAGCTGGACACCGAGGGCTACCGCCTGCTGGTCAACCCGACCGGCCGTTTCGAGATCGGCGGCCCGATGGGCGACGCCGGCCTGACCGGCCGCAAGATCATCATCGACACGTACGGCGGCATGGCCCGCCACGGTGGCGGCGCCTTCTCGGGCAAGGACCCGTCCAAGGTCGACCGTTCCGCGGCGTACGCGATGCGCTGGGTCGCCAAGAACGTGGTGGCGGCGGGTCTGGCCTCGCGCTGCGAGGTCCAGGTCGCGTACGCGATCGGCAAGGCCGAGCCGGTCGGTCTGTTCGTCGAGACCTTCGGCACCAACAAGGTCGAGACCGACAGGATCGAGAAGGCGATCGACGAGGTCTTCGACCTCCGCCCGGCCGCCATCATCCGCGACCTCGACCTGCTGCGTCCGATCTACGCCCAGACGGCCGCCTACGGCCACTTCGGCCGCGAGCTCCCCGACTTCACCTGGGAGCGCACCGACCGCGTGGACGCCCTGCGCAAGGCCGCCGGCCTGTAGGTCCCGCACGGCTCTCGCACCGAGGCCCGGCTCCCCTTCGGGAGCCGGGCCTCGGCGTGTTCCGGCCACACGGGGGCCGGGGGCACTCGGGCGGACCTTGCCCGGCGGGTCGTTTGTCAGTGGGGTTTGGTAAGAATGCAAGCGTGAGCAGGGAGAACGTGCCGGGGGACGGCGGGGCCGAGGCGGCGCCGCCGGAGCAGCTCGCCTTCATCCGGGAGGCCGTGCGTTCCGCCGACGTGCCGCGGGCCAAGCCTCGGACCTGGCGGGGGGCCGCGCTCGCCAGGGAACTGCCGGTCGCGCGGGTGCTCGTGGACAAGGGCGTGCTGCACCTCGACCGGTACTTCGACTACGCCGTTCCCGAGGAACTGGACGCCGAGGCCCAGCCCGGGGTGCGGGTGCGCGTGCGGTTCGGGGCCGGGCGGCATCGCGTGCGGGACGGACGCCGTGAGGGCGGCGGCCTCATCGACGGCTTCCTCATCGAGCGGCGGGCCGAGTCCGACTACTCGGGGCCCTTGGCCGCCCTCGCCCAGGTCGTGTCGCCCGAGCCGGTGCTCGGCGAGGAACTGCTGGGGCTCGCGCGCGCTGTCGCCGACCGGTACGCGGGCAGCCTCGCCGATGTGCTGCAGCTCGCCGTACCCCCGCGCAGCGCGCGGGCCGAGAAGCGGCCGTCTCCCGCGCCCCTGCCACCGCCCCCGGCACCGGACGCCGGGTCGTGGGCGCGGTACGAGCACGGGCCGGGCTTCCTGGAGTCGCTGGCCTCCGGAGGCGCGCCCAGGGCCGTGTGGAACGCCCTGCCGGGACCGGGCTGGAGCGAGGAACTGGCCCGGGCCGTCGCCGCCACGCTCGCCTCGGGACGCGGCGCGCTCGTCGTCGTACCGGACGGCCGGGCCGCCGCGCGGGTCGACGCCGCGCTGACCGCGCTGCTCGGCGAGGGGCGGCACGCGCTGCTCACCGCCGACGCCGGCCCCGAGAAGCGGTACGCGCAGTGGCTCGCGGTGCGACGGGGGTCCGTACGGGCCGTCGTGGGGACGCGGGCCGCCATGTTCGCGCCCGTCCACGACCTCGGGCTCGTGGCCGTCTGGGACGACGGCGACGACAACCTCAGCGAGCAGCACGCCCCGCAGCCGCACGCACGTGACGTGCTGCTGTTGCGGGCCGGACTGGACAAGTGCGGGTTCCTGCTGGGGAGCTGGAGCTGCACGGTGGAGGCCGCGCAGCTCGTGGACAGCGGCTGGGCGCGCCCGCTGCTCGCCGGGCGCGAGCAGGTGCGGCGGGCCGCGCCTTTGGTGCGGACCGTGGGAGACGAGGACCTGGCGCGCGACGAGGCCGCCCGCGCCGCCCGGCTGCCGACCCTCGCGTGGCAGGTGGTCCGCGAGGGGCTGCGGCACGGGCCGGTGCTGGTCCAGGTGCCCCGGCGCGGGTACGTGCCGCGTCTGGCCTGCGCTCAGTGCCGGGCCCCCGCGCGCTGCCGGCACTGCGCGGGGCCGCTCCTGGCTCAGGAGGCGGGTGAGCTGCGGTGCGAGTGGTGCGGCCGTGACGAGGGCGCCTGGCACTGCCCGGAGTGCGGCGGCTTCCGCCTCCGGGCCCAGGTGGTCGGGGCGCGCCGTACGGCCGAGGAACTCGGGCGGGCCTTCCCCGCCGTACCGGTGCGCACCTCCGGGCGCGAGCATGTGCTCGACACGGTGCCCGGCGCACCCGCGCTGGTCGTGAGCACGCCGGGCGCCGAGCCGGTGGCCGAGGGCGGCTACGCGGCCGCTCTGTTGCTGGACGGCTGGGCCATGCTCGGGCGTCCGGACCTGCGGGCCGGCGAGGACGCGCTGCGTCGGTGGATGGCCGCGGCCGCGCTGGTACGGCCGCAGGGGGAAGGCGGGACGGTGGCCGTCGTGGCCGAGCCGACGCTGCGGCCCGTCCAGGCACTCGTGCGCTGGGACCCGGTCGGGTACGCGATGCGAGAGCTGGCCGAGCGGGCCGAGCTGGGGTTCCCGCCGGTGTCGCGGATGGCGGCCGTGTCCGGGACGCCCGAGGCCGTGGCGGAGTTCCTGGCGGCCGTCGAGCTCCCGCCGGACGCGGAGGTGCTGGGACCGGTCCCGCTGCCGCCCACCCTGCCGGGACGGCCGCGCAGGCCCGGGGCGCCGCCGCCGGGCGAGCAGTGGGAGCGGGCGCTGGTGCGGGTGCCGCGGGGGAGCGGTGCCACGCTGGCCGACGCCCTGAAGGCGGCGCAGGCCGCGCGCATGGCGCGGGGGAGCGGGGAAGCGGTGCGGGTACGGATCGACCCGCCGGACATCGGCTGACGGGCGGGGCGGGGCGGGGCGGGGCGAGGCGGGGGCGGGCGCGGGGGCCGTCCGGCACCGGCTCCGGGGCGGCGGTGGGGCCCTGGCGATGGCCGCCCGGCATCAGGGCGCGTATTTCTGCCGGTCGTCCGGCCTGCCGTCCGTCCTGCCGTCCGTCCTGCCGTCCGGCCGAGCGTCCTGCCGAGCATCCGTCCGGTCGTCCGGCTTCGGTGGGCGGGGCACGCGCGGCTTCCGTGGGCGGGTCGCGGTCCGGGCGCGGCTGACCGTCGGTGGCCTGGCCTGGCCTGGACTGGACTGTGCGTACGACTGCCCTCCCGGAGCTCCCGGGAGGGCGGCGGAGGTGGGGTTCGGTGGGGCAGGTCAGCCGTTGCGGGGGCCGGGGAAGGCCGTCGGGCGGACCTCGTCGCGGAGCGTGGGGCTGCCGGCGGTCGGTTGTGTCGGCATGGAACGGGCCGCGGGGACGGTCGGTACGGCGGGCAGGGTGGTGTTGAGGGTGCGGGTGCCCGAGGGCTCCGTCGTCCGCTCGGCGGCGGCCGCCGCCTGGGCCGCGGCACGGCGGGCGCCGTAGCGGCGGTGCACCGCCTGCTTGGTGACGCCGAGCGCCGAGCCGACCGCGTCCCACGAGAAGCCGAGCGAGCGGTCGAAGTCCACGGCGGCGGTGACCAGGGTCTCGACGCTGTCCCGGAGTTCCTGGGCGAGGCGGACCGTGGGGGCGGGAGCCCGCCCGTAGACGACGAAGCCCGTGGACGGGCCGGAGCGGCGCGGGCGGTAGACGTTGCCCAGCTGGGCGGTGAGCGTGCGCAGTGCGTCCACCTGGCGGCGGACCCGCTCGATGTCCCGCACCAGCAAGTGCAGGCTGGCCCGGGCCTGGGCGTCGTGGGTTGCGTGGTCGGCCATGAACAAGCCTCTCGAACCGGCGTTGAAAGGAATTGGGCGGCGAAAGCGGCCCGGTGTGGTCAACTCTTTCTTGACCAACGCGTGTGCGCTCCGCTGGTCACGGGGTGGGGGCGTGCGGGCATATGCGTACGCCGTCGGCCACCCGCGCACCACCCGTTTCCCGAGGCAGGCGAGGCGGGGCGGCCCGTGGGGTGCCGGCCCCGTCGGACGGCTCGCCCGGCCGGGCGGCCCGTGGGGCTGTTCGGGGGTGGCTGTCCGCCCGTGTCCGGTCGCATGATCGTGGTCATAGACTTGTACGTCGCCCGTGTTCACGCTGTCCGAGAGGCTCCGATCCGCCCATGAAGCTCGTCTTCGCCGGTACCCCCGAGGTCGCCGTTCCCGCCCTGGACGCTCTGATCGCCTCCGGGCGGCACGAGGTGGCCGCCGTCGTCACGCGGCCGGACGCGCCGGCCGGACGGGGGCGCAGGCTGGTCGCGTCACCCGTGGCGGAGCGGGCGGAGGAGGCCGGGATCGAGGTGCTCAAGCCGGTCAGGCCGCGCGATCCCGAGTTCCTGGAGCGGCTGAGGGAGATCGGGCCGGACTGCTGCCCCGTCGTCGCCTACGGCGCCCTGCTGCCGAAGGTCGCCCTCGACATCCCCGCCCACGGCTGGGTCAACCTGCACTTCTCGCTGCTGCCCGCCTGGCGCGGAGCCGCGCCCGTGCAGCACTCCATCATGGCGGGGGACGAGATCACCGGTGCCTCCACCTTCCTCATCGAGGAGGGTCTGGACTCCGGACCCGTCTACGGCACCGTCACCGAGGAGATCCGCTCGACCGACACCAGCGGTGACCTGCTCACCCGGCTCGCCTTCGCCGGTTCGGGACTGCTCACCGCGACCATGGACGGGATCGAGGACGGCACTCTGAAGGCCGTACCGCAGCCGGCCGACGGCATCACCCTCGCGCCGAAGATCACCGTCGAGGGCGCCCAGGTGGACTGGGCGACGCCGGCGCTGCGGGTCGACCGGGTCGTGCGCGGATGCACCCCGGCGCCCGGCGCCTGGACCACCTTCCGGGGCGAGCGGCTCAAGCTCATCCAGGTCACCCCCGTGCCCGAGCGGACGGACCTCGCACCGGGCCGGATGGCCGTCGGCAAGAACAGCGTGCACGTGGGCACCGGGTCCTTCGCCGTCGAACTGCTGTGGGTGCAGGCCCAGGGCAAGAAGCCGATGCGGGCCGCCGACTGGGCGCGCGGGGTGCGTATCGCCGACGGGGAGACGCTCGGGGGCTGAGCCCGGCAGGTGGCGGCGCGAGTACCCCGACGTAGGCTGGACAAGCACACCTTTCTTCACATCCGGAGCACCTTTTCGTGAGCGAGCAGTCCCGGCGGCCGCACAAGCCCGCCAAGCCCTACCGCCGTCCCCAGAAGGACCCCGTCCGCATCCTCGCCTTCGACGCGCTGCGTGCGGTCGACGAGCGGGACGCGTACGCCAACCTGGTGCTGCCGCCGCTGCTGCGCAAGGCGCGGGAGAACGGCGACTTCGACGCGCGGGACGCCGCCCTCGCCACCGAGCTGGTGTACGGCACCCTGCGCCGGCAGGGCACGTACGACGCCGTCATCGCGGCGTGCATCGACCGGCCGTTGCGCGAGGTCGACCCGCCGGTGCTCGACGTGCTGAACCTGGGCGCGCACCAGCTGCTCGGCACCCGCATCCCGACGCACGCCGCGGTGTCGGCCTCGGTCGAGCTGGCGCGCGTCGTGCTCGGTGACGGGCGGGCCAAGTTCGTCAACGCCGTGCTGCGCAAGGTGGCGCAGCACGACCTCGACGGGTGGCTGGAGAAGGTCGCGCCGCCCTACGACCAGGACCCCGAGGACCACCTCGCCGTCGTGCACTCGCACCCCCGGTGGGTCGTTTCCGCGCTGTGGGACTCCCTCGGCGGCGGGCGCGCCGGTATCGAGGACCTGCTGGAGGCCGACAACGAGCGGCCCGAGGTCACCCTGGTCGCGCGGCCGGGCCGGGCCACCACCGAGGAACTGCTGCGCGAGGAGGCCGCCGTGCCGGGGCGCTGGTCCCCGTACGCCGTGCGGCTCTCCGAGGGCGGTGAGCCGGGTGCCGTCGAGGCGGTGCACGAGGGGCGGGCCGGTGTGCAGGACGAGGGCAGCCAGCTGGTCGCCCTCGCGCTCGCGAACGCGCCGCTCGACGGCCCCGACGAGAAGTGGCTCGACGGGTGCGCCGGCCCCGGCGGCAAGGCCGCGCTGCTCGCCGCCCTCGCCGCCGAGCGCGGGGCCACGCTGCTGGCCTCCGAGAAGCAGCCGCACCGGGCGGGCCTCGTGGCGAAGGCGCTGGCGGGCAACCCGGGGCCGTACCAGGTCATCGCGGCCGACGGGACCAGGCCGCCGTGGCGGCCCGGCACCTTCGACCGGGTGCTGATGGACGTGCCCTGCACCGGACTCGGCGCGCTGCGCCGGCGTCCCGAGGCGCGGTGGCGGCGGCGCCCCGAGGACCTGGAAAACTTCGCCCCGCTCCAGCGCGCCCTGCTGCGCACCGCCCTGGACTCGGTGCGGGTCGGCGGTGTCGTCGGCTACGCCACCTGCTCGCCGCACCTCGCCGAGACCCGCGCGGTCGTCTCCGACCTGCTCAAGGAGTTCCCGGACGCCGAACTCATCGACGCCCGGCCCCTGCTGCCCGGCGTGCCCGAGCTCGGCGAGGGCCCTGACGTGCAGCTGTGGCCGCATGTGCACGGCACCGACGCGATGTACCTGGCGCTCATCCGCCGGACCGGCTGACGGAGGCGACGGACAGAGGCGGCAGCCGGGCATCGGGCGGGCATCGGGCGGGCATCGAGCGGGCAGGACGGGCCGTCGGAAGCGACATCCGGCGGCAGCGGTGCCGGCGGCACCCGGGCGAGACCGGTGCGCGATCGCCGTGCGCCGCGCCCGGCTCGTGAAGCTCCGGATCTCCGGGAACTTCTTGTCCACAGGGTTCGGCATACCGTCGTATAAGTAGGACGAACGGTCCCGCCTGTGGACCGGCGCGAACATCCGTGCCCCGGGCATGGCAGGCTTGGGGCATGGCCGTGCAGATCAACCCCAGCATTCTGTCCGCAGACTTCGCTCGCCTCGCGGACGAGGCGAAGGCGGTCGAGGGCGCCGACTGGCTCCACGTCGACGTCATGGACAACCACTTCGTCCCGAACCTCACGCTCGGTACGCCCGTCGTGGAGTCCCTGGCCCGTGCCACGGACATCCCGCTGGACTGCCATCTGATGATCGAGGACCCCGATCGCTGGGCGCCGCAGTACGTGGAGGCGGGTGCCCAGTCCATCACCTTCCACGTGGAGGCGGCGGCGGCGCCCATCAGGCTCGCCCGGGAGATCCGCGCCAAGGGTGCCCGCGCCGCCATGGCGCTCAAGCCCGCCACGCCGATCGAGGCGTACGAGGAGATCCTGCCGGAACTCGACATGCTGCTGATCATGACGGTCGAGCCGGGCTTCGGCGGGCAGTCGTTCCTCGACGTCATGCTGCCGAAGGTCCGCCGCACCCGTGAGCTGATCGACAAGCACGGTCTTCAGCTGTGGCTGCAGGTGGACGGCGGTGTCTCGGCGTCCACCATCGAGCGGTGCGCGGAGGCGGGAGCGGACGTGTTCGTCGCCGGTTCGGCGGTGTACGGCGCCGAGGACCCGGCCCAGGCGGTGCGGGCGCTGCGCGCTCAGGCGGAAGCCGCCACCGCCCAGGCGTCCTGGGCATGCGGCCACTGAGCCAAGGCTGCGTGAACGGTTAAGTGAACGCCGCCCATGAGGGCGGATCAGTCGCGCCGGATCTGCAAGGATGAACGGCGAATCCAGAGTGTGAACAGCAGTGAGGAGATCGCCGTGTCGGGTATGTCGGCGGGCCGGTCAGCCATGCGGATGGGACCCGCTGAGCTGGTCCAGGCGGCGGCCATGGCCCGCCGCTTCTACCTCGAGGGCAAGTCCAAGATCCAGATCGCGGAGGAGTTCGGCGTCAGCCGCTTCAAGGTGGCCCGGGTCCTGGAGACAGCCCTCGAACGGGATCTCGTACGTATCGAGATCCGCGTCCCGGCCGAGCTGGACGCCGAGCGCTCAGACGCGCTCCGCGCCCGCTACGGCCTGCGGCACGCCGTCGTGGTCGAGTCCCCGGCCGAGGCCGAGGAGACCCCGGATCCGGAGAATCTCGGCGAGGTCGCGGCCGACCTGCTCGGGGAACTCGTCGACGAGGGCGACGTGCTGGGGCTGGCCTGGGGCCGGTCGACCATCCACATGGCCGCGGCGCTCGACCGGCTGCCGCCGTGCACGGTGGTACAGCTGACGGGCGTGTACGACGCGGGGACGTCCGAGCGCGGCTCGGTCGAGGCAGTACGCCGTGCCGCCCAGGTGTCGGGCGGCGACGCGCACCCCATCTACGCGCCGATGCTGCTGCCGGACGCCGCCACCGCGGCGGCCCTGCGCAACCAGACCGGGATCGCCCGGGCCTTCGAGTACTTCGACAAGGTCACGGTCGCCTGCGTCTCCATCGGCTCCTGGGAGCCGGGCATCTCGACGGTGCACGACATGCTCAGCGACGAGGAGCGAGCGCACTACGCCTCGCTCGGTGTCGCCGCCGAGATGGCCGCGCACCTCTTCGACGCCGACGGGCGCCGGATCGGCCGGGACCTGGGGGAGCGGTGCATCACGGTCAAGGCCGACCAGCTGCGCCGCATCCCGGAGGTCGTGGCCATCGCGGGCGGGCAGCGCAAGGCGCCCGCGATCGACGCGGTGCTGCGTTCGGGCCTGGTCACCAGCCTGGTCACGGACACCTCGGCCGCGGACTACCTGCTGACGGCGGGGCCGACGCCGAAGCCCGCGCTCAGCCGCGCGGACCCCGACGGCTCCTGACCCGGCGGGTCGTGGCGACGTCGTAACGGGACGGCCGTGGCAGCATCGACGGCATGTTGCTGCGGTTCGTCCCCCACGCGTACCCGAGGCGTGGCCCCGGTGCGCCGGTGCGGTGCCTTCCCCGCGTACTCGCGGGGGTGTTCCTCGCCCTCGCCGTCCTGCTGACCGGGTGCTCGGGCAAGAGCGCGAGCACCGGTCCACCGACGGCCTCGGGCGCCTCCAGCGCGGCCGCCTCCCCGACGGTCTCCCGGACCTTCTCCCCGGCCGCCTCCACCCCGGCGTGGGCCCGGGGCATGGCCACCGTCCCGGCCTCCCGCCTCCCGGCCGAGGCCCGGCAGACCCTGGCCCTGATCGACAAGGGCGGACCCTTCCCGTACGCCAGGGACGGCGTCGTCTTCGGGAACTTCGAACGGCTGCTGCCGGGACAGGCACGCGGCTACTACCACGAGTACACGGTCACGACCCCGGGATCCCGTGACCGCGGGGCGCGGCGGATCGTCACCGGACAGCGCGGCGAGATCTACTACACCGATGACCACTACAGCTCGTTCCGGGCGGTGCTGAGATGAGCGAAGACCTGACCGGCCGGGTCACCGTCACCCTCGACCTCGACGGGGTCACGGACAAGGCCGGGCTGATGGACCGCACGGCGACGGCCCTGGCGCTGCCCGACTGGTTCGGCCGCAACTGGGACGCGCTCGTCGACTCCCTCTCCGACCACACCCTGTGGCCCGAGGGGGCCGTGGAACGCGGGCTGCTGATCGTCGTACGGGACTGGCGGCCGTTCGCGGAATCGGACCCGGACCAGTGGCGCACCGCCCAGGACGTGTTCGCCGAGGCCGTGGACCGCACTCCCGCACTCGCCGTCGTCCTCGCGCTTGGAGGATCGTCCCAGCCCCGATCCGGGCACGCTGGACGTTCTGTGGGGGCATGACCCGAGCCCTGCCATGGGAGAATGAAGTACGTGCTCTTTTCCCCCTGGCGCACCCGTCGGGGGGTCACCTCTGATCGACTGGGATGTGCGGCACGTGCGTTTCCTCAATGACATCCAGCCCGCGTACGACCTGACGTACGACGACGTGTTCATGGTGCCGAGCCGCTCCGCGGTGGGCTCGCGTCAGGGCGTGGACCTCGGCTCGCCGGACGGCACGGGCACCACCATTCCGCTCGTCGTCGCCAACATGACCGCGATCGCCGGCCGCCGGATGGCCGAGACGGTCGCCCGGCGCGGCGGCCTGGTGGTCATCCCGCAGGACATCCCGATCGACGTGATCACCGACGTCATCTCCTGGGTGAAGAGCCGCCACCTGGTGCTGGACACCCCGATCGTGCTGGCCCCGCACCAGACCGTCGCCGACGCCCTGGCCCTGCTGCCCAAGCGGGCGCACAACGCCGGTGTGGTCGTCGACGAGAAGCAGCGGCCCGTCGGTGTCGTCACCGACCAGGACCTGACCGGCGTCGACCGCTTCACCCAGCTCGAAGTGGTCATGTCCAAGGACCTGCTGCTGCTCGACGCGGACATCGACCCGCGCGAGGCCTTCCACACCCTCGACGCGCACAACCGCCGCTACGCCCCGGCCATCGACAAGGACGGCCGGCTCGCCGGCATCCTCACCCGCACGGGCGCCCTGCGCGCCACGCTGTACAGCCCTGCCGTCGACGAGCGGGGCCGGCTGCGCGTCGCCGCGGCCGTCGGCATCAACGGCGACGTGGCGGGCAAGGCCAAGCTGCTGCTCGACGCGGGTGTGGACACGCTCGTCATCGACACCGCGCACGGCCACCAGGAATCGATGATCAACGCGGTCAGGCTGGTCCGCGGTCTCGACCCGCAGGTGCCGATCGTCGCCGGCAACATCGTCTCCGCCGAGGGCGTCAAGGACCTGATCGACGCGGGCGCGGACATCATCAAGGTCGGCGTCGGCCCCGGCGCCATGTGCACCACCCGCATGATGACCGGCGTGGGCCGGCCGCAGTTCTCCGCCGTCCTGGAGTGCGCCGCCGAGGCGAAGAAGTACGGCAAGCACGTGTGGGCCGACGGCGGTGTCCGCCACCCGCGCGACGTGGCGATGGCTCTCGCCGCCGGCGCGTCCAACGTGATGGTCGGTTCCTGGTTCGCGGGCACCTACGAGTCCCCGGGCGACCTCCAGCAGGACGCGAACGGCCGCCTGTACAAGGAGTCGTTCGGCATGGCCTCCGCGCGCGCGGTGCGCAACCGCACCTCCGAGGAGTCGTCCTACGACCGTGCCCGCAAGGCGCTGTTCGAGGAGGGCATCTCCACGTCCCGCATGTTCCTCGACCCGGCCCGCCCGGGCGTCGAGGACCTGATCGACTCGATCATCGCGGGCGTCCGCTCCTCCTGCACCTACGCCGGCGCCGCCTCCCTGGAGGAGTTCGCCGAGAAGGCCATCGTCGGTATCCAGAGCGCGGCCGGCTACGCCGAGGGCAAGCCGCTGCACGCCAGCTGGAGCTGACCCGCGTCCCGTCCGCACGGCCCTCGTCGCCCCGCCCGGGGCGACGAGGGCCGTGCGGCGTTCCCGGGGTCCACGGGTGTCCACGGGTGTCCGCGCGTGGTCACCGGCGGGCCCGCCGCCGTGATGTCCGGATGCCGGCCGGGCTCGTGTTCTACTCGTACACGGCCGACGTCGTCCCCCTCGCGTGACCACCGGGGCGCCTCGACGGTCGTGCAGCAAGTGACCGATCCGAAGAAGTGAACCACCCCTGTGCTGAACGATCTCGACGAACGCATCGTGCACGCCCTCGCCGAGGACGCCCGCCGCTCCTACGCGGACATCGGGCAGCTTGTCGGACTGTCCGCGCCCGCCGTCAAGCGGCGGGTGGACCGGCTGCGCGCGACCGGAGCCATCACCGGATTCACGGTCCGGGTGGACCCGGCGGCGCTCGGCTGGGAGACCGAGGGGTACATCGAGATCTTCTGCCGCAGCAACACCTCGCCCGAGACCATCCAGCGGGGCCTGGAGCGCTACCAGGAGGTCGTGGCCGCGTCCACCGTCACCGGCGACGCGGACGCCATCGCCCAGGTCTTCGCCTCCGACATGCGCCACTTCGAACGGGTGCTGGAGCGGATCGCCGGCGAGCCGTTCGTGGAGCGCACCAAGTCGGTGCTGGTGCTGTCGCCCCTGCTGCGGCGCTTCTCGGCGGGGGCACCGGGCTGAGCGGCGGTGACGCCGGGCCGAGTGGCGGGGCGCGGGACCGAGCGGCGGGGACACCGGGCCGAGCGTGCGCCGCGCCACGGAAACGGCGCGGGTTACCGGCGGTCACCAATTGCATACGAGATGACGATCCCGTAGGTTGTGCGGCACTCTACTGACTGGTAACCCCGGCAGGTAATCCATGCGCTGGCCCGTCGGCCGTCCCACCACCGTCCGCGCGCGGATCGTGGCCCTCGCCCTCGCCCCCGCGGTCGCGTTGATGGCCCTGTGGAGCTTCGCCATGGTGTCCGTCACCTCGGAACTGCGCGCCCTGATCCGGCTCCAAGGGGTGTACGAGGACTTCGGCACCCCCGTGGACACCGCGATCGGGCAGATCCAGATCGAACGCCGACTGTCCGCCGCCTACCTCGGCGCCGGGCTCGACACCGCCAGGGCGAGCGACCTGCTCGGACAGCAACGCCGCACCGACCGGGCCGTGGAGGACATGCGGCGGGCGATCCGGGACGGCGACCGGGACCGGCTCACCAACCGGCAGCGGCACGTCCTGGACACCGCGGTCGCCGCCACCGGGAAGCTGGAGAAGCTGCGCCAGGACGTACTGTCCCGGCGCGTCACCTGGGACCGGGCCGTCGCCGGGTACAGCGCGCTGGTCGAACCCGGCTTCGACGTCCAGTCCGCGCTCACCGCGCTCCAGGCCGGGCAGCTCGCCCGGGAGGCGCAGGTCGTCGTCGAACTGGTCCGGGTACGGGAGTTCGTGTCCCGGGAGGACGCCCTGGTCGCCGGGGCACGCGCCGCCGGCACGCTCACCGACCGGCAGTACGACGCCCTGACCGCGGCCATCGAGGACCGGCGCGTCTTCGAGCGGACGTACGTGCCGGACCTGCCCGCCGACTCGCGGCACCTGTTCGAGGGCTTCCAGCGCGGCGACCTGCACCGCTCGCTCGAACGGGGCGAGGACGCGCTGCTGCGGGCCGGCCCAGCCGCGGCCGGGGAGGCCGTCTCGGCGGACACCTGGCGGTCGGTCACCGACCGCGCCGTCACGCGCTATATGCGGCTGTGCACCCGCGCCGCCGAGAACTCCGCCGTGCGCGGCCGCGCCTTCGCCTACGGTGAGCTGACCAAGGCCGCCGTCGTCGGCGCCGCCGGGCTCGCCGCCGTGGTCCTGTCGCTGTGGTTCTCGGTACGCGGCGCCCGACGCGTCTCGCGCCGTCTGGAGGCCCTGCGCGACGCCGCCGACCTGCTCAGCAGCCGTCAACTGCCCGATGTGATGCGCCGATTGAGTGCCGGGGAACAGGTCGACGCCATTGCCGAGGCGCCGCCGCTCGCCGCCGACGACGTCCGCGACGACGAGATCGGGCAGGTCGGCCGCTCCTTCAACACCGCGCGGCTCGCCGCCGTCGAGGCCGCCGTCAGGCAGGCCACCCTGCGCCGCGGCCTGTTCGCGGTGCTGCTCAACATCGCGCGCCGCAACCAGGCGCTCGTACACCGGCAGTTGAAGCTCGTCGACACCCTGGAACGGCGTACCGAGGACCCGGACGTGCTCCAGCAGCTCTTCCGCGTCGACCACCTCACCACCCGCATGCGCCGGCACGCCGAGAGCCTGATCATCCTCTCCGGCGCGACGCCCGGCCGACGCTGGCGGGGTCCGGTGCCCGTCGCGGACGTCGTCGCCTCGGCGGTGAGCGAGATCGAGGACTACGCGCGTGTCGAGGTGCCGCCGATGCCGGAGATCGGAGTCGCGGCGGACGCCGTCGCCGACGTCGTCCACCTCGTCGCCGAACTCCTGGAGAACGCCACGGTGTTCTCGCCGCCGCACACCCAGGTCACCTTCCGCACCGGCCGCGTCGGCAGCGGTTTCGTCCTGGAGATCGACGACCGGGGTCTCGGCCTCGACGCCGACCAGCGCGCTGAGGCCCAGCGCACCCTCACCGACCCCGACGCCTTCGACCCCACCCGCCACGACCGGCTCGGCCTGTACGTCGTCGGCCGCCTCGCCGCCCGGCACGGCATCGAGGTACGCCTCGCGGACTCACCGTACGGCGGTACGACCGCTGTCGTCCTCCTGCCGGACGGGGTGCTGGCGCAGGTGGAACCGGTGGGTGCGGCGGCCGGCCGGACCGGGAGGCGCGAGCGACGGGGGCGCCGGTCCGCCGAGACCGGGCCGGGAAGGCCACCGGCGGTGCGCCCGGCCGAACCGGCCGAGGTCGCCGGGCCTTCGGCGCCGACCGGGCAGGAGGAACCCATCGCGCCTTCGGTGCCCACCGAGCGCGAGGTGCCCGCCAGGCGTGAGGTGCCCGCCAGGCGTGAGGTGCCCGCCAGGCGTGAGACGCCGACCGGGCAGCAGGCGCCTACCGGGCACGCGGCGCCGACCGGGCGCGAGGTGGCGGAGCTGCCCGCCAGGCGGCGGCCGGCGCCGGTGTCCGGGCCCGGCGGGGGAGCCGAGTCCCCGCGTCACGACAGCCCGGAGCCGGAGGCTCCCGCGCTGCCCACCCGCACCCGCCAGGCCTCCCTCGCCCGCGAGCTGCGCGCTGATCCGCCGCCCCGCGACACGGCTCCCGAGCGCGAGGTCGGCGCCGAGGAGATGCGGGCGATCTTCGGCTCCTTCCAGCGCGGCCTCGACCGCGGCCGCAAGGGCCTGCCCGCGCTCACGGAGGACTCCCGCGGCGACGGCGGCCACCCGCCCACGGGCCGACCGTCCACCGGCCACCCGTCCACCGGGCACCCGTCCGTGCCCCCCGAAGCCGACCGCCCGACCGCCAACGAAGGGACGCACACCGACGATGTACGGTGACGATCAGAACCCCGAGAACCCGGCCGTGCCCGCCGGGGCCCCCGGTACGGATCTCGGCTGGCTGCTCGACGATCTCGTGGCGCGGACCGACCACGTGCGGCAGGCGGTGCTGCTCACCGCCGACGGGCTTCCGCTGAGCTGCTCGGACGGCATGCGCCGGCGCGACATCGAGCACCTGGCCGCCGTCTGCTCGGGATTCCACGGTCTGGCCCGTTCGGCGGGGGAGCGCTTCGAGGCGGGACAGGTGCGGCAGACCATGGTCATGCTGGAGGACGCCTACCTCTTCATCACCCCGGCCGGCCAGGGCAGCCGCCTCGCCGTGCTGAGCGAGGCCAGGACGGATGTCGGGCAGCTCGCCCACGAGATGGCCCTGCTCGTCCGCCGCCTCGGCCGCCACCTGGACGCGGCCGCCCGCTCGACCCCCTGATCCCGGATGCCGCGGTGAGCGAAGAGCACTGGTACGAGGACGAGACCGGGTCGATGGTGCGTCCGTACACCGTGACCCGGGGCCGCACCCGGCCCTCGGACCGGCACGCCATCAACCTGATGTCCTGGGTCACCGCACTGGAGACGGATCCGGCCGGTACCGGCGTCGACCACGCCAAGGCGGCCCTGCTCGACCAGATCCGCCGCGGCCCGCGCCCGGTGGTCGAGCTGGCCGCAGGCGCCGACCTGCCGCTGACCGTCGTACGCGTGCTCCTCGACGACCTCGCCGAGGCCGGACTCGTCCGCATCCACGCGCCCCGCAGCCTTCCGGTCACCGGTCCGGCGGCCGACCCCGACCTGCTGCGGGAGATCGTGCACCGGCTGAAGCAGCTCTAGCCCGGCCTGCGCGGGCGGCTCCCCGGCCAGCGCCGGAGTTCCGGGTGACGTGCGCCGGTGCGGAGTCCGTCGCCCCGGGCGACCACCGTCCCCGGGAACCGTTTCCGCCGGCGCGCAACGAATCGCCGCCCGCGGCCCAGCCCACGCAACAAACCGCACACCCGCGCGCAACGGCTGCTTCTTGTCCGGCCCCGTACCCCGCCCGTACCGTCATACCGACCCCGAACCCCTCTTTTCCCTGGTGAGGATCCCGCATGCGCACAGCCCTGCTGCAGAGCTCCGGCCGCCCCGGCTTCGCCGTCGAGAACCTGAAGGTGCTCGACGAGGCCGCGGGCCGGGCCGCTGCCGCGGGCGCCGGGCTGCTGGTCGTACCGGAGATGTTCCTCACCGGGTACGCGATCGGCGACGCCGTCGCCCGCCTCGCCGAGCCCGCCGACGGCGAATCCGCGGACGCGGTGGCGGAGATCGCCACGCGGCACGGTCTGGCGATCGCGTACGGCTACCCGGAGCGCGACGGCGAGAGCGTCTTCAACTCCGCCCAGCTGATCTCCGCCGACGGCACCCGCCTCGCGAACTACCGCAAGACGCACCTCTTCGGCGGCTTCGAGCGCGACCACTTCACGCCGGGCGAGCGCGGGGTCGTCCAGGCCGAACTGAACGGCCTGACCGTGGGCCTGGTGATCTGCTACGACGTCGAGTTCCCGGAGATCGTCCGCGCCCACGCCCTGGCCGGCACGGACCTCCTCGTCGTGCCCACCGCGAACATGCACCCGTTCGAGTTCGTCGCCGAGTCGATGATCCCGGTGCGCGCGGTCGAGAACCAGATGTACGTGGCGTACGCCAACCGGGTCGGCCAGGAGGGGGAGTTCGAGTTCTTCGGACTGTCCACCCTGGCCGGGCCCGACGGGGTCGCCCGCGCCCGTGCCGGGCGCGCGGAGCAGCTGGTGTTCGCCGACGCCGACCCGGCCTTCCTGGCCGCGTCCCGCGAGGCCAACCCCTATCTGCGGGACCGCCGTCCAGGCCTGTACGGGTCCCTGGTCTGAATCCCCTGAGTCTTTCCCCGAGTTCTTTCGCGCAAGGAGTCCGTACCCCATGACGTCCACGGTGCCCAACGCCGTCGAGCACGCCGGTGAGCAGCAGCCGCCGATCACCATGTTCGGCCCGGACTTCCCCTACGCCTACGACGACTTCCTCGCCCACCCCGCGGGCCTGGGCCAGATACCGGCCACCGAGCACGGCACCGAGGTCGCGGTCATCGGCGGCGGTCTGTCCGGCATCGTGGCCGCGTACGAGCTGATGAAGATGGGCCTCAAGCCGGTCGTCTACGAGGCCGACCAGATCGGCGGCCGTCTGCGCACGGTCGGCTTCGAGGGCTGCGACGAGTCGCTGACCGCCGAGATGGGCGCGATGCGCTTCCCGCCCTCCTCCACCGCGCTCCAGCACTACATCGACATGGTCGGTCTGGAGACCAGGCCCTTCCCCAACCCCCTTGCCGAGACGACCCCTTCGACCGTCGTCGACCTCAAGGGCGAGTCGCACTACGCCGAGACGGTCGAGGATCTGCCCCAGGTCTACCGTGACGTCGCCGAGGCCTGGAACCGGTGCCTCGAAGAGGGCGCCGACTTCTCCGACATGAACCGCGCCATGCGTGAGCGCGATGTCCCGCGCATCCGCGAGATCTGGGCCAAGCTGGTCGAGAAGCTCGACGACCAGACCTTCTACGGCTTCCTCTGCGAGTCGGAGTCGTTCAAGTCCTTCCGGCACCGCGAGATCTTCGGCCAGGTCGGCTTCGGCACCGGCGGCTGGGACACCGACTTCCCCAACTCCATCCTGGAGATCCTGCGCGTCGTCTACACCGAGGCCGACGACCACCACCGCGGCATCGTCGGCGGCTCGCAGCAACTGCCGCTGCGCCTGTGGGAGCGCGAGCCGGAGAAGATCGTCCACTGGCCGTACGGCACCTCGCTGAGCTCCCTGCACGTGGCAGGCGAGCCCCGCCCGGCCGTGACCCGGCTGAACCGCACCGCAGGCAACCAGATCACCGTGACGGACGCGAACGGCGACATCCGTACGTACCAGGCGGCCATCTTCACCGCACAGTCCTGGATGCTGCTGTCCAAGGTCGCCTGCGACGACTCGCTCTTCCCCATCGACCACTGGACGGCGATGGAGCGCACCCACTACATGGAGAGTTCCAAGCTCTTCGTGCCGGTCGACCGGCCGTTCTGGCTGGACAAGGCCGTCGACGACAAGGGAGAGCCGACGGGCCGGGACGTCATGTCGATGACGCTCACCGACCGTATGACGCGCGGCACCTACCTGCTGGACGACGGTCCGGACAAGCCCGCCGTCATCTGCCTGTCCTACACCTGGTGCGACGACAGCCTGAAGTGGCTGCCTCTGTCGGCGAACGAGCGGCTGGAGGTCATGCTCAAGTCGCTCGGCGAGATCTACCCGAAGGTCGACATCAGGAAGCACATCATCGGCAACCCGGTGACCGTCTCCTGGGAGAACGAGCCCTACTTCATGGGCGCGTTCAAGGCCAACCTGCCCGGCCACTACCGCTACCAGCGCCGCCTGTTCACGCACTTCATGCAGGACCGGCTGCCCGAGGACAAGCGGGGCGTCTTCCTCGCCGGCGACGACATCTCCTGGACGGCCGGCTGGGCGGAGGGAGCGATCCAGACCGCGTTGAACGCGGTCTGGGGCGTCATGCACCACTTCGGCGGCGAGACCGACCGGACCAACCCGGGCCCGGGTGACGTCTACGACGAGATCGCCCCCGTCGAACTGCCCGAGGACTGACCGAACTGCCCGAGGACTGACCGGGCGGGCCGGGCCGGGCGCGGCGCGGGGCCGGTCGCGGCGCCGCGGTGGGGGCGGCGCCGCGGTGGGGGCCGGGCCGGTCAGATCCCGGCCGCCCGCGCCCTCTCGAACACCTCGGCGGCGACGTCCTTCAGCTCCTGGGCGTCCCGCGAGGTCGTCTGGAGATCGACGAGCATCTCGTCCAGTCCGAGCGCCGCGTGCTCCGCCAGGTCCTCCAGGATCTGCTCCATGTCCCCCTGGAAGGGCCGGCGGTCGGCGCCGTCGTACGGCTTCGCCCGCGGTTCGAGGTTCACCCGCAGGACCGTGCGGATGGGCTGCGTACGGCCCCGCTCCTCGGCCATCTCCCGCAGCCGGCCCCACTGGGCGGCGAGCCGCTCGGCTCCCATGCCTGCCGGGAGCCAGCCGTCGGCGTGGTCCACCAGCCTGCGCCAGGCCCTGCCGTTGCCCCCGGCCAGCAGGATCGGGATGGGCCGGGCGGGCTTCGGCCCGACCACGGCGGAGGCGATCTTGCTGATCGGGCCGTCGTGGACGACCGGATCGGGGCCCCACACCGCGCGGCACACCTCGATGGTCTCGTCCAGGACCGCGCCGCGCTCCTCGAACGGCCTGACCCCCGAGGCCGCGTACTCGTCCAGCGACCAGCCCGTGCCGAAGCCCGCGATCACCCGGCCGCCGCTCGCCGCGTCCAGCGTGGCCAGGGTCCTGGCGAGCTGGAACGGCAGGTGCAGCGGCGCCACCAGCACACTGGAGCCCAGCTCGGCCCGCTCGGTCGCCGCGGCGGCCAGGGTGAGTGTGACCAGCGGGTCCGCCACGTTCCGGTAGTGATCGGGCCAGGGAAGGCCCTCGACGCCGTACAGCCCCTGGGTCGCGGGCTCCGGGAACAGGGTCCGTTCGAAGACCCACAGGCTGTCGTAGCCGATTCGTTCGGCCGTGCGTGCCACGTCGGGCACGTCCTGGCCGGGGGAGTACTGGCGCATCTGGGGGAGACCGAGGCCGAGCCGGATCGTCATACCGCTGCTCCTTCGCGATCGGTGGTCGCAGGTTCAACGCGGGACGGTCGTACGGCAGTTCCCCGTACGGCGGTTCCCCTTACGGCGCGCGATCGGCGACGGGTCGGTCGCCGAGCGGGGTGAGCAGCATCCGGCCCGCGAAGCCGACCGCCGCGTCCAGGCGCTCGGTGAACTCCTCGGCGACGTCCTCGCAGTGGCGCAGGGCCCACAGGGCGCGGGCCGTCGCCCAGGTGGCGTCCCGGGCCCGCTCCAGACTCCAGGATCCCAGCAGATGGGTCAGCGGGTCGGCGAGCTGGAGCAGGTCGGGGCCCGGCATCAGATCCTCGCGGACCTGTTCCTCCAGCGCGACGAGGAGGTCGCCCACGCGGTCGAACTCGTCCTCCAGGTCCGCCGGTTCGCAGCCGAGGGAGCGGCAGGCGTCCACCACGGCGAGCGCCAGGTCGTGCCCGACGTGCGCGTTGATGCCCGCCAGGGCGAACTGCAGCGGACGCACACCGGGATGGCGGCGGAGCTGGAACAGGGGCCGCCAGCAGGCGGGCGGCCGGCGGTCCCGCGCGGCCGTGTCGACCGCGGCCAGGTACCGCTCGGCGAACCGTACGTCGAGCGTTGCCGCCGCCCTCGGATCCGGGAACTCCCCGGAGTCCAGGCGCCGGTCGACCTCCCCGGTGACGGTGAGATAGACGCGGTTGAAGACGGCGACCCCGTCCCGCTCGGGCAGCTCCGCGTCGAGCGCGCGCATACGGGACAGGACCGCGTCGACGGGCGTGGTGAAGTGTTCCAACTGCGCCATGGGGGAAGGGTCCCAGCCCCGGGCCCGCCCGCGCGCCGACCGGCCCGCCGCTTCGCCGGAACGGGGGAACGGGGGCCGGAGGAAAAGGGGGACGGGGAGAACTCCGGGGCGGCGCGGAAGGGCGCGGACCGGCGTGGATCGGCGTGGATCGGCGCGGATCTCCGGCGGTCGGTAGCGCGCCGCCGGGGACGCGTACGCGTACGCCTCCCCGGCGGCCTCACCCGTGACCGGGCGGCCGTGCCGCTACGGCTGGGTGTGCGGGTCCGTGCCGTCCGCCGAGTCGTCGTACGACGACGTGCCCTCGTCCAGCAGGGGCTCCTGGCCCTTGAGATGGGCCGGGGCGAAGGCGCGCAGCGCGTGGTAGCCGGTGATGACGACCAGGGTGCCCAGCGCGATGCCGCTGAGGGAGAAGTTGTCGGAGAACTTCATGGTGACGTTGCCGACGCCGATGATGATGCCCGCGGCGGCCGGCACCAGGTTCAGCGGGTTGCGCAGGTCCACCTTGCCGTGCAGCCAGATCTGGGCGCCGAGCAGGCCGATCATGCCGTACAGGATGACCGTGATGCCGCCGAGGACACCGCCGGGGATCGCGGCGACGATCGCGCCGAACTTCGGGCAGACGCCGAAGAGGAGCGCGAAGCAGGCGGCGGCCCAGTAGGCGGCCGTGGAGTAGACGCGGGTCGCGGCCATCACGCCGATGTTCTCGGAGTAGGTGGTGTTCGGCGGTCCGCCCACCGCGGTCGACAGCATGGAGGCGACGCCGTCCGCCGAGATCGCCGTACCGAGCTTGTCGTCCAGCGGGTCGCCGGTCATCTCGCCGACCGCCTTGACGTGGCCCGCGTTCTCCGCGACCAGGGCGATCACGACCGGCAGCGCGACCAGGATCGCCGACCAGTGGAAGGCCGGACCGTGGAAGTGGGGCAGCCCGATCCAGTCGGCCTTGCCCACGCCGGAGAGGTTCAGCCGCCAGTGGTCGGTGACCTTGCCGCTGCCGTCGTTCGAGTGGATCTTGCCGAAGACCCGGTCGAAGAGCCACGAGATGCCGTACCCGAACAGCAGGCCCAGGAAGATCGCGATGCGCGACCAGAAACCGCGCAGACAGACGACGGCCAGACCGGTGAAGAGCATGACCAGCAGCGACGTCCACTGGTCCTGCGGCCAGTACGTGGAGGCGGTCACCGGGGCCAGGTTGAAGCCGATCAGCATCACGACGGCGCCGGTGACGATCGGCGGCATCGCGGCATGGATGATCCGCGCGCCGAAGCGCTGCACCGCGAGCCCGACCAGGAACAGCACGAAACCGACGACGAAGATGGCGCCGGTCACGGTCGCGCTGGTGCCGCCCTGCGCGCGGATCACGGCGGCGACGCCCACGAAGGACAGGGAGCAGCCCAGGTAGCTGGGCACCCGGCCGCGGGTGGCGAGCAGGAAGATGACGGTCGCCACGCCCGACATCATGATGGCCAGGTTGGGGTCCAGGCCCATGAGCACGGGGGCGACGAAGGAGGCACCGAACATCGCCACGACGTGCTGGGCGCCCAGGCCCACCGTGCGCGGCCAGGTGAGCCTCTCGTCGGGGCGTACCACCGCTCCGGGTGCGGGAGACTTCCCGTCACCGTGCAGCTTCCAGCGCACGCCGAGGTCCATGGTGGGGTTTCGCTTTCTCTGTACATGAAGACGGTCTGCACCATTGTCAGGGGTACCAGGCGGCACTTCGTCCGCGCGGTCCCCCTGGTGAGCCGGATTCACCTGGCGCTACGCCGTCCCGCGCCCGTCCTGTCGCCGTCCCGCGCCCGCCCCGTTGGCCGTCCTGTCGCCGCCCCGCGCCGTGGTGCGGCGCCTTCAGGGCCGCGGGTCGGGCACTGCCGCGGCCTGCCGCTCGACCTCGGCCCGGTCCCCGCCCCCGGCGGTGCGCAGCACGCCCGCGAACGCGGCGAGCCCGCAGGTCAGAGCGGTCACCACGCAGAACGAGACCGTCAGGCTGGTCGCCTGCGCCACCCCGCCGATCAGGCTGGGCGCGATCAGCCCCGAGGTGTACGTGATGGTGGCCACACCCGCGATGGCGAGGCTGGGGTTCGGCCCGGCGTGCCCGGCCGCCGCGAAGCACAGCGGTACGACCACGGCGATGCCGAGTCCCATCAGCGCGAAGCCGGTCATCGCCACCGCCGGATGCCCCGCGACGACGATCAGCACGCCGCCCAGCCCGGCCAGCACGCCTCCGGCCCGTACGGTGCGCACCGCGCCGAAGCGGTTCACCACCGCGTCCCCGGCGATCCGGGCCACCGCCATGGTCAGCATGAACCCGGTCGTGGAGGCCGCCGCCAGCCCGGCCGAGGTGTCCAGCCGGTCCCGCAGGAACACCGCCGACCAGTCCAGGCTCGCCCCTTCCGCGAACACCGCGCAGAAGCCGACCGCGCCGATCAGCAGCGCCGAGCGCGGCGGCAGCGCGAACCGCGGGGGCGGCTCCTCGTCCTCGGCCGGCTGCACGTCGAGCACCCAGGAGCAGGCCACCACACCGAGGACGGTGAGTACGGCGGCGGCGAGCGCGAAGTGCACGCGCGCGTCCGCACCGAGATGGGCGGCGAGCGTGCCGCCGGCCGCGCCGAGCAGCGCGCCCGTGCTCCACATGCCGTGCAGCCCCGACATGATCGACCTGCCCAGCCGCTTCTCGATCTCGACGCCGAGCGCGTTCATGGCGACGTCCGCCATGCCGGAGGCCGCGCCGTACGCGAACATCGCCAGGCACAGCGTGTACAGGTTCGGCGCCAGCGACGGCAGGACCAGGGACAGCGTCCACAGGGCGAGCAGCCCGCGCAGCGCCTTACGGCTGCCGTAGCGGTGACTGATCCGGCCCGCCAGCGGCATCGCGCAGGATGCGCCGAACGCGGTGAACGCCAGCGCGAACCCCAGCTGACCCGCGCTCAGCGAGGCGTGCTCCCGGACCCACGGCACGCGGGTCGCGAAGGAGCCGGTCACGGCGCCGTGCACGGCGAACACGGCCGCCACGGCGTACCGGGCGCGCCTCACCTCGTTCCACGTGCGGCCCACGTCACCCATGTTCCGGTCCCTTCCCGGGAGTTGCCCGCCTTGCCCGCGTCGTACCGGCCGTAAATTATCAGGAACCCTGCCTGATAGACAGAGGGCCGTACGCCCGCCTCCTGCTGGGAGAATCCCCGTCATGCCCGCATCACCGAGCACCGCCCGGGCCATCAACGACCGGCTCGCCCTGCGACTGCTGCAGCAGGAAGGCCCGCTGACGGCAGGACGGCTGAAGCAACTGACCGGACTGTCCCGGCCGACCGTCGCCGACCTCGTCGAACGGCTCACCGCCTCCGGCCTGATCACCGTGGTCGGGGAGTCCGGCGAGCAGCGCCGCGGCCCGAACGCCCGGCTCTACGGCATCGTGGCCGACCGGGCCCGCCTGGCCGCGCTCGACGTACGCACCGAGAGCGTCTTCGTGCTGGTGTCGGACCTGGTCGGGCGGGTGCTCGCCGAGGCGTCCGTGCCCATCGGCGACGACCTCGGGACCGAGCCGGCCGTGGAACAGGCGGTCGCGGCGGTGGAGCGGGCGGTGAAGGAGGCCGGCGCGACGGGGGCGCCGCCGCGCGAGGACGTCCGGGGGTGGGGAAGCCTGCACACCGTCGGCATCGGTGCGCCCGGCCTCGTCGACCCGGCCACCGGAGACCTCCGCGACTCCAGCGGCCTGCCCGCCTGGCACCGCCGCCTGGCCGCCGCCCTCCAGGAGCGGCTGCCGCAGGCCCGGGTCACCGTGGAGAACGAGACCAACCTCGCCGCTCTGGCCGAACAGCGCGAGGGTGCCGCCCGTGACCGCGACACCTTCGTCCTCCTCTGGCTGGGCCACGGCGTCGGCGCCGCCGTCGTCCTCGACGGCCGCCTGCGCCGCGGCGCCTCCGGCGGCACCGGCGAGATCGGCTTCCTGCCGGTACCGGGGACGACGTCCCTGCCCTCCGCCACGGACTGCGACGGAGGCTTCCACTCGCTGGCCGGGGCGGCCGCGATCGGGGCCCTCGCCGAGGGGTGCGGACTGCCGGTGGCGGGGCTGATGGACGGGCCCGGCGCGGCGGGCGTGGTGACCGCGGCGGTCCGGGCGGTGAGGGAGGAGGCGACCGGGGAGGCCATACGGGCCGGGCACGCTGGGGAGAGTGGGCAGGCCGCGGGGCCGGCAGGGCCGGCGGGGTCCGCGGCGGACGCGGCGAGGCCACCGGCGCAGGTGGAGGCGGAGGCGCAGGCGGCGACGCAGGCGGTGGCCACCGGCACCACCGCCGCCGCCCGCTTCCTGGGCGCCCTCGCCGACCGGATCGCCGTAGGGGCCGCCTCCGTCACCGCCATCCTCGACCCTGGCTGTGTGGTGCTGGGCGGGGAGATCGGGCAGGCCGGGGGAGTGGTGCTGGCGGGGCTCGTCGAGGAGCGGCTGCGCCGGATGTCGCCGCTGGTCACCGAGGTGCGGGGGAGCACGCTCGGCGGCGCCGCGGTCCTGCGCGGCGCCCTGCTGACGGCCCGCGACCGGGCGCAGGACGAGTTGTTCGCACCGGCAGCACGCTAGGTTCCACCGTCCGATGCAAGGCGTACTCTCCGCGCCCCGCACGGCACAGCGAATCACCCGCGCTCGGACCGCACCCCGCACGGAACCGGCGGTCAGCCCCCGAACCGCCGTCCCAAGTACTCCTCGAACGTCCCCTTCCCCACCGCCCGCTCGGGCGTCAGGTGGCCGCCCGCCCGGAAGGCGCGGTAGGTCTTTCCGAACAGGGGGACGTTCACGACGGGCCGGTGCCGTCCTGTCGCCCGGACGTACGCCCGGGCCAGGGAGTCGAGGGACCGGACCTCGGGGCCGCCCATGTCCGGCACCCGGCCCGCCGGTGCCGCGAGGGCGTACTCGGCCAGGCGGTCCGCGACTTCGGCCACCTCCACCGGCTGGTCGCGGACCCCGGCGGGAACCGCCAGGACGGGCGGCTTGGCCAGGCCCGCGAACAAGGTGAACAGCAGGTCGTGGAACTGGGTCGTCCGGAGCACGGTCCAGCCGAGCCCGGACTCCTCGATCCGCCGTTCCACCGCGAGCTTGGACCGGTAGTAGCCGAACGGCACCCGGTCGACACCGACGATGGAGATGTACACGAGGTGGCCCACCCCGGCCCGCCGTGCCGCGTCGACGAGATGCTCGGCCGCTTGCTCGTCGCCGCCGCGCGGGCTGCTCGCGCAGTGCACGACCGTCTCCACGCCCGCGAGTGCCTTGTCCAGGGCGGGTCCGCCCTCGCGCAGGTCGACGGCGTGGGGGTGTGCGTGCCGGCTGAGCACCCGCACCTCGTGGCCGGCCGCTGCCAGCCGCTCCGTGACGAGCCGTCCGAGCGTGCCGGTCCCGCCGGTCACCAGGATCGTGGTCATGCTGCGTTCCGTCCCTCCGGACCCGGGCGCCCCCGGTCGGAGTGCCCTTCACCGCTGAGACCGTGCGAGCCCCCGGAAATGTGACATGCCGCGGGCGGCCGCCGTGGACCTGGCGGCCCGGCGGCGGGCAAGGGCCGTCGTCACCGCCACCGGGCCCGTCCGCACCCTAAAGGACTAGACCAGTATGGTCAATTAGTACGGACCAAAATCAACACCCGTCCCCAGTAGGGGAGTTGACCGGCATGACTGCGCAGCGCAAGTCCTGGGGTGCGGAGTGTGAGGCAATCCACACGGTTCACCTGTATGGCCGAGGGGTGGGCGTGGCAGACTGACCACGTACCAGAAGCAGCGCACTCCGGGGTCGGTGAAAGTCCGAACCGGCGGTTACAGTCCGCGACCCGGTCGCTTCCAGCGGCCGGTTGACCAGGTGAAATTCCTGGACCGACGGTTAAAGTCCGGATGGGAGGCAGTGCGCGGCGGGCGGGCACGCCTGTGTGCGCGCCGCCGATTCCGGTCACGTCCGTACGCGGACGGGTCCTTTCGGCGTCGTACCCGGTGTGGCTCACCCGTTCCATCTGTCGTCATCGACAGGCCCCGGAGTCCGTGCCCCATGAGGCAGGAGGACCCGGGAAGTGTTCACCGGAATCGTCGAAGAGCTTGGTGAGATCACCGCCGTCGAGGTACTCGACGACGCCTCCCGTTTCCGGCTCCGCGGCCCCGTCGTGACCGAGGGCGCGCGGCACGGTGACTCCATCGCCGTGAACGGCGTCTGTCTCACCGTCGTGGACCACGAGGGCGACGAGTTCACCGCCGACGTCATGGCCGAGACCCTCCAGCGCTCCAGCCTGGGCGCCCTCGCCGTCGGCTCCCGCGTCAACCTGGAACGCCCCACCGCCGTGGGCGCGCGCCTCGGCGGCCACATCGTGCAGGGCCACGTCGACGGCACCGGACAGGTGCTGGAACGCCGGCCGTCCGAGAACTGGGAGATCGTCAAGATCTCGCTGCCGGCTGACCTCTCCCGCTACGTCGTGGAGAAGGGCTCCATCACCGTCGACGGCATCAGCCTCACGGTCGTGGAAGCGGGCCCGGACCACTTCACCGTCAGCCTCATCCCGACCACCCTCGCCCTGACCACGCTCGGCCACAAGCAGCCCGGCGACCCGGTCAACCTCGAGGTCGACGTCATCGCCAAGTACGTGGAGCGGCTGCTCGCGGCCGGACAGGGGGACCGACGGTGAACTCGCTCAACTCCGAGGCGTTCACCCTGTTCGGCCAGCACATCCTCTGGTCGGACATGACCGGCAACATCTTCGGCCTGGTCGCCCTCGCCCTCGGCTGGCGGCGCTCCCTGTGGACCTGGCCGGTGCAGTTCGTCTCCGGCCTCGTCCTCTTCGCCGCCTTCTACGGCCACCTGACCGGCAGCGCCGGCAAGCAGGCGGTCGTCATGGCCGTCGCCGTCTACGGCTTCTGGCAGTGGAACCGCGGCAAGGGCCAGGGCGCCGACGGCCACATCGCCCCCCGGTTCGCCACCTGGCGCGAGCGGGCCGCGATGCTCGCCGCGGCCGCCGCCGGAACCGTCGCCGTGGCCCTGCTCTTCAAGGCCTACCCGAACCTGTCCTGGGACCCCTGGCCGGACGCCTACATCTTCGTCGGCACCATCGTCGCCATGTACGCCCAGGCCAAGGGCATGGTCGAGTTCTGGTTCGCCTGGCTGCTCGTCGACCTCGTCGGCGTGCCCCTCAACTTCGCCAACGGCTACGCCTTCTCCGGCTTCGTCTACGTCATCTACGGCGCGCTCGTCCTGTGGGGCATGCGCGACTGGTGGCTGCGCTCCCGCAGGGGTTCGCAGCCCGTCCTGGAAGGAGCCCCGGCATGACCTCGGCCCCCCTGCTGTACGGCACCGACGGCGCCGCCATCGACACCGTCGCCGCCAACGACACCATCGACGCCTTCGACACCTTCCGGCTCGACCCGGTCGAGCGCGCCGTCGCCGACATCGCGGCCGGCCGCCCGATCGTGGTCGTGGACGACGAGGACCGGGAGAACGAGGGCGACCTCGTCATCGCCGCCGAGAAGGCGACCCCCGAGATCGTCGCCTTCATGATGACCGAGTGCCGCGGCCTGATCTGCGCCCCCATGGAGGGCGACGAACTCGACCGGCTCCAGCTGCCGCAGATGGTCGCGGACAACACCGAGTCGATGAAGACCGCGTTCACCGTGACCGTGGACGCCTCCGCCGCGCACGGCGTGACCACCGGCATCTCGGCCTCCGACCGCGCCACCACGCTCCAGCTGCTGGCCACCGGCACCGCCGAACCCACCGACTTCGTCCGCCCCGGCCACATCTTCCCGCTGCGCGCCAGGCCCGGCGGCGTCCTGGTCCGCGACGGCCACACCGAGGCCGCCGTCGACCTCGCCCGGCTCGCGGGCCTGAAGCCCGCCGGCGCCATCGTGGAGATCGCCGGCGAGGACGGCCGCATGCTGCGCCTGCCCGAGCTGATCCCGTTCGCCCGTAAGCACGGCCTGACGATCATCTCCATCGAGGACCTGATCGCCTACCGCCGCTCCCGCGAGCTCACGGCCCAGGGCGCGAAGGAGACCCCCGCGCAGGGGACCTCCGTGAAGGAGACCCCCGTGCGGGAGCCGGCCGTCCGCCGCGAGGCCGAGACCGTGCTGCCGACCCGGCACGGCACCTTCACCGCCTACGGCTACCGGTCCACCGCCGACGGCGTCGAGCACGTCGCCCTCGTCCACGGCGAGATCGGCGACGGCGAGGACGTCCTGGTCCGCGTCCACTCCGAATGCCTCACCGGCGACGTCTTCGGATCGCTGCGCTGCGACTGCGGCCCCCAGCTGGACGCCTCGCTCGCACGCATCCAGGCCGAGGGCCGGGGCGTCGTCGTCTACCTGCGCGGACACGAGGGCCGCGGCATCGGACTGCTGTCCAAGCTGCGCGCCTACGAACTCCAGGAACAGGGCCACGACACGCTCGACGCCAACCTCGAACTCGGCCTGCCCGCCGACGCCCGCGACTACGGCGCCGGCGCGGAGATCCTCGCCGACCTCGGCGTGCGCGGCGTACGCCTGATGACCAACAACCCCGAGAAGACCGACGCACTGCTGCGGCACGGCCTCAAGGTCACCGGCCGCGAGCCGATGCCCGTACAGGCGGGCGAACACAACCTCCGGTACCTGCGCACCAAGCGGGACCGGATGGGACACGATCTGCCCTGGCTGGACACGCCCGCCGGAGCGGCCCCCGCGGCCGCCCGCGGCCACCAGTAGTCGTGTCCACCTGCGGCAACCAGTAAGCGAAAAGCACTTAGGAGAGACGTGAGCGGCAAGGGTGCACCGGAACTGTCCGTACGCAACGCGAGCGACCTCAGGGTCGCCGTCATCGCGGCGCAGTGGCACGAGAAGGTGATGGACGGTCTGGTGGACGGCGCCCTGCGCGCCCTGCACGAGCTGGGCATCGACGAGCCGACCCTGATCCGGGTCCCCGGCGCCTTCGAACTGCCGGTCGCCGCCAAGGTCCTCGCCGGCCGCGGCTACGACGCGGTCGTCGCCCTCGGCGTCGTCATCCGAGGCGGCACCCCGCACTTCGACTACGTGTGCCAGGGCGTCGCCCAGGGCCTCACCCAGGTCGCCGTCGAGACCGGCGTGCCCGTCGGCTTCGGCGTGCTCACCTGTGACGACGAGCAGCAGGCCCTGGACCGGGCCGGCATCGAGGGATCCACCGAGGACAAGGGCCACGAGGCGGTGACCGCGGCGGTCGCGACCGCCGCCACCCTCCGCTCGGTGTCCGAGCCCTGGCACTGAGGCACGGCCGGAGCGCGTAGGGTTAGGACCACCATGTCCAAGAAGACTTTCGAGGAGCTCTTCACCGAGCTCCAGCACAAGGCCGCGAACGGCGACCCCGCCACCTCCCGCACCGCAGAGCTGGTAGGCAAGGGTGTCCATGCCATCGGCAAGAAGGTCGTGGAGGAGGCCGCCGAAGTCTGGATGGCCGCCGAGTACGAGGGCAAGGAAGCGGCCGCCGAGGAGATCTCGCAGCTGCTCTACCACGTCCAGGTGATGATGGTCGCCCGTGGGATCTCCCTCGACGACGTCTACGCCCACCTCTGAGCCGTTCTCCGCAAGAACCGCGTCACCACCCGTCACACGAAGGAAGCCGACCTCATGCTGCGCATCGCCCTCCCCAACAAGGGTTCCCTGTCCGGACCTGCGGGGGAGATGCTGCATGAGGCCGGCTACCGGCAGCGCAGGGAGACCAAGGAACTGCGCGTCGTGGACCCGGTGAACGAGGTCGAGTTCTTCTACCTCCGCCCCCGCGACATCGCGATCTACGTCTCCTCCGGCCGCCTCGACATCGGCATCACCGGCCGTGACCTGCTGGTCGACTCCGGCGCCGAGGCCGAGGAGATCCTCCCGCTCGGCTTCGCCCGCTCCACCTTCCGCTTCGCCGCCAAGCCCGGCACCGCGGAGAGCGTCGAGGACCTCAAGGGCAGGACGGTCGCCACCTCCTACGAGGGGATCGTCGCGGGCCACCTCGCCGACCGCCGCGTGGACGCCTCCGTCGTCCACCTCGACGGCGCCGTCGAGACGGCCATCGAGCTGGGCGTCGCCGAGGTCATCGCCGACGTCGTCGAGACCGGCACCTCGCTGCGCAACGCGGGCCTGGAGGTCTTCGGCGACCCGATCATGACCTCCGAGGCCGTCGTCATCCGCCGCACCGGCGCGGACACCGACGAGGCCGCGGAGGCGAAGGTCCAGCAGTTCCTGCGCCGCCTCCAGGGCGTCCTGGTCGCGCGGACGTACGTGATGATGGACTACGACTGCCGGGTCGAGCAGCTGGAGAAGGCCGTGGCCCTCACCCCCGGCCTGGAGTCCCCGACCGTCTCCCCGCTGCACAACGAGGGCTGGGTCGCGGTCCGCGCCATGGTCCCGACCAAGGAAGCCCAGCAGATCATGGACGACCTGTACGAGATCGGCGCCCGCGCCATTCTCACCACGGCCATCCACGCCTGCCGTCTCTGAGGGAACAGCAGCCCGATGCCCGACGCTCCTTCCGGCACTCCCGCCGTCCCCGCCCCCGCCCTTCCCGTCACCTTCCGGCCGGGCCGCACCCGGGCCATCCTGCTCACCGCCGGTGTCGTGATCTTCCTGGTGCTCGCCGGGGTCTCGATGCTGCTGGAGGATTTCGGCCCGGGCGACCGGCTCACCTTCGTCCTCACCGGGGCACTGAGCTTCTGGGCGCTCGCCCAGCTCGCCCGGGTGAAGGTCGTCGCCGACGAGTCCGGCGTCACCGTCGTCAACATCGTCAGCAGGCGCCGGCTGGACTGGGCCGAGATCCTCAGGGTCAATCTCCGCGCGGGAGACCCCTGGGTGTTCCTGGACCTCAGCGACGGCACCAGCCTGCCCGCGCTCGGCATCCAGCCGGGCATCGACAGGCAGCACGCCATCGCCGACGCACGGGCCCTGCGCACTCTCGTGGAGCAGCGGTCCCTCAGGGATCCGGAGCGGCGTCAGGGCTGAGCCGGGACCGCGTCCGGGCCCTCTCGGGGCCCGGTTCGGGGTCGGCTCAGGGTTGTCCACCCTGCCGCACCGGCCCCGGTCTTGATTAACCTGGGGGCGGAGGCTTTTTTCGTCGCGCCCCCACCCCTGGAGTGCCACGCCCGGCGCACAGGGGTTCCTGCTACCCGAGGAGTGACCCTCTCCGGCGATGGACGGATCGTCCTGTAGTACCTGCGCCGCCCTCTCCCGACATACCGCGGACCCCGTCCGCGGCCTTGCGGAGGCGGCGGCATCATGACCAACTCCCTGCTGCTCCTCGGAGCGGCGTTCCTGCTGATTCTCGCCAACGGATTCTTCGTGGCGGCCGAGTTCGGCCTGGTGACGGTCGAGCGCCCGGACGCCGAGAAGGCGGCCACCGAGGGCGACAAGCGCGCCCGTACGGTGGTGGAGTCGCTGAAGGAGCTCTCCTTCCAGCTCTCCGGCACCCAGCTCGGCATCACCATCACCTCCCTGGTCGTCGGCATGCTCGCCGAACCGGCCCTGGCCGAACTGCTGAGCGGCCCCTTCGCCGCCCTCGGCGTCCCCGAGGGCGCCGTCTCCGGCGTCGCCGTGGTCGTCGGCATGCTGCTCGCCTCGGCGGTCCAGATGGTGATCGGCGAACTCGTGCCCAAGAACTGGGCGGTGTCCAAGCCGCTCCAGGTCGCGCGCGTCGTCGCCGGACCGCAGCACCACTTCTCCCGCCTGTTCCGGCCGGTGATCGCCGCGCTCAACACGGTCGCCAACCGGCTGGTGCGTGCCCTCGGCGTCGAACCCGCCGATGAACTGGCCTCCGCCCGCACCCCGGGCGAGCTGGTCTCCCTGGCCCGCCACTCCGCACAGGCAGGCGCCCTGGAACAGGACACGGCCGACCTGTTCGTCCGCACCCTGTCCCTCGGCGGCCTCACCGCGCAGCACGTCATGACCCCGCGCGTGAAGGTCAGCGCCCTGCAGGCCTCGGCCACCGCCGAGGACGTGGTCAACCTCACCCGCGCCACCGGTCTGTCCCGCTTCCCCGTCTACCGGGAGAAGATCGACGAGATCGTCGGCATGGCCCACCTCAAGGACGCCCTGGCGGTCCCGGCGCACGAGCGCCTGCGCACCCCGGTCGGCCGCATCGCCCGCAAGGCGCTGCTCGTCCCCGAGACCCTGCCGGTCCAGCCCCTGCTCACGCGGCTGCGCAGCGAGCAGCCCATCGCGGTCGTCGTCGACGAGTACGGCGGCACGGCGGGCGTGGTCACCCTGGAGGACATCGTCGAGGAACTCGTCGGCGAGGTCCGCGACGAGCACGACCGCCAGGACATGCCCGAACTCGCCCCGGCCCCGCCCGAGGACGGCAGGGCCGCCTGGGACGTGTCCGGCGGCTGCCGCGTCGACATCCTGCGGCGCATCGGCCTCGACGTGCCCGAGGGGCCGTACGAGACCGTCGCCGGCCTGGTCGCCGATCTGCTCGGCCGGATCCCGGCCCCCGGGGACAGGACCGAACTGCCCGGCTGGCGGCTGGCCGTCCGCCAGGTCGGCCACTACCGCGCCGAACGGGTCCGCCTGGTCCGTACGGCCCCGGCCGCGACCCCCGTGGAGGCCGTGCGATGAGCGTCCTCCAACTGGTCCTCGCCGCGCTGCTCGTGCTCGCCAACGGATTCTTCGTCGGCGCCGAGTTCGCGCTCGTCTCCGTGCGCCGCAGCCAGATCGAACCGCTCGGCACCGCACGGGCCCGCCAGGTGCTGTACGGCCTGGAACGGCTGCCGCAGATGATGGCCGCCGCCCAGTTCGGCATCACCGTGTGTTCGCTGACACTGGGCGCGGTCGCCGAACCGACGGTGGCCCATCTGCTGGAACCGCTGTTCGAGGCGATCCGCCTCCCGGAGGGCGTGATCCACCCGCTGGGCTACGTGATCGCCTTGGCCGCGGTGGTCTTCTTCCACCTCGTCATCGGCGAGATGGTGCCGAAGAACCTCGCCATGGCCGCACCCGAGAAGGTCGCGCTGTGGCTCAGCCCCGGCCTGGTGTACTTCGCCCGGGTGTGCGGGCCGATCACCGTGGTCCTCGGCGCCTGCGCCCAGGGCATCCTGCGGCTCTTCCGCGTGGAGCCCAAGGACGAGGTCGAGGCCGTCGTCACCAGTGAACAGCTCAACCGCCTGCTGGAGGACTCCGGACAGGCGGGCCTGCTCGACCCCGAGGAGCAGGAGCGCCTCGAGGACGCCCTGGAGCTGGGTTCCCGCCCCGTCACCGACGTCCTGCTCAAGCGCGAATCGCTGGTCACGGTGGCTCCGTCGGTGACGCCGGGGGAGATCGTCGAGCTGACGGCCCGTACGGGTTACTCCCGCTTCCCGGTCGCCGCGGAGACGGGTCCCTTCATGGGGTTCGTGCACGTCAAGGACGTCCTCGACCTGGAGGACTCCGAGCGTGCCGTCCCCCAGCACCTCTGGCGCCCGATGGCCACGCTCCGCGCGGAGCTGCCGCTGGACGACGCGCTGACCGTCATGCGGCGGGCCGCCACCCATCTGGCCCAGGTGGCCGATCCCTTCGGCAAGGTGCTGGGTCTGGTCGCGCTGGAGGACGTACTGGAGCTGCTCGTCGGCGAGGTACGCGATCCGGCCCACCGGGACATCCCCGAGCAGGCGTTCTCCGAACCGAGGGCGAGCGGTGAGCCCGAGGGAGCGCTGGCCGGCTAGCGGTGTCGCGCCGCTGGGCTCAGGGGCGTACAGGGTGCGCCGCTGAGCCCAGCGGCGCACTCCGGCCGCGGGAGTGCGGGGGGCTGGTCGCGCAGTTCCCCGCGCTCCTGGGCAATCGCGGTGCCGTACGCCGCGACGGCACCGTCCCCTGCCGCGCCCGGCAACGGCCCACGGCACCTACACGTCCGACGGATCGTGCGGCCCCCGCCCCGACAGCACCTCCCCGTACGCCTGCATCAGATCCGGCAGGCGCAGTGTGGCGAGGTCGTCCCGCGACAGGGCACCCGGGTACACCGACAGCCGCAGATCCCGGTACGCGCAGCTCTTCTCGTACAGCGTGCGCAGGAAGCGGCCGTTGCCCAGTTCGTCGATCCACCCCTGGTCGACGACGTGCCCGGCGACGGACCGCAGCTCCTCCAGGGCCTCGTCGTCCCACCGGTCCCCGTTCTCGGCGGCGAGCACCCTGCCGATCTCGGTGAGCTCCTGTGGCCGGTAGGAGGGGAAGTCCACGCGAGTGGTGAAGCGGGAGGAGAGACCGGGGTTGGCGGCCAGCAGCCGGTCCATTCCCTCGGGATAGCCGGCCAGGATCACCACGAGGTGGTCGCGGTTGTCCTCGGCCCGCTTGAGCAGCACCTGCAGCGCCTCGTCGCCGTACGCGTCCCCCTTGCCGTACCCGGAGTTGGACAGCGAGTACGCCTCGTCCACGAACAGCACCCCGCCGATGGCGGAGTCGATCAGCTCGTTGGCCTTCACGGCCGTCTGCCCCAGGTACTCGCCGACCAGATCGGCCCGCTGGGCCTCCACGAGATGGTCGCCGCCGAGCAGCCCGAGGGCGTAGAAGACGCGGCCGAGGATGCGGGCGACCGTGGTCTTCCCGGTGCCCGACGGGCCGGAGAAGACGAAGTGCCGCTTCGGCGGCTGCACCGGCAGTCCCTGCCCGGCCCGCAGCCGTGCCATGTTCAGCTGCGCCGACAACGCCTTGACCTGGCGCTTGACCGGTTCGAGTCCGACCATGCGCTCCAGTTCGGCGAGCGCCTCCTCCAGCAGCCCGGGATCGGTCGGCCCCGCGGGCAACGGTGAGGAGGGTGACGGCATCCCGCTCTTCGCGCGCACCGGCGGACCGGAGACCGAGGACAGCGGACCCGCCGGCACGTCCGGTTCCGGCATCCGCAGATCGCGGCCCTCGGTGCCGAAGAAGGGATCGAGACCGTCCGGGCCGTCCACCACGTCCTGCCCGGCGCCGGTCAGCGTGATCGCCGCGAAGTCGGCCGGATCGTCGTACCCGTCCCCCTCGGCGATCGCCGCGAGCCGCGCGGAGGTGTCCATGAAGGCCGGGTCCACCCGGTGCACGGCCCGGTACAGGGGGAGCGCCGCGGCACTGCGGCCGGTGCCCTCGTGCGCCCGCGCCAGCCAGTACCGCAGCTCCTTGCGCTGCGGCTGCTCGCTGCGGCACCGCATCAGCGCCGCCGACAGCAGCGGCTCGGCCTGCCCGAACGTCTCCAGCCGGACCCGGGCCATACCGCCGAAGAGGCCGGCCTCGATGCCGAGCAGGGGGTCGTCGAGCAGCGGGTCGGTGTTCCGGACCAGCTGGTCCCAGTCCTTGACGAGGTAGGCGCGGCAGGCGTGCAGGAAGCGGACCTGCGGGTCGGTGTCCACCGGCGGCAGCCCGGCCAGGGCCCGGTCCAGCTCCGGCACGTGCCGGCCGTCCAGCCAGTGAGAGGCGTGCGCCAGCAGCAGGTCCCGGGGGCTCTCCAGCACCGGCTGCACCCACCAGCCCAGCCAGTACCAGGAGTTCAGGGACCGGCCGTGCCGGGCGCGCTGCTCCCCGAACCGGTCTCTGTGCCGGAACATCCTGAGCAGCGCGGTCGTCGTGTCGACGCGCAGCGCGTGCAGTCCGAGCCAGGCGTCCGCCATCCCCGGATCGATCCGCGCCGCGGCGCGGAACTCCTCCTCCGCCTGCGGATAGGCACCCATCGTGTAGGCGTCCACACCTCGCAGCCAGGCGAGGTCGGCCGGGGCCTCGGGGCCCCGCGTGCCGAAGTCCATCACGTCCCCCACAGACCGTGCCCCCGTTGGTTCACCACCGAGCAGGCGCCCGACGGCCGCCGCGGTCGAACCGCTGTGCCGCGGACCGGAGTTGCAGGTGCGCGAAGCAGCCGCTCGAAGGTCGCACCGAGGGCATCGTACCCGCGGTACCACCTCGCACCGAAGGGTGCCGTACGGGTCGTTCGACGAGGTGGGAGCAGACGGGGCGCACCGAAGTTCGGTGACCGAGGGTGAGCGAACAGGTGCGCGGGGCGGCCGTGAAAACGGGCCGAGGGCAGAACGAAGCCCCCGATCACGGGGGAACAACCGGGGGCTTCGCGTCTGCAGGCGGCTCCGATAGGCCGCACATTCAGAACGTAAGTCCTGTACGGCCCCCCGGTCAAGCGGAGTTGAGGCACTCGGAGAAGTTCGGTTGCGAGCGTCTTCACAGGTTCAGCACATTGCGGATGGTCCGTCACGGTGAGTGATGTTCGAGGGCGGAACAGGGGTCACCGCGGGCCCCGGCAGCACCTCGTACCCCTCAAAAGTCTGGCGTACCAGGAGATCGGCACGGGGGCGCGAGGGGTCGGCGGCGAAGTGCGCGCGCTCGGCCCGGACCCATTCGTCCCAGAACTCGCGCTGCCCCGCGCCGTCCCGCGACCGCCCGCGCGCCCAGGACTCCTCCCGGGGCAGCTCCATCCACAGCAACCGCGCCAGATGCGGCCGCAGCGCCCGGCGGCCCGCGCCGACCCCCTCGATCACGACCACGGGAGCGGGCGGCAGCGGGCGCGGCGGGCCGAAGGCGCGGACCGTCCAGTCGTACGGGGTGTACCGCGCGGTCTCGCCCCGGCCGAGGGGCTCGATCACCTGCGCCATCAGCCGGCCGGTCCAGCCGAAGAGCCGCTCGTGGTCGGCGATGTCGTCGAGGTGCAGCACCGGAGCCCCGCCCAGCGCGGCGGCCAGCCGGGCGGCGAACGTGGATTTTCCGGAGCCGGCGTGCCCGTCGACGCCGATCAGCCTGACCTGCCCCAGGGACGGGGGGAGGGCGCGCAGCCGGGCGGCGAGGTCGTGAATGGTGATTCCTGAGGTGTGATGCGGTGTGGGGGAGTTCTCCGGAAACAGTCTAGTAGTGGCCCATAGCGGACGCGGCGGCGGGCACGGGAACGTCACTTCTTGAACCACTGGCCGACGGCCGGTCAATCGAACCGATAAACATTCCGAATCGGCTGACCGATTTGTGAAACTCGGCGTTCCCGGTGTGCCGACCCCTGAGTAAGGTGCCTCCTGCGCAACTGTGGCGCGCCGTACGGGGATGGACAGGAGAACATGGCCGCGGGGTTATTCGAAGGGCACTACGTGTGGCATCCGGCGGCCGACGACCGTGTCCTGGCGAGCGTATGCGTCGATGTGCGCGCGGGCCGTTATCGATACGCCTGCGAAGCCCTTGCCGAGACGCGTGCCGACTTCGCCCTGCGCTCCCACCGCTCGCTGGTGCTGGCCTCCGAGGCGGCCGGCACCGATCTGGTCGAGCGCTGGCTGGCCGAGGAGCCGTCGCCCGAGGCGGCGCTGATGTGGGCCCGGGTCGCGGTCCAGCGTGCGATGCGGGCCGCCGACGCGCGCGACGAGCGCGCCGAGGCGCTGGAGCGGATCGCGCTGACCGCCTGTGCCCGGGCCGCCGCCCTGGCGCCCGAGGATCCGACGCCCTGGGTCGCCAAACTGACCATGGCCCGGCTGCACCGGTTGCGCGAACCCGCGCCGAAGGGGCTGCTCACCGGCCCGCCCGGGCCCTGGCGGCTGTTCGCGCACATCCTCTCCCTCGACCCCTGGCACCGGGAGGGACACCACCGCTTCCTGTCCTTCTTCTTCACGCGCCACGGCGGCTCGGTCAACGCGGCCTGGGACGTGGCCGCGTTCCTCAGTCAGCGGGCGCCCGCCGACTCCGACCTGCGGCTGCTGCCCCTGGTGGCGCTGGTGGAGAGCTACAACCCCACCCAACTGCTCGCCGACCGCGTCTGGGAGCAGCCCCAGTGGCGCTCCGCCGCGCTGGCGAACTACCACAACTGGCTGCCCGCGGTGGCCGGTTACCGCTTCACCCCGGTGCTCGACCTGGCCTACCTCGCGCACGCGCTGGTCATGGGCCAGCGCGAGTTCGAGGCCCGGGCGGTCTTCGCGGCGATGGGCCCGTACGCCTCGCGCATGCCCTGGAGTGCCTTCGGCGACCCCGCCGAACAGCTCTCCCGGGCCCGGCGCGCCTGCGGGCTGCCCGTTCCCGGACCCGCCTGACCCCGCACGTGCTCTGCCCCTCCTAGAGAAAGGTCGATCAGTGTCGGAACGGATATCGGCGCCATGGGCGAAGGCCCGCGGAGAAGAAGGCACCGTGGTGCTGGACGATGACGCCACCCTGCACGAGATGGGTTATCCGCGGAAACTCACGCGACGCTTCAAGGCGTTCGACAATTTCGCGATCTCCTTCACCATCATCAACATTCTTTCGGGTATCTTCTCGTCCTTCGGGTACGGAATGAACGCGGGTGGCCCCCGCATTCTCGTATTCGGCTGGATCGGCGTGTCCGTCATGGTGCTGTTCATCGGCGCCGCCATGGCGGAGGTCGCCTCGGCCTATCCCACGAGCGGCGCGCTGTACTTCTCGGCGGGCAAACTCGCCAAGCGGCACAAGGGCGCCTGGTCCTGGTTCACCGGCTGGCTGAACTTCGTCGGCCAGATCGGCGGTACCGCCGCCACCGGCTACGCGGCCGCCACCTTCATCCAGGCGTTCGTCGCCCTGCAGTGGACCTCCTACCAGCCGACCGTGCACCAGACGGTCATGATCACCGCCCTGATCATCGTGCTGCAGGGGCTCGCCAATACCTACACCGTGCAGCTCGTCGCCCTGCTGAACCGCATTTCCGTGTGGTGGCTGCTGGTCGGACTCGTGGTGATCGTGACCGCACTCATCGTGATGCCCGATCATCATCAGTCGGCGTCCTTCGTGACGCATTTCGAGAACAACACCGGCTTCACGAACGGCCTTTACGGCGGCATGCTCGGCCTGCTCGTCACCAGCTGGACGTTCACCGGGTTCGACGGCAGCTTCCACATGTCCGAGGAAACGGTCCAGGCCACGGTCAACGCCCCGAAGGGGATCACCCGTTCCATCGCCTATTCGGCGATCACCGGCCTCATCCTGATGCTGGCGCTGGTCTACAGCATCGGCAACTACGACAAGGTGGCCGGTTCCTCCGCACCGCCCGTCCAGATTCTCATCGACGGCCTCGGCCTCGGCACCGCCAAGGCGATGCTGTTCATCATCATCGGCGCCATGCTCTTCTGCGGTCTGGCCAACCTCACCAGCAACACGCGGCAGATCTTCGCCTTCTCCCGGGACGGCGCCATGCCCGGCTCCCGCTGGTGGCACTCGGTCTCGACGCGCACCCGTACGCCGGTGAAGGCGGTGTGGCTGGCGGTGGCCTGCTCGCTCGCGCTGGTGGTGCCGGGCTGGTGGTCGCACACGGCGTTCACCGCCATCGTCAGCGTCAACGTGGTCGGACTCTTCCTCGCCTACGCCATCCCGATCTTCCTGCGGCTGCGGCTCGGGAGCGCCTTCGAGCCCGGCCCGTGGAACCTGGGCCGCTGGGGCGTCCCCATCGGATGGGTCGCGGTGATCTGGACGGTGCTCAGCAGCGTCCTGTTCATGCTGCCGCAGGCCTCCCCGATCACCGTCGACTCCTTCAACTACGCGCCGATCGCGCTGGCCGCCGTCCTCCTCGTGGCCACGGTGTGGTGGTTCGCCACCGCCCGCCGCCGCTTCCAGGGCCCGGTCAGCTACGGCCGCCCCGACGAGATCGCGGCGATGGACCTCGTCTGAACGGTCGCGGACCTCGCCCGACGGGTCCGGCGCGCGTGATCCGGCACCGACCGCCGGCCCGCGCGCCGGCACCCGGCCCACACGGACGACAGTCCCGGCTCGCACGGACGACGGCTCCGGTTCGTCCCGGTGACGGCCCCGGCGTGTGGCATCCCGCCCGCGCCGGGGCCGTCCCGTTCCCGGGATTCCCCCGCCGGCCCGTGGGCCGGGTCCCTTCAGTGGCCAAGACCAATATTCGTGGCGCGGCATGTGCCGAAGTGCTGGCAGGGCCATGGCACCTGTTCCATAGTTGGCCCACAACCGTGCAGCGGATCAGTCCCGACTCGGACACCTGGGGGTAGTCGCGCCCATGAGCAGAGCCCAACAGCCGTCCCGTAGAACCGTCCTCGCCGCCGTGGTCGCCGCCGCGATGGCGGGAGGAGCGGTCCCCGCGGCCGCCGCCGGCGCCGAGGCGCCCGCCACCGGTCATCCCGGCCCGGCACCGGCCCGCCCCATCGACTACCACGCCTGGACCACGCACCACGACTGGCGCCGCGGTGCGGCCCGGGGCGTGCGGGCGGTCTCCGGCTCCCGCCCCGGTGTCGTGATCGGCGCCGCCGCGGGCCGCACCGACTACACCGACCCGCACACCGGCACCACCGCCGCCTGGGACTACGCCACCTGGACCTCCCCGGCCCACACGCTGCGCGTGCCCGCCACCGAGGTCATCGCCTCCTGGAACGCGCACACCCCCGACGGCACCTGGCTCCAGGTCGAGCTGCAGGGCACGTACACCGACGGCACCGCCACCCCCTGGTACGTGATGGGCCGCTGGGCCGCCGGCGACCAGGACATCAAGCGGACCTCGGTCGACGACCAGACCGACGGCAAGAGCACCATCTGGACCGACACCTTCGCCATCGATGACGCGAGCACCGGTCTGCGCCTGGTGTCGTACCGGCTGCGGCTGACCCTCTACCGCAAGCCCGGAACCCGTCTCACCCCGACCGTCTGGCGGCTCGGCGCCATCGGCTCCGATATCCCGGACCGCTTCACCGTCCCCGCCTCCACCCCCGGCCTCGCCCAGGAACTGGCCGTCCCGCGCTACTCGCAGGAGATCCACAAGGGCCAGTACCCGCAGTACGACAACGGCGGCGAGGCCTGGTGCAGCCCCACCTCCTCGCAGATGATCATCGAGTACTGGGGCGGCCGGCTCACCCCCGAGCAGCTGTCCTGGGTGGACCCGACGTACGCCGACCCGCAGGTCGACAACGCGGCCCGGTTCACCTACGACTACCAGTACACCGGCTGCGGCAACTGGCCGTTCAACGCCGCCTACGCCGCCACGTACCCGGGCCTGCAGGGCGTGGTGACGCGGCTCGCCTCGCTCAGCGAACTGGAGACCCTGGTCGCGGCCGGCATCCCGGCCATAACGTCCCAGTCCTTCCTGAAGACCGAGCTGACCGGGGCCGGTTACGGCACCTCCGGCCACCTGATGACGGTGATCGGCTTCACCGCGGACGGCGACGTGATCGCCAACGACCCCGCCTCGCCCAGCGATCCGGCCGTGCGCAGGGTGTACCTCAGGCGGGAGTTCGAGAACATCTGGCTCAGGACCAAGCGGTACAACGCCTCGGGCGGCGTCTCCTCCGGCACGGGCGGTGTCTGCTACCTGTACTTCCCGGCCCACCCCACCGCGCGTCAGCGCAAGGCGCTCGCCGCGGTGGGCGTGCGCTGACCGTGTGAGAGGCCCCGGGCGCCAAGTACCGCTCCGGGTACGGGCCGTGGCGACCGCCACGCCCGTGCCCGGGCCCGGCCGTCCTGATACGCCCGGTTGTCCGGCTCGCACGCTCTGGCATACTGCGGCTGTCCCGCCGACTCCCAGACCAGGGTCGAAATTGACTATGCGTCAGCAGAGTGCCGATGTCACCTCACGGACGCGCGGCACCGAGCGCTCCGCGGCGCGCCGCGCCGAACTCATCGCCATTGGGCGGAAGTTGTTCGCCGACACGTCCTACGACGCCCTGTCCATGGACGACATCGCCCGGCAGGCGCACGTCGCCAAAGGGCTGATCTACTACTACTTCCAGTCCAAGCGCGGCTACTACCTGGCGATCGTCCAGGACTCCGTGGCCGACCTGGTCACCTTCGCGGCCAGCGGCCTCGAACGTCCCGCCGTGGATCGCGTCCACCGCACCATCGACGGTTACCTCCGCTTCGCCGAGGACCACCAGGCCGCCTACCGCACCATCATCAGCGGCGGCGTCGGCTTCGACGCCGAGGTGCAGGCCATCCGTGACGGAGTGCGCGAGGCGATCGTCGCGACCATCGCCGAAGGGGCGTACGGCCGCTCCGGCATCGCCCCGCTGGCCCGCATGGGCCTGATCGCCTGGGTGTGCGGCGTCGAGGGGGCCACCCTCGACTGGATCGACCGCCCCGGACTCTCCCGGGACACCATGCGCGAGCTGCTGGTGAAGAGCCTCGGCGGAGCCCTGCGGGCCATCGAGGAGCTGGACCCGTCCTACCCGGCCCCGCCACCGGCCCGCCGCGACGGCTGATTCCCCGGGCCGGCGCCCCACGGCCGGTGCCCCGCGCCCCGGTGCCCCGCGCCCCGGGGCCCGCGCCCTCACGGCCGGGCACCCCACGCTCCAGGACTGGCGCCCCACGGCCGGGCACCGGGCACCCCACGCTCCGGGGCTGGGTGCCCCCATGGCCGGTGGCACCACGGCTCGCGGGTGCCATCCCGCGGTGGACGGCTGCGCATGCCCCGGGCCCGGTCGGCGCTCCGCTTCCCGGCTCCCGGATTCGCCCGTCGTCCGGGCCGGTTTCGGCGGCATGGACGACTCCGGCTGGAATGTTGAAGTGAGCGGTCGTTAACTGGTGACGTGAGGTTCCCCATCGGGCATACTCACCGCACAGAGCCGCTGGTCAGCAGCTTCCGCGACCCGGAAGCGGGACCCTTCGGCGGAACCGGAACGATCTGGCGGAGCCGCCCCACCCAAGGCGTACGCCCGCCGATGTGCCCGAACAGGGAGGAGAGCGACGCCATGTCCGACCGCGACCCGCAGCCGGTGGAGCGTCAACTGCCCACGGAAGAGGCGAGCGATCTGCTCGCACTCGTCCGTGAGATCGCACAGCGCGAGATAGCGCCCAAGGCGGCCGAGGAGGAGGACGCCGGACGCTTCCCGCGCGAGGTCTTCACCCTGCTCTCGGAATCGGGCCTGCTGGGCCTGCCGTACGACGCCGAGTACGGCGGCGGTGAGCAGCCCTACGAGGTCTACCTCCAGGTGCTCGAGGAACTCGCCGCGGCCCGGCTCACCGTCGGCCTCGGCGTCAGCGTGCACACGCTCGCCTCCTACGCGCTCGCCGCCCACGGCACCAAGCAGCAGCAGGTCGAGCACCTGCCCGCCATGCTCGGCGGCGGCCTGCTCGGCGCCTACTGCCTCTCCGAACCGTCGTCGGGCTCGGACGCGGCCTCCCTGCGCACCAAGGCCGTCCGCGACGGCGACCACTGGGTGCTCACCGGCACGAAGGCCTGGATCACGCACGGCGGCATCGCCGACTTCTACACCGTGATGGCCCGCACCGGCGAGGACGGCCCGCGCGGGATCACCGCCTTCCTGGTGCCCGGCGACGCCGAGGGCCTGAGCAGCGCGGCGCCCGAGAAGAAGATGGGGATGAAGGGCAGCCCCACCGCCCAGGTCCACTTCGACGGCGTCCGTGTCCCGGACGAGCGGCGCCTCGGCGAGGAGGGGCAGGGATTCTCCATCGCGCTCTCCGCCCTCGACTCCGGCCGGCTCGGCATCGCCGCCTGCGCGATCGGCGTGGCCCAGGCCGCCCTCGACGAGGCGGTCCGCTACGCCACCGAGCGCCGCCAGTTCGGTCACCCGATCTCGGACTTCCAGGGCCTGCGCTTCATGATCGCCGACATGGCCACCCAGATCGAGGCCGGCCGGGCGCTCTACCTCGCCGCCGCCCGGCTGCGCGACGCGGGCAGGCCGTTCTCCAAGCAGGCCGCCATGGCCAAGCTGCACTGCACCGACACGGCCATGCGGGTCACCACGGACGCCGTGCAGATCCTCGGCGGCTACGGCTACACCGCCGACTTCCCGGCCGAGCGCTACATGCGCGAGGCGAAGGTGCTGCAGATCGTCGAGGGGACGAACCAGATCCAGCGGATGGTCATCGCACGTCACGTGGCGGGACCGGAGGGTCGCTGAACTGCCCCCTGAGGACTGTCGGGGCCGCCAGCCTGATCCACTCCGGGTCGTGGCGGCCCGGCAGGGTGCGGCCCCGGTCGGCCCAGACGCGCATCAGCTCGCGGTAGATGGGCGGGTCCTGCGGCTGTGGCGGCGGAAGCGATTCTGCCGGCCGGGGGACGAAGATGCGGCGCTGACGCCCGGTGGCCGTGTACGTGGGGGTCATGACTGAGCAACGCCGGGGTGCCCGCGCAGGTCACCGCCGGGCGGAATCGAGCGTGAGTTCACGCGCGTCCGCCTCCGGGCGCCCTCGGCGCCACCGATGTCCTGGGGCCCGGACACACCGGCCCTGGACACACCGGCCCCGGACACGCTGATCCTGCATGCACCGATGCCGCATGCACCGATCCGGACACACCGGCCCCGGACGCACCGGCCCCGGACGCACCGGCCCCGGACGCACCGGCCCCGGACGCACCGGCCCCGGACGCACCGACCCCGGACACCCCGATCCCGCACCACGTCGGCCTGGGCCTCATGGCGCGGGGGCGGTCACGGGAATCCGGGCGGATCGCCCGGCGAAGGTCAGGCGGCCTGTCGGCGCATCGTCGGCACGGCCATCGGACGTGAGCCCGGGCCGCCGACGTGCGAGAAGGGCTGCGTCCGCCAGTTCAGACCCTGGGGGAGCGTCAGCAGCAGCGCGGTGTCCTGCTCCTGCGGCGTGAAGGACTCGTCCGCGGGACGGGCCTCGGTGGCCTCCCGGCCGGTACCCGCGCAGACCGTGAGCCCGAACGGGTTCCACGGCGAGGCGCACAGCGCGTGCTCCGGCAGGATCTCCTCGTCCGCCAGCAGCGCGATCGGCTGCGCGCAGTCCGGGCAGATCACCCGGTACATCTCGAAGGTGTCGTAGGCGTCGTCGCCGTCGAGATCGTCGGTCTCGTAGGCGTCGAATTCGACGCCCTCCGGCTCGGGCGCGACGACCGGCTGCGGCCGCTTGGACACGGGACGACCAGGGCGCTTGACACTCTGCATGGGATTCTCCCCCTAAGGCTGGGCCGTGAAGGCACTGCGGCCTCGACCACACCAAGCACTTCCCGTCCCGTCTCGGCGGTAATCGCGAGAGCATCACGCAGCGCGTCCGGATGCTGTGGCGTTCGTCACATGCTCCGCGCAGGTGCCCGGTGCGCCGCTTTTTGTCCGCCCCGGACGCCCCCGCCGCCGCCCTCGCACCCGCACTCCTACCCGTGTCCGTCAGGCCCCTCACGCCCCCGGACGGCCCACGCGGCGCCCCCGTCCACCGCGTGGACCGGGGATGACCTGCGCCGCTCGGGTATCCGAGAAGATCCAGCGCCCTGTAGGTTTTGGCGGCATGGAGGAGCTGGACCGTCAAATCGTGCAGCTGCTCGTCAAGGACGGGCGGATGAGCTACACAGATCTGGGCAAGGCCACGGGCCTGTCCACCTCGGCCGTGCACCAGCGGGTGCGCCGGCTCGAACAGCGCGGCGTCATCCGCGGCTATGCCGCGGTCGTCGACCCGGAGGCCGTCGGGCTGCCGCTCACCGCCTTCATCTCGGTGAAACCGTTCGACCCCAGCGCCCCCGACGACATCGCGGACCGTCTCGCCGACGTCCCCGAGATCGAGGCCTGCCACAGCGTCGCCGGCGACGAGAACTACATCCTCAAGGTGCGCGTCGCCACGCCGCACGAACTGGAGGAACTCCTGGCCCGACTGCGCTCCCTGGCCGGGGTGTCCACCCGGACCACGGTCGTGCTGTCCACGCCGTACGAGGCACGCCCGCCGAGGATCTGACCCAGCCGCCCCGCCGTCCGGCGCGACCCGCGCACGCGAGGGGCACCGGGAGCCCCGGTGCCCGGTGTTCCCCGCGTACGCGAGAGACTTGCCGACATGAGTGAGCAGTCCGCCGACCCCAAGACCGTCCTCCTGCGCCGAGGAGAGGTCCACAGCCCCGCCGACCCCTTCGCCACCGCGATGGTGGTGGAGCGCGGCCAGGTCGCCTGGGTCGGCTCCGAGGGCGCCGCCGACGCCTTCGCCGACGGCGTCGACGAGGTGATCGACCTCGACGGTGCCCTGGTCACCCCCGCCTTCACCGACGCCCATGTGCACACCACCGCCACGGGCCTCGCCCTGACCGGCCTCGACCTGTCCGGCGCGCCGTCCCTGGAGGCGGCCCTCGCCCTCGTCCGCGACTTCGCCGCGGCCCGTCCGGACGACCGCGTCCTGCTGGGCCACGGCTGGGACGCCGCCCGCTGGCCCGGCGGCCGCCCGCCGACCCGCGCGGAACTCGACGCGGCCACCGGCGGCCGCCCCCTGTACCTGTCCCGCATCGACGTCCATTCCGCGGTCGTCAGCACCGCCCTGCTGGACCTGGTCCGCGGCGACCTCCCCCGGGACGACGCGCCGCTCACCCGCGACGCCCACCACGCCGTCCGGCAGGCGGCCCTCGCCGCCGTCACCCCGGCCCAGCGCGCCGAGGCCCAGCGCACCGCCCTCGCCCACGCCGCTTCCCTCGGCATCGGCTCCGTACACGAGTGCGGCGGGCCGCAGATCTCCTCCGAGGACGACTTCACGGAGCTGCTGAGTCTCGCCGCCGGACTGCCCGGGCCGCGAGTCGTGGGCTACTGGGCCGAAGGGGGAGAGGAGGGCGTGGCGAGGGCCCGCGAACTCGGCGCGGCCGGCGCCGCCGGCGACCTCTTCGTCGACGGTGCCCTCGGCTCGCACACCGCCTGCCTGCACCACCCGTACGCCGACGCCGCCCACACCGGTACCGCCTACCTGGACGCCGCCGCGGTCGCCGGCCACGTCATCGCCTGCACCGAGGCGGGCATCCAGGCGGGCTTCCACGCGATCGGGGACGCCGCCGTGACGGCTGTGGTGGAGGGTGTGCGCGCCGCCGCCGACAAGACCGGCCTCGGCCGCGTCCGCGCCGCCAGGCACCGCGTCGAGCACGCCGAGATGCTCACCCCCGAGACCGTCGCCGCCTTCGCCGAGCTGGGCCTGATCGCCTCCGTACAGCCCGCCTTCGACGCACTGTGGGGCGGCGAGGACGGCATGTACGCCGAGCGGCTCGGCGCCGAGCGGGCCCGCACCCTCAACCCGTTCGCGGCCCTGCTGCGCGCCGGCGTACCCCTGGCCTTCGGCTCGGACAGCCCGGTCACCCCGCTCGACCCCTGGGGCACCGTGCGAGCCGCCGCCTTCCACCGCACCCCCGAGCACCGGGTGTCGGTGCGCGCCGCGTTCACCGCCCACACGCGCGGCGGCTGGCGGGCCATCGGCCGCGACGACGCGGGCGTCCTGGTGCCCGGCGCACCCGCCGACTACGCCGTCTGGCGCACCGACGAACTCGTCGTCCAGGCCCCCGACGACCGTGTCGCCCGCTGGTCCACCGACCCGCGCTCGGGCACCCCGGGACTGCCGGACCTGACCCCGGGCCGTGCTCTGCCGGTCTGCCTGCGCACGGTGGTCGGCGGACGGACGGTGTTCGTACGGCCGGGCGAGTGATCTACGGGGGCGGCCGGGACCGGCCCGTCCGGCTCCGCTCCGTCGCCCCACCTGCGCATCCTCCGCACTCACCGCGAAGGGGATTGCGTTCACGCAGGTCAGAGGGCTGTTGACAGTCGACGGCAGGAGGCCGGTAGGTTCGTCCGAGTCCACCACCGGACGCCCGACCGGGGAGTGTTCGCGCACTCGTCGCAGCGCCGCTGAGTCAGGGACGGTGTGCCGCACGGGGCACCGTCGCTGGGAGCCAGGCTCAGTGCCCGCGCCGACGAGGGAACGTTCCGGCCGGTCGGCTGGGTGTGACCCGGGTGGGGCCCGGACGCTCAGTAGACAACGGCTTCAGGTCGACCCGCAGCCGGCGGGTCCCAGGTCGGCCCGAAGAGCGCCGGGCCCCCATCCGCCGCGGACACAGGGGCCTAAATGCACACTCTTACCCCGCTCTTGCGGAATCGACACCACCGTACGAACGTGCCGTCGCGTCACCCCAGGCCGTGGCCACTATGGTGGACGCCTGCGTACGACATGAAGGGGCAGCAGTGAACGACGGCGACGGGACCCTCGCGGCCAAGGCTCAGGGTAGACAGTTCGGTCCGCTCGGCACCGCCTTGGTGATCATTCCGACCTACAACGAGGCGGAGAACATCAAGAGCATCGTCGGCCGGGTGCGCCGGGCAGTCCCCGACGCACACGTGCTGGTGGCGGACGACAACAGCCCCGACGGCACCGGCAAGCTCGCCGACGAACTCGCCGCCGCGGACGACCACGTCCAGGTGCTGCACCGCAAGGGCAAGGAGGGCCTGGGCGCCGCCTACCTCGCGGGCTTCCGCTGGGGCATCGAGCACGGCTACGGCGTCCTGGTCGAGATGGACGCCGACGGCTCCCACCAGCCCGAGGAACTGCCCCGCCTGCTCACCGCCCTCAAGGGCGCCGACCTGGTGCTCGGCTCCCGCTGGGTGCCCGGCGGCCGGGTGGTGAACTGGCCCAAGTCCCGCGAGTTCATCTCCCGCGGCGGAAGCCTCTACTCCCGGCTCGCCCTCGACCTGCCGCTGCGCGACATCACCGGCGGCTACCGGGCCTTCCGCCGCGAGACCCTGGAGGGTCTGGGCCTGGACGAGGTCGCCTCTCAGGGCTACTGCTTCCAGGTCGACCTGGCCAGGCGCGCGGTCAAGGCCGGCTACCACGTCGTCGAGGTCCCCATCACCTTCGTCGAGCGCGAGCTCGGTGACTCCAAGATGAGCAAGGACATCCTCGTGGAGGCGCTTTGGCGGGTCACCGCCTGGGGCGTGGGAGAACGCTTCAACAAGATCACCGGCAAGGGTGGCAAGGCCTGACCCGGGCGCGCCGCCCCCGCACGGCTCCCGCTGATCAACCCCTTATCCCGCACTGAGCCGCGCCCAGGCACACTGGGAGCATGACGACTGGCGCTCCCACCTCTTCGCAGACCGACCGGCCCCGGCGCTCCCGGCTGCGCAGGTATCTGCCGCTGGGCGTGGCCGCGTGGCTGGCGCTGGAGATCTGGCTGCTCGTCCTCGTCGCGGACGCGGCGGGCGGCCTCACCGTCTTCCTGCTGCTGGTGGCGGGCTTCGTCGCCGGCTCGGTGGTCATCAAGCGCGCGGGACGCCGCGCCTTCCAGAGCCTGAACGAGACACTCCAGCGTGGCGGCTCCCCGTCCCGGGGCGGCGGCAACGGCCTGATGATGCTCGCCGGCCTGCTGCTGATGATCCCCGGCCTGGTCTCCGACGCGGCCGGCGTGCTCCTGCTGCTTCCCCCGGTCCAGAAGGCCGTGAGCCGCCTCGCGGAGCGCGCCCTGGAGGGCAGGCTCCGCCGCTCCGCCCCCGGCAGCCTCGGCAACGCCTTCCAGCAGGCCCGTATGCACCGGCCGGACGGCAAGGTGGTGCAGGGAGAGGTCATCAGGGAGGACCGGGGCGAGCCGGGCGGCACGTCCCGGGAACAGCGCCCTCCACTGACCCACTGACCCACTGGCCCACGGAGCGGTGGGCCCTCGCAGATCCACTGACCGGCGTGCCCTTGCCGACCCCCTGAGGGGCCACAGACAAAAGACCGCGGGCGCCGGACGTCAGAATCGACGTCCGGCGCCCGCGGTCTCGCTTACGTGCGTTTGTTGCTCCCGCCGGTCCCCGCAGGGACTAGGCGGACTTGCGGCTGTCTCGGGGGTGTACCGCGATGTTCATCGCTCCCGAACGCAGAACCGCCAGGCGCTCCTCGAGGACCTCTTCGAGTTCCTCTCGGGTGCGCCGCTCCATCAGCATGTCCCAGTGGGTACGCGCGGGCTTGGCCTTCTTCTCTTCCGGGCCGTCGCCGTCCACAAGGAGTGCCGGGGCCCCGCAGACCTTGCACTCCCACTCCGGCGGAATCTCCGCCTCGACCGAGAAGGGCATCTCAAATCGATGCCCCTTCTCGCATGCGTACTCCACGGCCTGGCGCGGGGCCAGGTCGATGCCGCGGTCCGTCTCGTAGCTGGTCACTACGAGGCGCGTACCGCGAAGAGCTCGCTCACTCATGAATCGTGCCTCCCGGGCTTGTCGCCCACAGGACAGGTGTCGCTGTCGTCGTCATCCGGTCAACGTCCGGTCGGCGGTAAAGATTCCCGTTCAGGGTCATGCGTCGCCGTCGTAGCCGCCCCTTGTTCTACCCACAGGCGCCCGGTTTGTCACATCTGCTAGCAGATGTCACCCAGCGTTTCGCCATCTTTGACGCGCAGTAACGGTACGCCTGGCAGGCCAAACGCGTACACTACCGCCCTTTCGTGTTGAACGCTAAATCCTCTCCGGCACCGGATTCCCCGCCTCGCCGATCGCACGCCGCACCGGCACCCGGGCGAGCAGGAAGAAGCCGATGACGAAGAAGATCACCAGGGAGATGATCGCGGAGCGGTAGCTTCCGGTCACCTGGTAGGTGATGCCGAACAGCAGCGGCCCGAGCCAGCTCATCCCGCGGTCGCTCATCTCGTACGCGGAGAAGTACTCGGCCTCCTTGCCCGGCGGCACCAGGTGCGAGAACAGCGACCGCGACAGCGCCTGGCTGCCGCCGAGGACCAGCCCGATCCCGGCGGCCAGGACGAAGAAGTACACCGGGACCCCGGCGGGCAGGAAATAGCCGGCGCCCAGGGTGACCGTCCACGCCACCAGCGAGCCGAGGATCGTGCGCTTCGCACCGTACGTCCTCGCGAGCCGCCCCATCGCGAGCGCTCCCGCGACGGCCAGCACCTGCACCAGCAGCACCGCTGCGATCAGTGTCGACTGCCCGAGTCCCAGCTCCTCGGAGCCGTAGACCGAGGCCTGGGAGATCACTGTCTGGATGCCGTCGTTGTAGATCAGATACGCGAGCAGGAAGCCCAGCGTCAGCGGGTAGCGGCGCATGTCCCGGACGGTCGTCACCAGCTGCCGCAGTCCGGGCGCGGTGGTGGCCCCCTCGCGTGCGCCGGCGCCCTCCTCGCGCGCGTGCCGGTCGCGCAGCCGGCGCAGCGGTATGAGTGTGAAGGCGCCCCACCACAGCCCGGCCGAGGCCAGGCAGACGCGGACGGCCGCCGTCTGCGACAGTCCGAAGGAGTCGTGCGCCGAGTACAGGACGAGGTTGGCGACGAGGACGAGGGACCCGGCCGCGTAGCCGAAGGCCCAGCCGCGCGAGGAGACCGCGTCGCGCTCCTCGGGCGGGGCTATCTGCGGCAGGTACGAGTTGTAGAGCATCATCCCCACGGACTGCGCCGCGTTGGCCACCACGAGGAGTGCCCCGCCGAGCAGGTACCGGTCGCCGTCCAGGAAGAACATGCCCGTCGTCGCGGCAGCCCCGGTGTACGCGGCGGCCGCGAGCAGCGGCTTCTTGCGGCCCGTGCGGTCGGCCGCGCTGCCCACCAGGGGCATCACCACGACCGCGACGATCACCGACAGGGACACCGCGTACGCGAAGAAGGAACCCGCGCGGACCGGGAGGCCCAGCGGATGGACGTAGCCCCCGGCGTCGGCCGCGTGCTCGGCGACCGCGGTCAGATAGGGACCGAGGAACACGGTCAGGACGGTCGTCGAGTAGACCGAGCACGCCCAGTCGTAGAAGTACCAGCCGCGCTGTTCGCGCCGCAGTCCGGCGGCCTCCTCGGCCACCTCCACCGGGACGGTCCCCGTCTCCACCCGCGCCTCGCTTCCCCGCCGCAGTGCCGCGCCGGGGCGGTGCACCGCGGCCGGGCGGTTCAGGCCCAGACGCCGCGGTCCTCCATGACCTTGCGCAACGTGTCGATGTGATCGGTCATGATGCCATCGACACCCAGGTCCAGGAGGCGGTGCATCCGATCCGCCTCGTTGATCGTCCACACGTGCACCTGGAGCCCGCGCGCGTGGGCGGCGCGGACGAAGCGCTGGTCGACCACGTGGACGCCCGACTGGGCCTCGGGCACCTGCGCGGCGACGGCGGACCGGCGCACGGCGGCCGGCAGCCCCCAGGAACGCAGCCGCAGGCTGACCACCCCGCGCGTGCCGAAGGACGTGGCCAGGCGCGGGCCGCCCAGCCGCTGCGCCCTGAGCACCCGGGCCTCCGAGAACGAGCCCAGACAGACCCGGTCCCAGATGTTCCTGCGCTCGATCAGCTCCAGCAGGGGCCGCAGGGCGGCCTCCGCCTTGATGTCCACGTTCCAGCGGGTCTCGGGGAAGGTGTCCAGCAGTTCCTCGAAGAGCGGCACCGGTTCCCGGCCGCCCACGCGCGCGTGCCGCACCTCTTCCCAGGGCAGTTCGGCGATGCGGCCGGCCCCGTCGGTGACGCGGTCCAGGGTCGCGTCGTGGAAGGCGACCAGCCTGCCGTCCGCCGTCGCGTGCACGTCGGTCTCCATGTACCGGTAACCCAGCTCGACCGCGCGCCGGAACTGCGCCACGGTGTTCTCCAGCCCGTCGGCGGCCCCGCCCCGGTGGGCGAACGGGATCGGGCCGGGGTGGTCCAGGTACGGGTGGCGGAGGGACGGCGTCACGGAGGTCACTGTCGCAGTATCACCCGTTCGGGTGACTCCTCGGCAACGGCCGAGGAGTCACCCGGCGCCGCGCGGACGGCGAACACCCTCAGGAACAGCTGGGCCAGCGGTCCGATGCACACCGCGTAGAGCACGGTGCCGACGCCGATGGAACCGCCCAGGGCGAATCCGGTGACCACCACGACGAGTTCGAGGGCCGTGCGTATCAGCCGGATCGAGCGGCCGGAGCGCTGGTGCAGGCCCGTCATCAGCCCGTCGCGCGGCCCCGGCCCGAAGTTCGCAGCGATGTACAGACCCGTCGCCGCGCCGTTCAGCACGATGCCGGCCACCATCAGGGGGATTCGCGCGGCGAGGCCGTGGGCGTCCGGGACCAGGGCGAGCGTGCCGTCGAGGGCGAGGCCGATGACGAAGACGTTGGAGACGGTCCCGAGTCCCGGCCGCTGACGCAGCGGGATCCACAGCAGCAGCACCGCGGCGCCGACGATGATCAGGACCGTGCCGATGCTCAGGCCGGTGAGCTTCGCGAGCCCCTCGTGCAGCACGTTCCACGGTTCCAGGCCCAGGTTCGCCTCGACGAGCAGCGCGGAACTCACGCCGTAGAGCGTGAGCCCGGCGTACAGCTGGATCAACCGTCGTCCGAGACGGCTGGGAGTGGACACGACGTACCCCCTGGGTGGTGACAGTGGACTGACTCGTGACACTCTGTGGCTTGGTACGAAACGGTATCCATGGCCAATTCAGGGAAGGTGGACTGATCTTCGTGGCGCATTGGACCTCGGCGGTGGGTGCCGCGCAGCTCGCCCGGCTCCTCAACTCCCAGCAGGAGCGCCCCGCGGGCCCCGGTACGCGCCGGCCGCCCGCCTATCGCGCCCTCGCCGACGGCATCCGGCTCCTCGTCCTCGAAGGGCGCGTCCCGGTCGCCGCCCGGCTGCCCGCCGAACGCGAGCTGGCCCTCGCCCTCTCCGTCAGCCGCACCACCGTCGCCGCCGCCTACGAGGCGCTGCGCAGCGAGGGCTTCCTGGAGTCCCGGCGCGGCGCGGGGAGCTGGACGGCCGTCCCGGCCGGCAACCCGCTGCCCGCGCGCGGTCTGGAACCCCTGCCGCCCGAGGCGCTCGGGTCGGTGATCGATCTCGGCTGCGCGTCCCTCACCGCCCCCGAGCCGTGGCTCACCCGGGCCGTGCAGGGTGCGCTGGAGGAGCTGGCCCCGTACGCCCACACCCACGGCGACTACCCGGCCGGACTGCCCGCCCTGCGCGCGATGATCGCCGAGCGCTACACCGCGCGCGGTATCCCCACGATGCCCGAGCAGATCATGGTGACGACCGGGGCCATGGGCGCCATCGACGCGATCTGCCACCTCTTCGCGGGCCGCGGCGAACGCATCGCCGTCGAGTCCCCGTCCTACGCCAACATCCTCCAGCTGATGCGCGAGGCGGGCGCGCGGCTGGTCCCGGTCGCGATGGCCGAGGGGCTGACCGGCTGGGACCTGGACCGCTGGCGCCAGGTCCTGCGCGAGGCGGCGCCCCGGCTCGCCTACGTCGTCGCCGACTTCCACAACCCGACCGGCGCGCTGGCCGACGAGGACCAGCGGCGCCGGCTGGTGGACGCGGCCCGATCGGCCGGGACCGTCCTCGTCGCCGACGAGACGATGAGCGAGCTGTGGCTCGACGACGACTTCGAGAAGGGCGCGATGCCCCGCCCGGTCTGCGGCTTCGACCCGGCCGGCTCGACCGTCATCACCGTCGGCTCGGCGAGCAAGGCATTCTGGGCCGGGATGCGCATCGGCTGGGTGCGCGCGGCCCCGGACGTCATCCGCAGCCTGGTCTCGGCGCGGGCCTACGCCGACCTCGGGACCCCCGTCGTGGAGCAGCTGGCTGTGAACTGGCTGTTCAGCACGGGGGGTTGGGAGCAGGCCGTGGAGCTGCGCCGCAGCCAGGCCCGGGAGAACCGTGACGCCCTGGTGGCCGCGGTGCGGCGCGAACTGCCCGACTGGGAGTTCGAGGTCCCCAAGGGTGGGCTGACGCTGTGGGTCCGCGCGGGCGGCCTCTCGGGGTCCCGGCTCGCGGAAGCGGGCGAACGGGTGGGCGTCCGCGTCCCGTCAGGCCCCCGCTTCGGCGTCGACGGCGCCTTCGAGGGGTATGTGCGCCTGCCGTTCACCGTCGGGGGAGCGGTGGCCCAGGAGGCGGCGGTCCGGCTGGCCGCCGCGGCCCGCCTGGTGGAGGCAGGGGCGACGGGGGGCACGGAGGCGCCTCGTATGTTCGTCGCGTAGACGCGGGTGCGGGTGCGGGTGCGGGTGCGGCCGTGGGCCGGTCGGGGAGGGTGCTTCGGTCGCGGGTACGGGAGGGCTCGGCCGAGCGGCTGCCCACGTGCCTGCGGGGAGTGCCACGCCTTCTGCCGCGCACGCACCGTCTGCGGCCGTGCGCGGTCGTGCGCGGTCGAACCGCCGGGACCCACCCTCCGGAGGGTGGGTCCCGGCGGTTCGACCGCTAGCTCTCCGCGGCCACGGCCTCCGCCGCCACCGGTGCCGCTTCGACAGCTTCCACGGTTTCGACGGCCTTGCTCATCTCGACGGACTTGCCCGCCTCGACGGCCTTGCTCACCTCGACAGCCTTGGCCGCCTCGCCGGTCTGCGTCGGCTCCGCGTCCGCGGGGGTCGTGCGCGCCGGCAGCAACGCCAGCACCGCCTGCCGGTCGGCGTCGCTGGTCGCGTCGTCGTACGGATCGGGCGTGGACGGCACCTGAAGCCGGTGCACCGGACCGGAACCCAGGCGCGCGTACCCGCGGCCCACGGGGACCTGGGCCGGTGGACTCGAGTACGGCGGCATGCCCAGCACGGCTTCCACCTGCTGAGGCGCGGCCGGTCCGAGCACGACACGCGCGCGCGTGTGCTGCCGTACCGCCTCGCTCAGGTTCTCGGCGCCGTCGAACTGCTCCGCCACGACCACGGTGACGTTCGCCGCACGGCCGTGCCGGAGCGGGACCTGCAGCAGGGCCTGCGGATCGGTGCGGTGGTCGGCCTCGGCCAGGTGGGTGAAGACGGTCGGGCGGTCCAGCAGGATCCACAGCGGACGCCTGGTGTCCTCGGGTGGCGGATCACCCGCCTGCCGGGCCCGGTTGACGGCGATGAGCCGGCGCTCGGTCTCGTGCGCGGCCCACTCCAGGCTCGCCACCGCGCCGGCCGGGGCGCACTCCACGCCCAGCACGCCGTCGCGGCCGGTCAGGCACGCGTACTCGCCCGTGCCGCCCCCGTCGACGACGAGGACGTCGCCGTGCTGGAGGGCCTGGAGGGCGATGGACCGCAGCAGGGTCGAGGTGCCGCTGCCGGGCTGGCCCAGGGCCAGCAGGTGCGGCTCGGTGGAACGGACGCCGGTGCGCCAGACGACCGGCGGGACATCGCGCTGCTCCTCCCCGTAGGAAAGGGGGAGCGTGCGCTGGACCTCGCTGGGATCGGTGAAGCCGAGGACCGTCTCGCCCGGCGCGGTGACGAATCGCTGGGCGGCGATGTCGGTGGGCAGCGGGGCGAGGACGGTCACCGTGAGCTGGTTGCCCTCCTCCTCCCACGCGAAGTGGTACTCGCGGCCACGCCCGGCCTTCGCGGTGAGCAGCTGCTCGATCCGCGCACGGGCCTCGGGGTCGCCGTCGGGGAAGTAGGCGGGGTAGCGGATCACGAGGTGTCCGACGCGCCCGCCGTCATCGAAGTCGTGTGTGGCGAAGGCCTTGTCCCACTCACCGCCGTGCGTGTACAGCGGCGCTGGGTCGTCGGCGGTGGAGAAGTACGGCACCAGGGCCTCGTACAGGGACTGGAGCCGCTTGGTCTGCGACTCGTCGGGCCCTTCGGGTGCCGGCGGGGTGTGGTCGCGCCCCTGCCAGGCCGCCGCCCCCATCAGGGTGATGGCGGCCAGCAGGGGTCCGTAGGGCACCAGTACCACGACCAGGATCACGGAGGCCGCCAGGAACATCAGCGGCCCTCGTTTGTCCTTGGGTGTCTCGGCCCATTTGCGCCGCCCGGCCGTGGCCAGCCGGCGCAGCCCGCGCGAGATGGTGATCAGCGGGTGGAGGACGTCGGTGGCGCTGTCGGCCGCCGTCCGGGCCAGCTCCCGGCTCCGGGCGATCTGCATCCGGGCGATCTGCGCGCTGTCTTTGCTCAGAATGCGGGGGAGAGGCCTGGCCACTGCTGTCTCCTGTTGGTGCGTACGGGCGGGATAGGGGTCAGAACTTGATGCCGCCGAGGAGGCTCGCCAGACTCTCGCCACCGGCCTTGATGCTGGGGGCGATGGCCGTGCTGGCGAGGTAGAAGCCGAAGAGTGCCGAGATGCAGGCGTGGGAGCCCTTGAGTCCGTCCTTGCGGAAGAAGAGAAAGACGATGATTCCGAGCAGGACGACGCCGGACATGGAGAGGATCATTTGAGACCTCCTGGTGTCGAGGGGGGACAGTCACCGTGAGTACTTCCAGGATCACAGGATGTATCCATACGATAAAAGGTGCAAGTAGGTGAATTTCGGCGTTTTTCCTCCGGGTGGTGGAGTCGCCGATGAGCCGGTCGTGCAGGTTCCTGCGTCCGGCGGCGTGTGCAGTGATCTTTACCTCGGGCACATCCGGTCATGTGCGGCGCGAGCCAGTACCCTTGCGATTCACCTGAACGGTTGTAGTGAGAGGCGGTCCGGCCGATGAGTGAAGCCCCCGACCCCGAGGTCGTGGAGCTGGCGACCAAGATCTTCGATCTGGCCCGCCAGGGTCGCACCGAGGCGCTCATGGCGTACGTCGACGCGGGCGTGCCGGCCGGCCTCACCAACGACCGCGGTGACTCTCTGGTGATGCTCGCCGCCTACCACGGGCACGCCGACGCCGTCCGTGAACTGCTCGCCCGGGGCGCCGAGGCGAACCAGATCAACGACCGGGGACAGACCCCGCTCGCGGGTGCCGTGTTCAAGGGGGAGACCGAGGTGATCAAGGCCCTCGTGGAGGGCGGCGCCGATCCCGCCGCGGGCACCCCGTCGGCCGTGGACACGGCGCGCATGTTCGGCAGGACAGAGCTTCTGGAACTGTTCGGTGCGCGCTGATCCGACGTTCTGACCAGGAACTGGCCGGGCACCGGCCAGGTGCGACAACGAAAACGGGGGAGGCGGTAAAGGGCCGCCGGAAATACGGTCGCGGCAGCACACACCGCGGGTCATCATGACGACGTGATTCACGGACGCGATGGCTGGGCAGGTGTTGCCGCACCGCGTGGGCCGTGACGCGGTCCGCATGGGCCACCGACGAGAGGCAGAGAGAAATGGTCTACAGCAAGCAAGAGACGGCGGGCGCTCCGACGTTGTGTCACGCGGCCAGGTAGTGCGTGTTCCCCGGTTGCGTCGACGCTTGATGTGAGGCTGTTTCCCATGTTCGATCCGGTCATAGCGCCCAGCGGTACGCTGCTCGGGCTGCTCCAGCGCGGTCGCGGCGACGGCACGCTGCACGCGCTCACCGCCCCGCGAGCGGAAGCGCTCGCGGCCCTCGACCACTGTGTGCTCCACGACCCCCGCCACGACTGGCAGGTCGAGAACCGCTCCCTGTACTACGCCCGGCTCTACCTCGACCTGAACGGCGAGCTGGACGCCATCGAGGCGCACCTCTTCGACCCCGAGGACGTCCTCGACACCGAGGAGTCCCGCACCGGTCTCGCCCTGGCCGTGCTCGGGCACCTCGCCTCCTACGACAGGCTCGACGCGCTCCGGCTGCTGCGCAGGTACGCCGCCCACGGCTCCAACTGGGCGTGGGCCCTGGACGAGCTGGCCCTCAGGGACGACGACGCGGGCCTGCGCGCCCTCGCCGCCCCCGTCCTGGCCCGGTTCTCCACCGACCCGCAGGGCGAGGCCGAGCTGGCCGCCACCGTGCGCGACGCCTTCGAACCGCGGCCCTGGCGGCTGTGGGCCGAGGACCCGCGCGAACCGATCGCCACGCGCGTGCGTGCCGCCCAGGAGGCCGGGTCCTTCGACCGCTGGCAGAGGCAGATGCGGCCCACCGGACCCCGCCCCGGCTGGAGCGTGAGCGCCGTCTTCGAATGGGCTCAGCAGGGCATCGAACGCGGTGCCGCGCTCCACGTCCCGGCCGCCCGGTGTCTGGCCGCCGTGGCCGGTCCCGGGGACCGGCCCGAGATCCTCCAGGCCGCGCGGACCGGCACCGAGGGCGCCCGCTGCACGGCCCTGCGCTACCTCGCCGACAGCGAGGACCCCGACGCCCTCGACCTGGTCGAGGCCGCGGTCGCCGACGGGCCGACGCCCGTCGTCGAGGCCGCCGTCGACGCCTTCGAGCGGATGCGCGGCATCGCCGCCGTGGACCGCGCGCGCGGCTGGGCCCAGCGCCCCGACGCGCTCGGCGCCGCCGCCGCGCGCATGCTCGCCTGCAGCGGCGGAGCCCAGGACAGCGACCTCGTCCTCGGCGCCCTGCGCGAGGCCGTGCGTGGCGACGGCCCCGACGCGGCGACCCTGTGGACCCTCGTGGACGGCACCGGACGCCTCGGTATCGCCTGCGCGGCACCCGTACTGCGCCACATCTACCGCGAGACGGCCTCCTCCCATCTCCGCGGCCGCGCCGCCCGCGCCCTCACCGCCACCGACCCGTCCTTCGCCGCCGGCTTCGCCGTGGAATGCCTGTGGGACTGCGAGGAGACCACCCGCGAACTCGCCGCCCGGCACGCCGAGACCGGTGACGCCCGCGTGGTCGAGCGCCTCCGTCGCCTCGCCGCCGACCCGGCCGAGGAGGACGAGGTGCAGACGGCGGTGCGCAGCCGCTTCGGACCGGACATGCCGGCCATGTGACCCCGCGCCGGGCATCGCCGCGGACACGTCACCGAGCGGTGCCGTACGCCCCCTGCCGGGGCGACGCGTACGCACGTGCAACGGGCGGGGGACCGCCCTGCGCACGTGAATCGGGCGGCAGACCCGCCCGTCGCGTGAACAGCGGGTGACCCGGACGTCGGCCGGGCATGGACACCGTCCGGTCTGCCCGGGGGCGCGGGCCAACGCTCATGGGATGTTCCCCGGCCGGAAAGATCGACGTCGACGCGGCCACGTCCAGCATGGCGACAACACCCGTATGCGTGTCGTCATCGTGACCGAGTCCTTTCCCCCCGACGTGAACGGCGTCGCCCACTGCGCGTTCCAGACCGCCCGGCACCTCATGGCCCGCGGTCATCATCCGCTCGTCGTCGCCCCGGCCTCCGCGCCCGGCACCCGGAGTCTGCGGGTCGGCGGGCGTCAAGGTCGTGGTCGTGGGCGACGGACCCAGCCGCGCGCACCTGTCCGAGGCGCTCCCCGGCGCGGTCTTCCTCGGCCGCCGCACCGGCCACGACCTCGCCCGCGCCTTCGCCTCACTGGACGTGTTCGCGCACACCGGCCCCTTCGAGACCTTCTGCCAGACCGTCCAGGAGGCGATGGCCTCCGGCGTGCCGGTGATCGCGCCCGCCGCCGGCGGCCCGCTCGACCTGGTCGACCACGGCCGCACCGGACTGCTCGTCCCGCCGCGGGACTCGGATGCCGTACGGGACGCCGTCCGCACGCTGGCCGCCGACGCGGACCTGAGAGCGGCGTACGGGACCGCCGGGCGGGCCAGGGTCGAGGGGCGTACCTGGGCCGCCGTCGGCGACCGGCTCATCGCGCACTACGAGGACGTGCTCGCCGCACGGAGAACGGCGGTGGCGGCATGACCGGCCGGTCGCCGCGCATCGTCCGGCTCGCCGACTTCGTCACCCCGGCCTCCGGCGGCCTGATCACCGCCCCCGCCGCCCGGTGGCCCTTGCCGAGTTCACGCAAGCCTCGTACCCGCGGGGCGGGGACTCAGCGGCGTCGTACGGCGACGAACCGGACGGGGGTGCCCGGGACGGCCTGCGCGGCCGCCGGGAGGTCGCGGGCGCGGACCACGGCGATCACGGGGTAACCCCCGGTGGTCGGGTGGTCGGCCAGGAAGACCACCGGGCGGCCGTCCGGCGGGACCTGCACCGCGCCGAGGACCATGCCCTCGCTGGGGAGTTCGCCGGTTCGGGCCCGCTCCAGCGCGGGCCCCTCGGTACGCAGGCCGATGCGGTTGCTCGCCGGAGACACCCGGTACGCGCGCGTGGCCAGATCGCGGTGCGCCCGCGCCGTGAACCAGTCCGCGCGCGGCCCCGGCGTCACCCGCAGCACGAGTTCGGCCGGCGGACGCGGCTGCGGGACGGCGTCCACGCGCGCGGGGGGCCCGGCCGGGACGCCGACCGGCAGCACCGTGCCGTTCGCGAGCGGTGCCGGACCGAGCCCGGACAGCAGGTCCGTGGCGCGGCTGCCGAGCACCGGCTCCACGGCGACACCACCCGAGACAGCCACGTAGGAACGTACCCCGGCCACAGCGCGGCCCACTTCCAGCAGTTCGCCGGCGGCCACACCGACCGGGGCGCCCCAGGGCGCCGGGCGGCCGTTCACGGAGACGGCGCAGGGCGCGCCGCCCACCGCGAGGGTCACGGCCGAACGCGGCCGCAGCGCACAGCCGTCGAGGGTGGTCTCCAGGACGGCCGCGTCCGCCGCGTTGCCGACCAGCCGGTTGACGAGCGCCGCCGCGGGCGCGTCGAGCGCCCCGGAGCGGGGCACGCCGAGGTGCGCGTACCCGGGCCGCCCCCGATCCTGCACCGTGGTCAGCGCCCCTGCCCGTACGACGACGAGCGCGCGGTCGGTCATACGGCCCTCACAGGCACGGCCCCGACGGGTACGGGGCACACGGGCACGGGGCACGCGCGCGGGTGGGCCGGGTGGGACTCGGTCCTGTGGCCGTTCATGAGTTCCTCACGGGTACGAGGCGCGGGTGCGCACGGGGGATACGGCGGCCGAATGTCTGCCCCACGCGCCCGTGAACCCCGCGCGCGTGGGCGCCTCGCGGAGCACGGCGCCGCGTCCGTCATGTCTCCTCCGCCGGTACGAAGCGCACGCGCGTGCCCGGTGACAGCAGCGCGGCCGGTACCCGCGTGTGGTCCCACAGCACCGCGTCCGTGGTGCCGATGAGCTGCCAGCCGCCCGGCGAGGAACGCGGGTACACGCCGGTGTACGGCCCCGCCAGCGCCACCGCACCGGCCGGTACCGCCGTGCGCGGAGTGGCCCGGCGCGGGACGTCGTAGCGGGCGGGCAGTCCGGTGAGGTAGCCGAAGCCGGGCGCGAACCCGCAGAAGGCCACCTCGAACTCGGTGCCCGCGTGGATCCGGGCCACCTCGCGCGCGGACACCTTCCAGTGGGCGGCGACCTCGGCGAGGTCCGGGCCGTCGTAGCGCACGGACAGCTCCACGAGCGCACGCGCGCGTGGAGGGGCGGACGGCACCTCGGAGGAGGTCAGTTCGGCCGCCCGGCGGACCGGATCGTCCAGGCCGTCGAGCAGGACCGTGCGTGCCGCCGGGACGATCTCGCGGACGGTCAGCGAGCCCTCCGCGCGGCGGCGCAGCAGTTCCGCGTGCAGGGCCCGCGCCTCCTCGCCCGAGGAGACCTCCACGAGCAGCGCGTCCTCGCCGACCGGCAGCGCCCTCACGCGAAGGCCTCCACCCGCACCCCCGCCGCGACCAGCCGGTCGCGCACCAGGCGCGCCAGCCCCACCGCGCCGGGCGTGTCGCCGTGCAGGCACAGCGAGCGGGCGCGCACCTGGACGCGCCTGCCGGAGTGCGCGGTGACCGCGCCGGATCGCGCGAGGCTCACCGAGCGCTCCACGACGGTGTCCGGGTCGGTCAGCACGGCGCCGTCCCGGCCGCGCGGCACCAGCGCGCCCTCGTCGGTGTAGGCGCGGTCGGCGAACGCCTCCGTGACGGCCGGCAGCCCCGCCTTCCCGGCCAGCTCCAGCAGGCGCGACCCGGGCAGCCCCAGCACCGGCAGTGAGGCGTCCGCGAGGAGTACGCCGTCGACCACCGCGCGGGCCTGCTCCGCGTCGCGTACGACCCGGTTGTAGAGCGCGCCGTGCGGCTTGACGTATGCCACCCGCGCGCCCGCAGCCCGGGCGAACACCTCCAACGCGCCGATCTGGTAGGCGACTTCGGCCGCCAGCTCGACGGGCGGTACGTCCATCGCGCGCCGCCCGAACCCGGCGAGGTCCCGGTAGGAGACCTGTGCGCCGATCGTCACCCCGCGTTCGGCCGCCAGTTCGCACACGCGGCGCATGGTGGCCGCGTCCCCGGCGTGGAACCCGCAGGCCACGTTGGCGCTGGTGACGACGGACAGCAGTTGTTCGTCGTCGGTCAGCCGCCAGCGGCCGAAGCCCTCGCCGAGGTCGGCGTTCAGATCGATCACGGTCATGGTCTTCCGTCTCTCCGGTCCTCGTGCGGTGTGTGCCGCCCGCCTCGCGCGTCTCGCCTGCCCGCGCGTCTGGTGTGTCTGGTGTGTCTCGCGTGTCCCGTGCGCCTGGTGCCCGCCCGCCGTGCCGGTCCGTGCCGGCCTGCCGGTGTCAGTCGACGCCCGCCACGCGGTACTGCTCGTCGCGCGCGTCGGTCAGGAACATCTGGCCCGGCGCGTGGGTGATCGCGAACGGCGGCCGGGAGGCCATTACCGCCGCCTGCGGGGTGACTCCGCAGGCCCAGAACACCGGGATGTCCTCGGGATCGGCGGCCACCGGGTCGCCGAAGTCCGGCCGGGAGAGGTCCGCGATGCCGAGGGCCGAGGGTTCGCCGCAGTACACGGGGCCACCGTGCACGGCAGGCAGCAGGCTGCTCTCCCGGATCGCGGCGCGCAGGTGCTCCGGCGGCACCGGGCGCATGGACACCACCATCGGTCCGCGCAGCCGGCCCGCCGGACGGCACTGCCTGTCCGTCACGTACATCGGCACGTTGCGGCCCTGCTCGACGTGCCGGATCGGAACGCCCGCCGCGGCCAGGGCCCACTCGAAGGTGAAGCTGCAGCCGAGCAGGAACGACACCAGGTCGTCCCGCCAGTGCGCCCGCACGTCCGTCGGCTCCTCGACCAGCTCGCCGTCCTGCCACACCCGGTAGCGCGGCAGGTCGGTGCGCAGGTCCGCGCCCTGAGCGAGGACGGTCGTGGCGGAACCCGCGTCGGTGACGTCCAGCACCGGACAGGGCTTCGGATTGCGCTGACAGAACAGCAGCATGTCGTACGCCCAGTCGGCCGGCACCGAGATCAGGTTGGCCTGCGTGTGGCCCGCCGCGACGCCCGCCGTGGGCCCGGTCAGGCCGTCCCGGAAGCGGGCCCGCGCGGTTTTCGGCCGCCACGCGCGCGCGTGCTCGTCGACGAGGGTCACGGGACGGTCCTCGATACGGCTCGGCCGCGTCATGCGAGTTCCCTCCCGCGCGTCTCGGGCAGCCCGAGCAGGGCCAGCGCCGCGATGCCGTAGCCGACCGCGCCGAAGACCAGCGCGCCGCCCACACCCCAGCTGTCGGCCAGGAAACCCACCAGGGTCGGGAAGACCGCGCCGACCGCGCGGCCCGTGTTGTAGGTGAAACCCTGTCCGGTGCCGCGCACCTCCGTCGGGTAGAGCTCGCTCAGGTACGAGCCGAAGCCGCTGAAGATGGCCGACATGCAGAACCCGAGCGGGAAACCCAGCACCAGCAGCAGGGTGTCGGCGCCGTGCGGGATGTTCGCGTACGCCAGGACGCACACCGCCGACAGGAGCGCGAACAGCCAGATGTTGCGCCGCCGGCCGAGCCGGTCGGTGAGGTAGCCGCCGGTCAGGTAGCCGAGGAAGGCCCCGGAGATCAGGAACGTCAGATAGCCGCCGGTGCCGACGACCGACAGGCCCCGCTCGGACTTCAGGTACGTCGGGACCCACGTCGCCAGCGTGTAGTAGCCGCCCTGCACGCCCGTCGACAGCAGGCACGCGAAGAGCGTGGTGCGCAGCAGGCCGGGACCGCCGTCCGTGCCCGGCCGGAAGATCGCCGCGAACGAGCCGCGCCGCGGGCTCTGTTCACGCGCCGCCGTCGCCTCCGGAGCGTCGTGCACCCGGCGGCGCACCCACACCACCAGGAGCGCGGGCAGCGCCCCGGTCCAGAACATGATCCGCCAGGCCAGGTCGTCGCCCGCGAAGGAGAACACCAGCGTGTAGACGATCGCGGCCAGCGCCCAGCCGGCCGCCCACGAACTCTGGACCGCCCCGAGCGTACGGCCGCGGTGGCGCGCGCCGGCGTACTCGGCGACCAGGATCGCCCCGACCGCCCACTCGCCGCCGAAACCGAGCCCCTGGAGCGCCCGGAAGACCAGCAGCGTCTCGTAGTTGGGCGCGAACCCGCAGGCCACGGTGAAGACCGCGTAGGTGACCACGGTCAGCATCAGCGCCCGGACCCGGCCCACCCGGTCCGCGACCACGCCGGCCACGGCACCGCCGATCGCGGAGACCACCAGCGTGACGGTGGTGAACAGGCCGGTCTGGCCGCTGTCCAGACCGAAGTACGCCGCGAGCGCCACCATGCTCAGCGGCAGCGTGAAGTAGTCGTAGGAATCCAGGGCATATCCGCCGAAAGCACCGGCGAACGCGCGCCTGCCCTGCGGGCCGAGAGCGCGGAGCCAGCCGAACGCGCCGTCCTCGGTCGTGTGTTCGCCGTGTGCCGGCCGCAGGTCCGGTGTCACGGGCTGGGGTGGGGGAGTCGTGCTCATGGGCACCTCGCAGAGAGGGGACGGAGGGTCTGAGCAGTGCGGAGGCCGTGCCGTGCGGAGCACCGTAGAGGATCGTTCAACGATCCTTCAATACCCCTGTTGTTTCGTTCCCCGGTCTGCGATTCAATTCCGGGCATGGCAGAGCAGCTGTCCGGACTGGCCGACGACCGTGTCCTCCTGGGGCGTACCAGCACCGCCGAACGCGTTTCCGACATCCTCAGAAGCCGTATCGCCGAGGGCTACTTCCCGCCAGGCACCCGCCTGTCGGAGGACAGCATCGGCGGCGCTCTCGGGGTGTCGCGCAACACACTGCGCGAGGCGTTCCGGCTGCTCACCCACGAGCGCCTGCTGGTCCACGAACTCAACCGGGGCGTCTTCGTCCGCGTGCTCACCGTGGACGACGTCGAGGACATCTACCGCACCCGGACCCTGGTCGAGTGCGCCGTCGTCCGGGGTCTCGGCGAACCGCCGTACGCGCTCGACCGACTGGCCGCGGCCGTCACCGAGGGGCAGTTGGCCGCGCACGAGAACGACTGGAAATCGCTGGGCACCGCCAACATCCACTTCCACCGGGAACTGGTCGCCCTGGCCGGCAGCGAGCGCACCGACGAGCTGATGCGCAGCGTCTTCGCCGAGCTGCGCCTCGCCTTCCACGTCGTCGACGACCCGCGCCGGCTGCACGAGCCCTACCTCATGCGCAACCGCCGCATCCTGCAGGCCCTCCAGGCCGGGGACCGGCACGAGGCGGAGCGACTGCTGGAGACCTACCTCGCGGACTCCCTGGAGCGGGTCGTGGAGGTGTACCGGCGGCGGGTCGGGGAGGACGGACCCGGGACGGACTGACGCCGCGGAGCCGGGTTCCGTGGTGCTGTCCCGCCCCTCTCGCGGGGTTCTCGCGCTGTTGTGACGGTCGTCGCTTCTGGGTCGTTTGGGCTGATGTCTGATCGAGGACCTAATCTGTGCACCGTGACTTCGCCTGTATCGACGGACAGCGTTCCGCCCCAGCTCAGCGCGGCGCCGCGCCCGGCGCCGGGCCCGGCCGCCGACGAGGGGCTGGCGCGGCGGCTGCGCGCGCTCGCCTGCACCGCGCCGCTGCACGACCTGGACGCGCGCAAGGCCAACCTGACCGGCGAGTACTCGGTGTACGGCATGGCCGAGGTGGCCCTGGCCTCCATCGACCTGGTCACCCTGAACATGGACTTCGACACGGGCGCCGACCACGAGCAGATCGTCGCCCGGCTGATCCCGCGCATCGCCGCCCAGGCCCCGCACCGGCCCACGCCCGAGCACGAGCGCGTGGCCCGCTGGGTCCTGGAGAACCTGATCAACGTCGGCAGCGTGGACCGCGGCTTCCGCGCGGTGTACGGCACCTTCGCGCCGGACGGCACCTACGTCCGCCGCGACTACGACTTCAAGCTGATCGAAGAGGTCCCCGGCCCCGGCGGCACCGTCTACCTGCGCACCACCGACGAGGCGGTCAACGTCCTGGTCGGCGCCCTGGACACCGATGTCACCAGCGCCCAGATCGCGGCCGAGGTCAAGCTCGAGGTGCTGATCAACCGGGGCCGGCTCGCCGACGCCCAGCTCGCCGCCGAGCAGGCCAGGTACCGGACCGTGCAGTACGCCGAGACCCTGCGCCGGGCCCTGGACGCCACCCGGCGCAACGTCCGCGCGGTCGACTGGCTCAACGCCGTACCCGACATGATCGCCGAGGCCCTGGACCACGTGGCCGAGCGCTACCGCCACGAGAACGCGATCCTCACCAACATCCGCAAGGCCCGCGACGAGACCGAGGAGCCCGAGCACAAGCGGCGCGCCGCCGAACTCGTCGACATCGTCAAGGACTGCATCCGGCGCCACACCCAGCTCCAGTCGCGTCTGCTGGAGGCGGGCCCGCTCTTCCGCGCCGAACAGGACCGGCAGGCCTTCGCCACCCCCACCAGCACGTCCGGGATCGACCTCTACGGCCATCTGGTCGCTCCGGTGCTGCCGCTGCCCCTGGAGGACGCGACCAAGGTCACCGACGCGTTCTTCGCGCGCGGCACGGGACTGCGCACACCGGTGTCCGTACGGGTGGCCGACCTCGTGGACATCCTGCTGACCCCGCCGGTGGAACGGGAGCACCTGGGCGCGGAGATGCCCGAGCCCGACCTCATCGCGACCCCCGACGACAGCCGGTTCAGCGAGGAACAGCTCGCCGCCGCGATGGAACTGCTGGACCTGCCCGCCGACGCGCCGCGCAGACTGTCCGGGCTGCTCGCCGAGGCACGCGGACAGGACCCGGAGCTGCCGTATCTGGTCGCGCTGCTGGCGGTGCACGCGGCGAGCCCCGCTGTGGGCACCGCCTACCGCCAGGGCGAGGAGAAACTGCTGTTCGCCGTGGACGACGGGACGGAACTGGACGACCCCGAGTTCGGCGGCGCCGACCTGGTCGTGGGAACCGCCCTGCTGGACTCGGCGGGAATGGCCGCGGACCGGGCCGAGGCCGCGTGATGGTTTCGCCGGTCGCCGTGTGCAGGCCGTCCGCGGCCGGCCGCGCCCCGCGGCGCGGCCGCCGACCGATACAGTCCCGCGCCCCCCGACGGGGCGCACCCTTCCTCAGTCCCCAGCGCAAGGAGTTGTGTCCGTGAGCGAGCACGTCGAGTGGAGCGAGGCGGAGACCCCCGCCCCGCCGGCGGCCACCGCCGTCACCCCCGCCGACGCCGCCGACGCCGCGCGGCTCGTCGCCTTCGGCCTGCAGCCCAAACTGCAGCCCGCCCGCGACCAGGAGTACACCGAGCTGCTGCGCCGCTACCGCGACGACCCGGCGTTCGCGCGGCTCGCCGACGCCGTCGCCACCGGCCTCGGACTCGTCGTGCTGGAGGTGTCCCCGCGCGCGGGGATGGCCGTGACGGCCGCCGAGGACTCGGTGTTCGCCGTCCGCATGGGCGACTACGCACGGCGCACCGCCGCCGACTCCGGCGACCGCTTCCTGCACGGCCTCGCCCATCTCGCCGTCGCCGCGCTGGCGTTCCCGCGCCCCGAGGACCTGGCCGACGACACCTACATCGGCCGCGTCAGCGTCAACGGCGTCGACGCCTTCGTACGGCAGGCCTGCCGCCGCCTGGAGGAGCGCGCGGAGGAACTGGGCGAGAACACCGACCCGGCCACCGACGCGCCCGGCCTGGAGACCGCGTGGCGCATCTGGGCCAGGCGCAGCGCCACCGGCGCCACCAAGGACTCGCGCCGGCCGGCCGCCTCCACCACGGGCATGGTGGCCAAGGCGATGGCGTTCCTCACCGACTCGGGTTTCCTGCAGCGCACGGGCGACGACAGCGGCGGCACCTACCGCACCACGGCCCGCTACCAGCTCCAGGTACGCGACATGGCCGGCACCGCCGCGATGGCCGAGCTGCTGGAACTGGGCGTCGTACCCGTCACCGACGGCACGGCCAGCCTGATGCCCGCCGAGGACACCGACGACCTGGAGCTGGTCGCCGACGCCGGACTGCCGTTCCACTCCTGACGCTTCCCGGAAGCCCCCGGCACCCTGAACCACCGCACGTCCTGAACCACCGCACCTTTCCGAAGACTTAACGCGAGAGTCCGCCATGTACGAGCTGTCCCGGGTCCGCCTCTACTCCATCGGGCCCGCCGGTGCGCGCTATGCCGACACCGTGCTTGACCTGCGGGGCGTGGGCGCACCCGTGCCCGACCCGGCACCCATGCAGGCGGAGTTCTTCGAGGAGGAGCCGGTCGGCCCGCCGCGCCGACCGGCCCCCGCAGGCGTGCTGTTCCTGGAGAACGGCGGCGGCAAGTCCGTCCTCCTCAAGCTGATCTTCTCGGTCATGCTGCCCGGCCACCGCAACACCCTCGGCGGCGCGAGCTCCGGTGTGCTGCGCAAGTTCCTGCTCGCCGACGACTGCGGGCACGTGGTGCTGGAATGGCAGCACGTGCTCACCGGTGAGTGCGTGGTGGTCGGCAAGGCCAGCGAGTGGCGCGGACGCCAGGTCTCCAACGACCCGCGCAAGTTCGCCGAGGCCTGGTACTCCTTCCGGCCCGGACCCGGTCTGCGCCTGGACAACCTCCCCGTCGCCGAGTCCACCGCCGTACGGGCGCCCGTCGAGGGAGCCTCCGGCGCTCAGGGCCGCCGCCGCACCATGAAGGGCTTCCGCGACGCCCTCACCGAGGCCGGGAAGGCCTACCCGCACCTGGAGGTGCACTGGGAGGAGACCCACGAACGCTGGACCGACCACCTCGGCGAACTCGGCCTCGACCCCGAACTCTTCCGCTACCAGCGGGAGATGAACGCCGACGAGGGTGAGGCGGCCGGCCTCTTCGCCGTCAAGAAGGACTCCGACTTCACCGACCTGCTGCTGCGCGCGGTCACCGACACCCGTGACACCGACGGCCTCGCCGACCTCGTCAGCGGCTTCGGCAACAAGCTGGGCCGGCGCGCCGAGCTGATCGCCGAGCGTGACTTCACCGCGAACTCCGTCGACCTGCTCGGCCGGATCGTCGAGGCCGCCGAGACGCGTTCACGCGCGCGTGACGTCCACGCCGGCGCCGAACGCCGTACCCGCACACTGGCCCGGCGGCTGTCCGCGCGGGCGGTCCGCGAGCGCGTGCGGGCCACCGACCTCGCCCAGCGGGTCACGGCAGCCGCCTACGCCGTCACCCACTCCGAGGGCGCCCGGGAGCGCAGCTCCCTGATCGCCGCCGAACTCGCCTACCGGCACGCCTCCCTGGCCCTGACCGCCGCCGAGAAGTCCGCCGCCGCGCAGAAGCGCGAGCTGGCCGACGCGCGCACCCTGCACTCCGCCTGGCAGGCCGCCGAGGTCGCGCTGCGCCACCGCGCCGCCGCCGACCGCGTCGCCCGCGTGTCCACCGCGATCCAGGAGGCCGAACGGGACGCCGCTCCCGCGCTCGCCGCCCGCGCCAAGGCCGCCGTGGACCTCGTACGGGCCCTGCACTCGGCCGCCGCGAGCGCCGAGGACCTCGCCAACGAGGGAGAGGAGCGCTCCGCCGCCCTCCAGGAGGTCAGCGACGCCGCCTACCGCGACTCCACCGGCGCCGCCACCGAGGCGCAGCGCGCCCGCAGTGAGTTGGGGCACCTGCGTCAGCGCCTCGCCGAGGTCGAGCAGGAGACGGCCGAGGCCGTGCGCGCGGGCTGGATCGACGACAGCGCCCCCGACACCGACCCGGCACGCGCGGCGCTCGCGGCCAGCGAGGCCGAGAAGACCACCGTGGCCGCCTGGGACACGGCCCGCGAGGCCGCCCGCAAGGCGACCGAGTACGCCCGCGAGGCTGCCGCCGCCGAGTCCCGCGCCGAGCTGACCGCGGCCCGCGCGGCGGACGCCGCGACCGCAGCCGGACGCTCCCACGACGCTGAACGGCGGCTCGCCGAGGCCCTGGCCGCCGAGGAGCGGCTCGCCGAACTGCTGAGCCTGCCCGGCGCGCCCGCGACCGTCCGGGCCGGTGTCCCCGCCCCCAGGGCGGCGGAGGCCGACGGCACGGCCGCGCGCGACGACGACCTCGAGGAGGGCACCCGCGTCGACGGCGGCGGAGGCCCGCTCACCTCCGAGGAGCTCGACCGCTTCGCCGACGAGCTGCGCGCCCTCCTCGACGACGCCGTGTCGGCCGCCGAACGGAACCTCTTCGAGCTGCGCACCGCCGCCGCCGACGACGCCCGCATCCTCGGCGCCCTCGGCGACGGCGGTCTGCTGCCGCCCGGACCGGACGTGCTGGCCACCGTGGAGTTCCTCGGCGAGCACGGCATCCCCGCCCAGCCCGGCTGGCGCTACCTCGCCCAGTCGGTCGACCCCGCCGACCACGCGCGCGTGCTCGCCGCGCGCCCCGAACTGGTCGACGGTGTGATCATCACCGACCCTGACACGCACGCGCGTGCCCGCGAGGCGCTCGGCGCCGCCGCCCTGCTGCCGCGCTCCACCGTGGCCGTCGGCACGGCCGCCGCCCTGCTCGCCCCCGGCACGGCGTCCGGCGCCGTCGCCACGGACGTCTTCCTCGTGCCCCCGAACCCGGCCATGCACGACGAACACGCGGCCGACGAGGAGCGGCAGGCCCTGCGGACCCGGGCCACCGCGCGCGACGAGGAGATCCGCGCCCTCGCCGCCCGGCTCGGCAAGGACCGCGAACTGGCCGCACGGCTCGTCTCCTGGCGCACCGGCTGCCCGGCCGGCCGGCTCGCCGAACTCGCCCAGGCCGCCGAGGAGGCACGCGCGTTCGCGGAGGAGAGCGAGGCCGAACTCGCCGAGGCGCGCACCGCGCGCGCGGAGGCCGACGAGACCGCGGCCGAGGCCACGCAGGTCCGCGACGAACGGCAGGAGGCCGCGCAGAAGGCGCGCCGTGCCGCCGACGCCCTCGCCGGACTTGCCTACCGGCTGCGTGAGCGCGCGGGCTGGCAGGCCCGCCTGCGCGAACTCGCCGACGAGGCCACCGAGTCGGAGGCCCGCGCCCAGTCCTGCCTGGACCGCGCCCGCGTCGCCGACGAGGACCGCCGCGCCACCCAGCGCGCCGCCGACGACGCCCGCCGTACCGCGCGTGCGCTGCGCGCCGAGCGCTCCGAGATCGCGGGCGCCCCCGACGACGTACCGGAGGACGACGCGGACGCCCCCAAGGTGTCCCTGCCCGCGCTCCGCGAGGCCTACCGGGCCGCCTCCCAGGTGTACGAGAAGGTCGGCGTCGACGCCGACCTGCGCGCCGAGCAGGCCCGCGCGGAGAGCGACGAGAGCGCGGCACGAACCGAGCTGGACCGGCTGAGCAACAAGGTCCGCGCGCGTGCCGAGCTGCTGCTGGAGTCTCCCGACGGCGCCGACGGACCGTCCCGCCAGGCGGCCGCCGCCCGCGCGGAGGAGCTGGTGCAGCTCCTGGAGACCCGCATGTCCACCGCGAGCGAGCAGCTGGGCCGGCTGCGCGGCGAGGCCGAGCGGCACGCCCCCGAGGACGGCGAGGCGCACACCACGCTGCCCGAGGAACTGCTCCCGCGCGACGCCGAGCACGCCCAGGCCCTGCTGCGCACGGCCACGGCCGAACTCGGCTCCCGCACCGCGGCGCTGGCAGAGGCCCGCGACGCGCACGCCGAACTGCTGGCGGCCCACGGGGCCGCCGAGGACGCGGCCGGCGGCTTCGACGAGATCGCCGCGATGCTCCGCGACCTGCTGCGCGAGCCCGCCGCCGAGGACGACCAGGAGCAGGCGGAACCGTACCCGGGCAGCCCGGAGGAGGCCCGGCAGTCGGCCGCCGAGGCCCGCCGCTCGCTGCGCGGCTGCGCCGCCGACCTGTCCGCCGCCGAGGGAGCCGTGCGCGAGGCGAGCGACGTCCTCGTCCGGCACGCCAACTCCACCCGCTACGAGCAGGTGCGCACCCCCGCCCGCCAGCAGATCCGGGAGCTGCCCGCCTCCGCGCTCCCCGAGCACGCCCAGAAGTGGGCGGACGCCTTCGCGCCACGACTGCGTGTCCTCACCGACGAACTGGCCCAGCTGGAGCGCAACCGCGACTCGATCGTCGACCGGCTGCGCGGGCTCGTCGAGTCCTCGCTGGCCACCCTGCGGTCCGCCCAGCGGCTGTCCAGGCTGCCGGAGGGGCTCGGCGAGTGGTCCGGGCAGGAGTTCCTGCGCATCCGCTTCGAGGAGCCCGACCAGGCGACCCTGACCGAACGCCTCGGCGAGGTCATCGACGAGGCGACCCGGGCCGCCGTGAAGAAGAACTCCGACCTGCGGCGCGACGGCATGTCCCTGCTGCTGCGGGGCGTCGCGGCCGCGCTGCAGCCCAAGGGCATCGCCGTGGAGATCCTCAAGCCCGACGCCGTGCTGCGCGCCGAACGCGTCCCGGTCGGACAGATGGGCGACGTCTTCTCCGGCGGCCAGCTGCTCACCGCGGCCATCGCCCTGTACTGCACGATGGCCGCCCTGCGCTCCAACGACCGCGGACGCGACAAGCACCGGCACGCGGGCACGCTGTTCCTGGACAACCCCATCGGCCGCGCCAACGCGACGTACCTGCTGGAGCTCCAGCGGGCCGTGTCCGACGCCCTCGGTGTGCAGCTGCTGTACACCACAGGCCTGTTCGACACGACCGCGCTCGCCGAGTTCCCGCTGGTCATCCGGCTGCGCAACGACGCCGACCTCAGGGCCGGCCTCAAGTACATCAGCGTGGAGGAACACCTCCGGCCCGGACTGCCGCAGCAGCCCCAGGACGGCGAGGCGGTGCGCAGCGAGATCACGGCGACACGGATGTTCAAGAGGCCGGCACCGGCCACCAGCTGACCGACGGATTGACCCGACGGGTTGACCCGACAGATTGATCGGCGGGTTGACCCGACGGGTTGCCCCGGCGGGTTGGCCGACGGGTTGATCAATAGGTTGACCAACCCGTCGGTCAGGAATCCTCCTTGATCAAGTCGGCGCACTTCTCGCCGATCACCATGGTCGTGATGCACGGGTTGACGGCGATCAGGTCCGGCATCACCGACCCGTCGGCCACCCGCAGCCCCTCGACCCCCTTGACCCGCAGCCGCGCGTCGAGCGGGGCCGAGGGGTCGTCGTCGGCGCCCATCCTCACCGTGCAGGACGGGTGATAGACCGTGTTGTGCGTCCGGCGGATGTAGTCGAGGAGTTCGCCGTCGGTGCGGACATCAGGCCCCGGGGCCAGTTCGGCCCCCGCCCAGCCGCTCAGCGCGGGCTGCGCGGCGATGCGGCGCGCCAGTTTCAGCCCGTACGTCATCACCCGCACGTCGTGCTCGTGCGTGAAGTACCGCGGATCGACCATCGGCTTGTCCCGGTAGTCCCGCGTGCGCAGCCGCACCGTGCCGCGCGACTTCGCCCTCGTCACGTTGGGCGTCAGACAGAACGCGTTCTCCGAGGTCGGATAGCCCCACCGCGCGGTGTTCATGTCGAACGGCACGCTGCCGTAGTGGAACATCAGGTCGGGGCGGTCCAGGCCCGGTTCCGTGTCGTAGAAGACGCCCGCTTCCCACCACTGGCTGGACGTGGTGGTCATCGGCTGCCTCGCCTCCCACATGATGACGCCCTCGGGGTGGTCCTGGAGGTTCTCGCCGACGCCCGCCGCGTCGACGGCGACCTCGACCCCGACCTCGCGCAGATGCCCGGCCGGGCCGATGCCCGACAGCATCAGCAGCTTCGGCGAGTCGATGGACCCGCACGAGACGATCACCTCGCGCCGGGCCCGTACGGTACGGGTGTGCACCAGATCCGGGTCCAGGTACTCGGCGCCCACGCACCGGCGGCCCTCCAGCACCAGCTTCCTGGCCCGCACCCCGGTGCGCACGTCCAGGTTCGGCCGCTTGCCCATCACCGGGTGCAGGTAGGCCACGGACGAGGACTGGCGGATGTTGTTCTCGTCGGAGTTGATCTGGAACCAGTTGGCCCCGCGCACCACCGTCCTGCCGGTGTTGAACGGGACCGTGGGTATCCCCGCCTGCGCGCACGCCTCCAGCAGGGCGGTGCCGCACGGGTCCTCGTCCTTGAGCGTGCGCAGCTTCACCGGGCCGCCGCGGCCGTGGTGGTCGCCCGGCGCGTCGTTGTTCTCCAGCCGCCGGTACAGCGGGAACAGGTCGGCCGCACTCCAGCCCGTACAGCCCCGGGCCGCCCAGTCGTCCAGATCCTCCGCGGGCGCCCAGAAGGCGATGCAGGAGTTGTGCGAGGAACAGCCGCCCAGCACCTTCGCGCGCGCGTGCCGCATGAAACTGTTCCCGCTGGCCTGGGGCTCGACCGGGTAGTCCCAGTCGTAGCCGGACTCCAGCAGGCCCATCCAGCGCTCCAGCCTGAGCACGTTCTCGTCGCCGGCGTCGCTCGGGCCCGCCTCCAGGACGCACACCGTCACGGCCGGGTCCTCGGACAGCCGCGCCGCCACGACGTTGCCCGCGGTGCCGCCGCCCACCACGACGTAGTCGAACTCGTCGAACTCGCCGGGATCGTCGAACTCATCGGTGTTCATGAGCAGTTCCCTCCTGGGAGCCGGGATCAGTCGGCCGCGGGGGCGGCGAGGGGAGCGGTCGGGCCGGCGGACTCGGTCTCCAGGCGGTGCTCGGCGAGCACACCGGTCCGGTGGCGCTGGACGAACCAGTAGTAGGCGAACCCGCCGCCCGCGATGACGGCCACGAACAGCACCGCGCCCCAGCGCAGGTACCAGTGGTACGGCGCGCTCGCGTTGTACACGGCGGACCGGGGCCAGATCAGGTTGACCGTCATGGCCGCGCCCCACACCACCGCGACGACGTTGACGGGCAGCCCCCAGCGGCCCAGCGAGAACCTGCCGTCGCCCGCCGGCCGCCACGTGCCGCGCAGCCGCGCCACCAGCATGGGCGCGGTGACACCCAGGTAGGCGAGGTAGATCATGATGATGCCGATACTGGTGACGACCGTGAAGATCTGCGGCTGGCGGATGTTGACCACGAGGATCGCCAGCGCCAGCACACCGATGATCACGGCCGGCAGCACGGGGGTCCGGAAGCGCGGGCTGACCCGGGCGATCAGCGAGGAGGCGGGCAGGTTGTTGTCCCGCGCCATCGCGAACGCCAGCCGGATCGCCGCCGTGTGCACGGCCAGCGCGCACACCGTCACCGCGATCAGCACGCACCACAGCATCGCCTTGCCGGCCGTCGGGCCGAGGACGTCGAGCACGATGTACTGCAGACCGTCCGTGGACAGCTTGTCGCCCTTGAGGCTGGAGACGCTCATCAGCCCCAGCAGCAGCACCAGTCCGCCCAGGACGAAGGAGGCGGCGATCGCGCGGACGATGGCGCGCGGGGCGTTGCGGGAGGGGTCCAGGGACTCCTCGCCGAGCGAGGCCGCGGTGTCGAAGCCGTACATGACGTACGCCGACGCCAGCGAGGCCACCAGGAAGGCGCCCAGGTACCCCGTGCCGTGTCCGGATCCGGTGCCGTTCGTCTGCATGACGACCTGAGGGCCACGGGTGATGTGGACGGCGAACAGGGTGATCAGTACAACCGTCGCGATCAGCTCGATGAAGACGCCGGCTGTGTTGATCGTGGCCATGAGCTTGACGCCGAACGCGTTGACCAGAGTGGTGAACAGGATCAGTACGGTCGCCAGGACGACGGCGTTGGTCGCCACGTCGTACTTGCCGGTGCCGTCACCGACGAACTGGAAGAAGGAGGAGATCTGCGGCAGCGTCAACTGGTAGGCGAGCGCGACCGCCGAGATGGACACGATCGACGCGATCAACATCATCCACCCGGCCAGCCAGCCGAGATGCGGATTGCCGATCTTCTTCGACCAGTTGTAGACCGAGCCCGCCACCGGATAGCGGGCGGCCAGCTCGGCGAAGCACAGGGCCACCGCGAACTGGCCGGCGAACACCAGCGGCCAGGACCACCAGTAGGCGGGGCCGCCGCTGCCGTAACCGAAGTAGAACAGCTGGAAGGTGCCGGTCAGGATCGAGATGTAGCTGATCCCGGCGGCGAAGGTGTGGAAGTTGCCGAGCGTGCGCTTGAGTTCGGGCCTGTAGCCGAACTCGGCGAGTTCGGCGTCGTCGCGTGGGTGGTGCGGGCCTGGCGATTGCTCGGTGGTCGTCATGAGCTGACTCCTCGTGGGCCTGCGGAGGGAAGGGAGTGGCTTGCTCGTGCGGGTGCCGGGGGCCAAGGACATCGGACGGGGTGGAGCGGTCTCAGTCGAACCAACCCTGCGGTGCCGGCGCGGTGTTGCGCCAGATGTGCTTCGTCTCCCGGTACTCGGCGAGCCCCGAGAGCCCGAGTTCGCGGCCGAACCCGGACTGCTTGTAACCACCCCATTCGGCCTGCGGCACGTACGGGTGGTAGTCGTTGATCCATACGGTGCCGAGCCGCAGCCGGGCCGCGACGCGGGCTGCCCTGGCCTCGTCGCGCGTCCACACGGCACCGGCGAGCCCGTACACGGTGTCGTTGGCGAGCCGGACGGCCTCCTCCTCGGCCGTGAACCGCTCGACGGTCAGCACCGGCCCGAAGGACTCCTCCCGGACCACGGACATGCCGCTCGCGCACTCGTCCAGGACCGTCGGCAGGTAGTAGAAGCCCTCGTCGTAGCCGGGTCCGGAGGGCCGGGCTCCGCCGCAGCGCAGCACCGCGCCCTCCGCCAGGCCCTTGGCGACATGGGCCTCGATCTTCGCCCGGTGCGCCGCCGAGATCAGCGGCCCGGTCTGCGCCCGCTCGTCGAAGGGGCCACCGAGCCTGATCAGCGTGGCCCGCCGTACGACCTCGTCCACGAACCGGTCGTGCAGCGCGTCCTCGACCAGCAGCCGGGCCCCGGCCGAGCACACCTGCCCGGAGTGCAGGAACACGGCCGTCAGGGCCATGTCGACGGCCGTGTCGAAATCGGCGTCCGCGAAGACGATGTTCGGGTTCTTCCCGCCGAGTTCCAGCGCGACCTTCTTCACCGTGCCGGCGGCGGCGGCCATCAGCCGGCGGCCCGTGTGGAGGCCGCCGGTGAAGGAGACCAGATCGACGTCGGGGTGGTCGGCCAGCGGGGCGCCCGCCTCCGGACCGGCGCCCAGCACCAGGTTGGCCACGCCCGGTGGAAGACCCGCCTCCGCCAGCAGCCGGACCAGGTGGATCGCGGTGTGCGGGGTCAGCTCGCTCGGCTTCAGGACGAAGGTGTCGCCCGCCGCGAGGGCCGGCGCGACCTTCCACGCGGTCTGCAGCAGGGGGTAGTTCCAGGGGGTGATCAGGGCGCACACACCGAGCGGTTCGTGCACCACCCTGCTGTCGACGTCCTTCCGGCCGGTGTCGACCACCCGCCCGGCCTCGCCCGCGACCAGCCGCCCGAAGTAGCGGAAGCAGTTCACGACGTCGTCGATGTCGTACGCGCTCTCCACCAGCCGCTTCCCCGTGTCCAGGGACTCGGCGCGGGCCAGGGCGTCCTTGTCGCGGGCCAGCAGGCCGGCCACCCGCAGGAGCAGATCGCCGCGCTCCTGCGCGGCCGTACCCGGCCAGGGGCCCGTGTCGAAGGCGCGACGGGCCGCGGCGACCGCCTCCGCCGTGTCCTTGCCGCCCGCCTCGTCCACGACGCCGACCAGTGAGCCGTCGGCGGGACAGCGGATCTCGCGGGTGCGTCCGTCCAGGGCGCCCCGCCATCGTCCGTCGATGAACAGGTCAGGCATGGCCGTCCCCCAGCCTCTCCAGGAGCCACTCGTGGAAGAGCGCGATGTGGTGTTCGTTCGGGACCAGCACGCCGCCCTCGCGGTACGCGCGCGAGGACATCGCCGGCTGCGTGCGCTCACAGGCCTCGAAGTCCTGGACGTTGACGCGGTGGAACAGCTCCACGGACTTCGACACGTCCGCCCCCGAGGCCACCACCTCCGGCGCGTACAGCCAGTCGCACTCCACGACCGTGCGGTCCTCGGCCAGCGGGAACATGCGGTGCAGGATGACGTGGTCCGGTACGAGGTTGACGAACACGGTCGGCTTGACCGTGATGGCGTAGTAGCGGCGGTCCTGGTCGGCGCTCACCTCGGGGAGGCGCGGGAAGCCCGGGCTCCCGTCGACCGTGAAGCCCTCGATCTCCTGCCCGAACTCCGCTCCGTGGCCCACGTAGTACTGGGCCGCGTACCCGTCCGCGAACTCCGGCAGCACCTCGGTGAGCTCGGGGTGGATCGTCGCGCAGTGGTAGCACTCCATGAAGTTCTCGACGATCAGCTTCCAGTTGGCCCGTACGTCGTAGGTGACGCGCCTGCCGAGTGCCAGCCTCTCGGTCCCGTAGTGCTCGATGGCGGCCGCGTCGCCGAGCCGTTCGACGGCAGCGTGCATCACCGTGTCCTCGAAGGAGGGCGGTTCGTCGGCGAGGCACACCCAGGCGTAGCCGAGCCATTCACGCAGGGCCACCTTGATCAACCCGTACGCGACCCGGTCGACGTCCGGCATCTTGATCAAGTTGGGTGCGGCGATCAACCTGCCGTCGAGGTCGTACGTCCACGCGTGATACGGGCACTGCAGGCTGCGGCGCACCTCGCCCGACTCCTCGGTGCACAGCTGTGCCCCGCGGTGCCGGCACACGTTGAGGAACGCGCGCAGCTCGCCGGTACGGCCACGGGTGACGACGACGCTCTCGCGGCCGACCCGCACCGTGCGGAACGCGCCCGGCCCGGCCAGGTCGGCGCTGCGCACGGCGCAGAACCACATCGTCTCGAAGAGCTTCTCCTGCTCCCGCCGGAAGACGTCCGGGTCGGTGTAGTAGTGACCGGGGAGGGTGGCGATCAGGCTGGGGGAGAGCGGGGTCGCCGGGGAGATCGGGTGCGTCGTCACGGGCGTGCTCCTCGGGCGGACGCGGCGGCGGTGGGGCGGGCGGGGTCGAACAGGCCGATCGGGTGCGCGGAGGAACCGGTCAGCGCGAGGTCGGCCAGAATCTCGCCGACGACGGGCACGAACTTGAAACCGTGCCCGGAGAACCCGCAGGCCACGGTGACCGACTCCGGGTGCGCGGGATGCCGGGAGATCACGAAGTGCTCGTCAGGGGTGTTGGAGTACATGCAGGTGGCGGCCTTGAGGAAGGTGCCGGGCAGGTCCGGGATGCAGTGCGACATGTGGTCCGCCATGGCCTGGACCTCGTGCGGGTGCACGGTCCGGTCGATGGTCTCCGGGGTGGTGACCTGACCCTTGCGGAAGAAGGCGACCTTGGCGCCCAGTTCGGGGCCGTCGATGGCCGGGAAGCCGTACACCTGCACGCCCCGGGCGTCCTCCCAGACATAGATCGGGTGGTTGCGCGGCTCGAACGGCTCCGTGCCGCCCCGCGGCCGGAACCAGTACATGATCTGCCGCTCGATCGAGAACGGCACCCCGAGGTCGGTGAGCAATTGCGGCGCCCAGGCGCCCGGGCAGATCACCAGCTGACCGGCCGTGTAGGTGTTCTCGGCCGTGTGCACCCGCACCCCGTCCCGGTACGGCTCCCAGCGCAGCATCGGTTCCTCGAAGTGCAGATCGGCGCCCTGCCGCGTGGCCAGCTGCAGATGGGCGGCGACCATGTTCTCCGGGCGGACGAGGCCCGCCTTGGCCTCGTACAGGGCGACCTCGTCGTCGTACGGGGCGAGGGTGGGGAAGCGGCGCCTGATCTCCTTCGCGTCCAGCATCTCGTGCGGCAGGTCCCACTCGGTCGCCGAACGCAGGGACCCGGAGACGGTCCGGGAGCCGGGCGGCCCGACCATGACGCCCCCGCACAGGACGGCGATGTCCCGGCCGGTGGCCCGCTCCAGCTCCTCGTACAGCTCGTAGGCGCGCAGCAGCAGCGGCACGTACGCCGGGTCCTCGAAGTACGACTGCCGGGTGACGCGGGAACCACCGTGGCTGGAGCCGCGGTTGTGCACCGGACCGAACTTCTCCAGACCGAGGACCCGGGCGCCGCGCGCGGACAGATGGTGGGCGGCGGCGCTGCCCATGCCGCCGAGTCCGATGACGATCACGTCGTAGGTGGGGGACACGTTACGGACCTCCTGGGGTGGGTCACCGGCGGATGCGGGTCATCTCCGGGTCGAACAGCGGCTCCTCGGCGACCGTCGCGGGGACCTTCTCGCCGAAGTACTCGATGTGCGCGCCGGTGCCCGGGGCGAGGCCGGCCGGCAGCCAGGCGTAGGCGACACACCGGCCCAGCGTGTAGCCGTACGACGCGCTGGTCACGTAGCCGGCCGGGGCGCCGTCGACATGGACCGGTTCCCTGCCGAGCACGACGGTGGCGGGATCGTCGAGGAGGAGCGGGGTGAGCCGGCGGGCCGGCTCGGGCAGGCCGAGCAGGGCCTCCCGGCCCACGAAGTCCCCCTTGTCCATACGGACCGCGAAGCCGAGGCCCGCCTCGAAGGGCGTGTGCTCGTCGGTCATGTCGGTGCCCCAGGCGCGGTACCCCTTCTCCAGACGCAGGGAGTTGAAGGCAGAGCGGCCGGCGGCGACCACACCGAGGTCCCGTCCGGCCTCCCACAGCGTGTCCCAGAGCCTGAGGCCCAGGTCGGCGGTGGTGTACAGCTCCCAGCCGAGTTCGCCGACGTAACTCAGGCGCATCGCCGTCACCGGGACCTGCCCGAGGTGGGTCCGCTTCGCCCGGAAGTAGCCGAAGCCCTCGTGGGAGAAGTCGTCGCGGGTCAGCGGCTGGACCAGGGCGCGGGCGAGGGGTCCCCAGACGCCGACGCAGCAGGTGCCGGAGGTGATGTCCCGTATGTGGACGTCGGAAGGGGCGTGGCGGAGCAACCAGTCCAGGTCGGCGGGGGAGTTGGCGCCGACCTGGAAGCGGTCGGGGGCCAGGCGGGCGACCGTGAGGTCGGAGCGGACGCCTCCGGACTCGTCCAGGAGCAGGGTGTAGGTGACCGCGCCGGGCTTCTTGCGCAGGTTGTTGGTGGTCATGCGGTCGAGGAAGGCGAGGGCGCCGGGGCCGGTCACCTCCAGGCGCCGCAGTGGGGTCATGTCGTACAGGGCGACCTTCTCGCGCGTCGCCCTCGCCTCGGCGGCGGCCACGGGGGACCAGTACCGCGACGACCAGGCGTCACGCTCGGGGAGGTCGCCGAGGGAGTCGGTGAGCGCCGCGTTCGTCTCGTACCAGTGCGGGCGCTCCCAGCCGCCTCCCTCCAGGAAGAACGCGCCGAGTTCCCGCTGGCGGGCGTAGAAGGGACTGACGCGCAGGGGACGGGGTTGCTCCATCGGCTGGAGGGGGTGCAGAACGTCGTACACCTCGGCGAACTGCTGGGCACCGCGTTCACGTACGTACGACGGTGAGCGCTGCGCCTCCTCGAACCGTGTGAGGTCGCACTCGTGCACGTCCGCCGAGGGCCGCCCGTCGACCATCCACTCGGCGACGGCCCTGGCCACGCCCGCGGAGTGGGTGACCCAGACCGCCTCGGCCAGCCAGAAGCCGCGCAGTCGCCGGGTCTCCCCGAGGAGGGGCATGCCGTCGGGCGTGAAGGAGAAGACCCCGTTGAAGCCGGTCTCGATCTCCGTCCCACCCAGGGCGGGCAGCAGACGCAGGCAGTCCTGCCAGCTCGGCGCCCAGTCCTCCGGCGTGAAGGGACAGGAGGACGGCATGTCCATGCCCTGGGCACGGGCCTCTTCATACGCCGGGACCGCGAACGGGTCGACCGGCAGCGGCCGGTGCGCGTACGAGCCGATGCCGATGCGGTCGGTGTGCTCGCGGAAGTACAGGTCGCGGTCCTGGAAGCGGAGGATGGGCCGCGTCGCCTCCGCCGTGGCGCCGGCCAGTTCGGACAGCGGCCGCGTCCTCGCGTACTGGTGCGCGAGAGGCTGCAACGGTACGTCGACTCCGGCCATGCGGCCGATGACCGGGCCCCAGAAACCGGCCGCGGAGACCACGTGGTCGGCAGGGAAGACGCCCCGGTCGGTGACGACGCCGGTGACGCGGCCGCCCTGTTGCTCGATGCCGGTGACGGTGTGCCGGTCCAGGAAGCGGGCGCCGCGCGCGGCGGCCCGGTCCAGCTGGGCGCGGGCGGCGAGGAGGGCGTGGGCCAGTCCGTCGTCGGGGGTGTGGAAGCCGCCGAGCACGACCGACTCGTCCAGCAGCGGCCACAGTTCCTTGCAGCGGGCGGCGCTGACGATCTCTCCCCGGATGCCCCAGGAGGCCGCGTAACCGGCCCTGCGGTGCAGGTCGGCGAGGCGTTCGGGCGTGGTGGCCAGCTCCAGGCCGCCGACCGGCAGGAAGCAGGGGACGCCGTCGACTTCGAGTGAGGAGAACTTCTCGACCGTGTAGGCGGCGAACTCCGCGAGGGTCTTCGACGGGCTGGTCCGGAAGACGAGTCCGGGCGCGTGGGACGTGGAGCCGCCGGGTGCGGGCAGCGGACCCTGTTCGAGGACGGTGACGTCGGTCCAGCCACGGGCGGTCAGCTCGTCGGCGAGGGAGCAGCCGACGATGCCGGCGCCGATGACGACGACCCGAGGTCCGCTCCCGGGAGTTCGAGGACCGTCCCCGGGAGTTCGGGGACCGCTCTCGTGGGTTCGTGGACCGCTATCGGCGGTGCGGGGGTGGCCTTGGTCGGCGGGAGGGTGGTTGCCGGGCGTGCGGGGGTGGCTTTCGGGCGTGCTGGACATGCCCCTCCTTGTGCTGGCGGGGATGGCAACGGGTCGGGGGAGTGAGGCTGCGCCGGGCCGCGGCGCGCCTACGCGGCGGGTACGGCGGGCACGGCGGGCGTTGTGGGCACGGTGGGCACGGGGGGCCGTGGGGCGTTCGGTGGCGGGGGCCCGGTGGCCGGCCGTGGCGCGGCGGAGCGCCCCCGCGTCGTGGGCGGTGCCGGCGCTCACAGGACCACCACCGAGCGCAGCACCTCACCCCGGTGCATCTTGCCGAACGCCTCCTCGACCTGGTCCAGGGCGATCGTCTCCGACACGAACGCGTTGAGGTCGAGCAGGCCGTACAGGTACTGGTCGATGAGGAAGGGGAAGTCGCGGCTCGGCAGACAGTCGCCGTACCAGGAGGACTTGATCGCGCCGCCGCGCGAGAACACGTCGATCAGCGGGAGTTCGATCTTCATCTCCGGGGAGGGGACGCCCACCTGGACCAGGAGGCCCGCGTGGTCGCGCATGTAGAAGGCCTGCCGGAAGGTCTCCGGACGGCCCACCGCGTCGATGGCGATGTCGACCCCGAAGCCGTCGGTGAGCGCTCGGACGGCCTCGACGGGGTCCGTGCCGCGGGAGTTGACGGTGTGGGTCGCGCCGAACTTCTCGGCCTGGTCCAGCTTCTTGTCGTCGATGTCGACGGCGATGACCTTCATCGCGCCGTTGAGGCAGGCCCCGGCGATGGCCGCGTCGCCGACCCCGCCGCAGCCGATGACGGCGACCGTGTCGCCACGGCCGACGTTGCCGGTGTTGGCCGCCGCGCCGTAACCGGCCATCACCCCGCAGCCGATGAGTCCGGCTGCCTCGGGGCGTGCCGCCGGGTCGATCTTCACCGCCTGGCCCGCCGCGACCAGTGTCTTCTCGGCGAACGCCCCGATGCCGAGCGCGTTGCTGAGCGGGGTGCCGTCCCTCAGGGTCATCGGCTGGACGGCGTTGCGGGAGTCGAAGCAGTACCAGGGCCGGCCGCGCCGGCAGGAACGGCAGCTGCCGCACGGCGCCCGCCAGGCGAGGACCACGTAGTCGCCGGGCACGAGGTCGGTGACGCCCGGTCCGACGGCCGCGATCGTCCCGGCGGCCTCGTGGCCCAGCAGGAACGGGAAGTCGTCGGTGATCGCGCCCTCCCGGTAGTGGAGATCCGTGTGGCACACCCCGCAGGCCTGCACATCGACGAGCACCTCGCCCGGACCCGGGTCGGGGACGAGGATCGTCCGCACCTCCACGGGTGCGCCCTTCTTCACGGCGACTACGGCACGGACCTCGTGTGGCACGACAAGCTCCTCTGCTGTTGCGCATTGCACGATGGGTTGCGTGATGGGGAACATATTGAGAACGCCGTCACGGAGCCGTCAAGAGGTGCGCGTTACCCCTTGGCAAAGGGAACCCGCGGGGGCGAAACCTCCCCGACACACGGCGGCGCGGTACCGGGAACTCCCCGGTACCGCGCCGTGGTCTCCGAATCCGCCCTACTCGCCGTTCCCCCTGTGACGACCTCGCCCGCCGCCGTGTCAGAAGCCGTAGCCCATACGACGGGACAGCTCGGCGCCGGCCGCCACCGTCCGCTTCGCCACCTCCGGCAGGCGGTCCGGATTCAGCCGGTACACCGGTCCGGAGACGCTGATCGAGGCGATGACCTTGCCGTCGTGCGCGCGCACCGGCGCGGCCACGGCGGCCAGCCCCAGCTCCAGCTCCTCGATCGTGACGCCGTACCCCTGCTCGATCACGGCCTCCAGCTCGGCCCGCAGCATCGAGGAGCCGGTGACGGTGCGGTCCGTGAACCGTGGCAGCGGCCGCGCGAGCAGGCCCTCGCGCAGGGTCGGCGGCATGTGCGCGAGCAGCACCTTGCCGCTGGAGGTGGCGTGCAGCGGAGTGCGTCTGCCCAGCCAGTTCTGCGCGGTCACCGAGGCGGTGCCGCGGGCCTGCATGATGTTGACCGCCGCGTCGTCGTCGAGCACGGCGATGTTCACCGTCTCGCCCAGTTCGTCCGCCACCTCGCGGCAGACCGGGACGCCCTCCTGGGAGATGTCCAGCCGCACCGCCGCCGCCCCCGCCAGGCGCAGCACGCCGGCCCCCAGGTAGTACTTGCCGCGGTCCTTGGCCTGGGCCACCAGGCCGCGGTTCTCCAGGACGCCGAGCAGCCGGAACGCCGTGGACTTGTGTACGTCCAGCTCCTCGGCGATCTCGGTGACGCCCACCTCGCCGTGCCGCGCGAGGATCTCCAGCACGCTCACCGCGCGGTCCACCGACTGCACCGCGCTGGCCGTCCCCCGGCCGTTCTGCTTCTCCTGAGTCCCCGGATTCTCCCTGGTGTCCTCGCCGCGGTCAGGCCGCTTCTGCGTGCGGGTCATGGCTCAACTCTCACCACCTGTGGGCCCGGTTCGGGCCGCATCTGCGGGAAGCCCTTGACGCGACGGTCGTCCCGCGCGGATTCTGTTGCGCATAGCGCTGGATCGTGCGCCATGCGAAACATCATGTTACCGAAGCGTCCGGATCCCGGAAGGGTGCCGGAGGCAGCCGGACCCTGACGGTCCGTCACCGCAGCGCCATCGCTCCGCACCGCCCGCACCGGACCGGACCCATGGAGGTCCGCGCGCCGGCCTGCATCCCTACCGCCTGCATCGAGCAGGTCCCGGACCGAGCGTCCCGGACCGAGAGGGGGGCTTGTGATTCCCGTCTGCCGCCTCGAAGACCTCCCCAAGGGGGAGTCCGTCCGCGTCGGGACCGCACCGCCGATCGCCGTGTTCCGCACGGACGACGGCGAGCTGTACGCCATCGACGACACCTGTACCCACCAGGACGCGTCCCTCTCCGAGGGCTGGCTGGAGGGCTGCCTGGTCGAATGCCCGCTGCACGCCGCGTCCTTCGACCTGCGCACGGGTGAGCCCACCTGCTTCCCCGCCCGGCGCCCCGTCCGCACCCACCGCGTCACCGTCGACGAGGGCGTCGTCCACGTCCACCTCACCGCGGAGGAGGGCACGGCCGCATGACCGCCGACGCCTTCACCCGACCCCCGACCCCTTCCGTGCGTGTCGCACCCGCGCGTGTCGCACCCGCACTTGCCGCACCCGTACGTGTCGCACCCGTACGTCTCGCCTCCGTGCCGGTCGCACGCGGCGTCGGAGAGTCGCGCCGGATCCGCCCCGACCACACCGACCGCCCCGATGGCCCCGACCACACCGACCGCCCCGACCCTCAGGCGAGGAGCCGCACCGTATGAGGACCGTGACCATCGTCGGCGCCTCCCTCGCCGGGTTGTACGCGGCTCGTGAACTGCGTGCCCAGGGCTTCGACGGCCGGCTGGTCGTCGTCGGCGAGGAGCCTCACCGCCCCTACGACCGCCCTCCTCTCTCCAAGGACTTCCTCACCGGCCGCGCCGACGAGAACCGACTCGCCCTCACCGACACCGAGGAGACCGCCGCGCTCGACGCCGAGTGGCTGCTCGGCGTCCGCGCCCGTGGACTCGACGCCCGTGGCCGCACGGTGCTCCTCGACGACGGCCGCACGGTGTCCACCGACGGCGTCGTGATCGCCACCGGTGCCGCCGCCCGCCGCCTCCCCGGCCACCAGCTCGCAGGGGTCCACACCCTGCGCACCTTGGACGACGCGCGCGCCCTGCGCGCCGACCTGATCCGGGGCCCGCGCCGGGTCGTCGTCATCGGCGGCGGGTTCATCGGCGCCGAGACCGCTTCCTCATGCGCGGCGCTCGGCCATGAGGTCACGGTCGTGGAAGCTGCCTCGCTGCCTCTGGTGCCCCCACTCGGTGCGGAGATGGCCGCCGTGTGCGCCGCACTGCACCGCCGCGGTGGAGTGGACCTGATCACCGGCGTCGGCGTGGCCCGCCTGCGAGGCACCACCGCGGTGACCGCGGTCGGCCTCGGTGACGGCCGTGACCTGCCCGCCGACATCGTGATCGTCGGCATCGGGGCCACCCCGAACACCGCCTGGCTGGCGGGCTCGTCACTCACTCTGCGCGACGGTGTGCTCTGTGACGACGGCTGCGTGACCGCCCTGCCCCAGGTGGTCGCGGTCGGCGACGTCGCCCGTGTCGGCGGCGCCCGGGCCGAACACTGGACCTCCGCCACGGAACAGCCCCGCGTCGCCGTGGCCAACCTGCTCGCGGGCCGCACCCGGGAGACAGTCCGCCCCGTCCCCTACTTCTGGTCCGACCAGTACGGCTCCCGCATCCAGTTCGCCGGCAGGCGCCGTGACGGTGACACCGTGCGCGTCACGGAGGGCGACCTGGACCAGGACGGCCCCGGCGAGAGCGGCTTCCTCGCCCGTTACGAAAGGGACGGCCGCACGGTCGCCGTACTCGCGGTGGACCGCCCCCGCCCCTTCATGCGCGCCCGCCGGGAACTCGGGCGAGAGGAGAAGGCGGTGGCACCGGCCGCGCTGTGAGGGCGTGAGCCAACTGCACCGTGAGGTCGTGCACCGGTGGTGCCGTGTGTGGGGCGTGCTCCGGCCGCGCTGCGGGGATGTGCTCCGGTCGTGCCGTGAGGGCGTGCTCCGGCCGTCCGGATGTCACGAGTGCGACAGTTGACCGGCGCCGCCCCGGCGTATCCGCTTCTGATCCCGCAGAGCGGCCCGCGCACGCCGCCGCGCCGCACGGCGCTCACGGCGCAGTGAACGGGCCGTGCTGCTCGGCTCGGAGACCACGCCGTACCGCTGGCTCCACACCTGGCGGGTCACCCACACGTCGACCGCCGCCCAGGTGGCCACCACCGTGCCGGCCACGCTGCCGATCATCATCGGGAACGCCAGCCACGACTCGGCCATCGCGCAGAGGAACGCCACCATGGCCTGTATCAGCGTCACCGAGATGATCAGGACCGCCCGCACCGCCGCCGTACGCACCGGATCGGGCAACCGGTACCGCCACGCCGGCTCCTCCACCCACAGCGGCCGGTACGACGACTGCCGCGGGACACCGCGGAACTCTCCGGCACCCTCACGCACCTGGACGCCGTGCTCGAGTTGCTCGTGACCCCACCGCGCCGCCGAGCGCTCCATCACGCTGCTCTCGGGTGTCTCGCGTCGCTCCCCCGTGCCCATCACCGTGTCACTCCCCATCGCCGGCAGACCGCTTGCTCCCGGTGTCCGAAGACCCCGGCTCCCCAGTGGCTGCCCGGCTTGCGCTCTTTTACGCCGCCGAGGTGCGGGATGCGGCTCCTGTGGCCGATTCCGCCCCCATCTCCCAAGAGGAAGGACGAACGGCACCCCGCCAAGATTCCCGCCTTACGAAAAATTCCAGCCAACGGTTGTCCGTACTTCTGCGGACGTCCTCCCCGCGGCCACGCACGAGGCGGCGACAATCTCCCGCAATGCCCGGACAACTCGTCATCTCTCGCCGCCGATACGGAAGTTCACCCTCCGGACACGTCTTCGAGTTACCTCCGAGGCGGTAGTAGGCTCGCGCCGTTTGTTGACGGACACGCGAACCCCCGGCCGGCGGGGGTCGAGCTGGGGGAGGCCATGCGCTTTCGCGGGAAGTCGATCCGCCGGAAGATCGTGGCGCTGCTTCTCGTGCCGCTGCTGTCCCTGGCCGCCATCTGGGGCTTCGCCACGGTGCTCACGGGACGCGACGTCGCCCGGCTCTTCCAGGTGTCCGACATCGTCCAGAACGTCGGTTATCCCACCGAGGACACGGTCCGCGTCCTGCAGCAGGAGCGCCGTCAGACCCTCGTCTACCTCGCCGACCCGCGCGCCGCCGACGGGCTCTCCGCGCTGCACCGCACCCGCACCGCCACCGACCGGGCCGTCGCCAGGATCCGGCAGAACGCCAGGGACCGCGACGTCGTCGGCGGCATGGGAGCGGAGGACAGGGAGCGCCTCACCGCCGTCCTGGACGCCTTCGACGGCGTCGACCCCCTGCGCCGCAGCGTCGAACAGCGCACCGTCACCCGCGCCCAGGCCTTCGACCTCTACAACCGCCTCGTCGACCCCTGCTTCTCCCTGCTCGCCGCACTCGACAACATCGACGACGTCCAGATGGACAAACAGGCGGCCGCCCTGGTCAACGTCACCCGGGCCCGTGAACTGCTCGCCCGCGAAGACGCCCTGCTCGGCTCGTCGCTCGTGGTGGGCAGGCTCTCCCAGGGCGAGATCCACACCATCTCCGACCTCGTCGCCCAGCGCACGCTCCTGTACGACATCAACCTGCCGCTGCTGCCCGCGGCCGAGCGTGAACGCTACGAACGCTTCTGGGTCAACGCCACCACCACCCCGCTGCGCGTGGCCGAACAGACCGTCATCGACTCGGGTCCGGGCACCCCCCACCGCGTCACCGCCGAGGGCTGGGACTCCTCCGCGGCGGGCGTCCTCGATCAACTGGGCACCCTCGACGACCAGGTCGGCGACCGCTTCCAGGACCGTGTGCGGCCCGTCGCCGTCGGCGTCATCGCGCAGGCGGCCGTCGCGGGCGTCCTCGGACTGCTCGCCCTCCTGTTCTCCCTCGTGGTGTCCGTACGGGTCGGCCGCGGTCTCGTCCGCGACCTCAGGCAGCTGCGCCTGGAGGCCCACGAGGCGTCCGGGGTGCGGCTGCCCGGCGTGATGCGCCGCCTGTCCGCCGGTGAACAGGTCGACGTCGAGACCGAGGCGCCGCGGCTGGAGTACGACAAGAACGAGATGGGCGAGGTCGGCCGGGCCCTCAACACCCTCCAGCGCGCCGCCGTCGAGGCCGCCGTCAAGCAGGCCGAACTGCGGGCCGGTGTCTCCGAGGTCTTCGTCAACCTCGCCCGCCGCAGCCAGGTGCTGCTGCACAAACAGCTCACCCTGCTCGACACCATGGAGCGCAGGACCGAGGACACCGACGAACTCGCCGACCTCTTCCGCCTGGACCACCTCACCACCCGCATGCGCCGGCACGCCGAGGGCCTGGTGATCCTCTCCGGCGCCGTGCCGTCGCGGCAGTGGCGCCGTCCCGTGCAGCTGATGGACGTCGTCCGCGCCTCCGTCGCCGAGGTCGAGGACTACGAGCGTGTCGAGGTCCGGCGCCTGCCCCGCGTCGCCGTCACCGGACCGGCCGTCGCCGACCTCACCCACCTCGTGGCCGAACTCCTCGAGAACGCCACCGTGTTCTCGCCCCCGCACACCGCCGTCCAGGTCCTCGGCGAGCGCGTCGCCAACGGCTTCACCCTGGAGATCCACGACCGCGGTCTCGGCATGACGGCCGAGGCCCTGCTCGACGCCAACCTCCGGCTCGCCGAGACGCCCGAGTTCGAGCTCTCCGACACCGACCGGCTCGGCCTCTTCGTCGTCAGCCGACTCGCCCAGCGGCAGCACGTCCGTGTCTCCCTGCAGCCGTCCCCCTACGGCGGTACCACCGCCATCGTCTTCATCCCCGACGCCCTGCTGACCGACGACGTCCCGGACACCAACGGCATCGGCTTCCGCCTCGACCGGGTCCGCCCCGCGAAGGAGGCCGAGCAGCAGACGGGACGGTCCACCGGACGCTCGCAGACCTCGCCGCAGGCGGCCGGCCTGGCGACCTCCCTGCTCGACGGGCCGGTCGAGCTGCAGCCCCCCGTGGACCTCGACGACCTCGACGACTTCCCGGGCGCCCTGCCGGACGAGGAGAGCGAGCGAGGCGGCCTGTTCAGCCCCCGCCGTTCCCTCGCCCCCGCCGACGACCACGACACCGCCCGGCCCGTCGAACGGTCCCACCGGCCGGTCTCCCAGCGCCGCGACGACGTCGAGGCCGACGACCGCGTGGGCGGCCTGGTCCCGCTGCCCCGGCGGCAGGCGCCCAAGCTGGTCAGCTCGCACGGCAAGCCCGTCACCGACCAGCGCACCCGGCGCGGCACCCCGGACGGACCGACCACCGAAGGCCCGCTCCACTCCGACACGGAAGGACTGGCTCCGCTGCCCGCACGACGCCGCGGTGAGACGGTCCGGGGAGCGACCGGCCCCGTCCACCACACCGACGAAGACCCGAAGACCCCGGTCGCCCGCGCGTACGAGATCTCCGAGGTCCCGGTACTGCCCCGACGGACCCGGCCCCCGGCCACGTCCACGGCAGCCGACGAGAACGACGGCACCCCACTCACCGGCGGCACCCCGCCCACCGGGGACACGTCGCCCACCGTCGACGGCACGCCTCCGGAGCCCGGACCGGGCACCGGGTCGTTGCCCCGGCGCGTACGACAGGCCAGCCTCGCCCCGCAGCTCAAGCAGCAGCCGGCGCGGCGCCCCGAACCCGCGGACCGGGCCGCCGACCGCGACGCAGACGAGGTCCGCAGCCGTATGGCCTCGCTCCAGCGCGGCTGGCAGCGCGGCCGCGAGGAGAACGCCACGGGCGACCGAGCCCGCAACGGCACAGCACAAGGAACCAATAAGGGGGACGGTCGATGACCGCACCAAAGGCGACCGACCACACGGACACGAAGAAGCTGGAGCTGAACTGGCTCCTCGACGAACTGGTCGACCGGGTCGCCAGCATCCGCAAAGCCGTCGTGCTCTCCGGTGACGGCCTGGCCACCGGGGTGTCCAAGGACCTGACCCGGGAGGACAGCGAGCACCTGGCCGCGGTCGCGTCCGGCTTCCACAGCCTCGCCAAGGGTGTCGGCCGCCACTTCGAGGCGGGCAGCGTCCGGCAGACCGTCGTCGAACTCGACGACGCCTTCCTGTTCGTGACCGCGGCGGGCGACGGCAGCTGCCTCGCGGTCCTCTCGGACGCCGACTCCGACGTCGGCCAGGTCGCCTACGAGATGACGCTCCTGGTCAAGCGGGTCGGTGTCCACCTGGGCGCCGCTCCGCGCACCGATCTGCCCGCGGGCGGGTAGTGCGACGGCATGAAGGGCGACGGTCAGGGAAACAGCCACTGGTTCGACGACGAGGCCGGACCGGTCGTCCGGCCGTACGCCATGACCCGTGGCCGTACCACGAGTCCCGGCCAGCACCGCCTTGACCTGATCGCGGTGGTCGTCACGGAGGCCGACGCCGGGGATCCGGAGTCGGAACCGACACTGGGCCCGGAACACGTGGAGATCGTCGGGCTCTGCCGTGCGGAACCGCTGTCCGTCGCCGAACTCGCCGCGGAGCTCGATCTGCCCGTCGGGGTGGTGCGCGTCCTCGTCGGCGACCTCGTGCACGCGGAACTCGTCCATGTGACGCGCCCGGTGCCCCCGGCCGAGCTGCCGGACGAGAGTATTCTGCGCGACGTGATCAACGGCCTTCGGGCGCTGTGACCGGCGCGGAAGCGGAGCGATGACGTGACTGGCTGGCAGTTCTGGGTCGACCGAGGCGGGACCTTCACCGACATCGTCGCGCGCCGCCCGGACGGCCGCCTGCTCACGCACAAACTGCTCTCCGAGAGCCCCGCGTACGCCGACGCGGCCGTCGCCGGCGTACGCGAGATCCTCGACGGCTCCCAGGAGCCCGTCGACGCCGTCCGCATGGGTACCACGGTGGCCACCAACGCGCTGCTGGAACGCAAGGGGGAGCGCACCCTCCTGGTGATCACCCGCGGCTTCCGGGACGCCCTGCGGATCGCCTATCAGAACCGCCCCGACATCTTCGCCCGCCACATCGAACTGCCCGAGCTGCTCTATGAACGGGTGATCGAGGTCGACGAGCGCATCGCCGCCGACGGCACCGTGCTGCGCGCCCCCGATCTGGCCGCCCTGGAGGGCCCGCTGCGGCAGGCATACGACGACGGGATCCGCGCGGTCGCCGTCGTCTGCCTGCACAGCCACCTCCACCCCGCGCACGAACGTGCGGTCGGCGAACTCGCCGAGCGCACCGGCTTCTCGCAGATCTCGCTGTCCAGCGAGGTCAGCCCGCTGATGAAACTCGTCCCGCGCGGGGACACCGCCGTCGTCGACGCCTACCTGTCGCCCGTGCTGTGCCGGTACGTGAGCCACATCGCCGATGAACTGCGCGACGTGCGGCTGATGTTCATGCAGTCCAACGGCGGGCTCACCGAAGCCGGACAGTTCCGCGGCAAGGACGCCATCCTCTCCGGACCGGCCGGCGGCATCGTCGGCATGGCCCGCATGTCGCAGCGCGCCGGTCTCGACCGGGTCATCGGCTTCGACATGGGCGGCACCTCCACCGACGTCTCCCATTTCGCCGGCGCGTACGAGCGCGTCTTCACCACTCAGATCGCGGGCGTCCGCCTGCGCGCCCCCATGCTGGACATCCACACCGTCGCGGCGGGCGGCGGCTCCGTCCTGCACTTCGACGGCTCCCGCTACCGCGTGGGCCCCGACTCCGCCGGCGCCGACCCCGGCCCGGCCTGCTACCGCGCGGGCGGCCCGCTCACCGTCACCGACGCCAACGTGATGCTCGGACGGATCCAGCCCGCCCACTTCCCCGCGGTGTTCGGCCCCGACGGCGACCAGCCCCTCGACGCCGCCCTCGTCCGTGACCGCTTCACCGCCCTCGCGCGCGAGATCCGCGAACGCACCGGTGACGACCGCACCCCGGAACAGGTGGCCGAGGGGTACCTGAGGATCGCCGTCGCCAACATCGGCAACGCCGTGAAACGGATCTCCGTCCAGAAGGGCCACGACGTCACCCGCTACGCCCTCACCACCTTCGGCGGCGCGGGCGGCCAGCACGCGTGCAAGGTCGCCGACTCGCTCGGCATCCGCACCGTCCTCGTACCCCCCATGGCCGGTGTGCTCTCCGCACTCGGCATCGGCCTCGCCGACACCACGGCGATGCGGGAACAGTCCGCCGAAGTCCCCCTGGAAGCCGACTCGATGCCCGGCCTCCGCGACACGGCCGACGAACTGGAGGACGCCGCCCGCGCCGAACTCCTCGCCGAGGACGTACCGCAGGACCGCGTCGAGGTCGTCCGCCGCGCCCAGCTGCGCTACGACGGCACCGACACCACACTCACCGTCGAGCTGACCGAGCCCGACGCCATGAAGCGCGCCTTCGAAGAACGTCATCGCGCCACGTACTCCTTCACCCTCGACCGCCCGATCGTCGTCGAAGCCCTCTCCGTCGAAGCCACCGGCATCACCGCACCCCCCGACCTCTCCGCCCTCGCCCCCTACGAGGGTCGTCCCGCCGCCCCCGAAACCGTCCGCCTCCACACCGGAGACGCCTGGCGCGAGGTACCCCTCCACCGCCGCGAGGCCCTGCCTCCCGGCGACACCGTCACCGGCCCCGCGATCATCGCCGAGGCCGGGGCCACGACCGTCGTCGACGACGGCTGGCGGGCCGCGGCGAACGACGACGGGCATCTGCTCATGGAACGCACGGCGATCACGGAGAGTTCCGAACTCGGCACACAAGTCGACCCCGTTCTGCTCGAGGTCTTCAACAACCTCTTCATGTCGATCGCCGAGCAGATGGGCGCCCGGCTGGAGTCCACGGCCCAGTCCGTCAACATCAAGGAACGCCTGGACTTCTCCTGCGCCCTGTTCGACCCGGACGGAAACCTGGTGGCCAACGCCCCCCACATCCCCGTCCACCTGGGATCCATGGGCACCAGCGTCAAAGAGGTCATCCGCCGCCGCGGCACCGCGATGCGCCCCGGCGACACCTACGCCGTCAACGACCCGTACCACGGCGGCACCCACCTGCCCGACGTCACCGTGATCACCCCCGTCTTCGAGAACGACTCCCCGACGGACACGGAGCGTGAGCCGGAGATCCTCTTCTACGTCGCCTCACGCGGCCACCACGCCGAGATCGGCGGCATCGCCCCCGGCTCCATGCCGGCCGACAGCCGCACCATCGACGAGGAGGGCGTCCTCTTCGACAACTGGCTGCTCGCCGAGAACGGCCGCTTCCGCGAGGAGGAGACCCGCCGCCTGCTCACCGAGGCGCCCTACCCCTCCCGCAACGTCCCCACCAACCTCGCCGACCTGCGCGCCCAGATCGCCGCCAACCGCAAGGGCGTCGACGAAGTGGGCCGCATGATCGACGAGTTCGGCCTCGACGTCGTCCAGGCGTACATGCGGCACGTGCAGGACAACGCCGAGGAGGCGGTACGCCGCGTCATCGACGCCCTGGACGACGGGGAGTACGCCTACGAGACCGACGCGGGCGCGGTCATCCGGGTCCGCGTGCGCGTCGACCGGGCCGAGCGCCGCGCCACCATCGACTTCACCGGCACCTCCGCGCAGCTCGACACCAACTTCAACGCCCCCTTCTCGGTCGTCAACGCGGCCGTCCTGTACGTCTTCCGCACCCTCGTCGCCGACGACATCCCGCTCAACGACGGCTGCCTGCGCCCCCTGGACATCGTCGTGCCGCCCGGCTCGATGCTCGCCCCCGAGCCGCCCGCCGCCGTCGTCGCGGGCAACGTCGAGACCTCCCAGGCCATCACCGGCGCCCTCTACGCCGCGCTGCGCGTCCAGGCCGAGGGCTCCGGGACCATGAACAACGTCACCTTCGGCAACGACCGCCACCAGTACTACGAAACCGTCGCCTCCGGATCCGGCGCGGGCGACGACTTCGCCGGGGCCGACGTCGTGCAGACCCACATGACCAACTCACGGCTCACCGACCCCGAGATCCTGGAATGGCGGCTGCCAGTCAGGCTCGACGAGTTCGCCGTCCGGCGGGGCAGCGGCGGCGCCGGACGCCGGCGGGGCGGAGACGGTGCCGTGCGCCGCATCCGCTTCCTCGAACCCATGACCGTCTCCACGCTCTCCCAGCACCGCCGCGTGCCGCCCTACGGCATGGCGGGCGGCGAACCCGGCGCACTCGGCGCCAACCGGGTGGAGTGGGCCGACGGAACGGTCACCGAACTCGGCGGGAGCGGCACGACGGACGTCGCTCCCGGAGACGTACTCGTCATCGAAACCCCCGGTGGCGGCGGCTACGGCCGGCCGTCCCCCGACCCCCACCGAGCAGGAGAAGAGAGCGATGGTCTTCGAGCGATCTGAGCGCGGCAAGCCCCCGGTCGAGCCCGTCACGCTCAAGATCCTGGTGGCCGGCGGCTTCGGCGTGGGCAAGACGACCCTCGTCGGCGCCGTCAGCGAGATCAGGCCGCTGCGCACCGAGGAGCTGCTGACCGAGGCCGGGCGTCCGGTCGACGACATCAGCGGTGTGGAGGGCAAGCACACGACCACCGTGGCCATGGACTTCGGCCGGATCACCCTGCGCGAGGACCTCGTCCTGTACCTGTTCGGCACGCCCGGACAGGAACGGTTCTGGTTCATGTGGGACGAGCTGTCCGAGGGCGCGCTCGGCGCCGTGGTCCTCGCCGACACACGCCGCCTGGAGGACTGTTTCGCGGCCGTCGACTACTTCGAGCGGCGCTCCATACCCTTCCTCGTCGGCGTCAACTGCTTCGCGGGCGCCGCCCGGTACCCCATCGAGACGGTCCGCAAGGCCCTCGACCTGGACGAGGACGTGCCCGTGCTGCTGTGCGACGCCCGCGACCGGGAGTCGGTCAAGGAAGTCCTCATCGGAGTCGTGCGGCACGCCATGGAGTACGCGGCCGGCCGCCGCCAGGCCGTCTCCACCTGACCGCCCCGTAGCGCCCGCCGCACCCGACCGTACGACGGGCCGGACGGGCACGGCCCGCACCCTCGCCGACCGGGGTACGGGCCGTGGTCCTCGCGCAGAGCCGCACCCGCGTGCGCACGCGCGCGCGTGCTCCGCGCGGCGCCTATGCCTCGTCGTCCTCCAGCCAGCCGAGGCTCTTCTCCACGGCCTTGCGCCAGTTGCCGTACTCCCGCTCGCGCGCCGACGCCTCCATCGACGGTGTCCACTCCACGTCCCGCTGCCAGTGCGACTTCAGCTCGTCGAGGCCGCTCCACACGCCGGTCGCGAGGCCGGCCGCGTAGGCGGCGCCCAGGCAGGTCGTCTCGGACACCCGGGGCCGGATCACCGGTACCCCGAGAACGTCGGCCTGGTGCTGCATGAGCAGGTTGTTCTTCGTCATGCCGCCGTCGACCTTCAGGGTCGTGATCCGCACCCCGGAGTCCTGGTACATGGCGTCGACGACCTCGCGCGTCTGCCAGCTCGTCGCCTCCAGCACCGCGCGCGCGAGGTGTGCCTTCGTGACGTACCGGGTGAGCCCGGTGACGACCCCGCGCGCGTCGGAGCGCCAGTAGGGCGCGAACAGGCCCGAGAAGGCGGGCACGATATAGGCACCGCCGTTGTCCTCGACGCTCGCCGCGAGGGTCTCGATCTCGTCCGCGTCGCGGATGATGCCGAGCTGGTCGCGGAACCACTGGACCAGCGCGCCCGTTATCGCGATGGACCCCTCCAGGCAGTACACCGGCGCCTCGTCGCCGATCCGGTAGCCCACGGTCGTCAGCAGCCCGTTCTTGGACGGCACCGGCCGGTCGCCGGTGTTGAGCAGCAGGAAGCTGCCGGTGCCGTAGGTGTTCTTCGCGGTGCCGACGTCGTAGCAGGCCTGCCCGAACACGGCGGCCTGCTGGTCGCCGAGCGCCGACGCCACGGGGACACCCGCCAGCCGGCCGACGGCGGTGCCGTACACCTCGGCGGAGGACCTGATCTCGGGCAGGATCGCCGCCGGCACGTTCATCGCGGAGAGGATGGCGGGATCCCACTGGAGGGTGGCCAGGTTCATCAGCATGGTGCGTCCGGCGTTCGTGACGTCGGTGACGTGGCGGCCGCCGGCCGTACCGCCGGTGAGGTTCCAGATCAGCCAGGAGTCGATGGTGCCGAAGGCGATCTCGCCGCGTTCGGCGCGCTCGCGCAGGCCGGGTACGGTGTCCAGCAGCCAGGCCGCCTTGGGCCCGGAGAAGTAGCTGGCCAGCGGAAGTCCGGTCCGGTCGCGGAAGCGGTCCTGGCCGTCGGCGCCGCCCAGTTCGCGGCACAGAGCGGCCGTACGGGTGTCCTGCCAGACGATCGCGTTGTGCACGGGCTTGCCGGTGGCGCGGTCCCACAGGACGGTGGTCTCCCGCTGGTTGGTGATGCCGAGCGCGCTGAGCTGGTCCGCGCGCAGCCCGGCCCTGGCCAGCGCCCCGTCCACCACGGCCTGCACCTTGGCCCAGATCTCGGTGGCGTCGTGCTCCACCCAGCCCGGCTTGGGGAAGATCTGACGGTGCTCGCGCTGGTCCACGGCGACGATCGCGCCGCCGTGGTCGAAGATGATGCAGCGGCTGGACGTGGTGCCCTGGTCGATGGCGGCGACGTACTTCTGGGCTGTGTCCGTCATGGCTGTCCCTGGGTCGCTGGGCTCACTGGGGCCGCTGGGCTCACTGGGGTCGCTCGGATCGACGAGTTCGGCTGGGTCGATGGGGCGCGCCGCCGGGGCGCGCCGCCGGGGCGGGCCGCCCGGGTCAGAAGGCCAGGTTGTAGACGAGACCCGCGAGCACCGCGCCGATCAGCGGGCCGACAACCGGGATCCACGCGTAGCCCCAGTCGGACGTGCCCTTGTTGGGGATCGGCAGGAAGGTGTGCACGATGCGCGGGCCGAGGTCACGCGCCGGGTTGATGGCGTAGCCCGTGGGCCCGCCGAGGGAGAGCCCGATCCCGACGACGAGCAGGGAGACGACCAGCACGGTGGTACCGGATTCGCCGAGGCCCTTCGTCAGCCCGAAGGCGAGGATCGGCACAACGAGCGCCATCGTCGCCACGATCTCCGTGACGAGGTTGGCGACGGGGTTGCGGATCTCCGGGATGGTGGAGAAGACGCCGAGGGTCGGCACCGGCCCGTCGGCGCTGTCCGCCGCCTCGCCCTCCTTGCGGACGTTGGCCTGGAACTGGGCGAGATACACCAGGTAGGCGAGGACGGCGCCCAGCATCGCGCCCACCATCTGGCCCAGCAGATAGACCCAGACCTTGTCCCACTTGCCGGTGTCGACGGCGATTCCGATGGTGACGGCGGGGTTGAGCTGGCCCCCGGAGAGGGGAGCGGCGGTGTACGCGCCCGCCAGCACGCCGAATCCCCAGCCGAACGCGATGACGACCCACCCCGAGGCGCGCGCCTTGGAGTATCTGAGGGTGACGGCGGCGCAGACACCGGCACCGAACAGGATCAGGATCGCTGTGCCGATGACCTCGCCGACGAATATGTCTCCGTTGCTCATGGCGGCTCCCTAGGCGTCGCCCCGGGACGATCGGCCCGGGCCCTCCGTGCAGGAACGGTTCCTTGACGCTTCAGCCGAAGGCAGAGCGCGTCCCGCACCCGGCCCGGCGTTCGTGACGAGCGCGTGCCGTCGCAGCCGGATCGCCCCTGGGAACAGGTCGTTGAGCAGGGGAAAGGCCCGTGGCGCAGTGCCTGATGACGCCGAAATGTACGGCGATGTCGACTGACACCCGGAAGTGTTCACCGGCGCCCGGGGGCCGTCAAGGTCGATGACGGCAACGATGCCGGGAGTTGTCCGAACCCGGGCCGGCACGGCTCCTTGCGCGGGGGAGGGAGCCGACCTGCGCGGGGGAGGGAGTCAACGGTCCTACGCCGCAGGCCCTCGTGCGTCACTCCCGCCCCACGCGACCCGCGGCACGGGCGGACCGTGGCGGTGAACCGTACGGCCCCGTCTCGCGTCATGGTGACAGGAGGGGTGCCCGGGGCCGACGGGGGTGGTTCCGGGCACCCCTCCGGTCCAGCCGCCGCACCGCCCCGCGGCCCAGGCTGTCGCGCACGTTCCGATCCGGTCCCACCCGAGTCCACCCGTGGCGGAACACGGCCCTCCTCCGATCGGATACAGTCCGCGCGTGTCCGATACTCAGCACTCAACTTCCAACTCTGCGTCTGGCACCCACTGTTCGAGCTGCGGGGCGTTGTACGGGGAGGGCATCTCCGGCTGGCCGCGCACCTGCCCGTCCTGTGGCGCCGTCGCCTACCGCAACCCGCTGCCCGTCGCGGTCGCGCTGCAGCCGGTCTACGACACCAGGGGCACCGCCCTGGTCGTCATCACCCGCACCGTCGCTCCCGCGCGCGGAGGCACCGCACTGCCCGGCGGCTACGTCGACGACCGCGAGGACTGGCGGCAGGCCGTCGTCCGCGAACTCAGGGAGGAGACGGGCATCGAGGCGGCCGCCCGCGATGTGCGGCTCATGGACGCCATGAGTTCGCCCGACGGGCATCTGCTGCTCTTCGGAGTCCTGCCGGAACGCCCGGCCGAGGGGCTTCCGGCGTCCGTCGCGACGGACGAGACCGAGGGCTGGCACCTGCTGCGCCGGCCCGAGGAACTCGCCTTCCCGCTGCACACCCTGGCGGTGCGTGCGTTCTTCGAGGGCCGGTACGTCTGATCCCCGCGCTCAGCCCAGGCCCCGTATGCGCACCTGACGGGACGGCTCGGTGTCTTCGCCGCCCTCCCGTTCCCGGGTGACCACCACCTCGCCGCCCCGCAGGCGGGCGACGTAGCGCTCGATCTCCGGTTCGGCCCAGCCGTCGCCCGCGTCCGCCACCACCAGCCCGCCCCCGGTCCGTCCCCGGGCGGGCGCCCACACCTCCAGTTCGAGCCCGCCGTCCGAGCCGCGCACCGGTACGACGGCACCCGCGCGCGCGAGCACCGGAATCCGCGAGAGCGGCGCGTCCATCAGGATCTGCGCCGGACCCTCGTACGCCTGCCCGGTCACCGTGTCGTACCAGCGGCCCCGCGGCAGCCGCACCGCACGCCGGTCGGCTCCCGGGTCCATGACCGGCGCCACCAGGAGGCTGTCGCCGAGCAGGAACGCGTCCCCGCAGTCGCGCAGCGCGCGGTCCTCCGGCGCACCCCACCACAGCGGCCGCACATAGGGTGCGCCGGTGCGCCGGGCCAGGTGCGCGAGCGTGACGAAGTACGGAAGCAGCCGCCGGCGTTCGAGCAGCGCCGCGCGCGCGTGCTCCAGCACCCGCGGACCGAACTCCCAGGGCTCCCTGTGCCCCGCCCGGGGACCCGCGTGCGTCCGGAACAACGGCAGGTAGGCGCCGAGCTGGAACCACCGCAGATACAGCTCCGGGGACGGACTCCCGTCGAAACCGCCCACGTCCGGTCCCGAGTACGGCACCCCGCACAGACCGAGCCCGAGCACCAGCGACAGCGAGGCGCGCAGTCCCGGCCAGCCCGTCGCCACGTCCCCCGACCAGGCGCCGCCGTAGCGCTGCATCCCCGCCCAGCCGGACCGCGAGAACACGAACGGCCGCTCCTGGGGCGACAGCTCGCGCAGCCCCTCGTAGCCCGCCCTCGCCATGCAGAGGGCGTACACGTTGTGCGCTTCCCGGTGGTCGCCGCCGCGTCCCTCCAGGGCGTGCCGGGCCGAGCGCGGCAGGGTCGGCTCGCCGAAGGCACTCAACGATGTCGGTTCGTTCATGCCGTGCCAGAAACCCGCGAAGCCCTGCTCCAGCCGCTCCTGGTAGAGGCCGCCCCACCACCCACGCACGCGCGCGTGGGTGAAGTCCGGGAAGACCGACTCCCCGGCCCGTACCTCGCCGCGCACGGTCCGCCCCGAGGCGTCCCGCACGAAGGCGTCCACGGCCGACCCCGCGTCGTACACCGCGTTGCCCGGCGCCGCCCGCACCGCCGGCTCGACGGCCGACACCAGCCGGACCCCGTCCTGGCGCAGTTCCTCGGCGAGCCCGCGCAGCTTGGGGAAGCGGTCCTGGTCGACCGTGAACACCCGGTGGTCCTGGTGGTGGTCGATGTCCAGATGGACGGCGTCCAGCGGCAGTCCGCGCTCCTGGTACCCGCCGACGATCTGCCGCACCTCCTGCTCGCCGTCGAAACCCCACCGCGCGTGCTGGTGGCCCAGCGCCCACGCCGGCGGCAGCGCGGGCGCCCCCGTCAGCGACGCCCACGCGTGCAGCACGCGCGCGGGAGTGCCCACCATCACCCAGCAGCGCAGCGGACCGCCGTCCATCCGCAGCTCCGAGCGCCCCAGCCGGTCGTGCCCCGAGCCGGCGCCCTCCGCACCCTCCCGCAGGATCACCGTGCCGTCCCACGTGGTGTCGTGGAACACCAGATGCGCCGCCGCGTCGGCCACGACCAGCTGGACCGGCATGGTCAGGTACAGCGGGTCGTCGCCCGGGCCGAACGCGCGGCCCGGGTCGGAGTTCCACAGCCGGTACGCGCCGTCCCGCAGCAGCGGCCCGGACGCGCGGGCTCCCAGGCCGAAGAACCGGGCGTCCGCCGCCACCTCGGACCGCTGCATCCACCGCGCCGTGCCCCCGCCGACCGGCTCCCACCAGCGCGGCGGCAGATCCCGCCGCAGCATCACCCCGCCGGGCGTGCACACCTGCACCGCCCCGTGGCGGGAGACGACGACGGTCACCCGCTCGGCCACCACCCGCCAGCCGCCGTCCTTGTCCGGCTCCAGCACCGCGCGCGGATCCGGCTCGGGACAGCCCCCGGCCAGCGCGTACGACGGCAACGGAGCCGCCCCGTCCCAGCCCCAGAAGACGGCCCCGCCGACCGCGACGGTGATCCGCAACTCGGACCGGCCGAACCGGATCACACCGCCCCCGGGACCCGGTTCCGCACTCAGCACCTGCCCCGGAACCCGCGCCCGCTCCGCGCCCCGCGGCGGCAGCCCCGCGGCGTCGATACGCCGTCTGCGCCACGCGGACCGCACGGTACGCAACCCCTGAGCCGCTCGCCCCGAACCGACCCCACTCACCGAACGCACCAGGTCACGACCGTCCATGCTGTCACCCTGTCATTCCGTGCCCCACGCGCGCGTGTCGTTCAACTGCCGTTCATCCGTGCTGGGACCACATCGTCACGACACGGAGTGTGTGGGGCGAACCCTGGTGCAGAAGTCGATCACATGGCATCGTCCCTGTCAGCCGCGTCACGCGCACACCCCAGCCCGTGCGCGGACCGACGCACACGACGCGCACAGCCCGGGAGACGCCCCATGTCGCACGCGAACCCCCAGCCGCTCTGGCAGCCCGCTCCCGAGCGGATCGCCGAGGCCCGCATCACCGAGTTCCAGACATGGGCCGCCGAACACCACGGAGCGCCGGCCGAGGGAGGCTACCCGGCCCTGCACCGGTGGTCCGTCGACGAACTGGACACCTTCTGGAAGGCCGTCACGGAGTTCTTCGGCGTGCGGTTCTCGGCGCCCTACGCGCGCGTGCTCGGCGACCGCTCGATGCCCGGCGCCCAGTGGTTCCCGGGAGCCACCCTCAACTACGCCGAGCACGCCCTGCGCGCCACCGCCGACCGCGCGGACGAGCCCGCCCTGCTGTACGTCGACGAGACCCATGAACCGCGCCCGGTGAGCTGGGCCGAGCTGAGCCGCCAGGTGGGTTCCCTGGCCGCCGAGCTCCGCGCCCTCGGCGTACGCCCCGGCGATCGCGTCAGCGGCTACCTCCCGAACATCCCCGAGGCCGTCGTTGCGCTCCTCGCCACGGCGGCCGTGGGCGCCGTGTGGACCTCCTGCGCCCCCGACTTCGGTGCCCGCAGCGTCCTCGACCGCTTCCAGCAGGTCGAACCCGTCGTCCTGTTCACCGTCGACGGCTACCGCTACGGCGGCAAGGAACACGACCGCCGCGAGATCGTCGCCGAGCTGCGCCGCGAACTGCCCACCCTCCGCGCGGTCGTCCACATCCCGCTCCTCGGCACCGAGACACCCGAGGGTGCTCTGGAGTGGTCGGCGCTGACGGCGGCCGACGCCGAGCCCGTCTTCGAACAGGTCCCGTTCGACCACCCGTTGTGGGTGCTGTACTCCTCCGGCACGACCGGCCTGCCCAAGGCCCTCGTCCAGTCCCAGGGCGGCATCCTCGTCGAGCACCTCAAGCAGCTCGGCCTGCACTGCGACCTCGGGCCCGAGGATCGTTTCTTCTGGTACACCTCGACCGGCTGGATGATGTGGAACTTCCTCGTCTCCGGCCTGCTCACCGGAACGACGATCGTCCTGTACGACGGCAGCCCCGGCTACCCCGACACCGGCGCCCAGTGGCGGGTCGCCGAACGCACCGGAGCCACCCTGTACGGCACCTCGGCCGCCTACGTGATGGCCTGCCGCAAGGCCGGCGTGCACCCCTCGCGTGACTTCGACCTCTCCAGGGTCAAGTGCGTCGCCACCACGGGTTCGCCGCTGCCTCCCGACGGGTTCCGCTGGCTGCACGACGAGGTCCGCGACGACCTGTGGATCGCCTCCGTCAGCGGCGGCACCGACGTCTGCTCCTGCTTCGCGGGCGCCGTACCGACCCTGCCGGTGTACACCGGCGAACTCCAGGCGCCCGGCCTCGGCACCGATCTGCAGTCCTGGGACCCGAGCGGCAAGCCCCTGGTCGACGAGGTGGGCGAGCTGGTCGTCACCAACCCCATGCCGTCGATGCCGATCCGCTTCTGGAACGACCCCGACGGCAGCCGCTACCGAGGCAGCTACTTCGACACCTACCCCGGGGTGTGGCGCCACGGTGACTGGATCACCGTCACCTCACGGGGATCCGTGATCATCCACGGCCGTTCCGACTCCACCCTCAACCGGCAGGGCGTCCGCATGGGCTCGGCCGACATCTACGAGGTGGTCGAGCGGCTCCCCGAGATCAAGGAGTCCCTCGTCATCGGCCTCGAGCAGCCGGACGGCGGCTACTGGATGCCCCTGTTCGTCCACCTGGCGCCCGGTGCCGTCCTCGACGCGGGGCTCCAGGACCGGATCAAGCAGGCCATCCGGGAACAGCTCTCGCCACGCCACGTGCCCGACGAGATCATCGAGGTCCCCGGCGTCCCGCACACCCTCACCGGGAAGCGCATCGAGGTCCCCGTGAAACGCCTCCTGCAGGGCACCGCTCTGGAGAAGGCGGTCAATCCCGGTTCCATCGACGATCTCGCCCTGCTCGGCTTCTACGAGGAGCTGGCCCGTAAGCGCGCCTGACGCACCGGAACCTCACCCTCCGTAGGTGGCCTCGGATTCGCCGAGCACGGCCGCGAAATCCGAGGCCAGCCGCTCGGCCCCGGCCGGCGCCAGACTCGCGCACGAGATCCGCACCCCCGGCCCCGAGGCCAGCCGGAACCTCGCCCCGGAGGCCACCCACCAGCCGTACGACCGCAGCCCGTTCACCACCGCCGACTCGTCCCGCACCGGAACCCACAGGTTCACCCCGCTCACCCCGTGCGAGGCGACGCCCCGCTCGGCCAGCTCCCGGCCCAGGGCCGTACGACGGACCGCGTACGCCTCACGCGCGCGTGCTACCAGCGCGCGCGTGCCCTCGTCCGTCATCAGGCCGAGCACCGTCTCCTGCAGCAGATGACTGACCCACCCCGAGGTCAGCAGCATCCGTCCATCGTGCCGGGCCAGCGTGACCGGGTCGCACGCGGCCGCCGCCCACCGCAGGTCGGTCCCCAGGAACTTGCTGACCGTCCGTACGTGCACCCAGCGGGCGAGCCCCGCTGCGGTCAGGGTGTGCAGCGCGGCACCGGCCACCTCGGAGGCGTGGTCGTTCTCCACCACGAGCACATCGGGTGACGCACGCAGCACGCCGGCCAGTGCGTCACGGCGCGCCACCGAGAAACCGCCGCCGTACGGATTCTGCGCCCGCGGACTGAGCAGCACGGCCCTCGCGCCGGCCCGCAGCGCCTCCCGCAGGGAATCCGGACGCATCCCCTCGTCGTCCACCGTCACCGGGACGATCCGCAGCCCCAACGCCGCGACCAGGTCCAGCAGATGGTGATAGCCCGGATCCTCCATCGCCACGGCGTCCCCGGGACGCAGCTCGACGGACAGCACCCGTCCGATCAGGTCCAGCGCCCCGTGAGCGAACGTCACGTGTTCCACGGGTACGCCGTCCCGCCCCAGCCAGTCGCGTACGGCGTCCTCGAGCCGCGCGAGCCGGGGAGCGGAGCGGTGTGAGCGGGCGCCGGGGGAGAGGCGTGAGGGCGGCACCAGAGCGGGCAGCAGCGCCGGATCGGGATGCCCGCCGGCCAAGTCCCGTAGTCCCTCGGGCACTTTGGGCGGACGGCGTGACGCGACCGCCGGCGCCGGGGCGACCACCGTGCCGCCGCGTCCGCGCGTGACGACGATGCCCCGCCCCCGCAGCTCCTTGTAGGCCGTCGCGACCGTACCGGGACTCACCCCCAGCCGGTCCGCGAGCCGCCGCACGGGCGGCAGCGCGGCGCCCGGTGCCAACGCCCCTTCAGCCACTGCCCGTTCGACGGACCCGGCGATGCCCTTGGCCGTCGTGCCATCGATCTCATATTGTGTTACCACGTTGCTGATTATGTATCAGTACATAAATCGAATACAAGGGGGAGCAGTGGAACAAGGGGGAACCGTGGAGACCGAGTCCGGCACCACCGGCCGACCGCCGCGCGTACCAGGAGGCCGCGACGGACACCGCATGCTTCTCATCTCCTTCCTCGACCGCATCGGCAGCGGCCTGTGGTCATCCGTCTCCGTCCTCTACTTCACCTATGTCTCAGGCCTCTCCATCGCCCAGGTCGGCACCCTCGCCGCGGTATCCGGCGCCATCGGCATCGCGGGCGCCCCCCTCGCCGGCCGCCTGGCCGACCGCTTCCCCCTGACACGGATCATGATCGCGATCCAACTCCTGCGCGCCCTCGCCTCCTTCGCGCTGCTCACCACCGACCACTACCTGCCCCTGCTCGCGCTCTCCGCCGTCGGCGCACTCGGCGACCGCGCCTCGAACCTGCTGACCAGGCTCTACGCCACCCGCGTCGCCGGCCCCGACCGCGCCCGCTACCAAGCGTTCAACCGCACCGCCGCCAACGCCGGCTGGGCCCTCGGTGGCCTCGCCGCCGCGGCCGCCCTCACCCTCGGCACCACCACGGCCTACCGCTGGCTCCTCACCGGCGACGGCATCTCCTTCGTCACGGTCGCACTCCTCACCCTGACCTGCGCCGAACCCCGGAGCTCCACCCACCTCGCCGCCACCGCCGGGGACCCACTCCGCACCCGCCGCCCGGCCAACCCCTGGCGCGACCGCACCTACCTCGCCTACGTCGCCACCGAGACGGTCCTCTTCCTCGACGACACCGTCTTCAAGGTCGGACTGCCCCTGTGGATCGCACACCGCCACGGCGTACCGCACGGCCTGGCACCCCTGCTGCTCGTCCTCAACAACGCCCTGGTCGTCGGCCTCCAAGTGCCGCTGGCCCGCTACGGAACCACCGCCGCGGCCGCCCGCCGCCTCCTGATCCCGCTCTCCGCCGCCTTCGCCCTCGGCGGCGTCGCCCTGGCACTGTCCGCCACCGGCGGCACAGTCCAGGCCGTCTGCCTGCTCTCCGCCTCGGCCGCCGCCTTCACCCTCGCCGAGATGCTCCACGCCACCGTCTCCTGGGAACTGTCGGTCGCCCTCGCCCCCGACACCGCCCAGGGCGCCTACCTCGGCGTCCACGGACTCGCCCAGGCCGCCCAGCGCAGCATCGGCCCCCTCGCCGTCACCGCGGCCATCGCCACCGGCCCCCTCGGCTGGACCCTCTTCGGCACCGTCATCGCCCTGACCTGCGCGATCCAGCACCGCCTGGTCCGCGACCGCATCCAACAGGCCCCATTGTCAGTGCCGCTGGTTACGCTGAGTGAGCATTGATCGACCGCGCATAGGGGGAAACATGGCGCACACCGACCAGCAGACCATGCGACGCGTCCTGCGCCGCGAAATCGCCGGCACCATCGGCCTGCTCACCGACGAACACGACTTCCGCGCCATGCGGCGCTACCGCAGCTTCACCTTCGACGACCACACCACCTACCTCCGGCACATCGAGTCCCTCCTCAAGACCCGTGCCGCACAAGGCAGCCACACCACGCTCGCCCTCTTCGACCCCGAGGAGTACGCCGCGTTCTGCACGCACACCGGCCTCGACCCCGAGGCACCAGCCAGCCGCAGCCGGTTCACCGCCGAACTCGCGGCCGAAGGCCCCACCATCCCCTACGACGGCCGCCCCCTCACCACGCTCCTGCCCGCCCTCGTCGACGAGGCCGTACGCCAGGCGACCTGGGATTACGCCGCCGCCCTCCTGACCCGCCTCGGCCCCTGCCCCACCTGCGGCGAGGACATCGGCCGCGCGGCCTTCATCCGCGCCGCCGACCTCCTGGTCCGCATCCTCGACACCGCCCCGCCCGGCAACCGGCACCTCGTCTGCAGCGTCGCCGCACCACCCGAATCACTCGTCTCCGTCCTGCACGCCGACGAGGACACCGAGGACGGCATCGAACTGGACGAGGCCGAAGCACTCGAGTTCACCAGCGTCCTCGCCCTCGGCCTCGCCACCCGCAGCCCCGGCGGCCTCGTCATGCGCACCAGCGCCCCCGGCACGGCCGACCGCGTACACGGCTGGCGACTGCGCGCCGGCGGACTCGAACCCCTCACCGCGGCCGAGGTCTTCGACGCGTACTGCACCGACATCGAATCCGGCGAACCCATCCCACCCGAATCCGGCGTCGACTACTGCGTACCGCCCGACCTCGGAGAGGAGCCCACCGGACCGGGACACCGCCACTGAACGCGCCAGGGGCGCCCCACCCGAAGGCGGGACGCCCCTGAGACCGGCGTGCCGGCACACGGCCGGCGCCCGGCCGCCGCTCGCGACTACTCCCCGGAGAGCACCGCGCGGGCCGCGGCCCGCGCCTCCTCGGCACCGTCCGCCGCACGCGCGGCCGCGGCGGCCCGCTCGCACTGCGCCAGCGTGTGCTTCGCCAGAGCCGCCCGGACATAAGGAATCGACGCCGGCCCCATGGACAGGGAGGTGACACCCAGACCCGTCAGCACACAGGCCAGCAGCGGATCGGACGCGGCCTCACCGCACACACCACAGCCCTTGCCCTCGGCCCCGGCCGCCTCGGCGGACAGCGCCACCAGGTCGAGCAGCGCGGGCTGCCACGGGTCCTGGAACCGCGACACCGCACCCACCTGCCGGTCCGCGGCGAACGTGTACTGCGCGAGGTCGTTCGTGCCCAGCGACAGGAACTCGACCTCCCGCAGGACCGACCGCGCCCGCAGCGCGGCCGACGGAACCTCCACCATCACCCCGACCTTCGCCCGCAGCCCCGCCTCACGGCAGGCCTCCGCGAACGCCCTGGCATCGGCCCGGTCCGCGACCATGGGTGCCATGACCTCGAGGTGGACGGGAAGCCCCTCGGCCGCCCTGGCCAGCGCCGTCAGCTGCGTGCGCAGAATCCCGGGGTGACCGAGCAGGGCCCGCAGGCCCCGCACACCCAGCGCGGGGTTCGGCTCGTCGGCGGGCGTCAGGAACGCCAGCGGCTTGTCCGCACCCGCGTCCAGCACCCGCACGACGACACGGCCCTCGGGAAACGCCTCCAGCACCTGCCGGTAGGCCTCCACCTGCTTCGCCTCGGACGGAGCGTTCTCACTGTCGTCCAGGAACAGGAACTCGGTACGGAACAGACCGACGCCCTCCGCACCGGCGTCCACGGCCGCCGGCACGTCCGCAGGCCCACCGATGTTGGCCAGCAGCGGCACCTTGTGCCCGTCGGCCGTGGCACCCGGACCCGTCGTGGCCGCCAGCGCGGCCCTCCGCTCGGCGGCCGCGGCCTCCAACCGCGCCTTCGTCTCCTCACCGGGGTCCACGAAGACCTCCCCGGTGCTGCCGTCGACGGCGATCACCGCACCCTCGGTCAGCTCGACCGCACCCGGCAGGGCCACCACGGCGGGCACACCCAGCGCCCGCGCCAGAATCGCGCTGTGGCTGGTCGGCCCGCCCTCCTCGGTCACGAAACCCAGCACCAGGGAAGGGTCGAGCAGCGCCGTGTCGGCGGGGGCCAGATCCCTGGCCACGAGCACGTAGGGCTTGTCACTGTCCGGCAAACCCGGCATCGGGACACCCAGCAGCCGGGCGACGATACGGTTCCGCACGTCATCGAGATCCGCCACACGGCCGGCCAGGTACTCACCGGCGCCGGCCAGCAGCTCGCGGTAGGACGCGAACGCGTCGTACACCGCCCGCTCCGCCGTACTGCCGACGGCGATACGCCGGTCCACGTCCGCCATCAGTTCGGGGTCCTGCGCCATCATGGCCTGCGCCTCCAGCACGGCCTGGGCGTCACCCCCCGCCAGAGTCCCGCGCGCTGTCAGGTCCGCCGCCACGGCGTCCACGGCCTGGCGCGCCCGCCCCTGCTCGCGCTCAGCCTCCTGCGCCGGTATCCGCTTGGCCGGCGGTTCGAGCACCGCCGTACCCATGTGCCTGACCTCGCCGATCGCGACACCGTGGCTCACCCCGACGCCTCGCAGTGTTGACTCCATCTCACCCGTCCCCGATAGTGCGGCGGCTCCGCCGCCGCGATGGTTGACCTCTGCTCCGTCTGCTCCGTCTTACGACGGCACCTTCATCAGTTCCACGAGAAGAGACTGTCGCCCGCCTTCACGTCGCCGCTGTCGCGCAGCCCGGAGAGGGAGGCCGCCGTCGCCTCCAGCGCCACCACGGGGCACACCGCGGACTTGCCGGCGGCCTCTACTCCCGCGGGGTTCCAGCGCACGATGCCCTGTCCACGCGTCACCCTGTCACCCTTGCTGACGAGCAGCTCGAAGCCCTCGCCATTGAGCTGGACCGTGTCGATACCGAGGTGGATGAGCACGCCGCGCCCGTTCTCGTCGACCACGACGAAGGCGTGCGGGTGAAGGGAGACGATGACGCCGTCCACCGGAGCCACCGCCTCGCAGATCTCGCGCAAGGGGTCGATCGCGGTGCCTGGGCCGACCATGGCCCCGGAGAAGACCGGATCCGGCACAGCGGCCAGTCCGATGGCGCGTCCGGCGAGCGGGGACGTCACGGTGGTCATGGGAAGCCTCCCAAGGTGTGGAGCTGCACACGAGCCGTCACTGCCTGTCCCGGACGGCGCACTGATCAGCAGCGTATGCCAGTGCCTGATGAAGTGGTGGTTCCGCAGGGAAGCCGTCGGCCGTCGTGCCGGACGTGCCGGACCACCCGCAGAGCGGCCTCGGGTCCCGCCCCCACCCTCCTCCCTCACCCCCGTCGAAAAAATCTTGACAGTGGGGGTTGACGCGAGTCTGCCTGATCCGTAATGTTCTCTGTCTGCCCCGGAGCCGTACGGTTCTGTGGTGGCACCTCGCTGCGAGAGCAGCACCCCCAACCACCAGCACGATCTCCCGATCGGGATGTCATTCGGTGTGCCCGAATGAAATTCCGTCGGAGCCCGGTGGCCCCGATTAGGAGCTGCCGCAAGGATCCGCTAAGGTTTGGGACGTCGGAACGGCCGAAGGGCCGGGAAGACAACCCCTTCTGACGGGGAATCAGACGCCGAAAGGATCTGATAGAGTCGGAAACGCAAGACCGAAGGGAAGCGCCCGGAGGAAAGCCCGAGAGGGTGAGTACAAAGGAAGCGTCCGTTCCTTGAGAACTCAACAGCGTGCCAAAAATCAACGCCAGATTAGTTGATACCCCGTCTCCGGTCATCACGATCGGGACGAGGTTCCTTTGAAACAAACACAGCGAGGACGCTGTGAACGGTCGGGCCTATTCCGCCCGACTGTTCCGCTCTCGTGGTGTTCATCCCGATTACGGGAAAACATTCACGGAGAGTTTGATCCTGGCTCAGGACGAACGCTGGCGGCGTGCTTAACACATGCAAGTCGAACGATGAACCACTTCGGTGGGGATTAGTGGCGAACGGGTGAGTAACACGTGGGCAATCTGCCCTTCACTCTGGGACAAGCCCTGGAAACGGGGTCTAATACCGGATAACACTACGGATCTCATGGTCTGTGGTTAAAAGCTCCGGCGGTGAAGGATGAGCCCGCGGCCTATCAGCTTGTTGGTGAGGTAATGGCTCACCAAGGCGACGACGGGTAGCCGGCCTGAGAGGGCGACCGGCCACACTGGGACTGAGACACGGCCCAGACTCCTACGGGAGGCAGCAGTGGGGAATATTGCACAATGGGCGAAAGCCTGATGCAGCGACGCCGCGTGAGGGATGACGGCCTTCGGGTTGTAAACCTCTTTCAGCAGGGAAGAAGCGAAAGTGACGGTACCTGCAGAAGAAGCGCCGGCTAACTACGTGCCAGCAGCCGCGGTAATACGTAGGGCGCAAGCGTTGTCCGGAATTATTGGGCGTAAAGAGCTCGTAGGCGGCTTGTCACGTCGATTGTGAAAGCTCGGGGCTTAACCCCGAGTCTGCAGTCGATACGGGCTAGCTAGAGTGTGGTAGGGGAGATCGGAATTCCTGGTGTAGCGGTGAAATGCGCAGATATCAGGAGGAACACCGGTGGCGAAGGCGGATCTCTGGGCCATTACTGACGCTGAGGAGCGAAAGCGTGGGGAGCGAACAGGATTAGATACCCTGGTAGTCCACGCCGTAAACGGTGGGAACTAGGTGTTGGCGACATTCCACGTCGTCGGTGCCGCAGCTAACGCATTAAGTTCCCCGCCTGGGGAGTACGGCCGCAAGGCTAAAACTCAAAGGAATTGACGGGGGCCCGCACAAGCAGCGGAGCATGTGGCTTAATTCGACGCAACGCGAAGAACCTTACCAAGGCTTGACATATACCGGAAAGCATCAGAGATGGTGCCCCCCTTGTGGTCGGTATACAGGTGGTGCATGGCTGTCGTCAGCTCGTGTCGTGAGATGTTGGGTTAAGTCCCGCAACGAGCGCAACCCTTGTTCTGTGTTGCCAGCATGCCCTTCGGGGTGATGGGGACTCACAGGAGACTGCCGGGGTCAACTCGGAGGAAGGTGGGGACGACGTCAAGTCATCATGCCCCTTATGTCTTGGGCTGCACACGTGCTACAATGGCAGGTACAATGAGCTGCGAAACCGTGAGGTGGAGCGAATCTCAAAAAGCCTGTCTCAGTTCGGATTGGGGTCTGCAACTCGACCCCATGAAGTCGGAGTTGCTAGTAATCGCAGATCAGCATTGCTGCGGTGAATACGTTCCCGGGCCTTGTACACACCGCCCGTCACGTCACGAAAGTCGGTAACACCCGAAGCCGGTGGCCCAACCCCTTGTGGGAGGGAGCTGTCGAAGGTGGGACTGGCGATTGGGACGAAGTCGTAACAAGGTAGCCGTACCGGAAGGTGCGGCTGGATCACCTCCTTTCTAAGGAGCATTTCTAGGCCGCCTAGCGGTCCAGAGGCCAGTACATCGGCGAATGTTCGATGCTGGTTGCTCATGGGTGGAACGTTGATTATTCGGCCGGTACCTCGGGTCGGAGGCTGCTAGTACTGCTCTTAGGAGCGTGGAACGCATGGTCTCCGGACGGGAGTCTGGTCGGGCACGCTGTTGGGTATCTGAAGGTACGGCCGAAAGGCTGCCTTCAGTGCCGGCCCCAGTGCACTCACCGAGTTTCTTGGTGGGGTGATGGGTGGCTGGTCGTTGTTTGAGAACTGCACAGTGAACGCGAGCATCTGTGGCCAAGTTTTTAAGGGCGCACGGTGGATGCCTTGGCACCAGGAACCGATGAAGGACGTGGGAGGCCACGATAGTCCCCGGGGAGCCGTCAACCAGGCTTTGATCCGGGGGTTTCCGAATGGGGAAACCCGGCAGTCGTCATGGGCTGTCACCCACTGCTGAACACATAGGCAGTGTGGAGGGAACGAGGGGAAGTGAAACATCTCAGTACCCTCAGGAAGAGAAAACAACCGTGATTCCGGGAGTAGTGGCGAGCGAAACCGGATGAGGCCAAACCGTATGCGTGTGATACCCGGCAGGGGTTGCGCATGCGGGGTTGTGGGATCTCTCTTCTGTCGTCTGCCGGCGACAGGACGAGTCAGAAACCGTTGATGTAGACGAAGGACATGCGAAAGGTCCGGCGTAGAGGGTAAGACCCCCGTAGTCGAAACATTAGCGGCTCGTTTGAGAGACACCCAAGTAGCACGGGGCCCGAGAAATCCCGTGTGAATCTGGCGGGACCACCCGCTAAGCCTAAATATTCCCTGGTGACCGATAGCGGATAGTACCGTGAGGGAATGGTGAAAAGTACCGCGGGAGCGGAGTGAAATAGTACCTGAAACCGTGTGCCTACAAGCCGTGGGAGCGTCGGATGCAGCTTGCTGCATCTCGTGACTGCGTGCCTTTTGAAGAATGAGCCTGCGAGTTTGCGGTGTGTTGCGAGGTTAACCCGTGTGGGGAAGCCGTAGCGAAAGCGAGTCCGAATAGGGCGCTGTGTCTAATTTAGATACGTAGTAGCACGCTCAAGACCCGAAGCGGAGTGATCTAGCCATGGGCAGGTTGAAGCGGAGGTAAGACTTCGTGGAGGACCGAACCCACCAGGGTTGAAAACCTGGGGGATGACCTGTGGTTAGGGGTGAAAGGCCAATCAAACTCCGTGATAGCTGGTTCTCCCCGAAATGCATTTAGGTGCAGCGTCGTGTGTTTCTTGCCGGAGGTAGAGCACTGGATAGGCGATGGGCCCTACCGGGTTACTGACCTTAGCCAAACTCCGAATGCCGGTAAGTGAGAGCACGGCAGTGAGACTGTGGGGGATAAGCTCCATGGTCGAGAGGGAAACAGCCCAGAGCATCGACTAAGGCCCCTAAGCGTACGCTAAGTGGGAAAGGATGTGGAGTCGCAGAGACAACCAGGAGGTTGGCTTAGAAGCAGCCACCCTTGAAAGAGTGCGTAATAGCTCACTGGTCTAGTGATTCCGCGCCGACAATGTAGCGGGGCTCAAGCGTACCGCCGAAGTCGTGTCATTGCAGCGTATAGCCCCAACGGGTGCTGTGATGGGTAGGGGAGCGTCGTGTGCCGGGTGAAGCAGCCGCGGAAGCGAGTTGTGGACGGTTCACGAGTGAGAATGCAGGCATGAGTAGCGATACAAACGTGAGAAACGTTTGCGCCGATTGACTAAGGGTTCCTGGGTCAAGCTGATCTGCCCAGGGTAAGTCGGGACCTAAGGCGAGGCCGACAGGCGTAGTCGATGGATAACCGGTTGATATTCCGGTACCCGCTGTGAAGCGTCAAACATCGAACCAGACGATGCTAAGGCCGTGAAGCCGTTCCGGACCCTTCGGGGAAAGGAAAGTGGTGGAGCCGCTGAACCAGATCTGCAGTAGGTGAGTGATGGGGTGACGCAGGAAGGTAGTCCATCCCGGGCGATGGTAGTCCCGGGGTAAGGGTGTAGGACGTGCGATAGGTAAATCCGTCGCACACATAGTCTGAGACCTGATGCCGAGCCGATTGTGGCGAAGTGGATGATCCTATGCTGTCGAGAAAAGCCTCTAGCGAGTTTCATGGCGGCCCGTACCCTAAACCGACTCAGGTAGTCAGGTAGAGAATACCGAGGCGTTCGGGTGAACTATGGTTAAGGAACTCGGCAAAATGCCCCCGTAACTTCGGGAGAAGGGGGGCCATCACCGGTGATTGGATTTACTCCATGAGCTGGGGGTGGCCGCAGAGACCAGCGAGAAGCGACTGTTTACTAAAAACACAGGTCCGTGCGAAGCCGTAAGGCGATGTATACGGACTGACGCCTGCCCGGTGCTGGAACGTTAAGGGGACCGGTTAGTGCGCTTTCGGGCGTGCGAAGCTGAGAACTTAAGCGCCAGTAAACGGCGGTGGTAACTATAACCATCCTAAGGTAGCGAAATTCCTTGTCGGGTAAGTTCCGACCTGCACGAATGGCGTAACGACTTCTCGACTGTCTCAACCATAGGCCCGGTGAAATTGCACTACGAGTAAAGATGCTCGTTTCGCGCAGCAGGACGGAAAGACCCCGGGACCTTTACTACAGTTTGATATTGGTGTTCGGTTCGGCTTGTGTAGGATAGCTGGGAGACTTTGAAGCATGCACGCCAGTGTGTGTGGAGTCGTCGTTGAAATACCAGTCTGGTCGTGCTGGATGTCTAACCTAGGTCCGTGATCCGGATCAGGGACAGTGTCTGATGGGTAGTTTAACTGGGGCGGTTGCCTCCTAAAGAGTAACGGAGGCGCCCAAAGGTTCCCTCAGCCTGGTTGGTAATCAGGTGTTGAGTGTAAGTGCACAAGGGAGCTTGACTGTGAGACCGACGGGTCGAGCAGGGACGAAAGTCGGGACTAGTGATCCGGCGGTGGCTTGTGGAAGCGCCGTCGCTCAACGGATAAAAGGTACCCCGGGGATAACAGGCTGATCTTCCCCAAGAGTCCATATCGACGGGATGGTTTGGCACCTCGATGTCGGCTCGTCGCATCCTGGGGCTGGAGTCGGTCCCAAGGGTTGGGCTGTTCGCCCATTAAAGCGGTACGCGAGCTGGGTTTAGAACGTCGTGAGACAGTTCGGTCCCTATCCGCTGTGCGCGTAGGAATATTGAGAAGGGCTGTCCCTAGTACGAGAGGACCGGGACGGACGAACCTCTGGTGTGCCAGTTGTCCTGCCAAGGGCATGGCTGGTTGGCTACGTTCGGGAGGGATAACCGCTGAAAGCATCTAAGCGGGAAGCCTGCTTCGAGATGAGTATTCCCACCTCCTTGAGAGGGTAAGGCTCCCAGTAGACGACTGGGTTGATAGGCCAGATCTGGAAGCCCGGTAACGGGTGGAGGTGACTGGTACTAATAGGCCGAGGGCTTGTCCTCAGTTGCTCGCGTTCACTGTGTTGGTTCTGAAACCACGAACAGCCCCGCTGTAAAAGGCGGTGCGGCAGTTCAACAGTTTCATAGTGTTTCGGTGGTCATAGCATGAGGGAAACGCCCGGTTACATTCCGAACCCGGAAGCTAAGCCTCATAGCGCCGATGGTACTGCAGGGGGGACCCTGTGGGAGAGTAGGACGCCGCCGAACTACCTTTAAAAGCTCCGGCTCTTGGGCATACCGCCCAGGGGCCGGAGCTTTTTTGCGTTGAGGTAAGGTCAGGGGGCATTGTTGGTTCATTTCGTAACAGGAGGCCCCCGGGTGGAGGTCCAGGAGACCCGTGTCCAGACAGACCGGGTCCTCACCATCCCCAACATCCTCAGCATGGCGCGGCTCGTCGGCGTACCGCTCTTCCTCTGGTTGATCCTCAGGCCGGAGTTCGGAGGTCCGAAGAGCGACGGCTGGGCTCTCCTGGTACTCGCGTTCAGCGGGGTCAGTGACTATCTGGACGGCAAGCTCGCCAGGCGCTGGAACCAGGTCAGCAGCCTCGGCCGGCTCCTCGATCCCGCGGCCGACCGGCTGTACGTGCTGTCCACCCTGGTGGGCCTCACCTGGCGCGAGATCCTGCCGCTCTGGCTGACCGCCCTCCTGCTGCTGCGAGAGCTGGTTCTCCTGGTGATGGTGGGAATCCTCCGGCGCCACGGCTATCCGCCGCCGCAGGTGAACTTCCTCGGTAAGGCGGCCACGTTCAACCTGATGTACGCCTTCCCGCTGCTCCTGCTCAGCGACGGAAGCGGTTGGATCGCGTCACTGGCCGCTGTTTTCGGATGGGCGTTCGCAGGATGGGGTACAACGCTGTATTGGTGGGCAGGAGTGCTCTACATGGTTCAAGTCCGCCGTCTGGTGCGTGCGGACGCCATGGCCGATTGAGCTCGGCGATTGCCCGTACGTAGCGCTTCGATGGCCCGCCGTGGAAAAGTGCGGGACAATCTGGACGGGTGAAGTCGGCTAGACCGTCGTCTCTTGGAGGAGGACGCTTCCGACATGAAGGCCGTCGTGATGGCTGGGGGCGAAGGCACACGCCTGCGCCCCATGACCTCGAGCATGCCCAAGCCGCTCCTGCCGGTGGTGAACCGGCCGATCATGGAGCACGTGCTACGGCTGCTCAAAAGGCACGGGCTCACCGAGACCGTGGTCACCGTGCAGTTCCTGGCATCGCTCGTCAAGAACTATTTCGGTGATGGCGAAGAGCTCGGAATGGAGCTCACCTATGCCAATGAGGAGAAGCCACTCGGTACCGCCGGAAGCGTCAAGAACGCCGAAGAGGCGTTGAAGGACGATGCTTTCCTCGTCATCTCCGGCGATGCCCTGACCGACTTCGACCTCACGGATCTGATCAATTTCCACAAGGAGAAGGGCGCCCTGGTCACGGTCTGCCTGACCCGGGTGCCCAATCCGCTGGAGTTCGGCATCACCATCGTCGACGAAGAAGGCAAGGTCGAGCGCTTCCTGGAGAAGCCGACCTGGGGGCAGGTCTTCTCCGACACGGTCAACACGGGCATCTACGTCATGGAGCCCGAGGTCTTCAACTACGTCGAACCCGACGTTCCCGTCGACTGGTCCGGCGATGTCTTTCCGCAGCTGATGAAGGAAGGCAAGCCGATCTACGGCTATGTCGCCGAGGGCTACTGGGAGGACGTGGGCACCCACGAGAGCTATGTGAAGGCCCAGGCCGACGTTCTCGAGCGCAAGGTCGACGTCGACATCGACGGATTCGAGATCTCGCCCGGCGTATGGGTGGCCGAAGGCGCCGACGTCCACCCCGACGCGGTGCTCCGCGGCCCCCTCTACATCGGCGACTACGCCAAGGTCGAGGCCGGCGCGGAAATCCGCGAGGACACCGTCGTCGGCTCGAACGTGGTCGTCAAGAGCGGGGCCTTCCTGCACAAGGCCGTCGTCCACGACAACGTGTACATCGGCCAGCAGAGCAATCTGCGCGGCTGCGTCGTCGGCAAGAACACCGACATCATGCGGGCCGCGCGGATCGAGGACGGCGCGGTCATCGGTGACGAGTGCCTGATCGGCGAGGAATCGATCGTCCAGGGCAACGTCCGGGTCTACCCGTTCAAGACCATCGAGGCCGGCGCCTTCGTCAACACCTCGGTCATCTGGGAGTCCAGGGGCCACGCGAACCTGTTCGGCGCCCGGGGCGTCTCCGGAATCCTCAACGTGGAGATCACCCCCGAGCTGGCCGTACGGCTGGCGGGCGCCTACGCCACCACCCTGAAGAAGGGCTCCACCGTCACCACGGCGCGCGATCACTCCCGGGGCGCCCGAGCGCTCAAGCGGGCGGTGATCTCGGCGCTTCAGGCCAGCGCCATCGACGTGCGTGATCTGGAGAACGTGCCCCTGCCCGTGGCCCGCCAGCAGACCGCGCGAGGCAGCGCCGGCGGCATCATGATCCGTACGTCGCCCGGTGTGCCTGACTCCGTCGACATCATGTTCTTCGACGGGCAGGGAGCGGATCTGTCGCAGGGCAGCCAGCGCAAGCTCGACCGCGTTTTCGCCCGGCAGGAGTACCGCAGGGCGTTCCCGGGCGAGATCGGCGACCTGTACTTCCCGTCCAGCGTCTTCGACTCGTACACCGGCTCGCTGCTGCGCAACGTCGACACCACCGGGATCGCGGAGGCCGGCCTGAAGGTCGTCGTGGACGCCTCCAACGGCAGCGCCGGCCTCGTCCTGCCCAGCCTGCTCGGCAAGCTCGGCGTGGACTCGCTGACGATCAACCCCGGTCTCGACGAGTCCAGGCCCACCGAGACCGCCGAGGTGCGCAGGAACGGGCTGAAGCGGCTCGGCGAGATAGTCGCGTCCTCCAGGGCCGCGTTCGGTGTCCGGTTCGACCCCGTGGGCGAGCGGCTGTCGCTCGTGGACGAGAAGGGCCGGATCATCGAGGACGACCGGGCGCTGCTGGTGATGCTCGACCTGGTCGCGGCCGAGCGGCGCAGCGGCCGGGTGGCACTGCCGGTGACCACCACCCGCATCGCCGAGCAGGTGGCCGCCTACCACGGCACGCAGGTCGAATGGACGACCACGTCCCCGGACGACCTCACGCGCGTGGGCGGCGAGGAAGGCACCATCTTCGGCGGTGACGGCAAGGGCGGGTTCATCGTCCCCGAGTTCAGCAGGGTCTACGACGGCACGGCGGCGTTCGTCAGGCTGATCGGTCTGGTGGCGCGCACACAGCTCACGCTGAGCCAGATCGACGCGCGGATTCCGCGGGCCCACGTCCTCAAGCGGGACCTGGCGACGCCCTGGGCGGTCAAGGGACTGGTGATGCGGCGCGTCGTCGAGGAGGCCGGAGACCGTTTCGTCGACACGACGGACGGTGTGCGGGTCGTGGAGACCGACGGCCGCTGGGTGATGGTGCTGCCCGACCCGGCCGAGGCGGTCACGCACCTGTGGGCGGAGGGCCCGGACGACGCCTCCGCGCAGGCCCTGCTCGACGAGTGGTCGGCGGTCGTCGACAGCGCCGGACGTTAGTACGGGGCCGTACCGGACGCGGCGACGAAGCCGTACCGGACGAGGTGCCGGAGTCGTACCGGACGCTGGACCGGGCTCTGCCGGGCGGTTCGCCGGCGGGCGGACGGCAGGGTAGCGGACGGCGGAAACCACCGCACGCGCGCGTGCCGGACAAGTGCCCCCAAGGGGGCCTGTCCGGCACGTCGGTGGGGCCATTCGGAGGTACCGGTCGCGACATGCGACTATGTGCGGCATGCCGCAGCAACCCCCCGTTCGGAGCAGCCCCGCGCCGCCGTCGCGTCCGGACGCGTCCATGTCGTTGATCACCAACGTCATGGACCACAGCCTCGACGACGGGTACGCCGAGGCCGCCGCCCGGAAGATGTCCCTGGGCGAGGGCGGGCTGCCGAGGACCCTCAGGGCCAAGCTGGGCCTCGCGGGCGGCCTGGTCCTCGCCGCGCTGGTGGTGACCGTCGGCGCTGCGCAGGCGCGTGTGGCTGCGCCCGTGGTGGCCAAGGAACGCCAGGAGCTGATCGACCGTATCGACCGTGAGTCCACGGCCGCGGACCGGCTGGAGAAGGACGTCGACGGACTCCGTGACGATGTCGGCGCCCAGCAGCGGGCCGCGCTGCGGGACAGCGGCGGCAGCACCGAGGCGGACCTGGTGGACGTCCTGTCGGGCGCCACGGCGGTGCACGGCCCCGGGGTGAAACTCGTCGTGGACGACGCCAAGGAAGCCAGCACCGGCGGCGACGGCACCAACCCGCGGGAGACGTCCGGGTTCTCCGACACCGGACGGGTGCGGGACCGGGACATGCAGCGTGTGGTCAACGGGCTGTGGGAGTCCGGGGCCGAGGCCGTGTCCATCAACGGACAGCGGCTGACCGCCCTGTCGGCGATCAGGGCCGCCGGTGACGCGATACTGGTCGACAACAAGCCGCTGGTGCCGCCGTACACGGTGCTGGCCGTGGGGGACGGGGAAAGGCTGAGCACCAGGTTCCAGAACGGCCCGGACGGGCTGTATCTGCATGCCCTGGAGCAGAACTTCGGCATCCGCGCCACCATCTCCACGCAGGGCGACGTCCTGTTGCCCGCCGCGCCGAGTGTGATCGTACGAACAGCACGGCCGACCGACGGGCGGGCCGGGAAGACCGAGCAGACCGAGAAGACTGAGAAGGGCACATCGTGATCGCCGTACTGGGCCTCGTCGTGGGAGTCGTGGCCGGCCTGTTGGTCCGGCCCGAGATTCCGGCGGTCGTCGAGCCTTATCTGCCCATCGCCGTCGTGGCGGCCCTGGACGCCGTCTTCGGTGGTCTGCGCGCCATGCTCGACGGCATCTTCGACGACAAGGTCTTCGTGGTGTCGTTCCTGTCGAACGTGGTCGTCGCCGCGCTGATCGTTTTCCTCGGCGACAAGTTGGGCGTGGGCGCGCAGCTGTCCACGGGCGTCGTGGTGGTTCTGGGTATCCGGATCTTCTCCAACGCGGCCGCCATCCGGCGACACGTCTTCCGGGCGTGAGGGCGATGAGCGACCAGGACGAGCAGCCGGAGAACAGGCTGCGCAAGGAACTGCCCGACGAGGTACCGGCCTCGCCCGCCCCCGCCCCCGAGCCCGAGCCGGAGCCGGAGGCGCCCGAGAGCGCCGAGCCGCAGCTCACCGGGCGTGAGAGGCTGATCAAGGGGATCTGGCCGCCGCGGGTGACCCGGGCTCAACTCATCGTCGCGCTGTTGCTGTTCGGGCTCGGTTTCGGGCTCGCCGTGCAGGTCGCGTCGAACAGCGACAGCGACAGCGCGCTGCGCGGTGCCCGGCAGGAAGATCTTGTGCGCATCCTCGATGAACTGGATGACCGTACTCAGCGTCTTGAGGACGAGAAGCAGGGACTCGAGAAACAGCGCCAGGAGCTGCAGAGCAGTTCCGACCAGGCCGCGGAGGCTCGCCGGCAGACCGCCGAGAAGGCGAAGCAACTCGGCATTCTGGCGGGCACCGTGGCGGCGCAGGGTCCCGGCATCACCATGACCATCGAGGATACGAAGGGGACGGTCAAGTCGGACATGCTGCTCGACGCGATCCAGGAGTTGCGCGCCGCCGGCGCGGAGGCGATCCAGGTCAACGGAGCACGGGTGGTCGCCAACAGCTACTTCACCGATTCCGGCAAGAGCGTCAGCGTCGACGGGAACAAGATCAACGCCCCCTATCGTTTCCAGGTCATCGGCAAGCCGCAAGATCTCGAGCCGGCGTTGAACATTCCTGGAGGCGTGGTGCAGACCCTGGAGAAGGAGCAGGCCACGGTGACTGTCGAGCAGTCGAACAAGATCGCCGTGGATGCCTTGCGACGGGCGAAGCAGCCTGACTACGCTCGGTCGTCCTCCCAGTGAACCGGTGGTGCATGGGGGACGTCCGGCAGGGGCATGAGGTTGCGGGGGGTCGGCGCACCGATGGGGAGGTGCGTGGTGGAAACTGTCTGGTGGATACGGACGTTGTGAGAATGTCCGGGTCGGCCGGTGTCGGCAATCAGGGTTCGTCCTGCCCCACGGGCGGGTCTGTTTCGGTCAAGGGGAATCGCCCGTGAAGTTGTTTGCGAAGTTGTTCGGCAAGAGCGCGCGAGAGGGCAGCGACAACGCGACCGCTCTTCATCGTGCACAGCCTGACGCAGAGGGCCGGCGCCCGCTGTTCCGGGACCAGGTGGCTGGTCCGGGCGGTGACATTTCCGGTGGTCAGGGCGCGGCGTCTGTTGACCCTGCCCAGTCCGGCGGCATAGGTTTCGGGCAACCGTCGACCTCAGGTGCGGGTGGAGGGTTCGCCCCCGACCCGCATGCGTCCAACGCCCCCGCGGGGCTTCCGCGGCAGGAGGATCCGTCCATGTCGGTCCTGGTGTGTACGAGGTGCGGTAACCGCAACGCGGAGAACGCGCGTTTCTGCTCCCACTGTGGTGCGCCGCTGCGGGCCGGAGTGGCGCCCGAGCGTGCCTCGGAGACCACGTCCACGATCTCCATCTCCGGCATCGAGGCCTACGACGCGGAGGTCACCGGCCAGACGGCGGTGCCGATGCTCTCGCCCGAGGCGCAGGCGGCCGTCGACGCGCTGCCGCAGGGCTCGGCGCTGCTGGTGGTGCGCCGGGGACCGAACTCGGGCAGCCGCTTCCTGCTGGACGGCGACCTGACCACGGCCGGCCGTCATCCGCAGAGCGACATCTTCCTGGACGACGTGACGGTCTCGCGCCGGCACGTGGAGTTCCGGCGCTCTCCGGACGGTTCGTTCACGGTGGCCGACGTCGGCAGCCTGAACGGTACGTACGTCAACCGTGAGCCGATCGACCAGGTCGCTCTGTCGAACGGTGACGAGGTGCAGATCGGCAAGTACCGGCTGGTCTTCTACTCGAGCCGGCAGGGCATCTGACCTCCCCGGACTCCGTCCGGGGGACCCCAGGGAAGGTCCATGCTTCAAACACCGAGCGGCGGTGCCGGAAGCGGTACCGCCGCCAGGGACGGTGGGCTGATGAGCATCGGCACGGTGCTGAACGCGCTGCGCGACGAGTTCCCCGAAGTCACCATCTCCAAGATCCGTTTTCTGGAGGCGGAGGGGCTCATCGAGCCGCAGCGGACCCCCTCGGGGTACCGCAAGTTCAGCGCCGGGGACGTCGAGCGCCTCGGTCATGTCCTGAGGATGCAGCGGGACCACTATCTGCCGCTCAAGGTGATCCGTGAGCATCTGGACGCCATGGAGCGCGGTGAGGCCGTGCAGCTGCCCGTGGTGGGTCGCCAGCGCACCTGGGAGGACGACGCGCCGCGGCCGGCCGAGGGGCCCACGGTCGCCCGGGTGGGCCGCGCCGAGCTGATGGCGGCGGCGGACATCGGTGAGGGTGAGCTGAAGGAGTGGGAGTCCTACGGGATCATCGCTCCGCTGGAGGACGGGGCGTACGACGCCGAGGCCGTCACCGTGGCCGCTCTCGTGGCCGAACTGGGCCGGTTCGGGATCGAGCCGCGCCACCTGCGGGTGATGAAGGCGGCCGCCGACCGTGAGGCGGGGCTGGTCGACCAGGTGGTGGCCCCACTCAAGCGCCACCGCAACCCGCAGACCAGGGCACACGCCGAGGCTCGTACCAAGGAGCTGGCCCAGCTCACGGTGCGGCTGCACGCGGCGATGGTGAAGACCGCTCTCGGGGTGCGGCTGCCCTGACCGGCGGGCCTGCCGACGGCCCGGATCGGGCACCTGTTCCCGGCCCGACTACCCAAACGTCCCGAGCACGGCCTAGGGTTGCTGTGTGAACGAGCTCGATGTCGTAGGTGTCCGGGTCGAGATGCCCTCCAACCAACCGATCGTGCTCCTGCGCGAAGTGGGGGGCGACCGTTACCTCCCCATCTGGATCGGGCCGGGTGAGGCGACGGCGATCGCCTTCGCCCAGCAGGGCATGGCCCCCGCGCGACCGCTGACCCACGACCTGTTCAAGGACGTGCTGGAGGCCGTCGGCCAGGAGCTGACCGAAGTGCGCATCACCGATCTGCGTGAGGGCGTCTTCTACGCGGAGCTGGTCTTCGCCAGCGGGGTCGAGGTGAGCGCCCGTCCGTCCGACGCCATAGCGCTGGCCCTGCGCACCGGAACCCCCATCTTCGGCAGTGACACGGTGCTCGACGACGCGGGCATCGCCATTCCGGACGAGCAGGAGGACGAGGTGGAGAAGTTCCGCGAGTTCCTCGACCAGATCTCGCCCGAGGACTTCGGCACCAGCAGCCAGTGAGCCGGGCCGGCCGTGCGGACCGGACCGGACCGGACCGGGACGAGCGCGACATGCCGGCGGCCTGGGCGGGCTGTCGGCGGGGCCTGCGGGATGGCAATTGCCACCGGACCGTGAGAGAGTCCTACGTCCTCCCGCGACGGCATTCGGCTAGCCTTTCCCCGCGGTGGGACACGGGAAACCACTCCTAGGGTGATTATCACTCGGCGTGCCGAGTGTGGCGATCGTTGACGCACCCCTGGTGACTGCCTACCGTCGAGCAGGCAGGTCAAGGACGGAGGTCGGCGTGAGAACCAGCGGCGACGGTACGGCTGGGGGTGCCCCCGGACCCGGTTTCGGGGCGAGCGGGCCGTACCGGCTTCAGGGCGGCGCGGCCGATCCCGCTCCGCAGCGGCCGACGGCGGTGCCCGACGGCGAAGGGGCGGCGTCCATGGTGTCCGAGGAGATCGGCTATCGCGGTCCCACGGCCTGCGCGGCCGCGGGGATCACCTACAGGCAACTCGACTACTGGGCCCGCACGGGGCTGGTCGAGCCGAGCGTGCGGCCCGCCCACGGGTCGGGCACGCAGCGTCTGTACAGCTTCCGGGACGTCGTGGTCCTGAAGATCGTCAAGCGCTTCCTCGACACGGGTGTCTCGTTGCAGAACATCCGTACGACCGTGCAGCACCTCAGGGAACGCGGATTCCGTGATCTCGAGCGGATGACGCTCATGAGCGACGGTGCCACGGTCTACGAGTGCACTTCCCCGGACGAGGTCCACGCCCTGCTCCAGGGCGGCCAGGGCATCTTCGGGATCGCGGTGGGCGTGGTGTGGCGGGACGTGGAGAGCGCGCTCTCGCAGCTGCACGGTGAGCGCGTCGACACCGGGGAGACGCTGGTCGGGCAGAACCCCGCGGACGAACTGGCGCGGCGGCGCAACCGGGCGGTCTGAGCACGGGGTGCTGTGACGGCCAGGTGCCCTGACGGCGAGCTGCCCTGACGGCCAGGTGCCTGAGCGTGGGCTGTCTCGACCAGGAGGTCCCTTGATCGCGGGGCCGGCCGGGCGATCGGCCCGGCCGCGGCGCCGCTCCGGGTGTCCCGCGCCGCGGCATTGTCAGTGGTGTGGTGCAGCATCGGACATGTGAGAAACACGCCCACGATCCTGCATCTCGACATGGATGCCTTCTTCGCCTCGGTGGAGCAGGCGTCCAAGCCGAGTCTGCGCGGGAAGGCCGTCGTCGTGGGCGGGCTCGGACCGCGCGGTGTGGTGGCCACCGCGTCGTACGAGGCACGGGTGTTCGGGGTGCACTCGGCGATGCCCATGGCCCAGGCGCGCAGGCTCGCGCCCAACGCCGCGTACCTCGTGCCGCGCTTCTCCCTGTACCGGTCGGTCAGCGAGCGCGTGATGGCCCTGCTGCGGGAGCTGTCCCCGCTGGTGGAGCCGCTGAGCCTGGACGAGGCGTTCGTGGATCTGGAGGCCGGGCACGCGGCCTCGGACGAGGAGTCGGCGCGGCGGGCCGGGATCACGCTGCGCGCGGACATACGGGCGGCCACGGGGCTGACCGGGTCCGTGGGGCTGGCCGCCTGCAAGATGCTCGCCAAGATCGCCTCGGAGCAGGCCAAGCCCGACGGACTCGTGCTCATCGAGCCCGGGACCGAGCGGGCGCTGCTGGGCCCGATGTCGGTGCGTACGCTGCCCGGGGTGGGGCCGGCCACCGGGGACCATCTGCGGCGGGCCGGGATCACCACGGTCCAGGAACTCGCCGAGGCGGGTGAGGACGAACTCGTCCGGATCGTCGGCAAGGCCCACGGGCACGCCCTGTACGCCATGGCGCTGGCGCGCGACGACCGGCCCGTGGTGGCCGAGCGCGAGGCCAAGTCGGTGTCGGTCGAGGACACCTACGACGTCGACATCCACGACCGGCTGCGAGTGGGCCTGGAGGTGCAGCGGCTCGCCGACCGGTGCGTGGGCCGGCTGCGCGGGGCAGGCCTGTCGGGACGGACCATCGTGCTGAAGGTGCGCCGCTACGACTTCTCGACGCTGACGCGCTCCGAGACGCTCCGGGGCCCCACGGACGATCCGGCCGTGATCCGCGAGGCGGCCGCGCGGCTGCTGGAGTCCGTCGACACCACCGGCGGGGTACGGCTGCTCGGCGTGGGCGTCTCCGGGCTCGCCGACTACACCCAGGAGGACCTGTTCGCCCAGGCGGCGGGTGACCTCAGGGCCACCGAGCCGCAGGAGACGGTGCCGGAGACGGCGCAGGAGCCGCCGGAGGAGGCCGAGCGGCAATGGCGTGCCGGGCACGACGTCCGGCACACGGAGTACGGACACGGCTGGGTGCAGGGCAGCGGCCTGGGCCGGGTCACCGTGCGCTTCGAGACACCGCAGTCGCCGCCGGGGCGGATCCGTACCTTCCGGGTCGACGATCCGGGTCTGGAGCCGGCGGATCCGCTGCCGCTGGTGCTGGTGCCGGACGAGGTGAGCACCGAGGGGTGACCGGTGGGTGACCCGTGGGGGATCGAAGGGTGACCGATGTGGAGCGGTCTGCAGCGGTCCGTGGCGGTCCGTGGCCGGGGTGTGCCGGGTGTGGCCGGGTCGTGGCTCAGAGCGCCTTCCCCGTACCGCTCGGGAGGCGCTGTGGGCGGAGGCGGTCGGCTCAGGTCTCCTCGGTGCCCGCCAGTTTGCCGAAGTCGCGGTCGGGTACGCCGGGCGCCGCGGCCACGTCCAGGCCGTAGTGGTGGTAGAGCTGCAGTTCCTGGTCGGGGGAGAGGTGGCGGCCGACGCCGAAGTCGGGGGCGTCCTTGATGAGCGCGCGGTCGAAGGGGACTCTGAGGGTGCCCTCGACCAGTTCGCTGGGCTCCAGCGGGACGAAGGCGTCCCGGGAGAACAGACCGGTGCGTATGGCCGCCCACTCCGGCACGCCCGTCGCGTCGTCGAGATACACCTCGTCGATGGTGCCGATCTTGGTGCCGTTGCGGTCGAACGCCCTGCGGCCGATCAGGTTGCGCGGATCGATGTCGGTCTGCACGGTCCCTCTCCCTCCACGTGGTCGCAACTCATCCGTAAGCACTACGAAAGAGCACATTGAAGGAGGCGGCCACTCGAGGCCTGCGGCGTTGACCTCGCTGGTAGTCTGACAACGGCTGCTGACCCCGTGCGGGAGAGTCCTCCGAGCACTCGGAGGCGCCGAAGGAGCAACTCCTCCCCGGAATCTCTCAGGCCCCCGTACCGCACGGACGAGGTCACTCTGGAAAGCAGGGCGGGCGTCGACAACTCCCGTCCTCACCGACGGTGAAAGCCGGGACCCTCGGGCGCCCGGTGAAGCTCTCAGGTTCGAGATGACAGAGGGGGAGGCCGTCCGGGCACCCGCGCCGAGGTGCCCCTCGCAGGTCGCGTCAGACCAGGAGGCCTCCGTACATGACCGCCCATCGCATTCCGCTCTCCGAGCTCGAAGCGGGCATCCCCTTCGAGCAGCGCCACATCGGCCCCGACCAGGAGTCGCGGGCCAAGATGCTCGCGCAGGTCGGTTACGGCTCCCTCGACGAGCTGACCGCCGCCGCGGTCCCGGATGTGATCAAGAACGCCGACGCCCTGGACCTCCCGGGCGCCCGCACCGAGGCCGAGGTGCTCGCCGAGCTGCGCTCGCTCGCCGACCGCAACCAGGTCCTCGGCTCCATGATCGGGCTCGGCTACCACGGCACCTTCACCCCGCCCGTGATCCTGCGCAACGTCATGGAGAACCCCGCCTGGTACACGGCCTACACGCCGTACCAGCCGGAGATCTCCCAGGGCCGTCTGGAGGCCCTGCTGAACTTCCAGACGACGGTCGCCGAACTGACCGGCCTGCCCACCTCCGGCGCCTCCCTCCTCGACGAGGGCACCGCCGCCGCCGAGGCGATGGCGCTCTCCCGCCGCATGGGCAAGAACAAGAAGGGCCTGTTCCTGGTCGACGCGGACACGCTGCCGCAGACCATTGCCGTCATCGAGACGCGTGCCGAGCCGACCGGCGTCGAGGTCGTCGTCGCCGACCTCAGCGACGGCATCCCGGCCGGCATCGCCGAGCGGGACATCAACGGCGTGCTCCTGCAGTACCCGGGCGCCTCCGGTGCCGTACGCGACCTGAAGCCGGTCATCGACCAGGCGCACGAGCTGGGCGCCCTCGTCACCGTCGCCGCCGACCTGCTCGCCCTCACCCTGCTCACCTCGCCGGGCGAGCTGGGCGCTGACATCGCGATCGGTACGACCCAGCGCTTCGGCGTGCCGATGGGCTTCGGCGGGCCGCACGCCGGCTACATGGCGGTGCACGAGAAGTTCGCGCGCAGCCTGCCCGGCCGGCTCGTGGGCGTCTCCGTCGACGCCGACGGGCACCGCGCCTACCGCCTGGCCCTGCAGACCCGTGAGCAGCACATCCGCCGGGAGAAGGCCACCAGTAACATCTGCACCGCGCAGGTGCTGCTCGCCGTGATGGCCGGCATGTACGCCGTCTACCACGGCCCCGAGGGCCTGCGGACGATCGCCCGCCGCACCCACCGCTACGCCGCGATCCTCGCCGAGGGCCTCAGGCAGGCCGGCGTCGAGATCGTCCACGGCGCCTACTTCGACACCCTCACCGCGCGCGTGCCCGGCAAGGCCGGCGAAGTCGTCGCAGCGGCCCGTGAGAACGGGGTCAACCTGCGTCTCGTCGACGCCGACCACGTCTCCATGGCCTGCGACGAGACCACCAACCGGGCCCAGCTGGGCGCCGTCCTCTCCGCGTTCGGCATCGAGGGCGACGTGGCGGCGCTGGACGCGGCCGCCGGTGAGGCGCTGCCCGAGGCGCTGCTGCGCACCGACGACTACCTGACGCACCCCGTCTTCCACGAGCACCGCTCCGAGACGGCCATGCTGCGCTACCTGCGCAAGCTGTCCGACCGCGACTACGCGCTCGACCGCGGCATGATCCCGCTGGGCTCCTGCACCATGAAGCTCAACGCGACCACCGAGATGGAGCCGGTCACCTGGCCCGAGTTCGGCCAGCTGCACCCCTTCGTGCCCGCCGAGCAGGCCGAGGGCTACCTCACGCTCATCCGCGAGCTGGAGGAGCGCCTCGCCGAGGTCACCGGCTACGACAAGGTCTCCCTCCAGCCGAACGCCGGTTCGCAGGGCGAGCTGGCCGGGCTGCTGGCCGTACGGGGCTACCACCGTGGCAACGGTGACGAGCAGCGCACCGTCTGCCTCATCCCCTCCTCCGCGCACGGCACCAACGCGGCCAGCGCGGTGATGGCCGGCATGAAGGTCGTCGTCGTGAAGACCGCCGAGGACGGCGAGATCGACGTCGAGGACCTGCGCGCCAAGATCGAGCAGCACCGCGACGAGCTCGCCGTGCTGATGATCACCTACCCCTCGACGCACGGCGTCTTCGAGGAGCACGTCGCCGACATCTGCGCCCAGGTCCACGACGCGGGCGGCCAGGTGTACGTCGACGGCGCCAACCTCAACGCCCTGGTCGGCCTCGCCAAGCCCGGCCACTTCGGCGGCGACGTCTCCCACCTCAACCTGCACAAGACCTTCTGCATCCCGCACGGCGGCGGCGGCCCCGGCGTCGGCCCGGTCGCGGTCCGCGCGCACCTGGCGCCGTACCTGCCGAACCACCCGCTCCAGCCGGCCGCAGGCCCGGAGACGGGCGTCGGCCCGATCTCCGCGGCGCCGTGGGGCAGCGCGGGCATCCTGCCGATCTCGTGGGCGTACGTCCGCCTGATGGGCGGCGAGGGTCTGAAGCGGGCCACCCAGGTCGCCGTGCTCTCCGCCAACTACATCGCCAAGCGCCTGGAGCCGCACTACCCGGTGCTCTACACCGGTCCCGCCGGCCTCGTCGCGCACGAGTGCATCGTCGACCTGCGCCCGCTGACCAAGGCGACCGGCGTGAGCGTGGACGACGTGGCCAAGCGCCTGATCGACTACGGCTTCCACGCGCCGACCATGTCCTTCCCGGTGGCCGGCACGCTGATGATCGAGCCGACCGAGTCGGAGGACCTCGGCGAGCTGGACCGGTTCTGCGACGCGATGATCGCCATCCGCGCCGAGATCGACAAGGTCGGTTCCGGTGTGTGGCCCGCGGAGGACAACCCGCTGCGGGGCGCCCCGCACACCGCCGCCGCGCTCGGTGGCGAGTGGACGCACGCCTACACCCGTGACGAGGCCGTCTTCCCGGCCGGTGTCTCGGCCGCCGACAAGTACTGGCCGCCGGTGCGCCGCATCGACCAGGCCTTCGGCGACCGCAACCTGGTGTGCTCCTGCCCGCCCCTGGACGCGTACGAGGACTGACCGGCTGCGCGCGGTCCCGCAGGGACCGGATGACGGCAGAGGTGAGGCCCCGCCCGGACACCCGGGCGGGGCCTCACCCGTATCAGTCGCTCGCCGGTGACACCTCGGTTCAGTCGGTCGCCAGTGACACCTCGGTCGACTTGATCAGGGCCACCACCGGGTCACCGGCCTTCAGGCCCAGGTCCTGCGCGGACTCCTGGGTGATGGCGGAGGTGAGTTCGCCGCCGTCGACCGTGACCTTGACCGTGGCCATGGCCGCGCCGCAGGAGACGTCGCTGACGGTGCCGGGCAGCTGGTTGCGGATCGAGACGTGCTCCAGCGGCTCCGTGGCGAGCGACACCTCGGTCGACTTCACCAGGGCACGCACGCGGGAGCCCTCGGACAGCCCGAGGTCCTTGACGGCGTCCAGGGTGATCGCCGCGGTCAGGTGCCGGCCGCCGGTGAGCCGGATCCTGACGGTCGCCATGGCCTCGCCCGACTGGATCGCCGTGACGGTGCCGGGCAGCTGATTACGGATGCTCATGGTCATGAACGCACACCGTAGTGTGCGGCAGGCCGTCACATGGCTCAGGCGGGATACGCGTGGGTCTGCGTCGCCTTGACGGTCGCCCAGACCGGCGTACCAGGGTGCAGGTCCAGTTCGGCGGCGGCGACCGTGGTGAGGTCGGCGGCCAGGGAGAGCTCGCCGGCCAGGTCGACGCGGATCTGGTCGCCGTGGGTCTCCAGGCCGGCGACCTCGCAGCGCCACACATTGCGTGCGCTGGCGCCGGTGGGCCGCTCCTGGAAGAGGGTGACCGCGACCGGCGGGAAGGCCACGAACGCCGGTCCGGACAGGTCTTCCGTGGTCGTGATCGAGGGCCCGGCGTCCAGCCGTACGGTGTGCCCCTCGGCCTGGCCGCGGTACAGGTTGAGGCCGACGAGCTGCGCGATGTAGTCCGTGCGCGGACGGCGGGCGATGTCGGAGGGGGTGCCCTCCTGCACGATCCGGCCGTTCTCGATGACCACGAGCCGGTCGGCGAGCACCATGGCGTCCAGCGGATCGTGCGTGACCAGTACGGCGACGGCCTCGAACTCGGCGAGGTGCCGGCGCAGCTGGGCGCGGACCTCCAGGCGGGTACGGGCGTCCAGGGCCGCGAGCGGCTCGTCCAGGAGCAGCAGCCGGGGCCGGGTGGCCAGCGCGCGGGCCAGGGCGACGCGCTGGGCCTGACCGCCGGAGAGACGGCGGGGCTTGGCGCCGGCATGGTCGGCGAGCCCCATCCGGTCCAGCCAGACGGCGGCCTGCGCCCGCGCCTCGCCCTTGCGGACGCCCTGGCAGCGCGGCCCGAAGGCCACGTTGTCCAGCGCGGACAGGTGCGGGAAGAGCAGATAGTCCTGGAAGACCACGCCGACCGGACGGTCCTCCGGCGGGGTGCGCTCCAGTGAGTCGCCGTCCAGCCGCAGGTGCCCGTCGCCGAGCGGGACCAGGCCCGCCAGCGCGCGCAGGGCGGTGGTCTTGCCGGCACCGTTGGGGCCGAGCAGCGCCACGACGTCCCCGGGCGCGGCGGACAGGGCCACGTCCAGCCGGAAGGCGCCGCGGTCGACGACCAGACGGGCGTCGAGCCCCTGCTCGCCCGTGGTCTCCAGGCCGGCCGTGGGCGCGTCGGTGTCGGTCATGAAGCGGGTGTCCTCCAACGGCACGGTCGCAACGGGCGTCCTCCATCCTCGCCGCACCGTCACGCTCCTGTCATCCAGCGGTCCCGCAGCCCCGCCAGCACCGCGATCGACACGGTCAGCAGGACCAGGCTGAGGGCGATGGCGGCCTCGGGGTCGTTCTGCATGGCGAGGTAGACCGCGAGCGGCATCGTCTGGGTACGGCCGGGAAAGTTGCCGGCGAAGGTGATCGTCGCGCCGAACTCGCCGAGCGCGCGTGCCCAGGCCAGGACGGCGCCCGCGGCGATGCCGGGGGCGATGAGCGGCAGGGTGACCCGGCGGAACGCGGTGAAGCGGGAGGCGCCGAGCGTGGTGGCCGCCTCCTCGAAGCGCGGGTCGGCGGCCCGCAGGGTGCCCTCGACGCTGATGACCAGGAACGGCATCGCGACGAACGCCTCGGCGATCACGACTCCGGTGGTCGTGAACGGCAGGGTGATACCGAACCAGGCGTCGAGCCACTGGCCGACGACCCCGTTGCGGCCGAGGGCGAGCAGCAGTGCCACACCGCCGACCACCGGCGGCAGGACCAGGGGCAGCGTCACCAGGGCGCGGACGAACCCGCGGCCGGGGAAGTGCGTGCGCGCCAGCAGCCATGCCAGCGGTACGCCCAGCACCAGCGCCACCGCGGTGGCCAGGGTGGCGCTGATCAGGGACAGCTGGAGCGCCTGCCACACCTCGGTGCTGGTCAGCTGCTCCGGCATGCTGCCCCAGGGTGCGCGGATGAGCAGCGCGGCGAGCGGCAGCAGGAGGAACGCCAGGGCCATCAGGCCCGGCACGAGCAGGGGGAGCGGGACACCGCGCCGGCCCCTGCCGACGCGGCCGCGCCGCGGCCGACCTGTGCGGGGGCCGGCCGCGGCGCGGGCCTTGTCGAGTGAGGTCACGGCTTGAGGAACCCGGCCTGGTTGAGCACCTTCTGACCATCGGCGGACTGCACGAGGGCGATGAACGCCTTGGCGGCATCCGCGTTCTTCGAGTCCTTCAGCAGCGCGATCGGGTAGTCGTTGATCGCGTTCGCCGACTCGGGGAATTCCACGCCCTCCACCTTGTCGCCGGCGGCCTTCACGTCGGTCTTGTAGACGACCGCGGCGTCGGCCTCCTTCAGCTCCACCTTGTTCAGGGCGGCCTTGACGTCCTGCTCGTAGGAGACCGGGGTGAGCTTGAGGTGGCTGGCGTCCAGCGCCTTCTGCGCGGCGGCGCCGCACGGCACTGTCTTGTCGCACAGGACAACCTTCATGCCGGACTTGGTGAGGTCCTTCAGCGAGGACACCTTGTCGGGGTTTCCCGGCAGGGTGGCGATCTCCAGCTGGTTGCGGACGAAGGTGGCCGGGGTGCCGACGGCGTCGCTCTTGTCCGTCACGATCTTCATCGTCTTGGGGCTGGCGGCGGCGAAGACGTCCGCCGGGGCGCCGCTGGTGATGCTCGCGGCGAGGCTGTCGCTGCCGCCGAAGTTGAAGCTCACCCTGGTGCCCGGGTGCTGCTGCTCGAACTCCTTGCCGAGCGTAGTGAAGCTCTCCTTCAGCGAGGCGGCCGCGAACACGGTGACGGTGCCCGAGAGCTTGGGGGAGGCGGAACCGGCCGCCGCGGAGTCGGACTGGTCCGACTTGGGGGTGGACGAGTCGCTGGAGGAGGAGCAAGCGCTCAGCGCCATCAGGGCGATGGCTCCCACGCCGGTCAGCTGCATCAGGCGGGTCCGGCGCGTGGAACGGGTCATCACGTATCTACTCCTCGAAACGTATGGAACAGCTGGCTCGCCCTTCCAGGGCCGGGGGTCGGCCACGTGACGATAATACTGCCGCATTTGCCAGACGTAATCCCTCTGTCGCATCGCATGAGCTGGAAGGTTGTGGTTTAGGGCTGGCATATGCGTTTGTGCAGGGCCATTGCGCGGGTAGGCAATCACGGGAGGTGGTCGCAGGTGAAGCTCGCGCAACTCGACCTGAACGGCGATCTGGCCCGGCCCGCGCGGCTGGCCGTTCCGGACCTTTTCCGCTGGCCGCAGCACAGGGCGGACGTCAGCTTCGACTGCTCCACCAGTGGCATCCAGCGGCACCGGTTCACCGGACCGCGCCTGTACGACGTACTGGTGGACGCGGGCCCCGGGTTCGACCCCGCCCGGCGCAAGGACCGGCTGCGCTTCCTCATCGCCGTCATGGGTGTCGACGGCCACCACGCCCTGCTGTCCTGGGCCGAGATCGACCCCGATTTCGGCGATGCCCCCGTGCTGCTCGGCGTCACGATCGACGGGAATCCGCTGGACGCGGCGGGCCCTCAGCTGGTGGTACCGCAGGACCGGTGCGGTGCCCGGCACATCAGCGGGATCACCGGAATCCGGGTGGACGGGGGCTACCGTTTCGCGGCTACGGCTACGGCTACGGCTACGGCTACGGCTACGGCTACGGCTACGGCTCCCGCTTCGGCTCCCGCTTCGGCTCCCGCTCCCACTACGGCTACGGCTACGGCTCCCGCTTCGGCTCCCGCTCCCACTACGGCTACGGTTGTCGCGGACCGGGCGACAGCGACGGCTTCCTGACCGCTGCCGGTGCCTTCGGCGGGGCGGTCCTTGCGTGAACCCGGCGTGGGCGCCGCGGCCTTGCCGGTGACGGCGCAGGCCGTCACCAGGAGGCGGGCCTGGGTGTGACGCGGACGGCACCGGACGTCAGGGCGCGCCCCTCGGACCTGTCGCGGGCGCGCGGTGCGGGCGGCCTCGGACGCTCGCGGAGGCGACGGGTGCGGCTCGGTGGGTCCGGAGACTCACGGAGGCTGTGGGGCGGCTTCGCGGCCCCGGAGATTCGCGGATGCGGTGGGGCGGGCCTCGTGACTCCGGAGCTTCGCGGAGGCGACGGGCGTGGGCTGGTGGCCCCGGAGGTCCGCAGACGTGGTGGGGGCGTGGTTCTGGTCCCCTCAGGGGTCGCCGAGCCGGGGCGCGGCTCCGGGCTCCCTGGGGGAGCGGGGGCGCCAGCGGCTCCCACGGGTGGAGCTGGCGCGGCGCGGACCCCGAGTCCGGACAGACTGCCTCGCCGCGCCGGCCCCCGTCAGAACCGGTCGATGTGCACGTTCGTGGACTTCACGCGGGCCGTCGCCTCCATGCCGACCTCCAGGCCCAGCTCCTCGACGGCCTCGCGGGTCAGCAGGGAGACCAGCCGGTGCGGGCCGGCCTGGATCTCCACCTGGGCCGCGACGTCGCCGATCTTGATGGCGGTGACGATGCCGGGGAAGGCGTTGCGGACGGAGGTGTAGGAGGGGTCCTCCTCGCCTCCGCCGCTCTGGGCCAGCTCGACGGAGAACGCGGCGAGATCCTGGCCGGCGATGAGGCGCCGCCCGGACTCGTCGCGATGCGTGGCCATCCGGCCGGCATCGGCCCAGCGCCGGGCGGTGTCCGGGCTGACGCCGAGCAACCGTGCGGCCTGGCCGATCGTGTAGGACTGCATGCTGGCCACCATAAAACTAACGGTCAGGAACTGTGGACATGGGGTGGTGGCGGGTCTGACGCGACAGTGCGTCAGCCTGCCGGTGAACCGGTCCCGGAGCGTGCCCCGGGGGCCGGTCCCGCTACGCCGTGTGGCCTCAGCCGGTGTGGACGCGGGGGCGCCGCTTCCGGTCCGGTTCGGCCTCGCGGAGGACTTCACGGGTGACCGGGGCGACCTCGCCCTGGCCGAAGAGGAAGAAGCGCAGGAAGTTGGCGAACGGGTTGCCCTCGGTCCACTCGAAGTAGATGTGCGGGGTGCAGCGCGTCACGTCCCGGACGTGCAGGAGGAGCGCGGCGAGGGCGTTCGGGATGGAAGACGACTCCACCGTCAGGACCCGGTAGCGGTTGTGCAGCACGTCCCCGTGCACCTTCAGACCGGTCTCGAACTCGGAGGGGTCGGTGACCGTGACCTCGACGAAGACGAAGTCCTCCTGCTCGGGCATGTCGTTGTCGGCGCGGATCTGCTCGATCTTGTCGCGGTACTCGGCCTTGTCGCGCTGGTCGGGCTCGTTGGCGATGAACCGTATCTTGCGGCTGGCCATGTCCCTGACGAATCGTTCCGCCATCGGGTCGAGCGTCACGCTCGTCACCCGCAGCTCGAAGGCGCGGGCCAGCCGGGACAGCAGCGAGACCAGCATGATGCCCGCGATGAAGCAGGCGCCGATCTTGACACCGTCGGGACGTTCGATGACGTTCACGACGGTCGTGTAGAGGAACACGGCCGCGATGACGGCGAAGCCGATGGTCCAGCCGCGCTGTCCCGCCTTGCGCGCGGCGATGGTCACGGCGATCGCCGCGGAGCTGATCAGCACCAGCACACCGGTGGCGTACGCGCCGCCCTGCTTGTCGACGTTGGCGTCGAAGAGCCAGGTGACCAGGAAGGCGATCAGGGTGAAGACGATGACCATCGGGCGGACGGCGCGGGCCCAGTGCGGGGCCATGCCGTAGCGCGGGAGATAGCGCGGCATCAGGTTGAGCAGTCCGGCCATCGCGGAGGCGCCGGCGAACCACAGGATCGCGATCGTCGAGACGTCGTAGACCGTGCCGAAGACGTTGCCCAGGTATTCGTGCGCGAGGTAGGCGAGCGCGCGGCCGTTGGCCTGGCCACCGGGCTTGAACTCCTGGGCCGGGATCAGCAGCGTGGTGATGAAGCTGGTGGCGATCAGGAAGCAGCTCATGATCAGCGCGGCGGTGGTCAGCAGCTTCTTGGTGTCCCGGATCCGGCCGGTCGGCCGCTCCTCCGTGTCGCTGTCGTCGCCCCGGACGTGCGGCATCACGGCGACGCCGGTCTCGAAGCCGGACAGACCGAGGGCGAGTTTCGGGAAGACGATCAGGGCCACGCCGATCATCACGAAGACGTTGCCGTGCTGTGCGGTCAGGGCGGTGGTCCAGTCGGTCACCACGTGCTCGGCGGTGAGGACGTGCCACAGGCCGACGATCACCACGACGACGTTCAGCCCGAGATAGATGCCGACCAGTGCCACCGCGACACCGATCGCCTCCAGGAAGCCCTTGAGGAAGACCGCGCCCAGCAGGGCCACCAGGATCAGTGTGATCAGCATCTGGTGGGAGTGGAGCGTGCTGGTCAGGTGAGGGTTCTCCACCATGTGGGTGGAGGCGTCGGCGGCCGACAGGGTGATGGTGATGAGGAAGTCGGTCGCGGCGAAGCCCAGCAGGGTGAGGACGAACAGCTTGCCCTTCCAGAAGGACAGCAGCCGTTCCAGCATGGAGATGGAACCCTCGCCGTGCGGGCTCTCCTCGGCCACGCGCCGGTAGACCGGAAGGGCACCGGCGAGGGTGACGATGACGAGCACGATGGTCGCGATGGGGGACAGCAGCCCGGCCGCCAGGGCGGCGATGCCGGGCTGGTAGCCGAGGGTGGAGAAGTAGTCGACACCGGTCAGGCACATCACCCGCCACCAGCGCTGGCCCTTGTGCACGGGCTCCTGCTCGGTCTGCGAGCCGTTGTGGCCGCCGCCCTTGCCCATGTCGGACAGCCCCTCCAGCATCCAGGCGCGCAGGCGACTGGGGGGGTGTTCGGTCGTGGCCATCTGCGTGCTCCCGGGGTGCGGCTCAGCTGTTTCCGGCCATCACGCGGACGGCCGCCTCAGCGTAAGCGGAGAGTGACGCCCTGGCTCACGCATCAAGGGTCCACGGGCGTCAATCTTGCGTTAAGAATGGCCCGGCGGACGGGGGTGCGGCATCCAGAAGCTGAGGCCCGGAGCCTGATGTGCGGTGTCGAACGGGGAGAGGTGGTGAGAGGGGCATGAGGGGGAGGGGGCGGCTCCGGATCAGGGTGCGGACACCGAGCGTCATCTCGTACGGCATCTCCATGCTGCCTTGGGCAGGGCCGATCCGCAGCCGCTGAGGGGCCTGTCCGGCCACTTGGCCGCAAGGGCCGACACGTGGCCTGGCTCCCGGCTGCCGGGATTCGCTCGCCGGGGTTCGTTCGCGGTGCGTCGGGCTTCAGCCCGAGGAGCGAGTCAATCCAGCCCCGATGTCCGGAACACCTCCAGCGCCGTCTCCCGGTCGATGCGCCGCGCGAGCCGGTGCAGGGCGGTCGTGCCGCATCGCAGGGTGCCGGCCGCCTCGGAGCGGCGGGCCCCCTCGTCGAGGCGGTGCCACAGAGCGGGGTTGCGGACCAGGACGTCGGGGTCGATCTCGACCCGCGCGCCGAGCGTGTCGCGCAGGATCAGGCGCGGGGAGACGCCGTCCAGCGGGCGTGCCGCGACCAGTAGGTCGGTGCGCACGCGCCGAGTGCGCAGCAGGCGGCGGGAGGCCAGCCAGTCCGCACCGGCCGAGACGCGGGCGGGGAGCAGCACCAGGAAGAGGAGCAGGGCCAGCGTGACCCACAGGGCGCAGCGCCACCAGGTCAGGGTGCCGGCCGCCCGGTCGATGAGCAGGAGCATGCCGAGCAGTCCGGCCGCGCAACGGACCGAGCCGCGCAGGCCGCGGGTCCACTCGCGGTCGTACACCACGGAACCGGTGTCGAACCGGTGGGTGTCCGCCGCCTCCAGGCGTGTGTCGTCGTGGTGCTCCATATGTACGACGGTAGAGGGGACCGGGGGCCGGCGGGATCCGGCCGCAGTGGACCTTGACAGCAATCTGACGGTGTTCCGGCGTTTCCTGGCGCGGGTCTGACGCCGCTCCTCACAGGCCCCGGGTGTCCATGCGCAGATGCCAGGTGTTGCGCCGGTGGACGGCCACCAGGTCGGACTCCAGCGGCGACGGCGGTACGGCCAGGACCGGGCAGCCGGCGTGCGCGAGGCAGTGCCGGGAGACCCGGCCGGAGAAGGCGCGGTGCAGGCCGCGCCGGCCGGCACCCACGACGAGGAGGTCGTTCTCGCGGTCCGCGACCGCCACCAGGGCCCTGCCGGGAGAGCCGCGGACGACGAGACCGTGCAGGGGCACGCCCGGGCCCTCCTCGCCGAAGATCTCGTCGAGCACCGCGGTCAGCCGCTGACCGGCCTGCCGCTGCCACTCCTCGGCCATCAGTCCGACGGCGGATCGGCGCGCGGCCGGATCGCCACCGGGCGGCTCCCACGCCAGCACCGGCCACAGTTCGGCCCGCAGGCTCCGGGCCAGCGCAGCGGCCCGGCGCAGGGCGGTGACGCTGCCCAGGGAGCCGCTCACTCCGACCAGTACCCGGACGGTCGACGAGGCGTCGTAACCGGACATGACTCCACCGCTCCATCCGCCGTTCCTCACGGGCGCCCGCGGGCATCTCCCGCGGGCGGGTCCGCTCGCGTGGCTTCCTTCCTCCATCCCACTCCCGCGCGGGCGATTCGACCAGCCGGCGGGGTGCTCTCCCACATGCCGGACGCGCGCGCGGCCGCGGGCGTGCTCGGCGCTCGTCGGCGGGCCGGCCTTCACCGGCGCGCTGTTCTCGCCGGCGGTCCGTCCCTCATCGGCGCCGGCCCGCTCTCCACCCGCTCCTGCGCGACACCTTGACGCTCCCCGCACCCGTTCCTAGAGTCCCGGTTCGGAACGTTCGGGGAAATCATCGAATGTTTCGGCGCACCTTGACCTGACAGCGGATCCGGAGGAAGCCGAGGGGCCTTGCCCTCCTCGGTCGGGACCCGTTCCGAAGCAACTCCGAAAGTTTCGAAGGAGCGCATGATGGGTGACCCCGCACTGTCCCGCCGCGGTTTCCTGACGGCCTCCGTCGCGGCCGGTCTCGGCGTGAGCGCGCTCAGCGGCTGCGGCGGCTCGGACGGGGGGTCGTCCTCGGGGACGACCACGGTCGAGTGGTGGAACATCTCCACCACGGAACCGACCAAGACCGTATGGGCCGGTCTGGCCAGGAAGTTCGAGGCGCGCAACCCCAGGGTCAAGGTGAAGGTCGTCCAGCTGGAGAACGACGCCTACAAGTCGAAGATGACCGCGCTGACCGCCTCCGGGAAACTGCCGGACATCTTCCACACCTGGGGTGGCGGCGTGCTCCGGCAACAGGCCGAGGCGGGACTGGTCGAGGACCTCACCGGCCGCACGGCGGCGTTCGCCAAAGGCCTGCTCCCCGTCGCCAAGCAGCCGTATCTGCTGGACGGCGAGTTGTACGGCATCCCGTTCGACATCGGCATGGTCGGCTTCTGGTTCAACAAGTCCCTGTTCAGGAAGGCCGGCATCGGCTCGCCCCCGACCACCTGGAGCGGATTCCTGGACGCCGTGCGGAAGCTGAAGTCCGCCGGGATCACCCCGCTCGCCCTGGCCGGCAAGGAGAGCTGGACCGGCATGTACTACTGGGCGTACCTCGCCATGCGCACCGCGGGTGTCGACGCCCTGCGCAAGGCCGGCGAGGACAAGGACTTCACCGGGGACGGCTTCGTCCGGGCGGGAGAGCATCTGAAGGACCTCGTCGGGCTCCGGCCCTTCCAGCGGGGCTTCCTCGGTGCCGCCTACTCCACTCCGACCGGGCAGGCCGCGACCGTCGGCAACGGCAGGGCGGCCATGGAGCTGATGGGCCAGTGGGCGCCCGTCGTGGAGGCGGACGCGGGCAAGGGGCTCGGCGACGACCTCGGCTTCTTCCCGTTCCCCGCGGTCGAGGGCGGCAAGGGCGTGATCACCGAGGTGTTCGGCGGGGGCGGCGGCCACGCGCTGCGCAAGGGAGCGCCGCAGGCGGCCGTGGACTTCCTGCGGTTCTTCGCCTCAGAGGCCACCGACCGGGAGCTGGTGCGCACGACCGGCGTCCTGCCGGTCGTGCCGGCGGCGGAGAGTGCCCTCGGCGACGACAACCTCAAGGCCGTCCAGGCCCGGTTGAGGGGTGCCACCGGCTTCCAGCTCTATCTCGACCAGGCGTACGCCCCCGCCCTCGGGCAGCAGGTCAACGACAGCGTGGCCGGGCTGATCGCCGGATCCACCTCGCCGCGGCAGGTGGCGGACGCGATCACGAGGACCGCGAAGGAAGAGCAGTAGGGCGGACGATGACCTCCCCCTTCCGCTCGGACGGGCGGCGCGGAGCCGGCACCCGTCCGCCGCACCCGCACCCGCATCCGCACCAGCACCCGTACCCGCTCCCGCCGTCCGGTGCGGCCCGGACCCGCGGGCGGCGGCGGGTGCTCCACTGGCTGACCGCCGTCGGACTCCAGCTGCCCGCGCTGGTGCTCTTCGGCGTCCTCGTCCTGCTGCCGATCCTGTTCGCGCTGTACGCGTCCTTCTTCCGCTGGGGCGGCTTCGGTATGCCCTCCGACTACACCGGCACCGGCAACTTCAGCCGCCTGCTCCGGGATCCCGTGTTCCTGGGGGACCTGTGGCGCTGTCTGCTCCTGGTCGTGCTGTCACTGGCGCTGCAACTGCCGTTCGCGCTTGCCATGGCGGTGCTGCTCGGCCGGAAGGTGCGTGGCCGCGCGGTCTACCGGATGCTGTTCTTCGCGCCGTACGTGCTCTCCGAGGCCATCACGGGAGTGCTGTTCGGCATGGTCTTCGCTCCCGGGGACGGCCTGGCCGACCACCTTCTCGGCGGCGTCGGCCTCGACGGGTTCGGTGGTCGCGACGGGTTCGGCGGTCTCGGCGGCGAGTGGTTCTCCGGCACCTCCACCGTGCTGGCCACCCTGTTCCTGGTGATGACGTGGAAGTACTTCGGCTTCCACATGATGCTGTACCTGGCCGGACTCCAGGCGATCCCGGCCGAGTTGACGGAGGCCGCGACCGTGGACGGCGCCGGGCCCTGGCAGCGCTTTCGGCACGTCACCCTGCCGCTGCTCGCGCCCACGCTGCGGATCAGCGTCTTCCTGTCCGTGATCGGATCGATCCAGCTGTTCGACCTGGTGTGGGTGGTCACCGGCGGAGGCCCCGACCACCACTCCGAGACGATGGCCGTGACCCTCTTCCAGTACGGCTTCAAGCGCTACCAGGTCGGCTACGCGAGCGCGATCAGCGTGGTCATGTTCGCCATCAGCCTCGTCTTCGCCCTCGCCTACCAGCGGTTCGTCCTGCGCCGCGACCTCGCGGGGGCCACCACGACCATGAGGGGAGCGGGGACGTGAGCACACGCCGGACACGCGGCACTCGCGGGACCAGCCGGATACGCGGGACCAGCCGGACACGTGGAACCCGTCGGAGCCGGACGAGGGCCGTACCTGTGCACGTCGTCCTGGTCGCCGTCGGCGCGGTGATGGCCGCACCCCTGCTCTACGCCGTGCTGTCCGGCTTCAAGTCCACCGGGCAGCTCTCCCGCAACCCGGTCGGGCTGCCCCGCCCCTGGGTGTTCTCGCACTACACCGGCATCCTGGGGTCGGGCTCCTTCTGGCGGCTGGTCGGCAACAGCACTCTCGTCGCGGCCGGTACGACGGTTCTCGTGGTCTCGGTCTCCGCGCTCGCCGCGTTCTCCTTCGCGCGGTTCGCCTTCCGCGGCCGGGAGCTGCTGTTCACACTGTTCACGATGGGGCTGATGTTCCCGTTCGCGGTGGCGGCGCTGCCCCTGTTCCTGCTGCTGCGTTCGCTGGGCCTGCTGGACAACCCGCTGGGCGTGATCCTTCCGCAGGCCGCGTTCGGGCTGCCGATGACGATCGTCATCCTGCGGGGCTTCTTCCGGCAGATCCCGGGCGAGCTGGAGGAGGCGGCCACCCTCGACGGCTGTGGACCGCTCGGCTTCTTCTGGCGGGTGCTGCTGCCGATGGCCCGGCCCGCGCTCGGCACGGTCTGCGTGCTCGCGGTCGTCGCCAGCTGGAACAACTTCTTCCTGCCGCTGCTGGTGTTCACCGACTCCACCTGGTGGACCGTCCCCGTCGGCGTACAGCAGTTCCAGGGCCAGTACGCCACCGACTACGCGCGGGTCTTCGCCTACTTGGTGCTCGCCATGGTCCCCGCCCTCGCCTTCTACGCGGTCGCCGAGCGCCAGCTCGTCGGCGGTCTCACCGCGGGTGCGACGAAGGGGTGAGGCGGTGCCGCGGGCGGCCGACGGAGGGGGAGTGGTTCCGGACGCGTGAGGGCGCGGTCGCCGGACACGCGTCGGGGCCGGTGCGCACCGTGGGTGTGCGGCCGGCCCCTCAGGTCACCGGGTGGCGCCGTGGGCCGCCCGGGGCTTGCTCAGGCGGCGGTCATCACGTGGTTCGCACCGAGCGGGCGGTGCGGGGCGATGACCCGGCCGTCGGGCAGAAGTTCACCCGTGTCCTCGAAGAGGAGGACGCCGTTGCACAGCAGGCTCCACCCCTGTTCCGGGTGGTGCGCCACGTGGCGGGCGGACTCCCGGTCGGCGGACTCGGCTGGCGGGCACGGTGGCTGGTGCTGGCACATGGGTGGGATCTCTCGCTCTGTTGTGGTCATGTCCGTCCCCCGTGGTGATGAGTCGGTCGGAACCCAGTGTTGCCCTCCGGGCGTCATTCCGCAGGGATTTCAGGGCACCGCTTCGTCACTGGTTGATGACGCATCACCCGGGCGGGCGGTTCAGTCCAACTGGCCTGTCCCTTTGGGTGGTTCGGAGTGGTCGGATAGGGCTAGTCCGCCCGGGGACCACGCGTGCCCCGCCTCCCTCCGCGGCCCCGGGGACCACGCGTGCCCCGCTTCTCTTCACGGCCCCGGGAACACGCGTACCCCGCCTCTTTTCACGGAAGCGGGGTACGCGTCGCGGACGAGGGGCGCGCGTGGTGCGCGGGTCGCGCATGGCGCCCGGGGGTACGCGAGGTGGGTGAGGTGCGCGGGTGTCGGTCAGGCGGGTGAGCCGAGCAGCGGCAGGCGGGTCGCCCGGTGGGTCAGCACGGGGAGCAACTCGGAGACGCGGTGCGGCCGGTGCGCGAAGATGCCCGGCGGTGCCGGGGCGAGCGGGATCAGCAGGTCGGTGTCGGCCGGGTGGCCCTCGGCGGGATCGGCGGTGGCGTCCCCGTGCAGCCACAGCGTGAGCATGTAGAGGCCGGGCACGGAGAGCAGGCGCGGCTGATAAGGCTGTTGTACGGCCTCGGCCTGCTCCAGGGCGCGCTCGGTGGACGTGATGTAAGGGCCCTCGAAGAAGTGCGAGAAGGCCCAGCCGTCGGGTGTGAGCATGGTGTCGGCGGCGGCCACCGCGCGTTCACCGCAGCGGATCAGGAAACGCCAGCCGGTCAGCCGGGTCGCGGACAGACCCTGTGGAGTGATCCGGTCCAACGTGTGTACGGCAAGCGGAAGTTCGGCGTTCACGGGTCCCTGTGCGGCTCGCAGGGACGGGGTTCGGGCCTCACGGACCGCGGTGGGGGAACCGAGGGCCGTGAGGACGGAGCGAAGTGCGGGCGCGGGGGCAGGGGGCACGTGCAGCGGCATGGTGGGTCGCCTCTCGTTCGACAGGCGCGGCGGCGCGAGGAGGGTGTGGCGGACGGCGCTGTCTGCTCACGGGTACGGCCTGGGGGGAGGGGGCCCGGTCGGTGTGCACGGGTGCGGCTGAGGCCTGCCGCCCGTCACCTTGACGGTCGGATCACGGCAGGAACACGGCAGAACCGGTACCGGGGCGCCAGCCACTTCGGCCTTGTTTCGCGAAGTTTATACGAGACGTGTTCAGACGTTGTTTCGTCTATCGGGTTCCGGTGGGCCGCGCAAGGGGCTATTCAGTCACTGTTTTGCGCGGGTCATCCCGATTTCCGGTCCACGTGACACCGCTGACCTCGAAATACGCCACCGACGCGGTCGGCCGATTGTCGTCGGCGTTTTTCACGAGGCGATCAGGGCACCCGGAGAAGTGTGATGCCGCATGCCTCGTGAATGTGCCCCTGGACACATTCCGACAATGTAGCGGGCGGTGGTGCCCGGCGGGGCGTTATCGATCGCTTCCGCTGGGCATCATCCCACCTGACCCGGGACCCGGCGGCCGGATTCCCCGGCCCGCCCAAGCGAGGAGGGACACGTCGATGGGGGAGAAGGTCGAGGCCGTGGAGTTCGACCTGTCCGATCGCCGACGGTACCGAGAAAAGCTCCAGAAGTGTCTGATGGGACTGGAGCGACTGCTGACCGAGAAGCGGTTCGACCGTGCGAAGAACCTCATGGGCCTGGAGATCGAGTTGAATCTCGCCGGCCGTGACGGGCTGCCGAAAATGCTGAACGGTCAAGTACTCGAACGCATCGCGAGTCGCGATTTCCAAACGGAACTCGCCATGTTCAATCTGGAAGTGAACATCGCCCCGCACCGCCTCGGCGGCCGGGTTTTCGACCGGCTCAGCGAGGAACTGCGCACGTCCCTCGCGTACGCCGACCGCAAGGCCGGCGAGGTGGACGCCGGAATCGTGATGATCGGCATTCTGCCCACGCTCGGCCGTGACGACCTGGTCTCCGGCAACCTCTCCGCGGTCGACCGCTACGCCCTCCTCAACGACCAGATCGTGGCCGCCCGCGGAGAGGAGTTCCGGCTCGACATCGACGGCGTCGAGCACCTGTACTGCACCTCGAAATCCATCGTCCCGGAGGCCGCCTGCACCTCCGTACAACTCCATCTCCAGGTCACACCGGCCCGGTTCGCCGACGTGTGGAACGCCGCGCAGGTGGCCTGCGCGGCACAGATCGCCGTCGGCGCCAACTCGCCGTTCCTGTTCGGGCACGAACTGTGGCGCGAGTCCCGGCCACCGCTGTTCCTCCAGGCCACCGACACCCGCCCGCCAGAACTCCAGGCCCAGGGTGTCCGGCCGCGCACCTGGTTCGGCGAGCGCTGGATCACCTCCGCGTACGAGTTGTTCGAGGAGAACCTGCGCTACTTCCCGGCGCTGCTGCCGATCTGCGACGACGAGGATCCGCTGGAGGTCCTGGACGCGGGCGGCATCCCCCGGCTCGCCGAACTCGTCCTGCACAACGGCACGGTGTACCGCTGGAACCGGCCCGTATACGACATCGCGGACGGCGTCCCGCACCTGCGCGTGGAGAACAGGGTGCTGCCGGCCGGACCCACCGTCACCGACGTGATCGCCAACGCGGCCTTCTACTACGGCCTGGTGCGCGCCCTCGCCGAGGACGCGCGCCCGGTGTGGACCCGGCTGCCGTTCGAGGCGGCCGAGGCCAACTTCGACGCGGCCTGCCGCCACGGGATCGACGCCCGGTTCGTCTGGCCCCGGCGCGGACGGTACGGCGGCACGGGTGAGGTCGACGCGGTCACCCTAGTCCGCGACGAACTGCTGCCGCTGGCCTCGGCGGGGCTGGACGCGTGGGGCGTCGAGCCGGCCGACCGCGACCTCTACCTCGGCGTCATCGAGGAGCGGTGCCGCCGCCGGGTCAACGGGGCGTCCTGGCAGGCGGCGACCTTCCACCGGGCCCTGGAACAGGGGGCGAGCCGGGAGGCCGCGCTGGCCGCGACGACGCGCCGGTACGCCGAGCTGATGCAGGCGGGCGAACCGGTGCACACCTGGCCGGTGGGATCACCGGAGGCCGTGGCCCTGGGGTGAGGGCAGCGCCCCTGGAAGTGGCAGGGGCGGGTGACACTGCGGGTGACTGACATGAACGGGTGACAGGGATGCGCGACAGGGGCGGGTGACGGGACAGAGCCTCCTGTCGGCCCGGTGCCCTGCGCCGTGCCGTGCTTCTGCGATCCTTGCGGGACGAAGGTGAGGCAGGGGCGGGTGAGCCGCCTGACAGTTGGAGTGCAGGTGGAGGCTGACCCGGTGGCCGAGTCCGTTCCGTCCGTCCCGTCCGTTCCCTCCATGGAGCGGGAGCGGATCCCCCGGCGGTGGCTGCGGGACGAGACACTGCTCGTCCTGGCGCTCTCGCTCGGCGCGAGCGGGGTGTCCGCTCTCATCAGCTTCATCGGCTCGGTCACCAAACCGGGCGGCCTGAAGGACCAGGCGGCCACCCTCAACGCCTCCGCCGCGCCCGGCCGGCCGTGGCTCGACCTCGCCTGGCAGCTCTTCGGCATCGCCACCGCGCTGGTGCCCGTCGTCCTGGTCGCCCACCTGCTGACGCGCGAGGGCGCGAGCCTGCGGACGCTGGGCTTCGACCGTACCCGACCCTGGTTCGATCTGAGCCGGGGCGCGGCGGTGGCCGCCGTGATCGGCAGCACCGGTATCGCCTTCTACCTGGCCGCCCGCAGCCTCGGCTTCAACCTCACCGTGGTGCCCGAGGCGCTGCCCGGTGTGTGGTGGAAATACCCGGTGCTGGTCCTCTCCGCGGTGCAGAACGCGGTCCTCGAAGAGGTGATCGTCGTCGGATATCTGCTGCGCAGGCTGCGGCAGTTGGGCTGGAGCCCGGTGGCCGCGCTGGCGGCCAGCGCGGTCCTGCGCGGCTCGTACCACCTCTACCAGGGCATCGGCGGCTTCGTCGGCAACATGGTCATGGGCGTGGTGTTCGTCTGGCTCTACCGCCGCTGGGGCAGGGTCGGCCCGCTGGTCGTCGCGCACTCCCTCCTGGACATCGGCGCCTTCGTCGGTTACGCCCTGCTGGCGGGCCAGGTGAGCTGGCTGCCGACGGCCTGAGGAACGGGTCCCGCCCGTCGGACGAGAAGGACGCCGACGGCCCGGGGGAGCGAGCCGTACCCGGAGCGGGCTGCGCCCGGTCAGGCGAGCAGCTCGCCCTCGATGACGGTGACCGCGCGGCCGACGAGCAGAGTGCGCTCACCGCGCAGTTCCGTGCGGACCAGGCCGGTACGGCGCGAGGCCTGCAGCCCGGTCAGGTCGTTCCGGCCGAGGCGGGCGGCCCAGTGCGGGGCCAGCGCGGTGTGGGCGCTGCCGGTGACCGGGTCCTCGTCGATACCGACGTTGGGGAAGAAACAGCGGGAGACGAAGTCGTAGCCCAGGGTGGGGTCCGCGGCCCGGGCGGTGGCGATGATGCCGCGGGACGAGTAGGCGCTCAGAGCCCGGAGGTCGGGGGCGAGGCCCAGGACGGTCTTCTCGTCGGCCAGCTCCACCAGCAGATCGCCCACGCCGGGGCCGGTGTCGTAGGCGACCACCGGTGCGGCACCCAACGCCTCGGTGACCCCGGCCGGGATCTCGACGGGGGTGAGCGGGGCGGTCGGGAAGTCCAGGGTGATCCAGCCGTCCGCACCGGGCGTGGCGACCAGGACTCCGCTGCGCGTGGCGAACCGCACCGGTCCCTCGTGGGCGCCGGTGCTCTGCAGTACGTGCGCCGTGGCGAGCGTGGCGTGCCCGCACATCGCCACCTCCGTGACGGGCGTGAACCAGCGCAGGGCCCAGTCCGCCTCGCCGCCCTCGGGCAGCCGGTGCGCGAACGCCGTCTCGGCGTGGTTGACCTCCAGGGCGACGTTCTGGAGCCAGTCCTCGTCCGGGAAGACGTCGTCCAGGAGGAGCACCCCGGCAGGGTTGCCGGCGAAGGGGCGGTCGGTGAAGGCGTCCACGATTCGTATGCGCATGAACCGACGCTAGGGCCCCGGCGGGCGCGCGGCCAAGGCCAATTCGCGAATGGCGGCCCTCTTCGCGGACGGGTCCCCGTCCTGGGAGTCGCTCAGCGCGTCCGGCCGGCGCCGCTGTGCCGGGTCGCGTGCCGGAACGGTCTGCGGGCGCGTGCCGCCGCACCGGTCCGGCTTCACCCCCTGGCGCCGGCGACCCCCGACGCGTCCATGTAGTCGCGGACCCGCGTGAGCAGTCCGTCATGGACGCGGAGTATCAGGAGGCCGGGGATGCCGAAGGAGAGGCCGGCGGCCGGAAGCGATCCCGTCACGACCTGCTCGGCGATGACGACCTCCGGATCGGCGGTCTCGTAGATCGCGATCTCCTTGATCTCCTCCACCCGAGCGGTGCCGGCGCCCCACGCCGCCCGGTATCCCGCGCGCACGGCCTCGCGCCCCTCGAAGCGCGGGGGAAAGCCGGGGAAGGCGAACGGGAACTCGTGCACCGCGTCCTCGGCGTACAGGTCGGCGAGATCGTCCGCGGACTTGTCGAGCATGGCCTGGTAGTAGCGGGCCAGTACCTCGCGAGGGCCGAGGACAGCGGGTACGGGCGTCTCCGGATCCGGCACGGGGGCACTCCCTTCACTCAACGGTTGTTGACCCACTCACCGTAAGGTCGGCCGGAAGGTTCGGTCAACGTCCGTAGAGCGAAGGGTCGTAGAGTGAACCGGTGACCACCCCTCACCAGTCCCGCGCCGACCGCCGTCGAGCCACCGAGGCGCGCATCCTCGCCAGCGCCCGGGAGTTGTTCGCCGAGAAGGGGTTCGATCGCACCACCATTCGCGCCGTCGCGGCCGCGGCGAGCGTCGACCCGGCTCTGGTCATGCAGTACTTCGGCTCGAAGCGCGAGTTGTTCTCCCAGGCCGTGCAGGCATTCCCCGCCCCGCCGACGGCCACGGACACCGACGCCCTCGTCGACCAACTGCTGGCCACGCTCGGCCTGAAGCTAGGCGGCCTTCCCGAGGGCGCGCTGGCGATGATGCGCTCCATGCTCACCGACCCGGCGGCGGCGGATCACGTACGTGTCGCCCTCGGCCGGCAGATCGACGGCCTCGGTGCCGCCCTGCCCGCCGCCGAGGACCCCGAACTGCGCGCCGCACTGGCCGTGACCGCGTTGCTGGGCGTCACCATCGGCCACCAGCTCCTCGGCCTGGCCGCTCTTCGCGACGCCCCGACCGACCACATCGCCGCCCTGCTCCGGCCGGCCATCAAGGCCCTGGCGGACCCGCCGGAGTGAAGCAGGCCGACGCCGCCGGTGGCCGGTGCGTGGAGCGGGTCCGGTCCGCGACGACGAACGGCCCCTTGGGGGCAGCGGCATGGGGTCACCCCGTGCGACCGCGCGACGCGGCAGTGGCTCTCAAGGGCCGTCGCGCCTCGTCAACGCGCATATGGATAAAGGGAGATGAGCGACGGGAATCCCTCTGTTATGGTGCGCCGATGTCATCGATCAAGCAGTTCCAAGTCACCTTCGACTGCGCGGATCCCGAGCGCGTCGCTCGATTCTGGTGCGAGGTGTTGGGGTACGTCGTACCGCCGCCGCCGAAGGGGTTTGCCACTTGGGACGATTACGACAGCTCGCGGCCGCCTGAGGACCGGGGTTCGTGGTTCGCCTGCAGTGATCCCTCGGGTGTGGGCCCGCGGCTTTACTTTCAGCGGGTTCCCGAAGGCAAGGTCGTCAAGAACCGGGTCCATCTTGACGTGCGGGTCGGCACCGGGCTCGTGGGTGAGGAGCGCCTGGCCGCGCTCGAGGCCGAGTGCGCACGTCTGGTCCCGCTCGGCGCGGTGCGCGTGCAGCTACTGCTCGACGAATACGACTCGTGCATCGTGATGCAGGACATCGAGGGCAACGAGTTCTGTCTCGACTGAGCATCCTCCGAGACGGCAAGGTGGGGAGCCGTCCTCCTGGGGCGTGCCTCAAAGGCAGCCCCAGAGGCGGGAGTCATCCCGTGAGGGCGACGTCGTGAAGTCGGGTGCTGCCGGGCGTCGCGGTGCGAACGCCGCCGGCCTTCGCACCGGACGGTTCCCACACCTCGCAGTCGTCGCGGTCGCCGGTGACCGGTGGGCCTACGGCGACGGGTCGGGTGTCAGTGCGGGTCGCTGCCTGACAGAAGCTCTTGGCCCGCGGGATAACCGAGATCGACCCGGGCGGCTCGCTCGAAGAGGAAGTCGGTCTCGATCAGCGACGCGGCCCGCGCCAGCCATTCCGGCGATTCGGAAGCGAGCAGCGGCTCCTTCGGGATACCGAACCGCGTGTACCGGTCGTCGGTCTCCTCGTCCCAGGTGAACAGGTAAGGCCCTCGGTCCAGCGTGATCGGGCAGTGCGTCTGCGGGCACTCCTCCGAATCCTCGTGGCAGATCCAGTCGAACCACTCGGGATGCCGCGCCCTCGCTTGACCGGTCGCACCGTCCATGGCCGCCACGTGGGTGTTGGCAGCGGTCGGGACAGGTCCGAAAGCGGAGTAGAACAGTCCCACCTGCCCGGACGGGTCCACGGCCCACCAATGGAACTGAAGTCCCCAGCGGGGATGCCCGAAGGTGCTCGATGTCGTCACGAGGCTCAGTCTAAGAACCGGAACATGACCTCCCGACGGTATCGGGCGACGTAGGTGCCGGCGCCCGGGGCGGGACAGCAAGCCCCGCCTTGGGAAGGGCATTGTCAGGCGATCGGTTCCGATATATCGTTGAGGTATCGCGTAATGAACGCGAGCGGTACGTGACAGGTCGACGAGGGGATGGAGTGATCGCGATGCACAGTCACGGATTCGAGCACGGGCATCACCAGGGCGGTCCGGGCCCGCACGGCCGGGGTGGGTTCGGGGGGTTCAGCGGTTTCGGTGGGTTCGAGGGGCGGCGGGCCGCCTTCGGGCCGTTCGGGCCGGGCGGTCCCGGTGGGCCGGGGTTCGGGCACGGTGGTCCGGGAGGTCCCGGGTTCGGGCCCTGGGGGCCGCGCGGGCGTGGCGGCCCGAGGGGGAGGGCGCGGCGGGGTGACGTGCGTGCCTCGATCCTGGCTCTGCTGAAGGACCGGCCCATGCACGGCTACGAGATGATCCAGGAGATCGCCGAGCGCAGCGGGGGCGCGTGGAAGCCCAGCCCCGGCTCGGTCTACCCCACCCTCCAACTGCTGGAGGACGAGGGGCTGATCGTCAGCGCGAGCGAGGGCGGCAAGAAGCTGTTCTCCCTCACCGAGAGCGGTCGCGGCGCTGCCGACGAGGGCCCCGACGCCCCCTGGGAAGAGGCCTCGCGAGGCGTCGACTGGGAGGCCCTCACGGAGATCCGCCAGGCCGGGTTCGGCCTGATGGAGGCCTTCGGTCAGGTCTGGAAGACCGGCACCAAGGAGCAGCGCGAGAAGGCGCTGGCCGTCATCAACGACGCCCGCAAGAAGCTCTACCTCATCCTCGCCGACGAGCACTGAGCCGACGTGGCCGACGGGTATTGGGCCGACGAGCGCTGAGCCGACGAGCGCCGGCGGGTCTCGCGGTCGTACGGCGACGAGGGCACCTCGCGGAACTCCGCGGGGTGCCCTCGTCGTTCGGGATCCTCCGGTGCCGGAAGGGCGAAGCGGCTTCGGGTGCCGATGAGTTCGTCACGCTCCCATCCGTCGGATCACCGCCGCGTCGAACAGGTCCCACGCGCGCGGGAAGGCGCTTTCGTCGTGGCAGTGCCAGGCCTCCCAGAACAGGTCGGCGGGCAGCGCGTCCCCGGGGGCGTACACCCGGTACACGTACTGCTTGCCGTCGACCGCCGGAAGCGCCACCAGCCAGCACTCGCACCCGTACCCGTGCTCCATATACGTGAGTGACGTACCGGCACGCAGGTGCGGTTGCGTTCAGGGCGCGGGGCGATGCCGCGCGCGCTCCGGCGGCGGAATTCGGCCTGATCTCCTCCGTGAGGATGAGATTTCGGCCAGGGATGTCCACTCCGCGTGGGACGTGAGAATGGTTCCCCTCGCGGATGCCCCGGGCCGTGGAGGCTGGTGAGGTAGGGGTGTGCAACCCCGTATAACCCGCCAGGCCGCTCATGACGAGGGCGGACCGCCCGCGGAGGACGATGCCGGGCTCAGCGCGGAGCTGGCGGCGGTGACCGCCGGTGCCCGTCGCCGGGCCCTGCGGGACGGGGACCGGCAGATCGACACCGCTCATCTGCTCCACTCGCTCCTGGAGTCCGACCCCGAGACCCGTGCCGTCGTCGGCACCCCCCAGCAACTCGCCCGCCTGCTCGGCTATCTCGTGCAGCGCAGCATCGGCTACGGGCTGCGCTGGCAGAGCGGCGTGGAGAACTCCGGCACTGCCGCCGCGCTGCCCCGCCCTGCCCGGTACGGCGGTGAGTCCAAGGACACCGGGGACTGGTCGCCCGCCGCGGCAGCCGCCATGGAGGACGCCCGGCTGCGCGCCCGGCACCGCGGCGAGCCCCGGGCCAACGGCATCGATCTGCTCGCCTCGCTCGTGGTGGATCCGGCCTCCCGAGCCGTGGAGGTGCTGGAGCGTGCCGGTATCCCCGTGCCCGGCCTGCGTGCCCGGATCGAGGCCGGCGCGGGGGAGTTCATCGAGACCGGTACGGGGGAGTTCACCTAAGCGGTGAAGTCGTCAAATCACCCGCCGTCAGGGCGGGTTCAGATTCGTACGCCTCCAGGAATCCACGAACCTGCGCGCTTCCGTGTGGGATGTTCTCGCACTGCCGACCGGGGGCGTCCGGGCACGGCCGTACTCATGGCGTCGCGCCGCCCTGCTGGACCTTGTGGACGGATTGCCGGCATCGTCGCCCATTCAGGCCGTGAGCGCGACGGACGACCTGGAGCTCGCCCAGTCCTGGTACGACTCTCTCCAGGGCGCCGGTTGTTCAGGCACAGCTGCCGTGTCTCGTAAGGGGCGTGGGAGCCAGGGGTCGAACGCGTTTGTGGGGTGCGGTGAGCTTTGTCTTGGGCCTTGTCTTGTCTGTACGGTCGAGGGCCTGCGCCCACTGCGTGACCCGGCGACCGTCCACCTCGGCGAGGATGACGAGGGCACCGGCGAAAGACGCGGCGTCAGGGCGTGTATCGGGCCGTGATCAATGAGCATCGCAGCTTCCTGGGCGGGCGACTGTTCGGGGTGCGGGGCCCGTCGATCTGTGGCTGCGCCGTGTGGGCGCGTGCGACCGGAAGCGATGCCGCAGGCAGGCGCGGCGGGGCCCGAGGGCCCCGGCTGCGTGCCCGCCGGGATGGTGTGTCAGACCATGGCGAGCCGGTCCACCAGCAGCTCCACCCTCGGCTCGGCGTCCTCTGGCGGCAGTCGTCCCGACCTGGTCAGGGTCGCCAGTCCGTGCAGGGACGCCCAGAACACCTCGGTGAACAGCCCCGGGGCGACGCCGTCCCCGGCGACCTCGTCGAGGCTCTCCAGCAGTGCGGCGAAGGCGTCCTTGAGGGGTTCCGGGGTGTCCTCCTGTGCGTACGGCAGGCCGCCGTCGAGCTGGAAGATGGCGTCGTAGACCGCCGGGTTGCGTGCGGCGAAGTCGAGGTAGGCGCGGGCGAGGGCGTACACCCGCTCGCGCGGGCCGTCTGCGGCGGCGGTCGCGGCGCGCACCGCCGCGGCTAGCTCGGCGGCGCCCTCCAGGGCGACGGCGCCGATGATCTCCCGTTTGCCGCGGAAGTGGCTGTAGAGGACGGGCTGGCTGTATTCGATGCGCTCGGCGAGCTGGCGGGTGGTGACTGCGTCCCAGCCCTGCTGCTCGGCGAGTTCGCGGGCGGTGGCCACGATGAGGCGCTCCCGGCTCGCCCGTTCGCGCTCCTTGCGTTCTTTTACCGACATGATTCGATCCTAGCACCGCTAGACAATCAAGCGGCAGCAGTACTAGCGTTGCCTCATCACCTAGCGATGCTAGACGCCAGAGGGGTAGTCATGCTCAACGCACTTGAGATCGTCACCACCGTGGTCGTCGGCGTGATGGTGGGGGTGGAGTTCTCCGTCGCCTTCGTCATGAACCGGATCTTCAACGCACTCCCGGAGGACAGTGGCCAACTCGGCCGTGCCCACGGGGGCCGGATGCTCGGCGCCGTGATGCCGTTCTGGTACATCGGATCGCTCGTCCTCGTCGCGGTCTGGGCCGTCGCCGGATGGCACCACCACGGCGCCGGCCTCGTCGTCACAGCCGGCGCGCTGCTGGTCGTCAGCGTGGTCATGTCGATCCTGCTGCTCGTCCCGATCAACAACCGGGGCAAGGCGTGGACCCCAGACAACCGGCCTGAGGACTGGAAGGAGCAGATGAACCGCTGGGACCGCTTCCACTACGTCCGCGTCGCGGTCATCATCGCCGCCTTCGCCCTGCTGGTCGCCGCCCTCACCTGAGCCACCCACCACCCACTGACCGACAGCGGAGAGGAAGTACCGAAAATGGCCAAGCTGCAGAGTCTCGACCCGCACACGCCGATGTTCGCGCAGTTCAAGGAGAAGACCGGGCCCATCGTCCTGGCCAACACCTTCTTCGTCCCGAAGGAGAGGACTGAAGCGTTCCTGGCCCTCTTTCGGAGGCAGGCCGAGTTCATGAAGGCTCAGCCGGGATTCGTCTCACTGCAGATGCACAAGGGAACGGCGGACAGTCAGCTTCTGATGAACGTCGCGGTCTGGGACTCGACCGAGGCTCTCGCCACGGCGTTCGCCAACCCGGAGTTCCAGCGCATGGCAGCCGACTTCCCCGACGACATCGTGTCGTACCCGCACATCTTCGAGCAGATCGACGGATGACACGACAGCTGTAGCAGCACGGCTGCTGTAGCCCTCGTCGCCCAGCATGGTCCGGGCGGGTGCGCGGCCGGCCCGAAATACTGTGGCCGCCGCTCCTGCCCGGTCGATCCGGAGGCGGACATCCTCCTGCGTATGCAGGCCCAGCACGAGCGCGTTGAGACCACGCTGGACGCCGCGGTCCCGGCGTGGACAGAACACCTAGGGCGCACGCCCCCGTCCGCTCTCCCCGCGCCGGTACGCGACATCTGGCACGTCATCGGTCGCCCTCGCTACGCCCGCCACATCAGCCGCGTCCGCGCCGTCTGACCAGGCCCCATACGACACACCAGGCTCCACCAGACTCGCGAAGACTCGCATGGAGAAGAACAATGTCGCTGAAGAAGATCAACACCGTCCTGGCCGCCGCCTTCATCCTCTTCATCCTCTGGTTCGGGACCGAGTTCATCCTGAGCCCGGAGACGACGGTGCCGGGCTACGGCCTGCCGAGCTGGCCGTCCGGCGACGGTGACGGCTTCCTGATCATCAAGGGAATCCGCGACGTCGTCTTGGCCCTGGTCCTGGGCATCCTGCTGGTGACGGGCCACCGCCGGGCGCTGGGCTGGGTGCTGCTGGTGGAGGCCCTCGCCGCGTACGGCGACATGAGCAACGTGCTGGCCCACCACGGCTCCGTGGCCACCGCGCTCGGCGTCCACGGCCTGACCGCGACGCTGATGGTGGTCAACGGCCTGCTGATGATGCGCGAGACCCGCAGGGTCGCGGCCGTTCCGGCGACGCCCGCCCCGCAGCCCGCCTGAACCCATCGGTCCAAGGTGGCCCGACCCCGGCCGGGCCACCTTGGCGCGCGCCGGTATTCGCGTGTCAGCGTCCGCCGGGAAAGGCCAGGCAGCGCATCCAGCTGCAACTGCAGGTGACAGCGCGCCGGTTCGCACGTCACCCAGGGGGGCGGCCTCCAGTAGCCCTGCAGAGACACACGAACACCCGCCTCTGCGGGACATTGCATCCCGCGCTGATCCAACTCATCCCGGGCCATCCGTGGTCCCCCCGCTGATCCAGGGAAGCGTCTGGCGGGGTCGGTTCCACGGTTCCTGGTCGGGGTCCTCACCCATCACCTTCGCTGCGGCCACACAGAGGTCACGGCCGTAGATCTGGTTGCTGCCCCACTCGGACCCCCACAGGTCGGTCGCGGCCTGGGCCACGGAGCGCCAGGTGAGGTCTTCATCCACCCGCCAGGTGCGGATCTGCGCGGCCATCTCGGGCGTGATTTTCGCCGGGTCCACAGTGCTCTGTGTCATTCCACCGACCGTACGGACTCAGCAGAGACGGCTGCCATCGGATTACGCCCTCGCATGCACTCCACCTGTCAGCTGTCGCAAATCGGCAGGCCCGAGGACTGAAGTAACAAGATCCGTAAGAGAGTCCCCAGGCCTGCGCGGACGAGTTCGCCCGCTTCGTCCGTCCACCCCCTGAGACAGGTGTCAACAGGGGTGACGCTCATGTCGTCCCCTGTCATCATGTGCCCGTGCATATGTCTGAGAGCGGCCGGGGCGGCCACGGCAAGGGAGTCGGTACAGGGCTCGCGCTGCTGTCGGCGCTGGCCTTCGGAGGGTCGGGGGTGGCGGCGAAGCCGCTGATCGAGGCGGGACTCGAACCGCTGCACGTGGTGTGGCTGCGGGTGACCGGGGCCGCGCTGGTCATGCTGCCGCTCGCCGTGCGCCACCGCGGCCTGGTACGCCGGCGCCCCGCGCTGCTCGTCGGCTTCGGACTGCTCGCCGTCGCCGGTGTCCAGGCCTGCTACTTCGCCGCGCTCTCCCGCATCCCGGTCGGGGTCGCGCTGCTCGTGGAGTACCTGGCGCCCGCGCTGGTGCTCGGCTGGGTGCGGTTCGTGCAGCGGCGGCCGGTGACGCGGGCCGCCGCGCTCGGCGTGGTCCTCGCCGCCGGCGGGCTCGCCTGCGTCGTGGAGGTGTGGTCGGGGCTCCGGTTCGACGTGCTCGGCCTGCTGTTCGCACTCGGTGCCGCCTGCTGCCAGGTCGGCTACTTCATCCTCTCCGACCAGGGCGGCGACGCGGGTGAGCAGGCGCCCGACCCGCTGGGCGTGATCGCCTACGGGCTGCTGGTCGGCGCCGCCGTGCTCACCGTCGTGGCCCGTCCGTGGACGATGAACCGGGCGGTGCTGACCGGCTCCGTGCACATGGACGGCACCGAGGTTCCGGCGGTCGTACTGATCGGCTGGATCGTGCTCGTCGCCACGGTCGTCGCGTACGTCACCGGCGTGCTGTCGGTACGGCGGCTGTCACCGCAGGTCGCGGGGGTCGTCGCGTGCCTGGAGGCGGTCATCGCGACCGTGCTGGCCTGGGTGCTCCTCGGGGAGCACCTGTCCGCGCCGCAGGTCGCCGGTGGTGCCGTCGTACTCGTCGGCGCGTTCATCGCGCAGTCCTCGGCGCCCGCCAAGGGCACCCCGGCAACGGTCGCGGGCAGCGGCGCGGAAAGGGAGTTGTCCGCCCGGGGCACGGCTGCGTAAGGTGACGATCATGCCTTCGAACGCACTCGTCCTTCCGCCCCCGGCCGCCTGAGGCGGGCCTCCGGGAAGAACGCGCCCGACGCGCACAGCGCCGGGCGGGACGGTGCTGCCCGCAGATGAAGTCCGTGCGCCCCGCCGCCGCGGGACGCCTTTCGTCTTCCGCACTCCCGAGTGCGCTTCTGCGGAGAAAAACTCGTGTCGAACACTGTCTCCGGCCTGTCCGTCGGACGTGGCCTGCTCTATCTGATCGTCACCGGTGCCACCTGGGGCACCGCGGGCGCCGCCGCCTCGCTGGTCTACCGCGCGGCTGACATGGGCCCCTTCACCCTCTCCTTCTGGCGCTGCGCCGTCGGACTCGCCCTGCTGCTGGCGGGCCGCCTGACGCGTCGTCCGGTCGCACCGGCCGCGTCCGAACCCCTGCGCCTGCGGGTGAGGAGGTCCGTCGCCACCGGCATCGGCCTGGCCGTGTTCCAGACCGCCTACTTCGCGGCCGTGCAGTCGACCGGTCTGGCCGTGGGCACCGTGGTCACCCTCGGCGCCGGCCCGGTCCTCATCGCGCTCGGTGCCCGGCTGGTCCTGGGGGAGCGGCTGGGCGCCGGCGGTGTCCTCGCGATCGCCGGGGCGCTCGCCGGGCTGGCCGTGCTCACCCTCGGCGGCTCCGCCGCCACGGTCCGCCCGGCGGGCGTGCTCCTCGCGCTCGTGTCGGCCGCCGGCTACAGCGCGATGACCCTGCTGACCCGGTGGTGGGGGCGTGACGGCGCCGCCGACTCCTCCGGCACCACGATCTGGGCCTTCGCGGTCACCACCCTGTGCCTGCTGCCGTTCGCCCTGCACGAGGGGCTGCTCCCGCACACGGTCCATCCGGTGCGCCTGCTGGTCCTGCTTGCCTACATCGCGTCCGTCCCGACGGCCCTCGCCTACGCCCTCTACTTCGCGGGCGCGGCCGTCGTACGGTCCGCCACCGTCTCCGTGATCATGCTGCTGGAGCCCGTGACCGCGGCCGTGCTCGCCGTCGTCCTGCTCGGTGAGCGCCTTACGGCGGCCACCGTGACCGGCACCCTGCTGATGCTCGGCGCGGTCGCGGGGCTCGCGGTGAGCGAGGTGCGAGGGGGCGGACAGCGGGAGCCGGTCACGGTCTGACCGGGGCCGGGCCGGACCTTACGCCGGTGCCGACAGGTAGTCCGGCAGTTCGACGCCGGGCGCCAGGTCGGCGTTGGCGACGGGGGTGTCGTACCCCTTGCGGAGCGGCAGGACGCCGGCCCAGTGCGGCAGGGAGAGGTCCTCGGGTTCGTCGTTGGCGTCGCCCGTGCGCGTCTTGGCCGAGACCTCGTCGAGGTCGAGGCGGATGACCGCGGTGGCGGCCAGCTCCTTCTTGTTCGCGGGCCGGGAGTCGGCCGCCCGGCCCGGGACCACGTGATCCACCAGCGCGTCCAGGGCGAGGCGCCGCTCCTCGGGGTCGGTGACCTCGTGGGCGGTGCCGTGCACCATCACCGAGCGGTAGTTGACGGAGTGGTGGAAGGCGGAGCGGGCCAGCACCAGCCCGTCGACGTGGGTGACCGTCAGGCACACCGGCAGCCCCGGGTCGGCCGCACCGCTCATCCGCAGCGGGCGCGAACCGGTGGACCCGTGGACGTAGAGGCGCTCGCCGACCCGGGCGTACAGCGTCGGCAGTACCACCGGGGCGCCGTCGCGGACGAACCCGAGATGGCAGACGTAGCCCTCGTCGAGTATCGCGTGCACCAGGTCCCTGTCGTACGACGCCCGCTGTGCGGAGCGCGTGGGCACGGTGCGGTCGGTCGGCGTGTAGGCGGTGGACTGCGGTGCCGTTTCCCCGTGCATGGGTGTTCCCTCCAAGGTGGCGGTGGCTGGCCTGAGGTATTGCACTAGTGCATAATGGAGTTTGTGCTAGGAGAGTATCCGATTCAGGGTCGGGGTGCTGCGGAGATCGCGGCCAGTGTCGAGCGCGCGGTCGGCGCCGGAGAGCTGGAACCGGGCCAACCGCTGCCTCCCATGCGGGAGTTGGCGACCGCGCTCGGGGTGAACCCGAACACGGTCGCGGCCGCCTACCGCACCCTGCGCGAGCGCGGGGTGATCGAGACCGCCGGGCGCCGGGGCAGCCGGGTCCGGCCCAAGCCGGCCACGACGGGGCGCGAGGACCTGCGGGTGGAGGTGCCCGCCGGGGTACGGGACCTCTCCAGCGGCAACCCCGACCCGGCACTGCTCCCGCCCCTCGCCCCCGCGTTCGCGGCCGCGGCGGCGGACGCGGACCGGGCGCCCGTCCTGTACGGCGCCGACCCCGTGGACCCGGACCTGGCGCGCCTCGCCCGGGCCGGACTCGCCGCCGACGGCGTCCCCGAAGGACCGCTCACCGTCACCTCGGGCTCGCTCGACGCCGTCGAACGCGTCCTGTCCGCACACCTCAAGCCCGGCGACGCGGTCGCCGTGGAGGACCCCGGCTGGGGTCGCACCCTCGACCTCGTCCCGGCGCTGGGGCTGCGCACGGTGCCGGTGGGCGTGGACGACGACGGCCCGCGCGAGGAGGACCTGCGCCGCGCCCTGGACGCCGGGGCGCGCGCCCTGCTCGTCACCGACCGCGCGCAGAATCCGACCGGGGCCTCGGTGAGCGCCACGCGCGCGCGTGCCCTGCGCGCGGTGCTGCGCGATCATCCGGAGACCCTCCTCGTCGAGGACGACCACGGGCACGGCATCGTGGACCTCCCGCTGCACCCGCTGGCCGGCGTCACCCGCCACTGGGCCTTCGTCCGCTCCGTGGCCAAGGCCTACGGCCCCGACCTGCGCCTCGCCGTCCTCACCGGCGACCCCGTCACGGTGGACCGGGTGCGGGGGCGCCAGCGGCTGGGTCCGGGCTGGGTGAGTCTGCTGCTCCAGCGGGCCGTGGTCCGGCTGTGGACCGAGGGCGCGGTGGACGGGGCGGCGGTGGCCGAGGCGTACGGCAGCCGCCGGGGCCGGCTGGTCGACGCCCTCGCCCGGCGCGGTGTCGTCGCCCACGGCAGGAGCGGCTTGAACGTGTGGGTGCCGGTCCGCGACGAGACCGCGACGGTCGCCCGCCTGCTGCACGCGGGCTGGGCGGTCTCCCCTGGCGCCCGCTACCGCCTGAACACGCCACCGGGAATCCGCATCACGGTGTCCACACTGACTCCGGCCGAGGTCGATCCCTTGGCGGACGCGATCGCGGCGGCGGCGGGTCCGGTGCCAGCGCGCGCGTACAGCTAGGGGGTGTCGTTTGGATCAGGTCGGATCAGGCCGCGGCGTCCGGTGCGGTGCCTCGCAAGGCGGAGGATCTGCCGCGTACTGGACGTACTCGGCTGATCCGACAACGCGGCGAGGTGCCGTGCCGGGCGTCGCGGACCCGAGCTGATCCAAACGACACCCCCTAAGGGCCCGTCTTCCGGGTCTGGCCGGCTCCGGTGTGCCGAGGGTTCCGGCGGGTGCGAGCGGGGTCCGGTGCGTGCGGCTGGGGGAGTGGGGCGGACGTCACCGGAACGCGCGACCGCTGGGGAAGCGGGGCGGAAGGCACCGGAGCGCGCCACGGCTGGGCGGCCGAACAGCCGGGGCGCGGCGGAGCGATTGGCGCGATGCGACTCAAGGGCGTTCGCCGCGGCGCCGGTCGGGGCCGGACGACGCGGCGCCGGTCGAGGCAGGTCTGCACGGTGTCCGGTCGAGGCTGGTCGACGCGGCGCCATTCGAGGCCGGTCTGCGCGGCGCCGGTCGCGGTGGTTACGCGCGGCCGCGGAGGCGGGTGAGCCTCGGGGTCCGGGGCTCCGCGCTTCCGGAGCGCCGGCGTACCTGGGTCAGAGCCGCCCCCGCGATGACGATCACCGCGCCGACCGGCGTGGTCCAGCGGAGCGACTCCCCGAGGATCGCCACGCCGGCGGCCGTGGCGATGACCGGGATGAAGTACGTGACCATCTGGCCCGTCGTGGGCCCCACTTCGGCGACCAGGCCGTACTGGATGAGGACCGCCAGCCCTGTGCCGAGGGCGCCCAGCGCGGCTGTCGCCAGCAGCGGGACGAGCGGGAAGTGTGTGGGGAGGCTGGTGAAGGCAGGGGTGACCACGGCCAGTTGGACCGTCGCCAGCAGCAACTGCGCGCCGGTCAGGGACAGATGGGAGTTGCCCGTACCTGCCAGGGTCCGGCGTACGTAGATCCAGCCTATCGGGTAGCTCAGCGAGGCCAGCAGCGCCAACGCCGTGCCGGTGGCGTCGAGGCCGTGGAAGCCCTGCCACGCGCCGAGCACCGTCAGCACCCCGAGGAAGCCCAGGCCGAGGCCGGCGATGCGCACCCGGGTCGGCCGGTCCTCGGAGAGGGCGACCAGGGAAAGGATCATGCCCCACAGGGGTGAGGTGGCGTTGCAGATCCCGGCCAGGGTCGACGGGATCGTCAGCTCCGCGTAGGCGAAGAGGGAGAACGGCAGGGCGTTCAGGAAGAACGCGGCGACCGCCATGTGCCCCCACACGCGCGCCCCGCGCGGCAGCCGCTCCCGCTTCACGGCCATCGCCGCCGCCAGGACCGCCGTGCCGAACACCAGTCGGCCCAGGGTGACCTGGAAGGGCGCGTAGCCGGCGGTGCCCACCTTGATCAGCAGAAAGCTGAATCCCCAGATCAGGGACAGGGCACCGAAGCGCAGGCGCCAGTCGAGGCGCGGGCGGGGTTCGGGGTGGGGATGTGGGTCGGAGCGGGGCGGAGTGGCGGCGGGGGACTGGGTCCGGGGAGTGGTGACCGTGCTCATGCCGCCAAGGATGCTGGGCGCAACCTCGTAGCACAATCGAGACTTCTCGCACGGTACCTCTTAGGATTGCTTACATGTTGAACCTGGAGCGCCTGCGCACCCTGGACGCCCTCGCCCGCCACGGCTCCGTCAGCGCCGCCGCGGACGCGCTGCACGTCACCACGTCCGCCGTCTCGCAGCAGCTGGGCAAGCTGGAGCGGGAGGTCGGTCAGCGGCTGCTCGCCAAGAACGGGCGAGGGGTACGGCTCACGGACGCCGGCCGGCGGCTGTCCGAGCACGCGGCGCGCATCCTCTCCCAGGTCGAGCTGGCCCAGTCCGACCTGGAGGCACACCGGGGGCAGGTCGTCGGCGAGCTGCGGCTGTCGGCGTTCCCGACCGCCGCCCGCGGTCTGTTCCCGGCCGCCCTCGCCGCCCTGCGCGCCGAGCATCCGGGACTGCGGGTGCGCTCCAGCGAACTGGAACCCGAACGGGGCATCGCCGGTGTCCTGCGCGGCGACCTCGATCTCGCCGTCGTCCTCGACTGGTACAACAAGCCGATGCCGGTGCCGGACGGTCTGGTCAAGGCGCCGCTGCTGGACGATCCCGCGGACGTCGCCCTGCCCGTCGGGCACCGGCTCGCACACCGCGACGAGGTCGACCTCGCCGAGTTCGCGGAGGACGAGTGGATCACCTGGGGCGAGGGCGAGTTCTGCCACGAGTGGCTGATCTTCACGCTGCGCTCGAAGGGCATCGAGCCGATCGTCGGCCACCGTGCGGGCGAGACGCACACCCAACTCAACCTGGTGGCAGCCGGGTTGGGGGTGTGCATCGCACCGCTGCTGGGGCGTGACCCGGTGCCCGCGAACGTGGTGCTGGTTCCGCTCAGGCAGCGCGTTCGCCGGCACGTCTACGTCGTCTGGCGCGCGGACGCGGACCGCCGCCCGTCGATCCGGGCGGCGGTCGGGGCGCTGGGGGCGGTGGCACGCCGGATCGCGTCGGACTGAGCGCGCGCACGGCCCGTCGGGGTCGGCTCACCCGGAGTGCGTGTCGACGCCGTACGGACCGCCACCGTTTCCTATCGCGCGCCCAGCTTCCGGAAGTCCCAGGACACGACCTTCTCCGGGGTGAGCCGGGCCCAGGCGTGCCGGCCGTCGTGCGGCAGCTCGTTCAGGCCGAAGTACTTGCGCGCGAACAGCGTTTCCGGCAGGTCGAGTTCGGCGCACAGCTCGCCGGTCCGGGGTGCCTCGCCCACGAACTCCGCCCGCCCGGACAGCTCGGCGCCGCGCAACTGGTCGTACTCCTCACCCGAGTCGATCACCACCGCCACCCGCGGGTCGCGGCGCAGTTGGGTCCAACGCCTGCTGCGCACCACGGAGTACAGCCACAGCGAGGTGCCGTCCCAGGCGAACCACAGCGCGCTCACGTGCGGCGCGCCGTCCGCCGAGACGCTGGCGACCCGGCAGGTGCGCTGAGCGGTGAGGAAAACGTCCAGCTCGCCGGGCGTCATCATGATCTTCCGGCCCCGGCGCTGCTGAGCATCGGACATGCGGCCCCCTTTTTTCTCCCTCGTCATGCCCGAGTCTTCCGCAGCCTCTCCGCGGCCACTCCGTGGCCTTTCCGCAGCCGACTCAGGGCCGCCCCATGGCCCTTCCGCGACCTCTCCCCGATCTCTCCGCGGCCTCTTCCACGGCTTCCACCGTTGCTTCCCCGCGGCCGCGACCGCGGCGGTCACGGAGGAGACCACGGAGGAGGTCGCGGTGGAAGTCGTGGTGGAGGCCACGGGGACGGGCGTCGGCTCAGGCCAGCTTGATGTCGTCGCCGGAGACGGTGATCTTCTGGGCGGGCAGGGGCTGGGTCGCCGGCCCGTGCTTGACGCTGCCGTCCTCGACCGAGAAGTGACTGCCGTGGCACGGACAGACGATCACGCCGTTCGCGATGCTGCTGACCGCGCAGCCCTGGTGGGTGCACTTCGACGAGAAGGCCTTGTAGGTGCCCGCTGTCGGCTGCGTCACCACGACGCTCTGGTCCTTGAAGATCTTGCCGCCGCCCTCGGGGATGTCCGCGGTCTTGGCCAGTGCCGCGCCCCCATCCCCACCGCCGGACACGGTGTCGGCGGCGTCGGACGACTTGTCGTCCGAACCGCAGGCGGTCAGCGCGGCGGCGAGACCGGCCGCTCCTGCCGCCGCCATGACGGTACGGCGGCCCGGTCCCGCTTCGGGTTTGAACGATGCGCTGGTCATGTGGGCGTTCCCTTCCGCGGGGCCTGTTCGTGATCGATGCACGCGTGATCCATAGAGGGGTACGGCCCCGGGGCGCCACCCGTTCACAGGGCGGCCGTACATGTGTCGACTTCCGTGTCCGACGTGGCCGGCTCTCAGTAGAGCGCGCATTCCCACGGCTCGATGTCCTTCTCGCCCGGGGGAAGCGACCCCGTGCAGTAGCGGTGGAGCCACGTCGCGGCGCGGCGCTCGGCGTACTTCTCGTTGACGGGCTCTCCCCGCTTGTCGAGTTCCAGGACGTTGGCGAAGACGGCGAAACAGGTCTCCATCTGAGAGGGCGAGTCCCTGAGGTCCTCCCAGTAGTCGATCCCCTCCAGTATCGGGTGGCCTGCCGAGCCGCGGGCGACCCATCCGGCGAAGCGTCGGATGGCTCCCGAGGCGCCGTGACTGAGGTGTGAGGTCATGCGAGGAATCTAGGGGGTGTCGTTTGGATCAGCTCGGGGTCCGCCCGGCACGGCACCTCGCCGCGTTGTCGGATCAGCCGAGTATGTCCGGTACGCGGCAGATCCTCCGCCTTGCGAGGCACCGCACCGGACGCCGCGACCTGATCCGACCTGATCCAAACGACACCCCCTAGGTCCAGCCGGAACGGGACATGTCGCCGGCTTCGCGTTGATGGGGATTTCCCGGGACCGGACGCCGGCCCGGTGCCCGCCAGGGGGGAGGACCTCCTGGCGGGCACCCAGTGCACTGAAGGGGGCGATGTCCTCCGAGTTGGCCCGCGGACCGGGGCAACTCAGGCCTCACGCCGCGGGAATGGGCGGGGCCCGCAGTGAACCGGGTTCCCTACAGGGCCTCTTCGGAGGTGTCGTGGATCTGGTAGCCGGCGGCCTGGAGGGTGAACATCTGGGCGTAGGTGCCGCCGAGGGCCATCAGGTCCCGGTGGGAGCCGCTCTCGGTGATGCGGCCGTTGTCGAAGACGTAGACCGTGTCGCAGTCGACGACGCTGGCGAGCCGGTGCGAGATGAGGACCGTGATCTGGTCGTCGCGCATACGCCTGCGCAACACGGACTCGTAGACGGCGTGTTCGGAGGGCGGATCCATGCTGGCGGTCGGCTCGTCGAGGAGGAGCAGGGGCGCGTTCTTGTACAGCCCACGCCCCACCGCGATCTTCGCCCATTGGCCGCCGGACAGTTCCTGTCCACCCTTGAACCGCTTGGACAGCAGCGTTGCCCAGGTCTGAGGGAGGGAGGCGATGACGCTGTCGGCTCCGGAGGCGCGGGCGGCGGCCAGAGCGCGTTCCGGATCGGCCTGCGTCAGAGTGCCGGTCGCGGCGGTGATGTTGGCCAGGGCACTGAACGGATAGCGCACCGGCTCCTGCAGCACACAGGCGACCTGGCGTTGCAGCGACTGCGCGTCCATCTTCCGTACGTCGGTGCCGTCCCAGCACACCGTGCCCTTGCGCGGCTCGTACAGGCCGGCCAGCAGCTTGGCGCAGGTGCTCTTCCCCGACCCGTTGAGGCCGACGAACGCCACCGTCTGCCCGGCGTGGAGGGTCATGCTGATCCCGTCCAGGGCGGGAGTGCTCTTGCCGGGGTAGGTGAAGTGCACGTCGGTCACGGTGATCGTCCGCACGGTCGAGGGAGCGGCCACCTCCGTCGTCCGCGGGAGGAGCCGACGGCTGTGCTCCTGTACGGCGAGGAGGTCGTCCACCCACATGGCGTGCTCGTAGACGAGGTGGGAGACCTCGACGAGCCGCGTGAGCGCGGCCTGTCCGGACTGGATGGCGAGGACCGCGCCGGCGCCGGCGGCCAGCGGCAGCCAGCCGGCCGTCAGCATGCCGGCGAGCGCGGTGTAGGTGATGCCCGTACCGAGTCCGCCGATGGCACGTCCCGCGAGGTTGAGCAGCGCCGAGTGCACGCCCAGCCGGGTGTCCTCCGCCGCGATCTTCGAGGTCAGCCCCCGGTGCTCGTGCAGCAGGGCTCCCTGGGCCGTGTCCGAGCGCAGTTCGGCGGCGGCGTCCACGTCCAGCAGCAGCCAGGAGAAGACCCGGATGCGCCTCTGCAGGGCGTTCCACCGCTTGAAGGAGGCGAACCTGGCGCGTGCGCTGCGCACGGCCGCGACGCCGACGGGCAGCACGGACAGCAGGAGCAGCGGAAGAAGCGCGGGATGCAGGACGCCGAGCACACCGGCGGTTCCGACGAGCGCGAGCGCGGCGGACGCGAGGGCGACGACCTGGCCGACGATGGCCCGTGCGTAGAAAAGACCCCGGTCGTTGGCCCGGTGGACCTCGTCGTGCCAGTCGGCGTCCTCGACCGCCTCCAGCCGTACGTGCCCGGTGAGACGGAGGAACTCGCACTCCAGCGAGGTGCGGATCCTGGGAGTGACGCGTGCCTGTGCGACCGCGACGACGGCGTCGAGCACCGCCCGGGCGGCCAGGAAGCCGACGACCAGCAGGAGCCGGGGAACGGCCGCACGCACCCGGTCGGGCGTGGGACCCTCCGCGAACAAGTGCTGCAGGACCGAGACGGAGGCGAGCAGACCGAAGGCGGTCATCACCGCCGAAGCCAGCTGGCACACGACGACACAGCCGGTGGCACGAGGGTCGGCCCGCCAGGCGAGCCGGCCGATCAGAGCCGTGATCCGCGGCAGTCGCGTCAGGAGCCGGCCCACACTGGCGCCGGCGGCGGCACCGTCGTGGACCGACCAGTACGTCTCCTCCATTTCGTCGGTCAGGTTGTCGTCCTGCGGCCCGGCGGGCACCGCGGCGGGCGGCGGGGACAAAGGCGCGGTACGCGGACGCGGGACGTCGCCGGCCGCTGCGGCGGTGGGCTCGGTCATGCCGGCCACCCCGAAGCGCGGTGGGCCACGCGGGGCCCATGGACCGCGCCGGGGGAGGGGAACGTTCTGGCCGGGGTGCCGGCGATCCTCCTGAGATGCTCGGTGGTTGGGGGAGCGGCTGGGCGGACGGGCGAGGAGTGCATGGCTCTCTCCGGCTGGGTGGCGTCCGGTGCTGTCACCCAGGTCAACGAGGCGGCATCGATATCGAACACACGTATTTCGGACGTGCTCCGAACCGCTCGGCGGGGCGGGGAGGCGTCCGTGTCGTTTACACCGACCGTTGCCGGGCGCGGGGTGCCGTCTTCCGCGGACTTGGCCGAAACGCCGATGCCGCATCCGTACGGGCGGCGACGGGCGGGCCGAACCGCGGCCGGACCCGGGAAGAACCCCGACGGGAGCCGGGAAGTAGGCCGTGGCGCCGGAGGGGAGGGTGACGGGTCCGGCGCGACGGTTCGGGCATTCCGAACCAACTATTACGCTCGGTTACTATGCTCACTTCACGCCGGAGGCCGGAAGCGAGGGGCGCGTCGCCATCGACGGACCGCCGGGGAGAGGCGTCGGCCAGGGTTCCGGCCAGGGTTCCGGCCAGGGTGTCGGCCAGGGTGCCGGCGGGAACTTCCCGGGTTCTCCCCGGGGTTGGGTGCGGCAGATCCTCCGATGTGCGCACCATGGGAGGCGATCATGGATCGTAAGGCTAGTGACTGGGAGTGCCTGGGAATATGTTGACCGAGGTCACCGCGACCCGCTACATCACGCCTCTGCGTGAAGGTGGTTCGCTGCCGGGACTCGTCGAGGGCGACGACTTCGGGACGTACGTCATGAAGTTCACCGGCGCCGGACAGGGCCGCAAGACGCTGGTCGCCGAGGTCGTCTGCGGGGAACTCGCCCGCCGGCTCGGATTCCGGATGCCCCGGCTGGTGACCGTCCGGCTGGACCCCGTACTGGGGCTCGGCGAGCCCGAGCAGCAGGTGCAGGAGCTGCTGCGGTCCAGCGGCGGCGTCAACCTGGGCATGGACTTCCTCTCCGGCGCCCTCGGTTACGACCCGCTCGCCTTCGCGGTGAGCCCCGAGGAGGCCGGGCGCATCGTCTGGTTCGACGCGCTGGTCAACAACGTCGACCGCTCCTGGCGCAACCCCAACCTCCTCGTGCACCGCGGCGAGCTGTGGCTCATCGACCACGGCGCCACCATGATCTGGCACCACAACTGGCCCTCCGTCGAGACCTCCGCGGCCCGCCCCTACGACGCCTGCGACCACGCCCTCGCCCGCTTCGCCCCCGACGTGGCCGCCGCCGCGGCCGAGCTGGCCCCCCGGGTCACCGAGGACCTGCTCGCCGAGGTCACCGCGCAGATCCCCGACGCCTGGCTCGCGGACGAACCCGGCTTCGACACCCCGGACGACCTGCGCCGGGCCTATGCCCGGCCCCTGCTCGCCCGGGCGGCCGTCGTCCACGAGCGCATCGACGGCCTCCAGGAGGGCAAGTGAGCGAGCGCCACATCCACATGGCCGGACATGTGACCGAGCGTCACATCACCCGAGCCGGCCAGGGCGGCGACCGGGACGTGTTCGAGTACGCCCTGCTGCGCGTCGTCCCCCGCGTCGAGCGCGGCGAGTGCATCAACGCGGGCGTCGTCGTCTACTGCCGTGCGCAGGGCTACGTCGGTGCCCGCACCCACCTCGACGAGGCGCGACTGCTCGCCCTCGACCCGGAGGCCGACGTGAGCGGGGTCCGGGCCGCGCTCGCCGCGATCGAGCGTCACTGCGCGGGCGGCGAGGAGGCCGGACAGGCGGCCCGGGACGACGCGGGACGGCGCTACCGCTGGCTGATCGCGCCGCGCTCCACCATCGTGCAGCCCGGCCCGGTGCACACCGGACTGACCACTGATCCCGCGGCCGAAACCGAGCGTCTGCTGGACCTCCTGGTGAGGTAATGGATCACACCCGGCGGGTGTCCCGTTGACACCGGGTGCCAGGGCTTCTAGCGTCACGTGTGCTGAAGGTACTAAGCGGTCGCTCACCGCGCCGCAGGTTCACTCAAGGGCGAGGAGAAGCAGCAATGTCCACCACTGAGCAGCGGGTCGCGGTAGTCACCGGCGCGGCGCGCGGCATCGGCGCCGCCACCGCCGTACGACTGGCCGCCGAGGGTCACGCGGTCGCCGTGATCGACCTGGACGAGGCCGCCTGCAAGGACACGGTCGAGAAGATCACCTCGGCCGGCGGCAAGGCCATCGCGGTCGGCGCGGACGTCTCCGACGAGGCCCAGGTCGAGGCCGCCGTCGCCCGGATCGCCGAGGAGCTCGGCGCCCCGGTCATCCTGGTCAACAACGCGGGCGTGCTCCGCGACAACCTGCTGTTCAAGATGAGCGTCTCCGACTGGGACACCGTCCTGAACGTGCACCTGCGCGGCTCGTTCCTGATGACCAAGGCCGTCCAGAAGCACATGGTGGACGCGGGCTTCGGCCGGATCGTCAACCTGTCCTCCTCCTCGGCGCTCGGCAACCGCGGCCAGGCCAACTACTCGGCCGCCAAGGCGGGTCTGCAGGGCTTCACCAAGACCCTCGCCATCGAGCTGGGCAAGTTCGGCATCACCGCCAACGCCGTCGCTCCCGGCTTCATCGCCACCGAGATGACCAAGGCCACCGCCGACCGCGTCGGCATGGGCTTCGAGGACTTCAAGAAGGCCGCCGCCACCCAGATCCCGGTGCAGCGTGTCGGCGAGCCCGAGGACATCGCCAACGCCATCGCGTTCTTCACCGGCGAGGCGGCGGGCTTCGTCTCCGGCCAGGTGCTGTACGTGGCCGGCGGACCGCTGAACTAGGCAACTCGGGAACTCGGGAACATCGGAGTACACGGACATGACTGAACTCCCGGAGCTTTCCGGCAAGGTCGCGCTCGTCACCGGCGCGAGCCGCGGCATCGGCTACGGCGTCGCCGAGGCGTTCGTCGCCCGCGGTGACCGCGTGGTCATCACCGGCCGGGGCGAGGACGCCCTGAAGGAGGCCGTCGAGCGGCTCGGCGCCGAGCGCGTCATCGGCGTCGCCGGCAAGGCCCACGACCTCGACCACCAGGCCGAGGCCGTCGGCCGCGCCATGGAGGCCTTCGGCCGCGTCGACTTCCTGGTCAACAACGCGGGCACCAACCCGGTCTTCGGCCCGATCGCCGACCTCGACCTGGACGTCGCCCGCAAGGTGTTCGAGACCAACGTGGTCTCGGCGCTCGGCTTCGCCCAGAAGACCTGGCACGCCTGGCAGAAGGACAACGGCGGCGCGATCGTCAACATCGCCTCGGTCGCGGGCCTCGCGCCCTCGCCGTTCATCGGCGCCTACGGCGTCAGCAAGGCCGCGATGATCAACCTGACCCAGCAGCTGGCGCACGAGTTCGCGCCCAAGGTGCGGGTCAACGCGATCGCCCCGGCCGTCGTGAAGACCAAGTTCGCGGCGGCCCTGTACGAGGGCCGTGAGGCGGAGGCGGCCGCCGCCTACCCGCTCGGCCGGCTCGGCGTGCCCTCCGACATCGGCGGCGCGGCCGCGTTCCTCACCTCCACGCAGTCCGACTGGGTCACCGGTCAGACGCTCGTCGTGGACGGCGGCATCTTCCTCAACGCCGGGGTGGCCTGACCGATACCCCGGTCCCTTCGCGCAGGTCGTCTCGTCCGGGCGCCGTTCCCCAGCGGAACGGCGCCCGAAACGCGTACTGCGGTCCGGGTGCCGCAATGACAACGTCGTCATCGTCCGTTTGATCAACAAGCCCTGTTTCAGGGGAGGTTCAAGGGGCCCTGCGCTGCGGTATGGTCTGCCGACCCGACCCTTGGTATGGCAGATCGAGGAGCGTGCGCGTGTTCAACCGGAACCGATTCCTGCGGAGGGTCGCGGCGATCGCGTCCCTGTCCCTGGCGACCGGCTGCGGGCTTTTGTCCAGCGACCCGAACAGCCAGGGACCGATCGTCGTCGGGACGACGAGTTCCCCCAGCACGCTGGACCCGGCAGGCGCCTGGGACGGTTCGTGGGAGATGTTCCGCAACATCTACCAGACGCTCCTCGCCTACCCGAACGGTGCCACCACGCCCCAGCCGGACGCCGCCGAGAGCTGCGCCTTCACCGACAGCGGCAACCGCACCTACAGCTGCAGGCTGCGCGACGGCATGGAGTTCGCCGACGGCGACCCGCTGAACGCGAAGGCCGTCCAGCACTCCATAGACCGCATCCGCAGCATCAACGCCCCCAGCGGCCCCGCCGGACTCCTCGGCAGCCTGGAGAGCGTGGAAGCCGTCGGTGACCGTGAGGTGGTCTTCCACCTCAACAAGGCCGACGCCACCTTCCCGTTCGTGCTGGCCACCCCGGCCATGTCGATCGTCGACCCCAGCGACTACCCCTCCCGCTCACTGCGCAAGGACAGCCAGGTCAACGGCTCCGGGCCGTACCGTCTGGAGTCCTACGAGGAGGGCAAGGAAGCCGTCCTGGTCCGTAACGACCACTACCGCGGCTTCGCCGACCGGCAGAACAACGAAGTGACCATCCGGTACTTCCAGGACTCCGCCACCATGGTCAAGGCGCTGCGCGACAAGCAGATCGACGTCACCTACCGGGGACTCACCGCCGACGACATCATCGACCTGCAGAAGCAGGGCGGCTCCGACCTGCAGCTGGTCGACGGCGCCGGCACGGACATCAGCTACCTGGTGTTCAACCCCAAGGACTCCTGGGCCAAGCAGCCCGCGGTGCGCAAGGCCGTCGCCCAGATCGTGGACCGCGGCGCGATCGCGCACAAGGTCTACAAGGACACCGTGGACCCGCTGTACTCCATGGTCCCCAAGGGCCTGACCGGCCACACCACCTCCTACTTCGACGACTTCGGCGACCCGAGCGTGGCCAAGGCGCGCAAGATCCTCGACGGAGCGGGCATCCACCAGCGCGTCCCGCTCACCTTCTGGTACACCACCGACCGCTACGGCTCCGAGACGGCCGTGATGTTCCAGGAGCTGAAGCGGCAGCTGGAGAACTCCGGCCTGTTCACGATCACTCTCCGCAGCCGCCCCTGGAAGACCTACGTGGTCGGCTACCAGAAGGGCGAGTACCCGGTGTTCGGCCGCGGCTGGTTCCCCGACTTCCCCGACGCGGACAACTTCATCGCGCCCTTCGTCGGCGAGAAGAACGCGCTCGGTACGCCGTACCCGGCCAAGACGATCACCACGGTCCTGCTGCCCCATTCACGCACCGAGACCGACCGCGGCAAGGTGGTGAAGGACCTGGGGGCGGCCCAGCAGATCATCGTGAACGACACCCGCCTCGTCCCGCTGTGGCAGGGCCGGCAGTTCCTCGCCGCCAGCGACGACATCGCCGGCGGCGAGCGGTCCCTGGACCCGTCGACGATCATGATGATGTGGGAGCTGCACCGCAAGACCAGCTGGTGAGCGTCCTCGCTTGCCCGATTGTCAGTGGTCGCCTGTAGGTTCTGAGGAACGGGAAGTGACCGCACATCGTGAGGACGTTGACGTGACCGACATCGCCATGCTGCCCGAGTCCTGGCGCGGGGCTCTGGGCGACGAGCTGGACCAGCCCTACTTCAAGGAGCTGACCGAGTTCGTCGAGGAGGAGCGGGCGAAGGGTCCCGTCTATCCGCCGCGCGATCAGGTCTTCGCCGCGCTGGAGGCGACGCCGTACGAGCGGGTCAAGGTCCTTGTCCTCGGCCAGGACCCCTACCACGGCGAGGGCCAGGGCCACGGGCTGTGCTTCTCGGTCCGTCCCGGAGTGAGGACGCCGCCCTCCCTGCGGAACATCTACAAGGAGATGCACGCGGAGCTGGACCTGCCGATCCCGGACAACGGCTACCTGATGCCGTGGGCCGAGCAGGGCGTGCTGCTGCTCAACGCGGTGCTCACCGTCCGGGCCGGCGAGGCCAACTCGCACAAGGGCAAGGGCTGGGAGAAGTTCACGGACGCGGTGATCCGCGCGGTGGCGTCCCGGCCCGACCCGGCCGTCTTCGTGCTGTGGGGCAACTACGCGCAGAAGAAGCTCCCGCTGATCGACGAGAGCCGGCACGTCGTGGTCAAGGGCGCACACCCCTCCCCGCTGTCCGCGAAGAAGTTCTTCGGCTCCCGCCCCTTCACGCAGATCAACGAGGCCGTCGCCGGGCAGGGCCACGAGCCGATCGACTGGCGGATCCCGGACCTCGGCTGACCGGCGACGGGGCGCGGCCCCGGGCCGGATCCGGTGCGCGCCCCCGCCCGCCGACCGGGCGCGGCGCCGGGTCGTTACGGGGCCGCCTGCCCGGGATTGCCGGCGCCTGCGGTTAGCGTCGGTGCAGAGGGCCGGCGAGACGGCCGAGGAGACGGCTGCCGGCACGGCTGCCGAGTGACGGCCGTCGACACGGCCGGCGACGGTCCGGAGGACGCGGTGGCGGAGCGACAGGAGCAGGCGGCGGCCCCGGACGCCGTGCTGACGCGGATCGGGCAGGTCGTGATGCTGCACCACGGAGGCGACCGCGAGGAGGCCAGGCGCCGTCTCCTGGAACTCTGGGTCGAGACGGGTGCGGCCGGAGATCCGTTGCACCGCTGCACACTGGCGCACTATCTCGCCGACACCCAGGACGATCCGGCCGACGAACTGGCCTGGGACCTGCGGGCGTTGGCGGCGGCGGGGGAACTGACCGACGGCCGCCCCGGAGCCGACCCGTCGTCGGTGCGCGGCTTCTATCCCTCCCTGTACCTCAACCTCGCCGCCGACTATCTGAAGCTCGGCCGCTCCGAGGCCGCCCGCACCCACCTCACCCTGGCCCGCCGCGCCTCCGGCACCCTCGCCGACGACGGCTACGGCGCCGGGGTCCGCGCGGCCATCAGCCGTCTGGAACTGCGCCTGGGCGACGACGGGCCCGCCGGCGGGGAGGGGTGGGGACCGCCTCGACAGCGGCCCACGAGCTGAGTCGTACGGCGGGCCGCGGCCGGACACGCGCGGTACGGGGCGGGCGCGGCACCGGGCGAACACGGTATGCGGTGCGCGGTGTGTGGTGCGGGTCGCGGCAGTGCCTCGCAGGGGCCTTTGAGGCCGGCCGGCTCGAACGCCACGGAACTCCGCGGCGGCGGGTGGCGCCGATACGGCCGCGGCACCGAGCCTTGCGGCAGCCGGGCAGCCGGGCAGCCGGGCAGCCGGGCAGCCGGGCAGCCGGGCAGCCGTACGGGCGGGGTGCCGGGGTGCCGGGCTGCGTGCGGGCGGGGTGCCGGCCTCCGGGGCGGTGCCGCGTGCCGGTCAACGGCCGTACGCCCGACCGCAGATCACCGCCTCGGGGCTGTCCTTGTGCCAGCCGCCGTACCGCTTGCCGAGGGCGCACACGTCCGGCGCCTTCGGGACCGCCCGGGTGACGTCCGGGACGCCGGTGCGCGCGTGCCGGGGGTGGTCGGGGCGGTCCGGGCGCGGCGCGGTGCGTGGGGCGGCGGGCGGCGCCGGGGGAGGGTGCGGGGCCGGAGGGGCCGGCGGACGGTGCGAGGCCCCGGGCCCGGGTCGGTGAGGGTGGCGGGACGGCCCGACCATCTCCAGTGCCTCCCGGGCCGGCGCCTGGACGACCCGGGGCTCGGCGCTGCCGTCCGTCCTGGGCGCCGCCGGCTGTGAGGGCGCGGTGTCCGGCGGGGGGCCGGGTGCCGCCTGCCGCTGGACCGTCACGCAGCCGGAGAGGGCCGAGACGGCGACGGTGAGCAGGAGCGCTGCGGTGGTCGTCCTTCGATGCACCCGCGCAACTCTGCTGGTTCGGTCCCCGTCTTGGCACCGCGGACGGGAGCCCGATGCCCCCGCACGGGTGATCTCCTGCCCCGCAGGGAGTGACCCGCGGTACCGAGGGTGACGCTCAGTCGCCGGTGCTGCCGTCGATCCGCTCGCGGACGAGGTCGGCGTGGCCGTTGTGCCGGGCGTACTCCTCGATCATGTGGGTGTAGATCCAGCGGAGGTTGAACGGCCGGCCCGTACGCCTGCTGAGGCCCTTGGAGAAGTCGTCGAGCGCGAAGGCCGCGGCGTCGCGCCGGGCCGCGGCCACCTCGGTCTGCCAGGTGGCGTACGTCTCCTGCCAGGTGTCGGACTCGGTGACGCGGAAGTCGCCGTCCGGGTCCTCCTCCGACGAGTACAGCAGCCCCTGGTCCTCGCCGAGCAGCACCTCGTGGAACCAGTAGCGCTCCACCTCGGTCAGATGCCGGACCAGGCCCAGGAGCGTCAGTCCGGACGGCTCCACCGAGGCGGTGCGCAGCTGCGGGTCGGTCAGCCCCTCGCACTTCGTGATCAGGGTCTGGCGGTGGTAGTCGAGCCAGCCTTCCAGCATGGCGCGTTCCCCGGCGTCGGTGGCGGGTTCTTCCCGTGTGATCGTCATGCCCGCATCATGCTTCAAGTCCCGTGCAGTGGCCAGGAGTTTTGGGTCGCCCGGAAGTCTCCGCGAGCAACTCCCCTAGCTTGATCTTTAACGTGCCGCGTCGAATGGCGCGTCGAACTTGATCACTCGGTCCGGTAATCGCCGTACGTCAAAGCGGCCTTCGTCTGAACATGTGCTCCGACCAAGGAACACACACGTCCAGCACGAAGGCCGTGAAGATGAGTCTGCTGCATCGTGGTGCCCGACAAGAACCGCTGACGCAACTGTCATGCTTCCGGGGCGAGTTCTACTCCTGCCTGACCGCTCGTTCGGATGCGCTGTTCGAGCTGGCCGACGCTGTTCTGTGCGGTGACGGACCGGTGAGGTCGCTGGCCGAGCTGTCACTGGTGGGCGAACACCGCCGCGGACACGGAGGGCTCTATGCAGCAGTTTCCCGGGGAGGCATCGATGCCGACCGGCTGCGGCAGGCGCTGGCCGCGGTGCCGCTGCCGCGTGCTGCCGACGGCCGGCTCGTCCTGGCTGTCGATGTCACCTGCTGGCTGCGGCCCGATGCCCACACCTCACCGCAGCGGATCCTGTGTCACACCTATGGCCGGGGCAAGGACCAGCACATCCCGATCCCCGGCTGGCCGTACTCGATCATCTGCGCGCTCGAGCCCGGCCGCAGCTCATGGACTGCACCCCTGGACGCGTTGCGACTGGCACCCGGCGACGACACCGCCACCGTCACCGCCCGACAACTGCGTGACCTGGTCCAGCGACTGATCACAGCCGGGCAGTGGCACGCGGGCTCGCCGGACATCCTCATCGTCGCGGACGCCGGATACGACGCGCCCCGCCTGGCCTTCCTGCTGAGAGACCTGCCGGTCCAGGTGCTGGCCCGGATGCGCTCGGACCGGGTTCTGCGCCGGGCCGTCCCGCAGCGCCAGCCTCACATCCTGGGCCGCCCGCCCCGACACGGCAGCGAGTTCGTCTTCGGCCAGCCCGACACCTGGGGCACCCCGGACACCAAAACCGTCACCGACACACGCCTCTACGGCCAGGCCACCGCCCGCTCCTGGGACCGACTGCACCCCAAGCTGACTCACCGTTCCTCCTGGGCCGCAGCCGACGGCACGCTCCCCATCGTCGAGGGCAGCGTGATCCGCCTGGACATCGACCAACTGCCCAGCGGCGCAACTCCCAAGCCGGTCTGGCTCTGGTGGTCAGGCACCGACGCCACCCCGGCGGACACCGACCGTCTCTGGCAGACCTACCTGCGGCGATTCGATATCGAGCACACGTTCCGCCTGTTCAAGCAGACTCTCGGCTGGACCTGTCCGAAGATCCGCACCCCCGAGGCGGCGGACCGATGGACCTGGTTGATCCTCGCCGCCTACGCGCAACTCCGTCTCGCTCGCCCGCTCGCAGCCGACCTGCGTCGTCCCTGGGAGAAACCCAGTTCTCCAGACCGACTCACACCCGCCCGCGTCCGCCGCGACTTCCGGCACATCCGCCCACAAGCCGCCTGCCCAGCCCAAGCACCGAAATCCTCCCGACCCGGTCCCGGACGACCACCGGGCCGAAAGAACACCCGGCCCACACCCCGCCACGACGTGCACACACCCCGCAAAACACAGCCAGCGAAACGGCAAACGAAGAAGTTAACCACCCCACGACCACGCCGCACAGGTTAAAGATCAAGCTAGGCCCTGTCGTCAAACTCCTGCCTGCCTCGCGACGCCATGCACGTCCTCTCGCCGCACCGGGCCCTGGCCCACGTACATCCAGTACGCGGGCCAGGGCCCAGCACGCCGAGAGAACGCACCTGACGCCGCGAGGCCCGCCCTCCGGGCGGACGACGGGAGTTTGACGACAGGACCTAGCCCCTCGCGGATCTCCCCCCAACTCGGCGCCGCGGCACCGGAGGAACCCGCCGTCCAAGGCCGGTCCCGCGCTCCTCCTGCGCGGCTTCGACGGCATCGCCGACCGGCGGCCCCCGTATCCTGCGAGGGAGGAACCGGCGGGAGAACCCGGTGGGAGAGCGGCAGGAGAGAGCACGTGAAGGTCGGCTGTATCGGACTCGGGGACATCGCGCAGAAGGCCTACCTCCCGGTGCTCGGCACCCAGCCGGGGATCGAGCTGCACCTCCAGACCCGTACCCCCGCCACTCTCGAGCGCGTCGCGGACACGCTGCGCGTGCCCGGCCCGCAGCGCCACACCACGTTGGACTCCCTGCTGGACGCCGGCCTCGACGCGGCCTTCGTGCACGCGCCCACCGCCGTCCACCCCGAGATCGTCACCCGGCTCCTGGAGGCGGGCGTGCCCACCTACGTGGACAAGCCGCTCGCCTACGAACTCGCCGATTCCGAGCGGCTGGTGGCCCTCGCCGAGCAGCGGGACGTCTCGCTCTTCGTCGGCTTCAACCGCCGTTACGCCCCCGGGTACGCCCAGTGCCAGGAGCACGCCCGCGACCTGATCCTCCTGCAGAAGAACCGGATCGGGCTGCCCGAGGAACCGCGCTCCATGATCCTGGACGACTTCATCCACGTCGTCGACACCCTGCGCTTCCTGGTGCCCGGACCCGTCGACGACGTCAGCGTGCGCGCCCGCACGGAGGGCGGCCTGCTCCACCACGTCGTGCTCCAGCTCGCCGGTGACGGCTTCACCGCGCTCGGCGTGATGAACCGGCTCAGCGGCTCGGCCGAGGAGATCCTCGAGGTCTCCGGGCAGGACACCAAGCGGCAGGTGATCAACCTCGCCGAGGTCATCGACCACAAGGGACAGCCGACGGTCCGCCGGCGCGGCGACTGGGTGCCGGTGTCCCGCCAGCGCGGCATCGAACAGGCGGTCCTCGCCTTCCTCGACACCGTCCGCGCGGGCCAGGTGCTCAGCGCCAGGGACGCACTGGCGACTCACGAACTCTGCGAGCGGGTGGTGCGAGAGGTTCTCGACCGCTCCGGCGCAGCCTGAGCGCCCGCACACCCTCCGTCGCACACAGCGCGGCGAGCACCAGCACCGCGCCGTCCGCAGGCCAGTCGCCGTGGCGGACGTACGGGGTGACCCCGTGCGCGAGCGGGACGTCGTACACGTGGACGGCACTCTCGTCGGTGCCGAGCCACGGGCCGAGACGCTGCCCGCCGGGGCCGTAGACGGCGGAGACCCCGGTCAGCGTGGCGTGCACCATCGGGCGGCCGGTCTCGGCGGCGCGCAGCGCGGCGAGCGACGCGTGCTGCTCCGGGGCCCAGCTGTCCTGGAAGCTCGAGGTGGCGGACTGGCCCAGCAGCACGTCCGCGCCGTCCTCGGCGAGGTGGCGGCTCATGTCCGGGAACGCGGTCTCGAAGCACACCAGCGGGCCGATCCGCAGCCCGTGCCCGACGTTCATCACGACCTGCTCGCCGCCGCGCCGCCGGTCCTCGCCGGCCGCCTTGCCGACCGAGGTGGCCCAGCCGAGCAGGGAACGCGCCGGAACGTACTCGCCGAACGGGACCAGCCGCATCTTGTCGTACCGGTCGCCCGTCGGCCCGCCGGGCCCCACGAGGACCGAACTCTTGTAGATGCCGGGGCGGTCGGAGCGGCGGGCGTCCACGTTGACCAGGAGGTCGGCGCCCGTGTCCCGGGACAGCGCGGCGAGCCGCCGGGACAGGTCCGGCCGGTCCGCCAGGTCGTGGCCGACACTGGACTCGCCCCACACGACCAGGTCGATGTGCCGCCCGGCCAGTCGCCGGGTCAGCCGCTCCTCCAGGTCGAAGCGTCTCGCCGCGCTGTGCGGCCCGTCCACGACGCCCGGCTGTACGACGGCGATCCGGACCCCGCCGTCGACGTGCGGACGAGGTGCCCACAGCCACGTCGCCGAGGTCGCGGCGGCCGTGGCCACCAGCGACGCCACCGCCGGCACCCGCGCCTCGCGCACCGACACCAGCACCGTCACCGCCACGTTCACGGCGACCACCAGGAAGCTCAGCAGCCACACCCCGCCCACCGAGGCCAGCCGCAGCGCCGGGCCCACCTGCCACTGACTGGCGCCCAGCATGCCCCAGGGGCCGCCCAGCCCCTGCCAGGAGCGGACCAGTTCCACCGCGAGCCACGCCGACGGCAGCACCAGCAGCGCGGCCGCGCCCCGCCCCGGTGAGGGTCTCCCGCCCAGGTACCGGCGGGCCAGCCACCCCCATGGCGCCCACAGCAGGCTCAGCAGCGCCGCTATCAGGAAGATGAACACGTGCAGGCTCGGCAGCAGCCAGTGGTGTACCGCCAGCATGAACCCGAAACCGCCGCACCAGCCGTCGTACGCCGCCCGCCGTCCGGTCGGCGCCGAGCGCGCCAGCAGGAGCCACGGGACCAGGGCGACGTAGGCGAACCACCACAGCGAGGGCGCCGGGAACGCGAGGACGGGCAGCGCACCCGCGAGGGCGGCGGCGCACGAGCGCCGCCAGGGAGAGGTCAGCCAGCGGTTGATCGTCCTCATACGGGCTCCCTACCCAGCCTGCCTCCAGTGTGCGCGCCGCGGACGATCTCCGACAGGGGGCGGGTTCATCGTGGACGCGCCCCTAGGCCGGGTCGGACTCCGCTCCGCGGCGCCAGCTCTCGTGCACGATCACCTCGTTCAGGCGCCAGCCGTCCGTCGTGCGCAGCAGCCCGAAGTCGTACCGGCCGCCGCACTCCAGGTCGGGCGCGCCCGGACCGTCCGGGCCGGACAGGCGCCGGGGGCTGAGGTAGTCGGCCCGCACCCGGGCGGTGTCCCCGGTGTCGTGGTCCAGTACGCCGAACCGCAGTTGGCGGTTGACGATGAGGTGCTGGCGCATCACGAACGGCGCCAGGCTCCCGGAGAGCCACGCGGTCACCCGGTCCGCGTCGCCCTCGATACCTCCGGCGGAACGGTAGTCGGCCCGCCCGTCCGCCGTGAACAACCCCCGGAACGCCGTCCAGTCACCGTCGTCCGCGGTCACCGCGTACGCGGTGACCAGCTCGTCCACTGCCAGTCGGTCCATTACGGTCGCGAGCACCACACGCTGCGTCATCGGCACAGTGTTGGGCACCGGGAGCCCGGAGCCAAGAGGCGCGCCGCGATATTCGATGGCGCGGGGCGCCGCAGGCCCCGAACCTGGTCCCCGTGAACGATCAATTCGCCGCACCGGAGCCGGAGTACCGCGTCCGCACCCGGACGGTCCGGGTCGTCCGGGTGCGTTCCCGGCCCCTGCCCGCACCGGATCCGGTGAACGCCTGAGAGGATGCCGTGTGACCCACTACCTGCGATTCTTCTTCGAGGCCGGAGTGGACACTCCGTTGTGGCCGCAGGACATGGGCAGTCCGTACGGCCATCCCTGCGTGCTGGAGCGGCTGCCGATAAGCCCGGCGGTCATGGCCGAGCTGGCCAGGCTGTCCGAGTGGTATCAGGGTTCGATCGACTGGGACTACCCGCCGAATCCGTCGCCGTGGTCCGACGAGGAGCTACGGCTCTTCAAGGAGCAGGCGCACGCGGCCCTGGAGGAGCTCCGCCGTGAGCTGGGCGAGGGCTGGGTGGTCTGGGACGAGAGCCTGCTGTGAGCGGCGGGGTCTTCGTGCGCGTCCGGGGCGGGAGCGTCGCCGGTGGCACGGGCGAACGCGGGAGTTCACCGGATGATCCACCGGCAGGCGGGCATGGAGCACCGGCAAGCGGCCACAGGCCCGTGCGTGGATCATGCGGCGATGACGAACAGGACCAGGAAAGTGCCTCAGACCGAGCAGCCAGGCTGTGAAACGAAGCTCTCCGCGTACCAAAAGGCTCTGCGGGACCGGCTTCTCGCCGCCCCTGTGACACCCGCGCCGGAGCCCTGGCAGCCTGTTTCCGAGCGCCGCGTCCCGGTCGGCGGACTTCTCGGTATCGGCTTCGCGACGCACCCTGGCAGCGGCCACGACCTGGTGATGGTCGTCTCGCGCGACGGTCATGGTCTCTTCGACGCCGTCACGGGGGAGAAGATCGCCCGGGACCGCGATCCCGACCCGGAGGAAAGCACTCCCGACGCTGCCGACGATCTGACATGCCCCGGGCTGGGCCCGGTCGCCGGCAGCAGGGTGCACATCGCCGGGCTCTTCGGCGGAGGGCTGCACACCACCACCGAGGACGGCTGGACCCTGGAGGTCGTCACCCCGGCGTGGCCCAACGAACGTGTGTTGCTGTCCGGCGACGGTGGGTTGCCCCACTCCGGTCCCCACGGAGAGCGTTGGTGGCACATCTTCCACTCCCACTACTCCGAACTGCGAGCGGTCGGTTTCTCTCCCTCGGGGCGAACCATCGCCGTCGCGACGAGCAGTGATCTCTCCCTGTGGACCCGCCCGACCGGTCACCGGAGCCGGGCGTAGGCTGCCGGGGCCTGGGAGCGTCGGAGCTTTGGAGGGGACAGGATGAGCCGTGCCATCACCGTCGTCACGGGCGGCAGCCGGGGAATCGGCGCCGCGACCTGCCGACGGCTCGCGGCGGACGGGCATGACCTGGTCCTCGGGTACGTCCGGGACACGGAGGCGGCGGAGGGCGTCGCGCGGGAGGTGCGCGAGGCGGGCGCGCGGTGTGTCGCCGTGCGCGCCGACACCTCCGTGGAGGCCGACGTGGAGCGGCTGTTCGAGGTCGCGGAAGAACAACTGGGCCCGGTCACGGGGCTGGTGAACAACGCCGGGGTCACGGGGCGGCTCGGACGGCTGACCGACACCGGGACCGACGTCCTGCGCCGGGTCGTGGACGTCAACCTGCTGGGCACGCTGCTGTGTTCACGCCGTGCCGCGCAACTGATGACGGCCCGCGGCGGCGGGGCGATCGTGAACGTCTCCTCCGCCGCGGCCACCCTCGGCAGTCCGGGCGAGTACGTCCACTACGCGGCGACCAAGGCGGCCGTCGACGCCCTGACCCTGGGTCTCGCCAAGGAACTCGGCCCCGACGGCGTCCGGGTGAACGCGATCGCTCCCGGGGTCATTGACACCGAGATCCACGCGACGGGCGGCGACCCGGAACGCGCGCACCGCCTGGCCTCCGCCATCCCTCTGCGGCGTCCCGGCCGGGCCGAGGAGATCGCCGCGGCCGTCTCCTGGCTGTTGTCGCCGGAGGCCTCGTACACGACGGGGACGGTGCTGCGGGTGGCGGGCGGCCGCTGACCGGGGTGGCCTGCCTGGTGACCGCCGGCAGTTGCCGGGTGGGTGCCCATCGTTGCCGGTCGTCGCCGGATGGGTGCCGGCCGGGGACGTCGGGGCTCGTGGGCCGGGCGTCCGCCTGCCGGTCACCGCTTGCGGGCTCAGGCCGCCTCGATGATCTCCCCTCGGATGGCCGCCGCCCACTCGACCACCAGCAGCTCGTACTCCGCGCGCTCTCCGGCCGACAGGTAGCCGCTCGTCCGCAGCCACAACGCCCGGATCTGCTCGTTGACTTCGGCGGCAGACCGCGCGTAACCAGGGGGCATCGAATCGGGGGACATGCGGGCAAGCGTAGGGGCAGGCACTGACACTGCGCTACCGCTCGGCTACGCAGAAGGCGGGAGCTGGTCACCGGTCGGGCCGGCCGGAGGCGAGGGTGACGCTCGGCCGCCCCGGACCGGCACGCATATGCCCTGGTGGGCGGCGGTGCGGAAGAAAGCCCGCGGGAGGGCGAAGTGCCGGGGCAGGTATTCCGCAGGTCACCGGAGAAACCACGGAACCCGCAGGCGGCGGCCGCTTCGGCGGGCGTCGTCGGGAGGCCGGCGAGGGCGGTGTCGAGGTCGACCTCGTCCAGGCTGCGGGAGATGGCCGAAACCGCGGGGCGAACCAGGAGCCGGGGCGGGTCGGTGATGCCGTCGTGGACGGTGATGAATCGCTGTGCCAGGGCCACGTGGTGGGATCCTCGTCGGCCACCGGCCACCGGCCACCGGCCACCGGCCACCGACCGCCGGGGCCGTAGGGGGGCGGGAACCCCGGCCGGTGGCCGGGAGCGTCAGCTCGCCGACTCCGCGGCGTGCGGGCTCAACACACCCGCGCCGACCAGGGCGATGATGACGATGCCGAGGGCGACGCGGTACCAGACGAACGGCATGAAGCTCTTGTTGGAGATCCACTTCATGAACCAGGTGATGACGGCGTACCCGGAGGCGAACGCGATGACCGTGGCGAACAGGGTCGGCCCCCAGGCCACGGGCGTGTCGCCGTCCACCGAGTCCTTCACCTCGAACACGCCGGAGGCGAGCACCGCGGGGATGGCGAGCAGGAAGGAGTAGCGGGCCGCGTCCTCACGCTTGTAGCCCATGAAGAGGCCGCCGCTGATGGTGGCGCCCGAGCGGGAGACGCCGGGGACGAGGGCGCAGGCCTGGCAGAGGCCGAAGACCAGCCCGTCCTTGACGCTCAGGTCCGCCAGTGTCTTGCGCTGCTTGGGGCTGCGGTGCCGGCGGCCCGTCTCGTCGCGGGCCGCCATGCGGTCGGCGATGCCGATCACCACGCCGACGACGATGAGCATCGTGGCCGTGACCCGCAGATCACGGAACGGCCCCTCGATCTGGTCCTTGAGCGTCACACCGAGCACGCCGATCGGGATCGATCCGACGATGACCAGCCAGCCCATCTGGGCGTCGTGGTCACGGCGTACCGCCTTGTCGAAGAGGGACCGGAACCACGCCGAGACGATCCGCCCGATGTCCTTGCGGAAGTAGATCAGCACAGCCGACTCCGTGCCGATCTGGGTGATCGCCGTGAAGGCCGCCCCGGGGTCCTCCCAGCCGGAGAAGGCCGCGGTGAGCCGCAGGTGCGCGCTGGAGGACACGGGCAGGAACTCGGTCAGCCCCTGGACGAGTCCGAGGACGAGGGATTCGAGCCAAGACATGGAGGTGTGAGGTCCAAGTGCTGAGAGGAGGTGGGGTGATCATGTGACCAGGGGCAGCGTAGCGGGCGCGGTCCACAGGAAACTCACAGGGGTTGTGCGGGAGGCGCCCGCGTGGAGACGGGCGCGCGGGCGCGGCTCGGGATTCCCGCCGCCGTCAACGGGCCTTCCGGGGGCTGCAGTTCCACGCGGCGTCTCGCGGCGGTCGCGGGTTGCCGCCGGGGCACGCGTCACGCGTCCGTCGGTCGCGTCTCCGCGTCGGCTTCCGGGTCAGGTGTCCGTCGGTCGTGCCTCTGCGTCGGCTTCCGGGTCAGGTGTCCGTCCGGTCACGCCTCCGCGTCCGCTGTCCGGTCACGCGTCCGCCCCGTCGCACCTCCCGCGTCGGCTGCCCGGTCACGCCTCCGCCCCGTCGCACCCCCCTGCCGTCGCGTCCCTCACGCCGCCGGGCCGGTGACCGTCCAGCCGGTGACCTGTGGGTGGGCCGTCAGGTCCGCGTGCCGTACCTCGTCGCCGCAGGCGCGGCAGGTGACCTGCGGGACCAGTTCGTTTCCGCAGCTGTGCTCGATCACCATGGGGCGGTCGCCCGTCCGCAGATGGCGGTCGCCCCACTCCATGAGCGTCATCAGGACCGGCTCCAGCTCCAGGCCCGCCTGCGTGGGCCGGTACTCGAAGCGCTGCGGGCGCTCGCTGTAGGCGTGCTTGGTGAGGATCCCGGCGTCGACGAGCCGGCGCAGCCGGGTGGCCAGGATGTCGCGCGGGGCGCCGATGTTGCGCACCAGCCGGTCGAAGCGGCCGTTGCCCAGGCACACCTCCCGCAGGACGAGCAGGGAGTACTTCTCGCCCACGAGCGCGAGGGCGTCGGCGATGGAGCAGGGGCGCGGGTCTTTCGGGGCGGCCATGGGTGCCAGTCTACGGGAGGGTTTGATTTTCCAACCTACGGAGTTATGGTGAGTTCGGATGTCCTACTCACCGGTAGCCGCGGGAGGCCCGCACCATGCGAGACGCAGTCATCGTCGAAGCTGTACGCACCCCCATCGGCAAGGGCAAGCCGAACGGTTCGCTCGCCCACGTCCACCCCGTGCAACTCCTCGCGCACACCCTGCGCACCCTGGTCGAGCGCTCCGGTGTCGACCCGGCGCTCATCGACGACGTCATCGGCGGCACCGTCGACCAGGTCGGCGAGCAGGCCATGAACACCACCCGGTACGCGGTCCTCGCGGCCGGATTCCCCGAGGCGGTCCCGGCGACCACGGTGGACCGTCAGTGCGGCTCCTCCCAGCAGGCCGTGCACTTCGCCGCGCAGGGCGTCATCTCCGGCGCGTACGACCTCGTCGTCGCCTGTGGTGTGGAGTCCATGAGCCGGGTGCCGATGTGGTCCAACGTCCCCGCCGGCAAGGACCCCTTCGGTCCGGGCGTCGCCGAGCGCTACCCCGAGGGCCTGGTCCCGCAGGGCGTCAGCGCCGAACTCGTCGCCGCCAAGTGGTCCCTCACCCGCGAGCGGATGGACGCGTTCGCCATCTCCTCGCACCAGAAGGCCGCCGCCGCGTGGCAGGCCGGGCTGTTCGACGCCGAGGTGGCGCCTCTGGACGGCGTCACCCGCGACGAGTGCGTACGGCCCGGCAGCACCCCGGAGATCCTCGCCGGCCTCAAGCCCGCCTACTACGACCCCGGCTTCGCCGAGCGCTTCCCGCAGATCGAGTGGAACGTCACCGCGGGCAACGCCAGCCCGGTCAACGACGGCGCCTCCGCCGTCCTGATCACCTCCAGCGAGACCGCGGCCCGGCTCGGCCTGCGCCCCCTCGCCCGCCTGCACAGCTTCGCCGTCACCGGCTCCGACCCGCTGCTCATGCTCACCGGCGTCGTCCCGGCGACCGAGAAGGTGCTGCGCAGGGCCTCCCTGAGCCTCGCCGACATCGACCTGTTCGAGGTCAACGAGGCGTTCTCCAGCGTGGTCCTCGCCTGGCAGCAGGAGACCGGCGCCGACCTCGCCAAGGTCAACGTGCACGGCGGCGCCATCGCCCTCGGCCACCCGCTGGGAGCCAGCGGCACGCGCCTGACCACCACCCTGGTCCACGCGATGCGCGAGCGCGGCGCCCGCTATGCCCTGCAGACCATGTGCGAGGCGGGCGGCCTCGCCAACGCGATGGTCCTGGAAGGGATGTGAGGCCGGTGCGGGACCGGTGCGGCCCCTGCCGGTTCAGCGGCCGCGCAGGTGGTGGCGCTTGCGCCAGGCCACCACGGTGCCCGCCAGAGCGGGGAGGGTGATGGCGGCCATCGCGATCAGGAAGGCCGGGGAGGTCGGCGCCGAGGCGCGGGCGCCGGCGACCGCGTAGGCGGCCGTGTTCGGGACCGAGCCGAGCGCCGTGGCCAGCAGGAAGGGCAGCCAGCGCATCCGGGAGACGGCGGCACAGTAGTTCGCCGCCCAGAACGGCACACCGGGAAAGAGCCGCGCCGCCAGCATCGAGCGGAAGCCGTGCCGGCTGAGCTGGCCGTCGGCAGCCTTCAGCCAGCGGCCGCGCAGCAGCGGCCGCAGCGCGTCCTGGCCGAGCAGCCGGCCCAGTCCGAAGGCCAGCCCGGCACCGAGCACTGTGCCGGCCAGCGCGGTGGTCAGCCCCAGCGGGGAGCCGAACAGCGCGCCCGCCGCCAGGTTGAGCAGGGGGCGCGGCACGAACGCCACCGTGCACAGCCCGTACGCCGCGGCGAACACCACGGCCGCCGCGGCGCCACCGAGCTGCGGCGGCCAGCCGTGGGTCAGGAGCCGCTGCGGATCGAACAGCAGCACACATGCTCCGGCGCCCGCGAGCAGCGCGAGCAGCAGCGACAACCGGGCGTACGGGGACAGCAGCGCGCGCGTGCAACGGGCGGCGGGGCCCGGGTGCGGCAGGGGCGGGACGGGGGCGGGGACGGCGAGCTCCGTGGCGGCGGCCCGGGGAGAGGCCGTGGCGGTGCCCCCAGAGCGGGTGGTGGCATCGAGCATTCGGTGACACTAACCGACGAACGTGTGTGATCGGCGTACGGTCATCGCCCTTTTCCGGGACGTTCGCCGCGAAAAACCATTCGACGTGGGACGACGGGTCCGCGATGATCTGGCTCATGTTCCGGTACGCCTTCCTCCTCGCAGCATCCGCCGTCGCGGATGCGCCGAAGGCTGCCGTGCCGATCCTCGTGGCCGCTGTCGACGGCGCCCGAAGCTGACCCTCTCCGGAAAGTCCGGCGGACCCCGCAGGGGGAGGGTCGGCCAGTCCTCGGGGTCCCACTTTTCCGTACGTTCCGGAGAGACTTCGAGGTACAGCCATGCCCAAGACGGCATACGTGCGCACCAAGCCGCACCTGAACATCGGCACGATGGGCCACGTCGACCACGGCAAGACCACCCTGACCGCTGCCATCACCAAGGTCCTGGCCGAGCGCGACAGCGCCGGCACCACCCGGTACGTGTCGTTCGACCGCATCGACCGCGCCCCGGAGGAGGCCGCCCGCGGCATCACCATCAACATCGCGCACGTCGAGTACGAGACCGACACCCGGCACTACGCCCACGTCGACATGCCGGGCCACGCCGACTACGTCAAGAACATGGTCACCGGCGCCGCGCAGCTCGACGGGGCGATCCTCGTCGTCTCCGCGCTCGACGGGATCATGCCGCAGACCGCCGAACACGTGCTGCTCGCCCGGCAGGTGGGCGTCGACCACATCGTGGTGGCGCTCAACAAGGCCGACGCGGGTGACGAGGAGCTGACCGACCTGGTCGAGCTGGAGGTCCGTGACCTGCTCACCTCGCAGGGGTATCCGGGCGACGCCGTACCCGTCGTACGGGTCTCCGGGCTGAAGGCGCTGGAGGGCGACCCGCGCTGGACGGCGTCCGTCGAGGCGCTGCTGGACGCGGTGGACACGTACGTGCCCATGCCCGAGCGGTACCTGGACGCGCCGTTCCTGCTGCCGGTGGAGAACGTGCTCACCATCACCGGGCGCGGGACCGTCGTCACCGGCGCCGTGGAGCGCGGGACCCTCCGCGTGGGGGACCGGGTGGAGGTGCTCGGAGCCGGCCTGGAGAGCGTCGTCACCGGGCTGGAGACCTTCGGCAAGCCGATGCAGGAGGCGCAGGCCGGGGACAACGTGGCCGTGCTGCTGCGCGGGGTGCCGCGGGACGCCGTGCGGCGCGGGCACGTCGTCGCGGCGCCGGGGAGCGTGGTGCCCAGCCGGCGGTTCGCGGCGCGGGTGTACGTGCTCGCCGGGCGCGAGGGCGGCCGTACGACGCCGGTGTCCACCGGGTACCGGCCGCAGTTCTACATCCGTACGGCGGACGTGGTCGGGGACGTCGACCTGGGGGAGGCGGCGGTCGCCCGGCCTGGTGAGACGGTGGAGATGACCGTTGAGCTGGGGCGGGAGGTGCCGTTGGAAGTCGGGCTCGGGTTCGCCGTCCGGGAGGGTGGACGGACGGTGGGGGCCGGGACCGTCACGTCCGTCTGGTGAGGGTCCCGAGACCGTAGGGGGCTGAGGTGCGTGGGGGCTGCGGGCCGGTTCGCGGCTGGTCGCGCAGTTCCCCGCGCCCCTGAGGTCGGGCCTCGTACCCGGTGCCTTCCAGCACCGGCGACAATGGGTTCGTGAGTGAAGCCATACCCGTCACCCGGACCGTCGACCACGGCACCGCCAAGCTGATGCCCGACGTCGACCGTGAGAGGGCCTGGCTGCTCACGGTCGACGGAGCACCGCAGTCGTACGTCGACCTGGACGACCCCGCGTACCTGGAGTTCGAGTACGCGCGCCGGCTCGGGTACGTGCTCGACACGGTGGGTGAGGCGGGCCGGCCGCTGGACGTGGTGCACCTGGGCGGGGGAGCTCTCACGCTGCCCCGCTACGTCGCCGCGACCCGGCCCGGCTCCCGGCAGGACGTCGTGGAGGCCGACCGGGCCCTGCTGGAGCTGGTCGTCGAGCACATGCCGCTGCCGGCGGACTCGGGCGTCGCGCTGCACGCCGGTGACGCCCGGGCCTGGCTGGAGGAGGCCCCGGGCGACTCGGCCGACGTGCTGATCGCCGACGTCTTCGGCGGCTCCCGTGTCCCGGCCCACCTCACCTCGCTCGGCTACGCGGTCGAGGCCGAGCGGGTGCTGCGCCCGGACGGCGTCTACCTGGCCAACCTCGCCGACGCGGCGCCGTTCGGCTTCCTGCGCTCCCAACTGGCCACCTTCGCCGCCGTGTTCGAGGAGCTGGCGCTGATCGCCGAGCCGGGGGTGCTGCGCGGGCGGCGGTTCGGCAACGCGGTGCTCGTGGCCTCGCATCGCCCGCTCGACACGGCGGCCCTGGCCCGCCGCACCGCCGCCGACGTCTTCCCCGCACGGGTCGAACACGGCCCGGCACTGCGGGAGTTCACCGGCCGTGCGCGCCCGGTCGACGACCGGGACGCGGTCCCGTCGCCCCAGCCCCCCGACGGCGCGTTCGGCATCGGCTGACCTGGCGAGGTTCCGAACTCCGGCGGGAGTCGGTGACGTTCACCGGGGACCTCAGGTCTTGCTCAGGGAATTCGTCACAGGCTCGCGGTCCGCGCGGAGACACTGACACGATCCCGTCACGGCGAACGAGCTGGTGTCCGACACGACCGGGATCTCCCGCGAGGGGCGACTCCGACGTGCCGGCCGGCGTGTGGGGGGGAACCGACATGTCTCATCTGACCCGTGCGGGAACAGGGATCGTGTGCGCGGCGATGCTCTCCGCCGTCGCCGCGTGCTCGGCAGGCCATGCGGACGCCAAGGAGCCCACGCGGCACCCGAGGCCCTCCGCCCCGGCTACGGCCCCGGTCTCAGCCCCTGCCCCGGCCGCCCCCGGCGCCACACGGCCCTCGTCGCTGACACCGCCGGAGCCGGCCGGCGGCGAAGCCCTCGCGGGCCGCCGGAAGGTGACCGCCGGGAACGCGGCCCTGGCCTACGGCGAGGGCCGCAAGGGCGACGCGCTCTTCGTCGAGGTGCGCTGCCAGGGCGCCGGAAAGCTCGAGGTCGTGCTGCGGACCGTTCACGTCTCCTTCCCGCTGGAATGTGCCGCCGATGAGGTCAGCACCATCCACAACCAGCTGGCGGTGAAAGGGGCGGACCGTGAAGGAGTGGCGTCCGTCGCGGCGCCCGCGACCGTGCGCTGGTCCATGACCATCGGCCGTGAGGCACCGGCACGGGAGGAATCGACGGGCGTCGACTGAGCGCGAAAGGGCAGCGCGAAAGGGCTCGCGTCGTCACACGGCGTCGCTGTCGAGGACGGGGACGGCACGGAAGCCGAACCGTCACCCGAGCCCCCCGACGGGGCGTTCGGCATCGGCCGGCACGGCCGGCGACCCGGCGGCGACGGACTCGCCGCGGCGGGTCAGGGTGCGGATGTCGGGGATGAGCAGGACCATCGCCGTGACGACGACGACCAGGACCGCGCAGCCCCACAGCGCCTGGGTCCGGCCGAAGGCCGACTCGGCGGGGCCGGCGAGCGCGGTGGCCAGGGGCATCAGGGAGACCGACCCGAACCAGTCGTAGGCCGAGACGCGGGAGAGCTTGTCCTCGGGTATCTCCTGGTGCAGCGCGGTCATCCAGGACACGCCGAACACCTCCACCGTCGTACCGGCGACGAACATCACCGCGTACAGCACGCCCACCGGAACCGGTACGGCCAGCGCGGCCGAGGGCAGGGCCAGCGGGAAGACGCACAGCGTGCCGGCGAAGAGCAGGCGGCGGGGTTTCCAGCGGGTCATCAGCAGGGCGCCGGCCACCGTGCCCGCGCCGAACGCGCCCAGCGCCAGGCCCCAGGGTCCCGCGCCGCCCAGGCTGTCGCGGGCGACGAGCGGGCCGTAGACGGCGTCGGCCGCGCCGACCACCGCGTTGGCGAGGGAGAACTGCACGACCACGCCCCACAGCCAGGGCCGGCCCGTGAACTCCCGCCAGCCCTCCCGGAGATCGGCCAGCATGCCCTCGCCCGGAGCGCGCGGCGGTATGTGCCCGACGTCGAGGAACGCGCGCAGCGAACCGGCGACGGCGAAGGCCGCCGCGTCGAAGGCGAGCACCCAGCCGGGGCCGACCGCGGCGACCAGGGCACCACCCAGGGCCGCTCCGCCGAGCGCCGCGCCCTGGGTGGCCATACGGAAGAAGGCGAACGCCCGGCCCGCCTGCGCCCCCTGCACCGAGGACATCAGCATGCCCTCGGCCGCCGGGCTGAAGAACGCCTGCCCGGTGCCGCCGAGCGCGGTGAGCAGCATCATCTGCCACAGCCGGGGCTCGCCGGTGAGCACGAGCACCGCGAAGGCCGCCTGGGAGAGGAAGTTGAGGATGTTGGCGGCCACCATCACCCGGTGCCGGGGCAGCCGGTCCGCGACCGCGCCGCCGATGAGCAGGAACACCACCAGCGGCACGGTGCGGGAGGCGGCCACCAGACCCACGTCGCCGCCGTCGCCGCCCGTGTCCAGGACGGCGAAGGCGGCGGCGATGAGCGAGCCGTTCGCACCGAGGCCGGTCACGATGGCCGCGGTGGTCAGCAGGGTGTAGTTGCGGCCGGCCCAGGCGGGTGCGGTCGCCGGTGAGGCAAGGCGTTCGGTCACCGCGGAACTATCGCGCGGAGTCCGTCCGCAAGCCAACCGGACCGCCGGCGCGTGGTCTCAGCCGACGCTCAGGTCGCCCGAGTAGATCCAGCCGTGGCTGTAGGGGGAGTCGGTGAAGTACCAGAGGTTGCCGTAGCTGTTGACGCACTGCTGCGTCAGGCGCACCTTGTAGCCTTGGCCGAGGTTGGTGATGAGCCGCGAGCTCGCGTAGTAGTTGACCCGGATCGGGTTCAGGGTGTGCTTCGTGACCATCTGCGCGCTCGCCGCCTTGCACTTCGTGACCGGGGTGGCCATGGCCGAAGGCGTTGCCAGCAGTGACACGGCTCCTCCCAGGGCCAGTGCCGTGAGCATCGCGGTGACTTGACGCTTCATCCGTCTCCCTCAGTAGGTACCCCGCTGCCTCGTGCGGGAGCGGGGGGCGCTCGTCACGACCCGGTCGGGTCGCCGTGCAGGCGCACGGTACGCATGATCTTGATCATGGTGCTGTCCGGCACTTCCTCATGGACGCCGGCCGCACCGTAGAGGTTCCAGGCCACGAAGTCGCCCTGGGAGTTCTTGAAGCCGAACGTGATGGCCTTGCCGTCGCTCGCGCACTTGGACTTCCCCTTCTGGGGACTGTTGTGCGACCGGGCCCACGCGTAGCTGCCGACGATGCCGGAGTCCGTCTTGAACTCCTTGGCCTTCTTGTCGAAGGTGAGGCTCTTCTTGTCGGGCTGCGTGTAGCCGCCGTAGACCCACCAGGCCACCTGGTTGACGGCCACCTCGCCCGTGTTCGCGGCGCCGCCGGCCCCCTTGGTACCGGTCACGGCCAGCGGGGTGTCGTCGACCCTGCCGTCCTTGTCGTCGTCGGACGAGCACCACTTCGAGCGGTACTCGGCCGTTCCCGACATCGCGATGAGCGGCTTGAGGTCGTCGGACTTCTTGTCCTCGAAGCCGACCTCGAGAGTCGGGGACTGCACCTCCCAGTCCGACGGAACGTCAAAGGCGACGCCCCACTTGGGGTTCACCACGACCTTCCAGCCGGCGACGGTCGGCTTCTCGGTCTCCGTGCCGCGCGGGTTCTCGTCCGCACCGGAGCCGGTGGCACTCGGATCCGTGGAGGGCGACGCGGAACGGGACTTGCCGTCGTTCCCGCCGCCGTCGGCCTTGTCGTCGTTGTTCCCGCCGAGGACCAGGAACCCGGTCACCCCGGCGGCCACCAGCACGGCCGCGGCCGCCACGATCGCGACGAGCTTCGTCCGGTTCCCGCCACCGCCACCGCCGCCCGGCGGGGGCTGCGGGGCACCCATGGGCGCCGTGGCCCCCCACTGCGGCTGCTGCGCGTAGGGGCCCGGCTGCTGATAACCGGGCTGCTGGTACGGATTCGGTTGCTGGTACCCCGGTTGCTGGTACGGATTCGGCTGCTGGTGCGGGTTGTTCTGCGGGTTCTGCTCGCCCCCGGACGGCTGCTGTCCTGGCCACATGGGCGCCCACATTAGCGCCGCCGGGGACGCGATTCGGTCACGGCCCCTTCCCGGAGCCGTGACAAAGCCGGGATCAGCCCTGGCCAGCGCCTGCTACCCATGAGTAACATGACGGACATGAGCGCAGACCAGATGTCGATCGGCGAGATGCTCGCCGCCACCGTGCCGATGGCCCGGACGCTGAACCTGGAGTTCCTGGAGACCTCGCCGGAGCGGGCCGTCCTGTCCCTGCCGGACCAGGGCGACTTCCACAACCACGTCGGCGGACCGCACGCCGGCGCGATGTTCACGCTCGGGGAGTCGGCCAGCGGTGCCATCGTGCTGGCCGCGTTCGGGGACCAGCTCTCGCGTGCCGTGCCGCTCGCCGTGCGGGCCGAGATCGCCTACAAGAAACTGGCGATGGGCGCCGTCACCGCGACCGCGACGCTGGGCCGCCCGGCCGTCGACGTGGTGGCCGAACTGGACGCGGGGGAGCGCCCCGAGTTCCCGGTGACCGTCGAGATCCGCCGCGCTGACGGCGCCGTCACGGGCGAGATGCAGGTCGTCTGGACGCTGCGGCCCAACAGCTAGAACGCCGGAAGGCTTTGCGAAGAGGGGTCCTTGCGGGCCCCTCTTTCCGCGTTCACCGGCCAGGCCCTTCGCGCGCCTTGTTTCCCGTGAGGCGTGTGTGCCAGGGTGAGCCTTCCCCTGAGAGGGCAGAGGCCGGGACCGACGAGGCATGCCCTTCGGGTGCATCGACAAGGCACCGCTTCCGGCAGGGCGCCATTTCACATGCCGTCCTGCGGCGGGAAAGGAAATGGCTCCGTGCAGTCCTCCCACCCCCCACACCCCCCGTTGCCGCCGCGCCCCGGCCCGGAACCGGGCGAGTCCGACGGCGATCTCCTCGCCCAGCTCGGCGGCCCCCACGCCCGCCGGCACCGCGCCGTCGCCCTGCTGCTGGCCCGGCACTGGCGTGCCACCCGTGACTACGCGGCCGTCTGCCTGACCGCCGCCGGACCCTCGGCCCAACTCGTCGCCACCGCCGCCTTCCACGACGTGCTCGGCCGGCTGACGGCCGGAACGGCAGGTGTCGCGGTCGACGGCCCCGTCGGTGGCATCGCAGGTGGCCCGGTCGGTGGCCCGGTCGGTGGCGCCCTGCGTCCGCAACTGCTGGTCGCCGTACGTGAATCCGTCCGCGCCTGGGCCGCCGACGACGGAGCCTGCGTGGTCATTCCGGAACTGCGCAAGACCACCGGCGGCCGCGGCCTGCGCGCGACGATGCCCGGCACACCCGAACGGCGCCGCATCGCCGAACGCGCGTTCCTCGCGCTGCCCGCCGCCGCCCAGTGCCTGCTCTGGCACACCGAGGTCGAAGCGGAAACCCCGGACATACCCGCCGGCCTGTCAGGAGTGGACCTGGCCACCGCCCCGGCTGCCCTGGAACAGGCCCGCGAGCGATTCCGGGCCGGCTGCGTACGCGCCCACCGGGAACTCGCGCCCTCCGACGCGTGCCACTCCTTCGACCGCCTCCTCGACGCCCCCGGGCGCCGCGCCGAGGACCTCCCTCCCGACGTGCGCCGGCATCTGACCGTCTGCGCTCACTGCCGGTACGCGGCGGACCAGTTGAGCCACTTCGACGGCGGACTGGACGTCCTGCTCGCCGAGGCCGTGCTCGGCTGGGGCGCCCGCCGCTACCTCGACTCCCGGCCCCGCCGCGGCGCCCACGAGGAGTGTGCGCACGGGCCGGAGGCGGCACTCGACCCGGCCGGCGACCGGTACCGGAGCCCGGCCGGGGGGCGGCGCCGCAGGACGGTGCTCCTCGGCGCCGGCCTCGCCTCGCTCGCGCTGCTCGGCGGCGTGTTCGTGAACAGGGGCTGGACCTATGACAACGCTGTCCACCGGACCGGCGTCATCTGGAGCGCCGGGTCCGACAGCGGTACCGGTCGGCCCGTCGCCGCGCCGGAGCCGCGGCCCCCGGTCGCCTTACTGCCCGCCGCCACGCCGGGCGAAGGCATGACGGTCACCCACGGCAGGCTGCGCGGGCTCGTCTCCGGCCGCTGTCTGGAGGTGAGCGGCGAAGCCGCGGCCACGGGCGCGGCCGTGCGGTCGGCGGCATGCTCGGCCGCCGCCTCGCAGCAGTGGTCGTACGGGTACGACGGTGCGGTGCGCGGCGCCGCCGACCCCACCCGCTGTCTCGCGGCCGACCCCGGGACGGGGAGCCTGGTGCTGTCCGGCTGTGTGACGGGCGCGCGCGGGGTGTCGTACGACGTCGTGGGCCGGTACGTGCTGTCGTTCCGCCGGCAGGGCGGGGGACTCGCCGTCGTTCTGGACTCCGGGCGCCTGGTGGTGGGTGCCCGTGACGGCTCGGCGGAGCAGCGGTGGGTCCTGGAGCGCGCGACGGCGCGGTCGCCGGAGCGGCCCGGCTCCCCGGGCCTGTCCTCAGCGCGGCCGGGACCCTTCGAGGGGGGCGCGGGATCGCCTTCCGGCGGTGGGGCGGGCATGGACGGGCCGGGCGGAAAACCGGGGGAGGGAAGCGGGCTGTACCGAGGGGAGGCTTGGCCGCGGATCGCCCAGGTCCGTGTCGAGCACGCCCCGCGAGGGGCGGCTCCCGAAGGGCCGGTGGGCGGGGCCGCCGTTCCGGGCTCCCCGGTCTCCCCGGACTCGGTGGTCCCTCCGGTCTCGCCGGGCTCCGTGGCGCTTCCGGACTCGGTGGTCCCACCGGTCGTCGCCGGTTCCCCGGTGATCGGCATCCTCGTGTCCGTACCGGCGGACACGGCGGCGAGCGCTCACAGCACCTTCGCGCGGAACAGCGCCGACAGCACCAGCGCCCCCGGTAGCAGCGGAAGCCAGTCGGTCAGCACCCGGTAGCCGATGACGGTCGCCGTGGCCGTCGCCGGCGGGGAGCCGAACGCCACCAGGGTCCACACGAGGGCCGCGTCCACGGCTAGGCCCCCGGGCGCCGGTACGACTCCGACGGCGGTTCCGGCCGCCAGGAAGGCGAGGACCACCTGCACCCAGGGCAGCTCCAGCCCGAGCGCCGCCCCGACACAGACCAGCGTGGCTCCCTGCGCCAGCGGCATCGCCGCGGCCCCGCCCCACAGGGCCAGCACCCGGCCGGGCCGGGAGTGCACCTCCCGCGCGTCGGCGAGCGCGGAGCGGACGAGGCCCACAACCGGGCGCCGTAGCGGTCGTACGGCCGTCAGCAGCGCGCCCGCCGACGCGAGGACGCCGGCCGCCACGGCGAGGGCCGGCAGCAGCGGACGCTCGTCCGGCACCAGCTCCCCGAGTCTTCGCCAGGCCGGGGAGAACGCGAGGAACACCAGGAGGAGCAGCGTCTTCGCGGTGGACCTGACCAGTGAGTACAGGGCGATGGAAGCGGTGGCCCGGGCGGGTGGCACGCCCCGGGTGCGCAGGAAACGGAGCGTGACGGCGTGCGCGCCGAGGCCGCCGGGGAGGACGTGGTTCGCGGCGCCGGCGGCGAACTGCGAGGCGAGCAGCAGCCCCGGCGGCAGCCGGTCCGGCAGCGCGCCCTGCCGGACGCAGGAGGCCGCGGCACAGTTCAGGCAGACGAACCCGGCCCCGGCCAGCAGCCACCAGGGGTCGGCCGCGGCCAGCCGGGCCGCGCCCTCGTACGCGACGGACTGGTTGCCCACCGCCCAGGCCACGGCCAGCAGGAGGGGAGACAGGCACAGGGCGAGGCGGACGGGCCGGGCCGCCATGAGCGAGGGACGGCGTTCCGGGACCGGGGACTCCGGCCGGGGCGGTGCCGGAGGGGAGGGGTCGGGGAGTGCGGGCTGCGGTGGCTGCGCGGGCCTTGGGGGCTGCGGGGGCTGTGGGGGTTGTGATCGCCGCGAGGTCCGCGAGGGCCGCGGTGGCTGCGAGGACGGTGAGGGAGGTGGGGGCGGTGAGGGCTGCGTCGAGCCCGGTGAGTGCGGCGCGTGCTGCGAGCGCGCGGCCAGTGGAGAGAGCGAGGAGAGCGGGGGCAGTGAGGACACGGGGACGTCGTCCTTCCACAGCGGGCCCCGGGGCGGGGGACCAGGGGAGGCGGGGCGGCGAGACCGCGGTGAGCCTTCCCGTCCCGCATGACACCGGGATGTCCGAAAAGGGAAGGGCCGAGGGCAGGACGGTGCCGCCGTGCGCTCGGGGGAGCCGCCGGTCACAGCCGACCAGGTAGCCTTCCCACAGGGCGCGCCGCGTATGCGACGTCCCCGCAGGCAGGGACAGCGATCCGGGGAGGAACCGGCGGTGCACGTGCAGGAATGGCTCGACTCGGTGCCCGCGGTCGCGGTCTACGCCGTGGTGGCCCTGGTCATCGGTCTGGAAAGTCTGGGCATCCCGCTGCCGGGCGAGATCGTCCTGGTCTCGGCGGCGCTGATGTCCTCTCAGCACTCGGGCGTCAACCCGGTCGTCCTGGGTGCCTGCGCGACCGCGGGTGCCGTGATCGGGGACTCCATCGGCTACGCGATCGGCCGCAAGGGCGGACGGCCGTTGCTGGCCTGGCTGGGCGCGAAACTGCCGAGACACTTCAGCGAGGCCCATGTCGCCACCGCCGAGCGGTCCTTCGAGAAGTGGGGCATGTGGGCCGTCTTCTTCGGCCGCTTCGTCGCCCTCCTGCGCATCTTCGCCGGCCCGCTGGCGGGCGTGCTGCACATGCCGTATTGGAAGTTCCTGATCGCCAATGTCCTCGGCGGCATCTGCTGGGCCGGCGGCACCACGGCCGTCATCTACTACGTCGGCGTCGTGGCCGAGGACTGGCTGAAGAGGTTCTCCTACCTCGGCCTGGTGGTGGCGCTCCTGATCGGCCTGGCCTCGATGCTGATCATCAAGCGCCGTGCCAAGAAGGTCCAGCTGGAGCAGCGGGAAGCGGAACCGGTGAGCGCCGGGGACTGACCCCGCCCGAAGGGATGCGGGGCCGTGCGGGCACGCGGTTCCGCCCGCCGCCGCCGACCTGCGGCCGGTCCGGTCCGGATCGGAAGGCCTACTCGTGCACCCCGCGGTGCGCCTTCGCCAGCTCGGCGTACAGGGTTCCGTTCAGGGTGACCCCCTGTCGCTCCTCCTCCGACAGTTCCCGCCGCACCTTGGCCGGCACCCCCGCGACCAGTGATCCCGGCGGCACGACCATTCCCTGCGGCACCAGCGCCTGAGCGGCGACCAGCGAGCCGGCCCCGATCACGGCCCCGTTGAGCACGGTGGCCCCCATCCCGATCAGGCAGTCGTCCTCCACGGTCGCCCCGTGCACCACGGCGTTGTGCCCGATGGACACCCGCTCCCCGACGGTCACCGGAAATCCGGGATCGGCGTGCAGGGTGGCGTTGTCCTGCACGTTCGCGTCGGCGCCCACGGTGATCCGCTCGACGTCGGCCCGCACCACCGCGCCGTACCAGACGCTCGCGCCCGCGCTCAGCGTGACCTCACCGATCAGCGAGGCGGTCGGCGCCACGAACGTCCCCGCCTCGATCCGCGGTTCCCTGCCACCGATGCCCACGATCAGCGCCTTGTGCGTCATCACCGTCTCCTCGTATCCGTAGTACCCGCACGGTATTTCATCGGGTGGGGTGAAGATCACAGCGGTCCGCCCTCTTGCCGGGGGTCACCGCTGAGTACCGTGAGCGGGTGCCGAAGCGCAAGAACACGTTCTCATCCTGGCGGCAGCGGCTTGCCCAGCGCGCCGTCCACGCGGCCTGGTCCTGGGTGCAGCGCAAGGGGTCCGTCACGGCCGAGCACCCTGCGGGGTTCCGCTTCGGCGCGATGGGAACGGGTACCAGACTGGCCTTCCCGCTCGGCACGGTCTTCGGCGAGCCCTGGATCGAGCTGGGCGCCTGCTGCATCATCGGCGAGCAGGTCACCCTCACCGCCGGGCTGATGCCGGACCTGGACCTCGGGCCCGACCCGATCCTGCGCATCGGTGACGGGGTCGTCCTCGGCCGCGGCAGCCACGTCATCGCCGACACCTCCGTCACCATCGGCCGCGACTGCTACTTCGGGCCGTACGTCTACGTCACCTCCACCAACCACTCCTACGACGACCCGCACGAGCCCATCGGCCGGCAGTGGCCGCGGATGGAGCCCGTGGAGATCGGCCCCGGCTGCTGGATCGGCACCGGCGCGGTCATCCTGCCGGGGGCGAGGGTCGGCCGGAACGTGGTGGTCGCGGCCGGTGCGGTGGTGCGGGGAACGGTTCCCGACCACTCCGTGGTGGCGGGTGCGCCCGCCCGGGTCGTACGGCGCTGGACCCCCGAGGACGGCTGGCAGCCCCCGCTCCGCACCCCGGCGCCCGTGCCGCCCACGGACGGGATCACGCCCGAGCAGTTGCGCGCGCTCGCCGAACTCGACGAGGAGGCGGTGGAGGCGCTGGCCCGGCTGGAGCCGGAGGCCTGACTCTGCCGGAGCCGGAGGGCTGACTACGCCGGAGCCGGAGCCGGAGCCGGAGCCGGAGCCGGAGCCGGAGCCGGAGCCGGAGGGCTGATCCATGTCGGCGCGGCCGACGAGGGCCAGGGTCGGGGTCCAGCCGCCGGTGCCGATCGCGATCACCGCTGACACCGCCCGCACCGCCGCCGCGACGGCCCGAGAGACGACGACCCCGGTCGGCGCGGGCGTGCGCCGCGTCAGCAGCCCGCCGCCGAAGTCGGCCGGGCCCCGCAGGAGGCTGGTGGTCAGGGCGAAGAACGCTGCCCCTGATGCCTCGCAGTACAGTGCGGTGAACGAGTGTGTGCAGCTCACCATGGTTCGGTTCACTGAACCATGGCATCCAAAATGCCTGACCCCTCGCTCCTGTGGCCACTGGCCCGCTGACCCCCTGGCCCTCTGACCCCGGATATTGGACGGAACGTGTCGGACCTCGAACTCCTGACCCAGTCCCTGGCGCGCAACGTCAAGCACTGGCGCTCGGTGCGCGGCTTCACCCTGGACGTGCTCGCCGCCCGGTCCGGCGTCAGCCGCGGCATGCTCATCCAGATCGAGCAGGCCCGCACCAACCCGAGCATCGGCACCGTCGTCAAGATCGGGGACGCGCTCGGCATCAGTGTCACGACCCTCCTCGACTACGAGCGGGGCCCGAAGGTCCGCGTCGTCCCCGCCGACCGGGCCGTACGGCTGTGGCACACCGAGGCGGGCAGCTACAACCGGCTCCTCGCCGGCACCGAGGCGCCCGGCCCGCTGGAGATGTGGGACTGGCGGCTGATGCCGGGCGACCGCAGCCCCTCCGAACCCCATCCCGCCGGCACGGTCGAGCTGGTCCACGTCACCGCGGGCGAGCTGACGCTCACCGTGGACGGCGAGGAGTACCGCGTCCCGGCCGGCGCGAGCGCGTCCTTCGAGGCCAACACCCCGCACGTGTACGGCAACACCGGCGACGTGCCGATGGAGATGGTGATGGCCGTCTCGGTGCCGCCCGTGATCTGAGACGGGCGCACCGACGGGGCCGGGTCTTGTTAGCGTGCCGCCATGCGCGCACCCATCGGTGACTTCGACACCGCGACCCCCGCTCCCGACTGCCTCGACGAGCTGACGGCCCCGGTCGCCGACGCCGTACGCCACTGGCAGGGCGGCGTCACCGCCGACAAGATCCTGTACGTGGACACCGACCCGGACTGGGCCGACACCGCGGTCTTCGTCGAGCACTACGGACGCGACCTGCTGGAACGGTCCGCGAACTGCGTGGTGGTCGCGGGCAAGCGGGGCGGCGAGACCACGCTCGCCGCGTGTCTGGTGCTCTCCACCACCCGGGTCGACGTCAACGGCGTCGTACGCCGTCAACTCGGCGCCCGCAAGGCGTCGTTCGCCTCGATGGACATGGCGACCGGCGAGACCGGCATGGAGTACGGCGGCATCACCCCGGTCGGACTGCCCGCCGACTGGCCGGTGTTCGTGGACGCGGCGGTGGCCGACCTGCCGTACGTCCTGGTCGGCAGCGGCCGTCGGCGCGGCAAACTGCTGATGCCGGGCAAGGCGCTCGCCGAACTCCCCGGCGCGGTCGTCCTGGAGGGCCTCGGCGTCGCCTGAGGCCGCGCCGGTGCGCGTGCGGGGTCAGGCCGGCCGATGGTGGGCCAGCGCCAGGTGCGGGTCGCTCTCGCCGGGTCCGGACGCCGGATCGGCGTGCACCAGGGCCGCCGTCAGCCTCGGTACGGCGTGCAGCAGGGCGTGTTCGGCCTCGACGGCGATCGCGTGTGCCTGCCGTACCGTCGCATCGCCGTCCACCACGATCGCCAGCTCGGCCCGCAGCCGGTGCCCGATCCACCGCAGCCGCAGCTCGTCCACCCCGCGCACCCCCGGCACCGCGCGTACCGCCTGCTCGGCCCGGTCCACCAGTGTCGGGTCGACGGCGTCCAGTACCCGCCGGAACACCTCCCGCGCCGCGTCCCGCAGCACCAGCGCGATCGCGGCGGTGATCGCCAACCCGACGACGGGGTCGGCCGACTGCCAGCCAAGCGCCGAGCCCCCGGCGCCCAACAGCACGGCCAGTGAGGTGAATCCGTCGGTCCGGGCGTGCAGCCCGTCCGCGACCAGTGCGGCCGAGCCGATCTCCCGGCCCACCCGCATCCGGTAGCGGGCGACCCACTCGTTGCCGACGAAGCCCACCAGCGCGGCCACCGCGACCGCCGCGACGTGCTCGACCGGACGCGGGTCGAGCAGCCGGCCGACCGCCACCCAGGCCGCGAACGCGGCGGACGCGGCGATGGTCAGCACGATCGCGAGACCCGCCAGATCCTCGGCGCGCCCGTAGCCGTAGGTGAACCGCCGGGTCGCCGCCCGCCGCCCCACCACGAAGGCGATGCCCAGCGGTACCGCCGTGAGCGCGTCCGCCGCGTTGTGCACCGTGTCCCCGAGCAGTGCCACCGACCCGGAGACGGCCACCACCGCCGCCTGCGCCAGCGCGGTCACCCCGAGCACCGCCAGCGACACCCACAACGCGCGCATCCCCCGCGCCGAGGACTCCAGGGCGGGGTCGAGCTTGTCGGCGCTCTCGTGGGAGTGGGGGGTGAGGAGGTGACGCCAGCGGGAGCGGAGTGCGCGGCCGTGGTCGTGGCTGTGGCGTTGCTTGTTGTGGTGGCTGTGGCCGTGTTCGCGGTCGTCACCGCATTCGTGGCCGTGACTGTGCCCGTGACCGTGACTGTGCCCGTGACCTTGTTGGTCTCCGAGGTCAGCGGGATCCTCGTCGTGCCCGTGAGGGTGCCCGCCCGGGTGCCCGTCCTCCGGACGCCCGTGCCGGTGTGTGTGCCGCTCGCTCACGTGGTTCCCCTTCCGTGTGCGGGAGTGGACGCGAGGCGCCCACACGGCCATTATGTGCGTATGAGCGCACGCATGCACCTATCACCTGCGCATCATGCGCAGCCACGCACTCCGGGCGACGAGCAGTTCGCCGTCGCCGCCGACCTCCTCGCCCTGCTCGGCGACCGCACCCGCCTCGTCCTGCTGCACGCCCTCACGGCGGGCGAGGCCGACGTCGGCACGCTCACCGAGGCGTGCGGAGCCGCCCGCCCGGCGGTCAGCCAGCATCTGGCCCGCCTGCGTCTCGCGGGTCTGGTGACCACGCGCAAGGAGGGCCGCCGGGTGGTCTACTCGCTCCGCGACGACCATCTGCGCCGCCTGGTCGACGAGACGCTGAAGGCGGCCGACCACCGCCTCGCCGAGCGGCTCACCGCGACCGAGCGCTGAGCCGCACCGGCGAGGCCCGCACCGCCGCAGCGGCCCGTGGTGCCCTCAGAACCCGGCGGTCGCGCCCAGGTACTGCTCGGCGAACGTGGCCGCCGCCGTCGGTGAGGTGAACACTCGGCGCAGCCGGGCCCGGGTGACGCCCGCACGGAAGGGGTCACCGGAGGCGACGCCGTGGTAGACGTCCGACAGCCACTGAGAGAACTCCTGGTAGTCCCACACGCGGCGCAGGGACGCGTCCGAGTAGCCGTCCAGGCCGCTGCCGTCGCCCAGCGTGACGTACGCGACCAGCGCGTCGCCGAGCAGGAAGGCGTCGTGCAGGGCGAGGTTCATGCCCTTCGCGGCGATGGGCGGCGTGAGGTGGCCGGCGTCCCCGGCCAGCAGCAGCCGGCCGTGGGTGAGGGGTTCGACGACGTAGTGGTGCAGGTCCAGGACCCGCTTCTCGATCAGCCGGCCCTCCCGCAACGGGGGTGCCCCGGCCGCACCCAGCCGGGTGCGCAGCTCGACCCAGACCCTGTCGTGCGTCCAGTTCTCCGGGTCGTCGCCGGGCGCGCACTGGAGGTAGTAGCGGGTGACGTCGGGGCTGCGGGCCATGTGACCGGCGAATCCGCGCGGATGGATGCCGAACACGGCGCAGTCGGCGGAGGGCGGCGCCTCGGCGAGCAGGGCCAGCCAGCCGATGCCGCCGTCCTGCCGCGCGATCCGCCTGCGCGCCGCCGGGACCGCGTCCCGCGTCACTCCCCGGGCGCCGTCGCAGCCGGCGACGAAGGCACAGTGCAGCACGCGCCGTTCACCGGTCTCGGGGCAGAGGTACGACACCGCCGGCCGGTCCGAGTCCACGTCGTGCAGGCGTACGTCGCGCACGCCGAAGCGGATGTCGCCGCCGCGTACGTCGGCGTACTCCCGCACCAGGTCCGTCACCAGCAGCGGCTGCGGGTAGAAGTAGTGGCGAAGGCCGGTCAGGTCGCCGTAGGCGAACCGGAACCGTTCGCCCTCGAAGCGGAACTCGCATGTGTCGTGCGCCTCGGCCCTGGCCGTCAGGTTCTCGCCCAGGCCGCGGCGATGGAGCTCGCGCACCGCCCATTCCTCGATGACGCCGGCCCGCGGCCGGTTCTCGACGAACTGTCTGCTCTCGGTCTCCAGGACCACGCAGTCGACGGAGGCGGCCCGCAGGATGTTGGCGATGGCGAGTCCGGCGGGTCCGGCGCCCACGATGACGACCGTACGGTCTTCCTCGGGCGCCGAGTTGGGGTGGGGGGAGGGGGGAATCACGGGATCACAAGATCATCGTGACGGTGTCCCGTCAACCGGGCTACGGCTGACGGGACACCGGGCAAAGCGGGGGCGGGGTCAGTGCGCCGGAGCGTCGGTGACCACGACCTCCTCGATGCTGCGCTCGATCTCCTCGGACTTCGACGCGGTGGCCATGGCCCAGTAGTAGATGCCGAGCGAGAACACCGAGACGATGAGCATGTCCCACCACAGGGGGAGGGTGCCCTTTCCGCCGAAGCCGCCGAGCCAGGAGATCACGCCCATGCCGACCAGGTAAGCGGGCAGCCACTGCGCGGCCTTGAAGTCCAGGCGGGGCGCGTCGGGCAGCCCCTTGCGGATCGCGTACCAGGCGTACGAGCCGAGCAACACGTAGCCGAGCAGGATCGCGAAGCCGAGGCGCCACACGGTGTCCCAGGGCGTCCAGTAGATGATCAGGTTGGCGACCACGAACGACAGCGGCGCGACGATCTTGCCGGCGGGCAGTCGGTAGGGACGCTCGTGGTTCGGCAGGCGGTCGGCGAAGACGCCGTACACAGGTCAGAGGCCGGGTCGAATGTCGATATTCAGTGGCTAATTGTGAGAATGCGGTGAGACAGTCTGCCCCAGAAGGGGAATTTCGATCGCCGGGCAGCGGTCCATCACCATCTCCAGTCCGGCGTCTCGCGTCCGCTCGAACGCGGCCTCGTCCACGACCCCGAGCTGGAACCAGACCGCCTTCGCGCCCCGGGCCACCGCGTCGTCGGCGACCGCGCCCGCCAGCTCCCCGTTGACGAACACGTCCACCACGTCGACGTCGAAGGGAATGTCCGCCAGGGAGGCGTAGCCCCGCTCGCCGTGCACCGTCTCCGCCTTCGGGTGCACCGGCACGATCCGCTTGCCGAACCGCTGCAGCACCCGCGCCACTGCGTACGCGGCCCGGTCCGGATTCGTGGACAGGCCGACCACCGCCCAGGTGTCGCCCAGCTCGGTCAGGATCCTGCGGATCGTCGCTTCGTCGCCGTACACGGCCGCCTCTTCTCGGACTGCGGAGAACTGTCGTGGGGGCAAACAGCGGGCGCGGGACGCCGATTCCCGGGTCGCGGGGGAGCAGGGCGTGCGGTTCGGTGTCCCGCCACGGGGCCCCGAATCGGCGCAAGGTACCTGCGCGCGGCCGTCCGCACGCCTACGCTCGGGCCGTGCTGCGCATCCTCGACGCCCGAACCGGTGAGCCCGTCGCCGCCGTCCCCGCCCGCCGTGGCCTGACCCGTGTCGAGGCCTACGCCTGCGGCCTCGACCTGACGTCCCTGCGCGTGCTGCTCACCGCCGACCTCCTCGTCCGCGCCCTGGAGATCGGCGGCACCCCCGTCTGGACGATCCTCACCGCGCCCCGCGAACACGCGGAACTCCGCGCCGCCGCGACGGCCTTGGGCATCCGCCCCTTCGAGGAGAGCCGGGACCTCGGGTCGGGGCTGGGGGAGGACCAGGTCGTGCACGTGGTGCGCGAGGGGGAGCGAACCGCCGCCGGCGGTGCGGTGGTGACCGTGGCACCGGTGGTGGCCGGGCCTGGGGATGCCGAGGCCGGGGACGCCGGTGCGACGGATGCCGGCCGGGCGGCGGAGGAGGCGGCGCGGGGCGCCGTCCTGCGTCTCGCCCTGCTCTCCCGGCCCCGGAACACGCCGGTGCGGCTGGACGCCGCGACGCTGGACGAGGCCGCGCACACCCTCGCGCGCGATCGGTCCGCCGTCGCCCGCTGGGCGCGGGAGCCCTCGCGGCCGGTGCCGGAGGGCGTGCGGACGAGACTGCGCGCCGCCTGGGAGGACGACCTGGACCTGCCGGCGGTGCTGGCGGTGCTGCGGGACGTGGCGCACGACCCGGACCTCACGGACGGCGCCCGCTTCGAGACCTACGTGTACGCCGACCGCCTCCTGGGACTCGAACTCGCCCGAGACCTGGGGAGCCCCGCGTGAGCGAACGGGCGGGCGGCACCGGCCCGCTGCGCCGGCTGGTCGTACTGCGGCACGCCAAGTCCGCGTGGCCCGACGGCGTCCAGGACGCCCGGCGCCCGCTCGCGCCGCGCGGCACACGGGACGCGCCGGCCGCCGGACGCGTCCTCGCCGAGGCGGACTGGCTGCCCGACCTGGCGCTGTGCTCCACCGCCGTACGGGCCCGCCGCACCTGGGAGCTGGCCTCCGCCCAGTGGGGCACACCGCCCCCGGTGCGCTACGACCCCCGGCTCTACGCGGCCTCCGTACCCGACCTGCTGGAGGTCGTGCACGAGACACCGTCGGAGGTGGAGACCCTGCTGCTGGTCGGGCACAACCCCGGGGCGATGCGGCTGGTCCTGGAGCTGGCGGGCGACGGCCTGGACGACACGCTGGAGCGGGTGCGCGTGAAGTTCCCGACCTCCGCGATCGCCCTGCTGACCTGGCACGGCACCGGATGGCCGGCGCTCACCACCGGCAAGGCCCTGCTGACCGCGTTCACCGTGCCGCGCGGAGCGAAGAAGTAGCCCGGCCGGCTCAGCCGACGTGCACCATCGGGCGCCGTGCCGGATCGGGTTCGGCCCGGCGCAGCACCTCGCGGGTGACCGGCGCCGCCTCGCCGTTGCCGAAGACCAGGAAGCGCAGCAGATGGGTGACCGGGTTGCCCTCGGTCCAGTTGAAGTAGACGTGCGGCGGCACGCCGGTGCGGTCGCGCAGCGCCAGCAGGACCGCCGCGATGGTGTTGGGCACCGTGGGGCCCGTCGCACGCAGCCGCCGCACCCCGTGCTTCTCGTCGCCGCGCACCTTGATCTCGGTCGTGAAGTCGGAGGAGTCCGGCACGAACACCTCCAGGAAGATCACGGGCTTGCCCGCGGGGATGAGGGTGTGCGCCCGCTGCTCGTCCTCCTTGGCCCGGTACTCCCCCTTGGAGTGCTCCTGCGGTGCGTTCGCGATCAGCTGGAGCGGGCCGCTGCGGGCCGCCTCGTCCACGATCCGCAGGGCCGCCTCGTCGAAGACGACGTCGGCGGCGCGCAGCTCGAACGCCCGGCGCACGCGCGAACCGAACGAGGTGACCATGATCGCCACGATGAAGATCGACGCGATCTTGATGCCGTCGGGCCGCTCGATCACGTTGGTCACCAGCGTGTACACGAACACGAGGGTGATCACCCCGAAGCCCGCCGTGGCCGCCCGGTGCCTTCGCCGGTGCGCGGCGACCGTGCAGGCGAAGGCCGCCGACAGCATCAGCACCAGCACGCCGGTGGCGTACGCGCCGCTCTGCGCGTCCACGCTCGCGTGGAACCAGAGCGTGATCAGGACCGCGGCCACCATGAACACGAGCACCAGCGGCCGCACGGCCCGCGTCCACTCCGGGGCCATGCCGTAACGGGGGAGATAGCGCGGTACGAGGTTCAGCAGCCCCGCCAGCGCGGAGGCGCCCGCGAACCACAGGATGGTGATGGTCGAGACGTCGTACACCGTGCCGAAGACCTCGCCCAGCTTCTCGTGCGCCAGATAGGCGAGCGCGCGCCCGTTGGCCGGCCCGCCCGCCTTGAAGTCGGCCTGCGGGATCAGCATCGTCGTCGCCAGGCTGGACAGCAGCAGCAGACAGCTCATGATCAGCGCGGCCGTGGTGAGCAGCTTGCGGGTGTCCCGGATGCGCCCGGCCGGATGCGCGTCGCCGTCCGACGGATCGCCCTTGATCTGCGGCATCACCGCCACGCCCGTCTCGAACCCGGACATACCGAGCGCCAGCTTCGGAAAGACCAGCAGCGCCACGCCGACCATGGCCAGCGGGGACGAGTGCTGCGCCGTCAGCCCGTCCACCCAGTCGCTGATCCGCACGGGCCGGCTCAGGATGTCGTCGGCGCAGACCGCGAGGACGACCACGTTGAGCGTGAGATAGGTGGTCACCAGCACGAAGGCGATACCCATGGCCTCCCGGAAGCCCTTCAGGAAGACCGCGCCGAGCAGGCCCACCAGCGTGAGCGTGATCCAGGTGTTGCCGTGCTGGAGCCAGGTCGGGGCGAACGGGTTCTCCACCACGTGCGCGGCCGCGTCCGCCGCCGACAGCGTGATCGTGATCATGAAGTCGGTGGCCGCGAAGCCCAGCAGGACCAGGACGAGGATCTTCCCGGTCCACCACGACAGCAGCCGCTCCAGCATGGCGATCGAACCCTCGCCGTGCGGACTCTCGTACGCCACCCTGCGGTACACCGGCAGCGCCCCCAGCAGGGTGAGCGCGATCAGGACCAGGGTGGCCAGCGGCGACAGCAGGCCGGCCGCGAGGGCGGCGATGCCGGGCTGGTAGCCCAGGGTGGAGAAGTAGTCGACACCGGTCAGGCACATCACGCGCCACCACGGCCGGCCCTGCTGCTCCGGCCGCGGGGTGCGGTGCGGGCCCGGATGCCGGGCCGTCTGCTCGCTCAGGCCCTCCAGGAGCCAGCTACGGCAGCGGGACCGCAGGGTGGACGGGCCGGGTGCGCGGGTTGCCGCACCCTGCACGGGGGCGCCGGTCATGCGGTGCTGCCTCCTTGAAAGTCCGGGAGTCGTGAAGTACTGAAGTCCGGGCGTCGGGGAGTCGGGGAGTCCGAGGGCCCGTCAGCCCGGCAGCCCGAATCCGGATAGCCGGATAGCCGGATAGCCGGATAGCCGGAACGGCCGTCGTGAACGCCGTCCGCCGGAGCGCCGGGCGTCCATGCCCCGCATCCTCACCCGCACACCCGGCGCGGACCGCCGCGCCGCTCCGCATAGGCTTGCGGGATGCAGGACGAGTACCGCACAGTCGCCCGCACGGGCGTGCACGAGACCGAGATCAACCGTTCCCGCTTCCTGTGCGCCCTCGCCCCCGCGGCCACCGAACGAGAGGCCCAGGAGTTCATCGCCTCCGTTCGCAAGGAGCACGCCGACGCCACGCACAACTGCTGGGCCTACGTCATCGGCGCCGGCGCCGCCGTACAGAAGGCCGGCGACGACGGAGAACCGTCCGGCACCGCCGGCGTCCCCATGCTCCAGATGCTGCTGCGCCGCGACATGCGGTACGTCGTCGCCGTCGTCACCCGCTACTACGGCGGCGTCAAGCTCGGTGCGGGCGGCCTCATCCGCGCCTACGGCGGCTCTGTCGGCGAGGCACTCGACGCGCTCGGCACCCTCACCCGGCGCCGCTTCCGGCTGGCCACGGTCACCGTCGACCACCAGCGCGCGGGCAGGCTCCAGAACGACCTGCGCTCCAGCGGCCGCGAGGTGCGCGACGTCCGCTACGGCGAGGCGGTCAGCATCGAGATCGGCCTGCCGGACGCCGACGTCGAGGCCTTCCGCTCGTGGCTGGCCGACGCGACGGCCGGTACGGCCGCCTTCGAACTCGGCGGGGAGGCCTACGGGGACGCGTGAGCGATCTGACGCGTGAGCGATCACCCGGGTGATCGCCGCCGGCGCCAGGACGGGGTCTCTGACGCCCGGCCGACCGGCGTACGGGGATCACCGCGCCGCGCCTGAGTACCCGTACTCAGGCCGACTGCGTCGCATGGCCCTGATACGGCCGGTCCGCGCCCAGCACGATGAGCTTCTCCGTATCGAGAGAGGTAGTCATGGGCCGTGAGCTGCAGGTGCGCGTCGCCACACCGGAGGATCTCGAGTGGATCCACGAACTGCGTCACCGGGTGTACGCCGAGGAGCTGGGCCAGCACGCGCCGGATCCGGGCGGCCGGCTCCGCGACGGACTGGACGGCGACAACGTCTACCTGGTCGCGGCGCGCGGAGCGGCCCGTATCGGCTTCGTCAGCCTGACGCCGCCCTGGCTGGGCCGGTACGCGCTGGACAAGTACCTGACCCGCGAGGAGCTGCCGCTGCTGGACGAGGGCGGTGTGTTCGAGGTGCGCATCCTCACCGTCGAACCGCGCTGGCGGACCACCGCCGCGGCGCCCTTGCTGATGTACGCGGCACTGCGCTGGATCGCCGCCCGGGGTGGTCGCCAGGTGGTGGCCATGGGGCGCACCGAGCTGCTCGACATGTACCGGGCCGCCGGCCTGCGCCCGGTCGGCCGTACCGTCCGCAGCGGTGCGCTGACCTTCGAGGTGCTGACCGGCAGCGTGTCCGGGCTGACGAAGGCCACGACGGACCGTTACCGCACCACGTTGGGGCGTCTGGCGGCCCAGGTGGACTGGCGGCTGGACGTGCCGTTCGCCCCCGCACCCGACGGCTGCGAACACGGCGGCGCCTCGTTCACCGCCATCGGGACGGACTTCCGCACCCTGCAACGGCGCCACCAGGTCGTCGCGGCCGACGTCCTGGACGCCTGGTTCCCGCCCGCGCCCGGGGTCGGGGCGGCGCTCGCGGAGGATCCGGACTGGGCGGCCCGGACCTCCCCGCCGGCCGCCGCCGAGGGTCTGCTGGCGGAGATCGCCGCGGCCCGCGCGCTGCCGGTCGAGGCGCTCGCGGTCGGTGCCGGATCGTCCGACCTGATCTTCAGAGCCTTCGGCCAGTGGCTGACCCCCGAGAGCAGAGTGCTCCTCATGGACCCCGGGTACGGCGAATACGCGCACGTCACGGAGAAGGTGATCGGCTGCCGGGTGGACCGGTTCCGGCTGCGCCGTGAGGACGGCTGGCGGATCGACCCGGCCCGGCTGTCCGCCGTCGTCGGGTCCGGGCGTTACGACCTCGTGGTGGTGGTCAACCCGAACAACCCGACCGGCCGCCACGCGCCGGCCGCCGAGCTGCGCTCGGTGATCGCCGCCGCGCCGGCCCGGACCCGCTGGTGGATCGACGAGGCGTACCTGGGCTACGTGGGCCTGGCCGAGTCGCTCGCGGACCTCGCCGCGACGGACCCCCGCGTCGTGGTCTGCACCTCGCTCTCCAAGATGTACGCGCTCTCCGGGATGCGGGCCGCCTTCCTGGTGGCCGAGCCGGTCACCGCGGCACGGCTGCGCCGGTGGACACCGCCCTGGCCGGTCAGCCTTCCGGCGCAGCTGGCCGCGGTCGCGGCCCTGCGCGACCCGGCGTACTACGGCGAGCGTTGGCAGCGCACCCACGAGCTGCGGCGCCGGCTGGCCGCCGATCTGGCCGGGCTGGACGGGGTCGTGACGGTCGAGGAGTCCGTGGCGAACTTCCTCGGCGTGATCCTGCCGCCCGACGGCCCGAGCGCCGCGCAACTGGTCCAGGAGTGCCGTCGATACGACGTGTACCTGCGCGACCTGTCGCCGTTGTCGCCCGAGTACGAGGGACGCACCGTGCGTATCGCGGTCAGGGACAGCGCCGAGAACGCGCGCATCGTGACGGCGTGTCAGGCAGCCCTGGCCGCGCTGCGACCGGGGGCGGCCGGACCCGAGGCGCCGGCCCCGGTGGCCTCGGGTGTCGCGACCGCCGGATCCGCCCGGTGATCACCATGGCCTCCCTGGCGCCCTTCCTCGGCGGGGCGCTGGCGCTGAGCGGTGTCGCGGTGGCCGCGTCCCGGCGCCGTGAGCTGCTGATCCGGTGGTGTGCCTGGGCGGTCGGGGTGCCCCTGGTCGCCGGCGCCTTCTGGCTGGGCCGTCCCGGCGCCGCGGCCGTCGCCGTCGCGGTCGGGGTGATCGCGGTGCTGGAGTTCGGCGGGCTGATGCGGCTCGGCCGCGTGGACCGCGTGGTGCTGGCCGCGGCGGTGACGGGCGTGGTGCTGGCCGCGTGGCTGGCGCCCGGACAGGTGTTCCGGGTGCTCGCGATCGGCGCGCTCGCGGTGGCCGCGGTGCCGCTCCTGGCCGGCGACGCCGACGACGGTCAGCGGCGGCTCGGCGCCGGCCTGCTGGGGCTGGCCTGGCTGAGCGTGACGGCCGCGCTGGTGCCGCTCGGCGCGACCGGGCTCGCGCTGTTCGTGGCGGTCTCGGTCGCCGACATCGCGGCGTACTTCGCGGGCCGGCGGCTGGGCGGTCCGCGGCTGTCGCCCCTGTCACCGGCGAAGCGGTGGAGCGGGACGCTGGCCGGGGCCGCGGCCGGAATCGGCGCGCTGGCCGCGCTGTCCGTGCTGAGCTGGCCGACGGCGGTCGCGGTGGCGGTCGGCGGCCCGGCCGGCGACCTCCTCGAATCCATGATCAAGAGAGGCGCGGGGGCCAAGGACGCCGGCTCCTGGCTGCCCGGCTCCGGCGGGCTGCTGGACCGGATCGACTCGCTGCTCATCGCGCTGGCCGTGCTGCTCGTCCTGAGCTGAGCCGCCGCGGCCCGGCCCGGGGCAGGACCAGGCCCCGGCCCGGGGCAGGACCAGGAGGGCGCGACAGCATCGACTAAGGGGTGCAAATGGGGGTAAAAAGGTAAATCCACCTTCAATCCGGTGCCGGATGTGACGTGACAACCTGAGATTCGTGGCGGATCAGGTACCCGAAGGCGTTAGCGTGGTAGATGCCGACCGGCGGGGCCCGCGCCGGTCCAGGCTGGTCTCGGAGCGGTAGTAGGGGGAAGCGGTGCAGGTCGGAGCGGTTTCTTGAGATTGCTGCACACGTCCGACTGGCACCTCGGCCGTGCCTTCCACCGCGTGAACATGCTCGAGGCCCAGGCCGAGTTCATCGGCCATCTCGTCACCACCGTGCGTGAGCACGCCGTGGACGCCGTGGTCGTGTCGGGAGACGTCTACGACCGTGCCGTGCCCCCGCTCGCCGCGGTCGAACTGTTCGACGACGCGCTGCACCGCCTCGCGGACCTCGGCGTGCCCACGGTGATGATCTCCGGGAACCACGACTCGGCCCGCCGCCTCGGCGTGGGCGCCGGACTCATCGACCGCGCGGGCATCCACCTGCGCACCGAGCCGTCCGCCGTGGGCACGCCGGTGATGCTGGCGGACGCCCACGGCGACATCGCCTTCTACGGCCTGCCGTACCTCGAACCGGCTCTGGTCAAGGACGAGTTCGCGGTGGGCAAGGCGGGCCACGAGGCGGTGCTCGCGGCCGCCATGGACCGCGTCCGCGCCGACCTCGCCACGCGCGCGCGGGGCACCCGTTCCGTCGTGCTCGCACACGCCTTCGTCACGGGCGGGCGGCCCAGCGACAGCGAACGGGACATCACGGTGGGCGGCGTGGCCGCCGTTCCGGCCGGGGTGTTCGACGGCGTCGACTACGTCGCCCTCGGGCACCTGCACGGCTGCCAGACCCTGACCGAGCGCGTGCGCTACTCCGGCTCGCCGCTCGCGTACTCCTTCTCCGAGACCGAGCACCGCAAGAGCATGTGGCTCGTCGACCTGGCCGCCGACGGCTCGGTCACCGCCGAGCGCCTCGACTGCCCCGTGCCGCGCCCGCTGGCCCGCGTCCGGGGCACCCTGGAGGACCTGCTCGCCGACCCCGAGCTGACCCGCCACGAAGGCTCCTGGGTGGAGGCCACCCTCACCGACGCCGTCCGCCCGGCCGACCCCATGGCCCGCGTCAGCGAGCGATTCCCGCACACCCTCAGCCTCGTCTTCGCCCCCGAACGGGCCCCGGACGACCCCGAGGTGTCCTACGCCCGCCGGCTCGCGGGCCGCAGCGAACAGCAGATCGCCCAGGACTTCGTCGCCCATGTGCGCGGCACCGAGCCCGACGAGCGGGAGGCGGCCGTGCTCCGCGAGGCCTTCGACGCCGTACGTGCCGACGACGCCGCACGGGAGGTGGCACGATGAGGCTGCACCGGCTCGACCTCACCGCCTTCGGCCCCTTCGGCGACTGCCAGAGCGTCGACTTCGACGCGCTCTCGACCGCCGGACTCTTCCTGCTGCACGGCCCCACCGGCGCCGGCAAGACCTCCGTCCTCGACGCCGTCTGCTACGCCCTGTACGGCTCCGTGCCCGGCGCCCGCCAGAGCGGCCAGGGCACGAACCTGCGCAGCGACCACGCCGACTCGGCCGTCCGCACCGAGGTCCGCCTCGAACTCACCGTCGCCGGACGCCGGCTGGAGATCACCCGGCAGCCGCCGTGGGAGCGCCCCAAGAAGCGCGGCACGGGCACGACCCTCGACAAGGCGCAGACCTGGCTGCGCGAGTACGACGCCCCGGCCGGAGCCTGGAAAGACCTCAGCCGCTCCCACCAGGAGATCGGCGAGGAGATCACCCAGCTGCTCGGCATGAGCCGCGAGCAGTTCTGCCAGGTCGTCCTGCTGCCCCAGGGCGACTTCGCCCGCTTCCTGCGCGCCGACGCCGAAGCCCGCGGCCGTCTCCTGGGCCGCCTCTTCGACACCCAGCGCTTCGCCGACGTCGAGAAGCGGCTCGCCGAACGCCGGCGCACCACCGAGGCCCGGGTGCGCGAAGGTGACACCGCGCTGCTCGCCGACGCGCACCGCATGCAGCAGGCCGCGGGCGACGCCATGGAACTGCCCGAACTGGCCCCGGGCGAGCCCGGCCTCGCCGAAGCCGTCCTCGGCGCCGCCGCCGTCGCCCGCACCACCGCCCGCGAACACCTCACCATCGCCCACGGCCGCCTGACCGCCGCCGAGGACGCGCACGCCACGGCCCGGCACGCCCTGGCCGACGCACGCGAACTCGCCCGGCTGCAGAGCCGGTTCGCCGAGGCCCGGCAGCGCGCCGAGCGCCTCCGGGAGCGGGCCGGCGAGCATCACGCGACGCAGGAGCGCATGGACCGCGGCCGCAAGGCGGAGGCCGTGACGCCCGCGCTGGAGCTGCGCGAGGACGCGGAGAGCGCGCACCGGCAGGCCGCGGCCGCCGAGACCCACGCGCGCGGGCTGCTCCCCGACTCCGACACCGACGCCGGCGTGACCGGCCTCGCGGCCGCCGCCCGCCGCGCCGCCGAGGAACTGGGCGGCCTCGAATCGGCCCGGCGCGCCGAACAGCGGCTCGCCCGACTGGCCGTGGAGCGCGCGGAACTGGACCGGCAGGAGCGCACCGACGAGGACGTGCAGCGCGAGGCCGACGCCTGGCTGGACGGCTGGGAAGCCACACGCGCCGGCCTGCAGTCCCGCATCGAGACCGCCCAGGAGGCGGCCACCCGCGCCGAACAGCTCGCCGTCCAGCGCGAACCCGCGCGCCGCCGCCTCGACGCGGCACGGACCCGGGACAGGCTGACCGCGGACCTGGAGGAGGCGCGCAGCCGCGCACTCGCCTCCGAACAGCGCGCCCTGGACGCCCGCGGCCACTGGCTGGACCTCAAGGAACAGCGCCTGAACGGCATCGCCGCCGAACTTGCCGCACACCTCACCGACGGCGCGCCGTGCGCCGTCTGCGGAGCCACCGAACACCCCGCCCCGGCCCGCAGGGTCGCCGGACACGTCGACCGCGAGGCCGAGGAGCGCGCCCTCACCGCCTTCCAGAAGGCCGACGAACAGCGCACCGAGCACGAGCGGCGCCTCGGCGCGGTCCGCGAGGCCCTGGCCGCCGCCACCGCCGAGGCCGGCGACACCGCCACCGCCCGACTCGCCGCCGAGACCGCGGAGTTGGAGCAGGAGTACACGCGCGCCCGCCGTACCGCCTCCGCCCTGCACGCCGCGCACGAGGAACTGCGCAAGGCCGAACACGAGCGCGAACAGCGCTTCGCGGCCCGCCAGCAGGCGGCCGTGCGGACCGCTTCCCGGCTCACCCGCCGCGACACCCTGGAACGTGAACAGGCCGCCCTCGAAGCGGAGTTGACGCAGGCGCGCGGAGCTGCCGACAGCGTGGGCGCCCGTGCGGCCCAGCTGGAGCGGCGCGCGGTCCTGCTCACCGACGCCGCCGACGCGGCGCGCGCCGCCGAGGACGCCGCCCAGCGGCTCAAGGACGCCGACGCCCGTCTCGCCGACGCCGCCTACCGCGCCGGCTTCGACACCCCGCAGGCCGCCGCCGACGCCCTCCTGGACGACGCCGCCCACCGCACCCTCCAACACCGCCTGGACGCCTGGCAGTCCGAGGAGTCCGCCGTACGCGCCGTGCTCGCGGAGGCCGACACCGCGGCCGCCGCCCAGCGCCCGCCCGCCGACCCCGTAGCCGCGGAGCGTGCCGCGGCCGAGGCGGACCTGCGGCTGCGCGAGGCCGCCTCCGCCCACGACGCGGCCGCCCGCCGCACCACTGAACTGGACCGCCTCTCCGACCGCGCCGCGGACGGCGTACGACGGCTCGGCCCGCTGCGCGAGGAGTACGACCGGGTGGCCGGCCTGGCCGCCCTCACGGCCGGCACCTCCGCCGACAACGAGCGCAGAATGCGCTTGGAGTCGTACGTCCTGGCCGCCCGCCTGGAACAGGTCGCCGCGGCCGCGACCATGCGGCTCCAGCGCATGTCCTCGGGCCGCTACACGCTCGTGCACTTCGCCGACCGCGCCGGACGCGGCCGCAGCGGGCTCGGGCTGCACGTCGTGGACGCCTGGACCGGCCGGGAACGGGACACCGCGACCCTGTCCGGCGGCGAGACCTTCTTCGCCTCCCTCGCCCTCGCCCTCGGCCTCGCCGACGTCGTCACCGACGAGGCGGGCGGTGTCCGGCTGGACACGCTCTTCATCGACGAGGGGTTCGGCAGCCTGGACGACCAGACCCTGGACGAGGTCCTCGACGTCCTCGACTCCCTGCGCGCACGCGACCGCAGCGTCGGCATCGTGAGTCACGTGGCCGACCTGCGTCGCCGCGTCCACGCCCAACTGGAGGTCGTGAAGGGCAGGTCGGGGTCGGCGCTGCGGCAGCGCGGGGTGTGACCGGCCGGCGCTCGGACAGCCGGCGGGCCGGACAACTCCCCGCCGCCCAGGTGCCGTTGGTCACGAACAGCCGGGGCGGCGCCCCGCGAAACCCCCGCACCGCGTCGCTGCGGGGCGAGTGCGGGTGCTGACGTCCGGGGTCCCGGTGCCGTGCGTGTAGGTTCTCGCACCATGGTGCGATACGCGGATCCAGGCGAGCTGGAGTGGGTGGAGTCGGGCGGTGGCCCGCTGATAGCGGTTCCGGAGACGGTGCTGCCGTTCTGGGCGGGTGCCGACAGCGAGGAGCTGGCCACCGACTACGACCGCGCGTGCGAGGTCGACGGGTACGCCGCCCTGCTCCCGGTCGGGGACAGCGCGGCCCTCGTCCTCGGCGACGAACCCGCCTCCACCTCCTACCTGGCGGACCACGGCACCTTCGTGCGCTGGTCCGCCGCGAACTCCGAGGAGGAGCTGCTGGCCGCCGCCCGCGCCGCCCTCGCCACCGCCGCCTGGGAGAGCGAGCTGCGCTGGCACGTGCCCGGCCCGGTCGTCCTGTTCGACTCGGCCTGGCCGGGCAACGGGGTGGACGACACCGGACACCTCCGCGTCCCGCTGGAAGCGGGCACCTACGGGGTACGGGCGGCCTACGCCCAGCCGGAACCGGAGACCTGGATCGGACTCGTACAGCTCAGGCTGCTCACTCCCTGAGCTGTAGCTGTAGCTGTAAGGGTCAACGCACCCCGTCGATCGCGATGTTCAGATGGCGCGGCCCGCGCAGCACCGCGTTCTCCCGGTACGGCGGCGGGTCGTCGACCAGACGGGGGTTCTCCAGCCGACGGGCCAGCTCGGACAGCGCGATCTGGGTCTCCAGCCGGGCCAGCGGCGCGCCGAAGCAGCTGTGGATGCCGCTGCCGAAACCGAGGTGCTCGATGTCCTGGCGGTCAGGGTCGAAGCGGTCGGGATCGGCGAACCGCTCGGGGTCGCGGTTGCCCGCGGCGATGACCAGCCAGAGCATCGAGCCCTTCGGGATCGTGACCCCGCGGACCTCGATGTCCGTGATGTTGGTGCGCTGCGGGACGATCTGGACCGGCGGTTCGTAGCGCAGCAGCTCCTCCACGATCTTGATCGACAGTTCGGGGTCCTCCCGCAGCCGCTGGAAGATCTCCGGGTGCCGCAGCAGGGTCAGCATGCCGTTGGTGATCAGGTTGACCGTCGTCTCGTGGCCGGCGATCAGCAGCAGCACGGAGGTCGCCAGCACCTCCATCGTCGACATGGACCCGTCCGGGCCGTGGCTGTTCGCCAGGTCGGACAGCATGTCGTCCCGCGGATGCTTCTTGCGCTCTTCCACCAGCCCGGCCAGGTACATGCCGAGCTGCGTCCGCGCCTCCTGCCACTTCTTCTGGAACTCGGCGCCGCCCGCCAGCCGGGTGGCGGGGTCGAGCCCGGCGACGATCGGGTCCACCAGGTCCCGGAAGTGCGGCTCGTCCTCGCGGGGCACGCCGAGCATCCGGCAGATCACGGTGACCGGGAAGGGGTAGGCGAACTGGTCCACCAGGTCGATCTGCCGCGCGTCCCCGAAGCCGTCGATCAGCTCGTTGACGATGCGGTGCATCTCCGGCTGCATGTCGTACACCCGGTGCGGCTTGTTCGGCGGCCCGAAGGCGCTGTTGGTGATGCGCCGCAGCCGGTCGTGCTCGGCCGGGTCGAGCCGGATGAAGGACGGCGGCAGCCCCGTGTCGTCCTCCGCCTGGGGCATCGCGTCCGGCCCGGCGGCGGCCAGGTTGGCGGAGTCGGAGCTGATCCGGGGGTCGTGCAGGAGGCTCTCGATGTCCCAGTACGAGCTGATGACGTACGGGCCGTACTCTCCGTCGTGCACCACCGGCGTCTTGAGCAGCTCCGCGTACAGCGGATACGGATTGGCGCGGTTGGCGTGGTCCAGGATCTGGCGCACCAGCGAGACTTGCGACATGAGGGGTCCTAGGGGCGTCGGGGCCGGGCGGCGGGTCAGTGGTGGGCCGGGGTGAAGACCATCCTGCGGTCGGCCGGCGAGTAACCGCTGAGGGTCACGGTCGGGCCGTGGGTGGGCAGCGACGGGTCGGGGAAGTCGGCGGGCATCGGCTGCCGGCCCTCGGGACGCCGGTCCATCGTGGGATACCCGACGGGGAACGGCGCGCCTTGCTCGATCTGCCGCTGGTAGTACTCCAGCCACTTCGCGTTGTTGAAGGTCACGGCGGCCACGATCCGGCCCTTGTACCCGTAGACGCCCGCGAACCGGCGCTCGGTCAGCGACCCCTGCGTGATCATGATCTCGTCGGCCATCGGCGGCACACCGACCGACTTGATGTTCACGCCGAACTGGGACGACCAGAACGCCGGCATCCACATGTGCGGGCGGCGGTCGGTGGCCGGGCAGATCATGTTGTGGGCGGCCGTCTCACCCTGCGCGACGGCGTTGCCCCAGTGCTCCAGCGACAGGAACTGGTAGCCGAACAGCGGGTGCGGGGAACGGGCGACGTCACCCGCCGCGAAGACGTCGTCCGTGACGATGCCCCGGAAGTCGAAGGCCCGGCAGCCCGCGTCCGTGGCGATGCCGCGCGGCCCCGCGCCGAGCCCCGACCCGGCCAGCCAGTCGGTGTTGCGGATCGAGCCCAGCGACACCACCACGACGTCCGTCTCCACGACGCTCTCGTCGGACAGATGGACCGCCCTGACCTTGCCGCCCGAGTCGCCCTCCAGCGCCGTCACCGTGACATGGGTGCGCAGGTCCACGCCGTTCTCGAGCTGCAGATCCATCGCGACCGCGCCGATGACCCCGCCGAGAGCGCCCACCAGCGGGCCCCCGGCGCGTTCCGCGACGGTGACCTCCATGCCATGCTCCCGGCAGGCCGAGGCGACCTCGGAACCGGCGAAACCGGCACCGACGACGAACACCCGGCGCGCCCCCGCCCCCAGCCGCCGGCACAGCCCGACCGCGTCGTCCCGGGTGCGCAGCACGAACACGCCGTCCAGCCCCGCCTCCGCCTCGTTCGGCCAGGGCCGGGCGCGGACACCGGTCGCGATGAGCAGCCGGTCGTATTCGACCTCGTCCCCGTCGGACAGCCGCACCCGCTTCGCCGTGATGTCGAGACCGGTCGCGGCGACGCCGAGCCGCCACTTCGCGTCGATGTCCCGGCGCTGCGGCAGATCGGTGTGGTCCGGAGAAGCCTTGCCCAGCAGGACGGCCTTCGACAGCGGCGGGCGGTCGTACGGCTCGTACGGCTCGTCGCCGATCATGGTCAGCGATCCGGCGAAACCCTCCGCACGCAGGGTCTCGGCGGCGCGCAGCCCGGCCAGCGAGGCGCCGACGATCGCGATCCGGCCCTCGCGCCGCAGCCAGTCCACGTAGTCAGCGGCCATCGGACGACTCCCGCCCGGTGCCGGCCACGAAGTCGGAACCGGCCAGGAAGCCGTCCCTCGGGTCCAGACCGTCCGCCGTGATCGCCTGCACGGGACAGGCGGCGACGGCCCGCTCCAGCCGCTCCAGCTGTTCCTCGTGCGCCAGCGGGTCGTAGATCAGCGACTCCTCACCGTGCATGGCGAAGATGTCGGGCGCGAGGAACGCGCACTGGGCGTACCCCTGGCATTTGTTCAGATCGACGACGAGCCTCATCGGCGCTCCGCCCTTCGGTGGCCAGGTCCGGTGCGGCACCACCCAGGCGGCGTGGGCATCCCCGGACGGCGGTCATCCCCGTCCGCCAGCATGCGAGGCGCGGCTCGGGACCCGCGAGCCGGGCCACGCCGATCGGGTGACCCGTCCGGGGACACCGCCTCGTCACGCGGACGCGCAGCCGCGGGTCACGCGGCGCGCGCTGGTACGGGTCATGCGGCGCGTCGGCATGGGTCACGCGGCGCGCGCTGGTACGGGTCATGCGGGCGCGCCGGTACGGCGGCGGGTGCGGCCGCTCGCCAGGAGGATGTGCACGCTGACCACCAGCGACCAGGCCGGGAAGACCAGCTCCGCCCACGGCACGTTCGACGAGACGAAGAGCAGGGTCAGGGCGGTCAGGAAGCCCACGACCGACATCCAGCGCGGCAGCACGCCCATGCGGTGTCCGATCACCGACATGGAACACACGAAGACGGCCGCCATCCGCATCGCGTAACCCGTCATCAGCGTGTAGGCGAAATCCCGGCCGAAGTCCCAGGCGGACAGCCCGGGAGAGGTACCGGTGGGGTGCGCGAGCGCGAGCACGGAACCGGCCGCAGCGGCGGCGCCGAACATGGTGGCCGTGAAGACCAGTCCGCTGCCGAGGAGGACGGTGGCGAGGAACTTGTCCTCCGCCTGGCCGACATGGGACCGCAGGGCGCCCACGAACCACAGGAAGAAGATGCCGGCGAACGGCACCAGCGCGAGGGCCGCCCGTACCGCGTCACGCCGCGCGGAGTCGGTGAACCCCTGAGCGGTGGCCGCGTCGGCGCCCTCGGGAATGCCGAGTCGGATCAGTACGATCGCCGCGGCGAGCAACAGCGCGAACACGATTCCGGCCAGCCCGGCGGCCCGAGGAGTCTCCAGCGTCTGCTGCCCCGGCCTGTTGCCCTGCATAAAGCGGCCCGCCTCCTTCGCGTCACCCCTCGCACCAGCAAGCGGCCTCGGTACCGGGCGCGCCACCGGGACGGGGCCGTCCGGCCGAGCGGTGCCGGGCCCGGCCGGGCGGGGGAGTGTGTGCGGAGGTGTGGCGCGGGGTGTGTCCGAGGTGGTGCGGTGCGGGCCGCGACCGGGATGGCGTGGGTCCGGCCAATTCGCTCGCCTCCCGGCCCCGCGCTCCGTACCGTGACCGTCCATGACGAGCCTCGCGCACCCCACCGCCGAAGAACTCCGCCGGGACCCCCTGCCCCTGCGCGGACGCACCGCGCTCGTCACCGGAGCCGGGCGCCGGGCCGGCATCGGGTACGCGGTGGCCCGCCGGCTGGCCGCGTACGGCGCCAGCGTCCACGTCCATCACCATGTACCGCACGACGCGGCGATGCCCTGGGGCGCCGACCGTCCCGAGGTGGTCGTCGACTCGGTGCGCGCGGCCCTCGCCGACCCGGCGGCGCGGGTGACCGAGGGGCCGGGTGACCTGGCGGACCCCGCCGGACCGGCCCGGCTGGTCGACACCGTCGTGGCGGAGTTCGGCCGGCTCGACATCCTCGTCGCCAACCACGCCCTCAGCGGATCCGACGGCACCCTGGACGAGATCGACGCCGCGATGCTGGACGCCCACTGGGCGGTGGACACCCGCTCGGTACTGCTGCTGATCCAGGCGTACGCCCGCCACCGCGCCACCCTCCCCGAGGGCACCCCGGGCGGCCGCGTGATGATGATGACGTCCGGACAGGACATGGGCGGCGGCATGCCCGGCGAGATCGCCTACGCCCTCCAGAAGGGTGCCCTCGCCTCCGTCACCCGCTCCCTGTCCGCGGACCTCGCCGAGCGGGGGATCACGGTGAACACCGTCAACCCGGGCCCCGTCGACACCGGTTACGCCACCGGCGAGGACCACGCGGCCGTGGCCACGCGGTTCCCCGCCGGCCGCTGGGGCCTGCCCGACGACCCGGCCCGCCTCATCGCCTGGCTGGCCACCGACGAGGCGGGCTGGATCACCGGCGAGGTCATCAACTCCGAGGGCGGCTGGCGACGTTGACCAACCCACCCGGCGCGAGGCGCTGTTGAAAAACCAGCCTGGTGGAGCGCTGCGTTGATCAACGCGCCTCCGCGATGCTCGACGTCAGCGCACCTCCGCCATGCGCGACGATCAACGCGCCTCCGCCATGTGCGACGGCAGACGACCGCGCGGGCGGTGCACCGGCGTCGGGCCCGTGCGCCGCCCCGCGAGGCTCAGAGCCGCGACAGCTCGTCGAGCAGGTCGTCCAGACCGAGCGACCCCTGCGACAGCGCGGCCATGTGCCAGGCCTTCAGGTCGAAGCCGTCACCGTGCCGCTCGCGCGCCCTCTCCCGGCCCAGCAGCCACGCCCGCTCGCCCAGCTTGTAGCCGATGGCCTGCCCCGGCATGGTCAGGTAGCGGGTCAGCTCGCTCTCCACGAAGTCCGCCGGACGGCTGCTGTGCGCCGCGAAGAACTCCTGGGCCAGGTCCGGCGTCCAGCGCTCACCCGGGTGGAACGGCGAGTCCGCCGGGATCTCCAGCTCCAGGTGCATGCCGATGTCGATGATCACCCGGACCGCGCGCATCATCTGCGCGTCCAGATAGCCGAGCCGCTCGTCCGGCTCCGTCAGGTAGCCCAGCTCGTCCATCAGGCGCTCCGCGTACAGCGCCCAGCCCTCCGCGTTGGCGCTGACCCCGCCGAGCGTGGCCTGGTAGCGCGAGAGGTTCCCGGCCACGTGCGCCCACTGCGCCAGCTGGAGATGATGGCCGGGCACGCCCTCGTGGTACCAGGTCGACACCAGGTCGTACACCGGGAACCTGGTCTGGCCCATCGTCGGCAGCCAGGTGCGGCCGGGGCGCGAGAAGTCCTCCGACGGGGCCGTGTAGTACGGGGCCGCCGCACCGCCGGGCGGGGCGATCCGGGACTCCACCTTCCTTACCCGCTCGGCGAGTTCGAAGTGGGTGCCGTCCAGTTCCTCGATGGCCTTGTCCATCAGGCCCTGGAGCCACGCGCGCACCTCCTCCACGCCCTCGATGTGCCGGCCGTGCTCGTCCAGGTGCGCGAGCGCCACCCACGGGGTCTCCGCGCCGGGCAGGACCTTCCCGGCCTCCTTCTTCATCTCGCCGAGCAGGCGGTGGAACTCCGACCAGCCGTAGGCGTACGCCTCGTCCAGATCGAGGTCGGTGCCGTTGAAGTAGCGGGCCAGGCGCGCGTACCGCTCGCGGCCCACCGCGTCCGGGGCACCCTCGACGGCCGGCGCGTACACGTCCCGCATCCAGTCCCGCAGGGCGACCACGGCGGCCGTCGCCGTACGGCCCGCCTCGTCCAGCTCCGCGCGCAGCGCGTCCGGACCGGCGGAGGCGAAGTCCTCGTACCAGCCGCGGCCGTCGCCGTCCGTGTCCGACCACTCGGTGAGCTGCTCCACGAACGTGGCGGTGGGACGCGGACCCGCGTACAGCTTGCGTTCCATACCGAGCGCCAGGGACTCCTGGTAGCCCGCCAGGGCGGCCGGGACCGCGCGCAGCCGCTCCGCGATCGCCGCCCAGTCCTCCTCGGTGTCCGCCGGAGTGATCGTGAACACGTCGCGCACGGCGTGCCCCGGCGTGTGCAGGTTGCCGACCGCGCGCAGGTCCTCCTCGCCTTCGTGGACGCCGAGTTCGGCGGTGAGGCGCTCGCGCAGCAGCCGCGCGCAGCGCCGCTCCGCGTCACTGTCCGCGCCGGGCTGCCGCTCGGCCTCCGCGAGCTTCGCGAGCGTGGCGCGCGCCAGGTCCGCGACGGCCTGCCGGCCCGCGGGGGAGTAGTCGGGCAGCCGGCTCGAACTCTCCTTCACGCCCAGATACGTACCGGTGACGGGGTCGAGGGCGATGTACTCGTCGACGTAGGCGTCGGCTACCTCTCGGGGCAGCGGGATCTTCGTCTCAGGCATGCCGCCCATCCTCATACTCCGGGCACGCTCACGTCACCCCGGCGTTCCCGATTCGGCTCTGGGCGTGACCGGTGGCAGCAGGGGCCCGCAGTCCCACTGCTGGAAGATCAACCGGGTCTCCACCCGGGCCACTTCGCGCCGCGAGGTGAACTCGTCCAGCACCAGCCGCTGCAGATCGGCCATGTCCGCCACGGCCACATGCACGAGGTAGTCGTCGGGCCCGGTCAGATGGAACACCGTGCGCGACTCCGGCAGCGCCCGGATCCGCTCGACGAACGGCCCCACCAGCTCCCGCCGGTGCGGCCTGACCTGAACCGACAGCAGCGCCTGGAGCCCCCGCCCCAGCTTCGCCGGGTCCAGCCGCAGCTCGTGGCCGAGGATCACGCCCGAGCGGCGCAGCCGGGTCACCCGGTCCAGACAGGTCGACGGCGCCACGCCCACCTGCGCGGCGAGGTCGCGGTACGTGGTCCGGGCGTCGTTCTGCAGCAGCCTCAGCAGATGAAGATCCACCGGATCCAGTACGACGGATTCAGCCATGCGCCGAACGTAACACGGTGTTCCGCGCCGAGGACCCGTCCGGTGTTCACCCTTTCCGCCATGGACTCAGCGAGCACGGGTGCGTACGACGCCGTACGCACCGCATCGAGAGCACTGGCCACCGAGGCCGTGCACGCCGGCCGCGACGACCTCGCCCGCCAGGGCCTGCACGCCCCGCCGATCGACCTGTCGACCACCTACCCCTCCTACGACAGCCGCGCCGAGGCCGCCCGCATCGACGCCTTCGCCACCGACGGCGCCGACCCCGTCGGACCGCCCGTCTACGGCCGCCTCGGCAACCCGACCGTGGCCCGCTTCGAGACCGCGCTCGCCCGGCTCGAAGGCACCGAGTCGGCCGTCGCGTTCGCCAGCGGCATGGCCGCGCTCAGCGCCGTCCTCCTCGCCCGGTCGGCGGCGGGCCTGCGCCATGTGGTCGCGGTACGGCCCCTGTACGGCTGCAGCGACCATCTGCTGACCGCCGGCCTCCTCGGCACCGAGGTGACCTGGACCGACCCGGCCGGCATCGCCGACGCGCTGCGCCCCGACACCGGCCTGGTGATGGTCGAGTCCCCGGCCAACCCCACCCTCGCCGAGGTCGACCTGCGGGCCGTCGCCCACGCCTGCGGCTCCGTCCCGCTGCTCGCCGACAACACCTTCGCCACGCCCGTCCTGCAACGCCCCGCCGAGCACGGCGCCCGGCTGGTGCTGCACAGTGCCACCAAGTACCTCGGCGGGCACGGCGACGTCCTGGCCGGAGTGGTGGCGTGCGACGAGGAGTTCGCGGGACGCCTGCGGCAGATACGCTTCGCCACCGGTGGCGTCCTGCATCCGCTGGCCGGCTATCTGCTGCTCAGGGGACTGTCCACGCTCCCGGTGCGGGTCCGGGCCGCCTCCGCGACCGCCGCCGAACTGGCCCGCCGGCTCGCCGCCGACCCGCGCGTGGCCCGCGTCCGCTATCCGCGTCTGGGCGGCGCGATGGTCGCCTTCGAGGTGCACGGCGACCCGCACGGGGTGATCTCCCGGGTCCGGCTGATCACCCCGGCGGTCAGCCTCGGCAGCGTGGACACCCTCATCCAGCACCCCGCCTCCATCAGCCACCGCATCGTCGACGCCGACGACCGGCGCGGCGCCGGGGTGAGCGACCGGCTGCTGCGGATGTCGGTGGGCCTGGAGGACGTCGACGACCTGTGGGCGGACCTGACGCAGGCCTTGGGTACGACGGCGCGGAGGCCCGAGACGCTGGGCGACGCGGTGGGCGACGGGGTCGGCGCGGCTGTGGGTGAGGCGCTGCGCGAGGCGGTGGGCTGACGGGGGCGCGGGCCGCCCCGGCACGGGGCGGGGTCAGTCGCGGTGCGCGGGGCCGCCGGGCGCGCTCCGGACGGTGTCGTACGGCGGCCGGGAGACGACCGGAGTGGCGTCCAGGCGGGCCGTGATGACCAGAGTGCCCTCCTCGACCTGGTAGTCCAGGGGCAACCCGAGGCCGCGCATCGCCGCGACCATCCCGGTGTTGGCGGCCCGCGTCACCGCGTACACGCTCTCGCAGCCGGCCTCCACCGCCATCGACACCAGGCGGCCGAGGAGTTCGGCGCCGATCCCGCGCCGCTGCCACTCGTCCTCGACGAGCAGCGCGACCTCGGTCTCGTCGCCGTCCCACAGCAGGTGCCCGAGGCCGACGACGCGGCCGGAGGCGGTCCGCGCCGCCACGGTCCGTCCGAAGCGGGGGCTGAGCAGGTGGTTCAGATAGCGGTCCGCGTTGCTGACCGGCCCGTGGTAGCGCATGCCGAGGGTGCGCGGCGAGCACCGCTCGTGCATCGCCCGGGCCGCCTCCAGGTCGCCGGTGTCGATCCGGCGCACCGTGATGTCGTTGCCCTCGGGCAGCGTCAGCACCTGCTCGCCGCGCGGGATCCGGGGACCGAGCCGGCTGTCCAGCTCGACCAGGGCCCGCGCCCGCGCGAACTCCGTGGGCGTGAACGGCAGATACGGCCGCTCCACGGTCAGCACGCCGCCCTCCGGCGCGCGCAGCCGCATCCTCGTGTCCTCCAGCACCCCCTCGACCGGCACGGGCTCCGGCCCGCGTCCGCCGCCCACCGGGACGGCCGGCAGCGAGCGGATCGTGCACCGGCCGAGCAACTGCCGTAGTGCCAGCGGAAGTTCCGCCGCGTCCAGCGCGGTGCGGGTGGCGAGGCCGAGGATCCGGGTGGGGGCGTCCACCAGGTCGTGCGCGTCGGCCCGCTCGATCCAGGTGGAGTGGCCGCCGGCCAGCGCGACCGCCCGGGTCAGCTCGGCCGCCGCCAGCGCGTCCGGCGCCCGCAGCAGGAACTCGTCCACCGTGCCCTCGGCCAGGGGGTGCGTCTGCAGGCTCAGGATGTCGACCCGCCGGCCGGCCAGCGCCGTGCACAGCGTGGCCAGCGAGCCGGGCTCGTCCCGCACCGTGGTCCGCATCCGCCAGAGCGTGCTCGGTCCGTCCGCCCCCGAGGAAGCCGCGGCGTGCTGCCCGGCCGCCCCGGGCCGCCCGGTGAGCCCCGCCTGCCCGGCCGACCGCGCTGCCGCGGCCGGCCGGGCGCCGGTATCACCGGTCGGGGGTGCGTGACCGTGGCGCCGTGCCCACCACGTGTGGAAGCCGGCGGTCGCCGCCAGCGCGATCGCCGAGATCACCAGCAGCGGCGGACCGCCGGGCCCGTGCCCGATCAGGTTGGCCACCCCGTCCGCCACCGCGACGGCCGTGAACAGCGCGGCGAGCTCGACGAGATCCCGCCGCCAGTGGTGCACCGGGCGGCCGTGCCGCGACCGGGTCGCATGAGACATGTCGGAAGTCATGCAGCCACTGTGGAGGAGCGGTGTTGCGTGATCACGAACGATGTGTGACCGATCGGTAAAGCATGCATACGCCCCTTTTTGTTGCTGTTTCTACAGTCGAGGTGAGCGGCTGATCCTTCCGCGAGTTCCCCTGCGAGCGCGCCCGCCGGCCCAGCCGTTCCGGACGGCTCAGGCGGCCACCTCCCCGGAGAGGAGGTCCCGCAGCCGACGTGCCTGGGCGACCAGCCGCGACGAGCCGCCGCGCGCCGCTGTCTCCGCCAGGTGCGGCACCGTCCCGGAAGCCCCGGAAGCCCCGGAAGCCCCGGAGGTCTCGGCCCCGCCCGGTCGCCCGGCCGCGCCCGAACGTTCGGCGCAGTCCGCCGCCACGGCCAGCAGCTCCCCGAGCCCCCGGGCCAGTACGGCCGCGGCCTCCGGGCGGGCTCCGGCGAGTTCGGCGAGCGGGACGGTCAGGGAGTGCCGGAGCATCTCCCAGATCGTCGCGTTCGCTCCCGTGGCCGCCGCCGTACGCGCCGAGTCGGCCAGCCGCTGCGGCTTCACCGCCCCGCGCCCCATCAGTTCGCCCAGGTCCGTGCCCAGCCGCACCGGGTCCAGCTGCCCCCGCGCGGCGAGCACCAACAGAGCGTCGACGGCGGCGAGACGGTCCTCGTGATGCCGGGCGCCGAGTCCGTAGGCCACACACAGGTGCACGGCCTCGCCCGCCTCGCCACCGGACTCGGCGAGCAGCGCGAGCACGGCGGCACCCCGCTCGTCGTCCACCGCCGTGTCCGCCACGTCGTGCAGCAACCGTGCCGCGACCAGCTCCCGGTGCTCGGGGAGCACGGCGAGCCAGTGCGCACGTATCGCGTGGCTGAAGTGGTGGCAGCGCCTGCGGTCGATGAAGACCGACAGCGGTTGGCCGAGCCACCGGAACTCCCTCGGGAACCCCTCCCGCGACTCGGGGAGTTCGGCCAGCTCCATGAGCACGCGCACGCCCTTGACGCGACGCCGTGCCGCGGGGAGGGCGTCCGCGGTGCGCAGTCGGCGGGCCAGCCGTGCGCCCTCCGCGGTGCCGAGTTCCGAGGCGCGCCGGGCGTCCTCCTCGGCCGCCGCACGGTCTCCCCGGCGCACCCGCAGCAGGGCCTGCGCGAAGTCGGTGGCGCAGACCCGGGCGCCCAGACGCCGGTACTCCGCGAGCCGGTCCACCAGGTCGCCCGGTTCGAGCAGCCCGGTGCTCCAGGTGGGCGTGGCTAGCAGCAGCGGCGGCGGATCCGTGCGCAGGCGGTACGCCAGATCGCGCAGCCGGGCGTCGAAGACCCGGGCGAGGCCGCTGTGCGCGCACTCGCGCTCCAGCGGCCCGAGTCGAACCGCGTCGAGAAGCGTGGCCGTGTCCACCTTCCCGTGCAGCACCGCCAGGACCAGGTCGAGCCCCTGGTGCGGCACGACCAGGCCGACGGAGTCGCGGAACAAGGCGTCCCGGCGCGGCCAGTTCGGGTAGTCCCGCGTCGTCCACCAGCGGTCCGTGACCACCGGCGCGAGCGCCTCGCGCAGCGCGTCCGGGTCTCGGTACGCGTGCCGTACCAGGCCGTCGAGCGCGCGCTCGAACGCGGCCACGTCGCCTTCGGACGCCAGCAGCGCCCCCACTTCCTCGGCCAGCTCCTCCGCCGTGCGCGGCGCGGGGGCGAGCCGGAACGGCTCAGGGGCAGGCGGCAGCACCTCGTCGCACACCTCGATTTCCGCGTCGGGCACGGCGATGCCCAGGGCCCGGGCCGCACGCGGACGCAGCACCGGCGTCAACTGCTCGGCGGCACGCGCCAGTCCGGCGCGGACCTCCTCAGGTGCGATGACCTTCGCGTGCCGTTCCAGGAGCTTGAGCGCCCGCTCCTGCACCTGGGTGTCCTCGTGCCCGAACGCCACCGCCACCGCCGGCAGCAGGTCCACGGCGGTCCCGGGATCGCGGGCGAGGACCTTGCCGAGCAGGATCAGCTGGGCGCGGACGAGCTTCGTCTCGGCGCGGAAGAGCAGCCCTTCGGACGCCTCGGCCAGCTGACGTACGGTCAGGGCTGCCTCTCCGGGCCCGTCTCCGCCTCCGTCTCCGTCCCGGTCACTGTCACCGTCCAGCGCCAGGCCGGCGAGCGCTTTCTGCGCGTGCGAGGCGACCGGTACCACCGCGTCACGGGCCAGTGCCGTCCAGTCGGCGACCCGCGCCCGCTCCTCCTCGCGGGTGAGTCCGAGCGCGACCAGCAGCGGCAGGAAGACCCGGTGGTCCGTGGGCTGACCACTGGAACGCGTGCGCAGCAGCCGGGCGACGCACGCGTCGGCCAGGAACGCGCGGTCCAGCACCCGCTCACGGGCCAGCGTCGCCAGGGCGTTCGGCCACGCGCCTCCATCGGTCAGCGGCCAGCGGACCTCGGACAGATCCGTGAGCGTGAAGAGCCCGCCGACCAGTGCGGCGAGACGCGGCTCACCGCGCAGCCGTTCCAGGACACCGTCGCCCTGGCCCCAACCACCACTGATGTGCCGGACCCAGCCGATCAGGTAGGCGTCCGTCGCCGGCACCTCGCACCCGGACCGGCTCACCAGGTCCGCCATCAGGGCATACGGAACCCTCGCCGACACCGGGCGGAGTGCCAGCCGGAGCACCACATCCGCCAGCCAGCCGGTGTCCCGGTCCGCCAGGGCCTCCAGCAGCAGCTCGGCGGGAGCCTGCCGCCAACGCAGGTCGGCCGCCGCGAGCCAGGTGGCCGCCGAGGCCGCCCCCGTGTGACAGGCCGCTCCCGCCAGTTGGAGCGCCGGACCCACCTGCCGGGACCGGTCCGACCAGGGTGAGGTAGCGCGCAGTTCCTTGCGCAGGGCCTGCAACCCGGTTACACAGGAACGCCGTTCGGCAGGCGTCATCTTCGTCACCAGCCGCAGCGTCCCCGTCGTGTTCCCGTCCTGTACCGCATCCATCAGCGCGCTCGTCGCACTCATCGCACACCCCCGTCGATTCCCGCCGGCTTCCGGCCCGCGGCGGTTCCCCGCCGCACCATGCGCACCGCCAGCGCGTGCTTGCACGGCCCGCGTCCGCCCCGGTACTTCGCCCACCACAGACAGCTGCAGCTGAGCACCCCCGCCTCGTCCCGCACCCGGTGCTGGTGACCGTCCTCGGCGGTGACCGAGGCGAGGGAGCCCTCCAGCGCCACCGCACCGGCCGCCACCAGCTCGCGGGCCGCGCCAAGTCGCGGTTTGTGCCTCTCGACGCGCTCGGCGTCGTACGGCAGTTCGCGGTGGAAGTACGCGGCCTCCGCCGTGTCGTAGCCGACGCGGCCCGAGGTGCCGAGGCGGACGAGGGCCGCGCGCACCCGCTCGGGCGTGAGGCCCGAGGAGGCCGCGAGGTCGGCCACGTCTATGCGGGGTTCCCAGGCCAGCAGCACGGCGATCAGTTCGGCGTCCGCGGCGGCCTCCTCGGTGGCGAGCGCCTCCAGCACGCCGCCCTCGCCGGAGAAGCCGCGAGCGGCGTCCGGCGACAGGGTCAGCGTGAGCCGCATGCCGGGCAGTACGACCTCCCAGGCGGCGGCCGTGCTCGCCGTGCCGTTCAGGGCCGGGCCGTACACGCGCAGTGCCGTCGCATGCCGCAGTACCCGCTGCAGTGCGCCCAGCCGCTCCGGACCGGGGAGGCACACGGCGCCCGGTACCGGCCGGGTCGTCGGCCGCAGGCCCCTGCCCGCCGGTACCACCCAGCGCGGACCGCCCGAGCCCCGCCCGACCTCGGCAGTGTGCGCAGGAACCGCACCGCCTCGTCCGCCGGAAGTTCCGCCCGCAGGTCGAACCCGGCCGCGATCACCTGGGCCTCGGCGAAGCCGCGCAGCCACCGGTCGGGCAGCGGGACCTTCTTCTCCACGACCGGGCCGTCCAGCGTGGTGACCGCCAACTCGTCGGGGCCGACGCGTAGATGGAGCGGTTCGTCGGTGCCGATGCGGGAAAGCGCCTCGCGCAGCGGGTCGTTGACGTCGACGTTCGTCGTGCCGTGCCCCACCTCGCCGCCGTCGAGGCCCGGTGCGAGGACGTCCAGCCGCGCGTACACCCCGCCGCAGCCGGAGAAGGACTCGAAGCGCAGCCGGTCCCCGTTGCCGGTCACCACCGGGTCCAGCGAGGCGCGCAGCTGCGGCTGGTAGTAGCGCGCGGCCGCCACGTCGGCCACCGCCAGCAGCGCGGCGGCGGCGATCTGAGGTGAGGTCAGAAAGCCTGCGAAGAACCGCGGATGGTCCTCGACGCCCGTGGGTGTCGCCCCCTGGGACGTTTCCAGCCCGAGCCGGCGCCCGTCCGTGCCGCAGTCCAGTGCGGAGGGTCGACGATAGGCCACGGTCTGCAGTGATCGCGTCATGGGAAAAACGGTAGAGGCGACCACTGACAATCGGCCTGACCTGCGCAAACGCCAGGCCCGCAGGGAAGTTGACGGTGCCGCGGCAGTGCCGCGCGCCGGGGGATGACGCCGGCGCGCGGCACGCCCCCGAGCCTACGGGACCGGGGCCCTTGCTCGTGACTTCCTTGCCGGCGCGGCCCGTACAGGCGACCGGGCGACCGGAGGACCAGGAGACCGGAGGACCGGAGGGCCGGGGGCCTGGGGTGACGGCGTGTGGAAGCGAGACGCCCCCGACTCGTCCCTCCCCGCCCCGGCCCACCCCGCCCCCGACGAGCGGCCGCGTGCCGCTGTCAGCGGCTCCCGTCGAGGATGACCCGGGCGACCAGGGCGGGGTCGTCGTTCATCGGGCAGTGTCCGCAGCCGGGCAGCCGTACCAGCCGGGCGTGCGGGATGATCCGCTTGGCGCGGATGCCCTGCCGGCGGACGAGCAGCCGGTCCTGGGTTCCCCAGGCCACGGTGACGGGCATGCCCGGCAGGTCGTCGGTGAACTGGACGGCCGCCCCGGCCCGCAGGGTCGCGTCGAACCCGGTGGCCCCGACCAGCGCGAGCGTCTCGGCGACCACCGCGTCGGGGGAACGGCGGCCCGGTCGGGCGTAGATGGTGCTGGTCAGCGCGGTGCGGCCGGCCGCGCTGTGCGACAGCCGCTCCACCAGGGGGACGGGCAGCCGCTGGGCGACGCCCCGCATCGCGAGCAGCAGACCGAAGGCGTAGCGCCGTTCGGTCTGCGTCCAGAAGCCTGCCGGGGAGAGGGCCGTGACGGACCGCACGAGCTTCTCGCGGCCCAGTTCCAGGGCCAGCAGGCCGCCCAGTGAATTACCGGCCACGTGCGGGCGGTCCAGCTCCAGCGCCTCGAACAGGGCGCCGAGCACGGTGTTCGTCGTGGCCAGGTCGTAGTCGAGACCGCCGGGCAGGGCCGGGGACGCGCCGAACCCCGGCAGGTCCACGGCGATCACCTCGCGCTCGGTCGCGAGGATGTCCATCACCGGGTCCCAGGCCTGCAGGTGATGGCCGATGCCGTGCAGCAGGACCAGGGGTTCGCCGCGTCCCACGCGCGCGTAGGAGACGGTCACGTCCTTCGGGCCGTGCGGGCTGGGGACCGTGAAGGAGACGGTGGCGGCCATGATGTGCTCCTCGGGTGGGCGGCCGGCGGGTGGGTTGCTGGTGGCGGGTGAGTGGTGGGGCGGGCGACGTGCGGACGCCGTAGACAGCTTGTCAGCAATTGCTACCGGCGGGTAGCCCCATGCTGCCGTGCGGCCGCGTGTGTCTCAACGGGCCGGGTGCACCCAGAGGTTGGAGCGCGTGTACTCGAACGAGCGCAGCACCGCGTACCGCACCGCTCACCTCCGGGTCCCGGCCGTCGACCGTCGATCATCGACTGCCGACCGCCCACGGTCCGCGATCATTGTGATCGGATACGGGCTGATTCCGTCTGGACACGGGCAGGCGTGTCGGCTGGGATGGGACGGTGACCACGGACACCGCGATCGACCTTTTCGAAGAGAACCGCCCCCTTCTCATGGGGGTCGCCTATCGCATGCTCGGCCGCGTCGCCGACGCCGAGGACGTGGTCCAGGACGCCTGGTTGCGCTGGTCCCGCGCAGAGCGTACGGAGGTCCGTGAACCACGTGCCTACCTCGTGCGCGTCACCACCCGGCTGACCATCGACCGGCTGCGCCAGGTCCGGGCGCGCGACGAGGCGTACGTCGGCCCGTGGCTGCCCGAGCCGTACGTCACCGACTTCGGCGACATCGTCCCCGACACCGCCGAACGCGCGCTGCTCGCCGACTCCGTCTCCCTCGCCGTACTCGTCGTCCTGGAGTCGCTGTCCCCGCTGGAGCGCGCGGTCTTCGTCCTGCGGGAGGCGTTCGGCTACCCCTACGCCGAGATCGCCGCGCTGCTCGACCGCGGCGAGGCCGCGGTGCGGCAGCTCGCCGGCCGGGCCCGTCGGCACGTCGACGAGAAGCGGCCGCGTTACGAGGTCGACCCCGCGCAGCGCAGGGACCTGACGGAGCGTTTCCTCGCCGCCGCGGTCGAAGGCGACCTGAACGGCCTGATGTCCCTGCTCGCTCCGGATGCCCGCCTCGTCGGCGACAGCGGCGGCAAGGCGAAGGCGCCGGTGCGCGTCCTGCACTCCGCCGACAAGGTCGGCCGCTTCCTCGCCGGTGTCGCCCGCAAGGGCGTGCCCGGTCTGTCCTTCCGGTTCATCGAGGTCAACGGTGCCCTCGCGGTGCTCACGCTGGCCGACGGCAAGCCCGACGGTGTGTTCCAGGTGGACATCGCCGACGGCCGCGTCACCACCGTGTACATCATCCGCAACCCCGACAAGATCCGGTCGCTCGCCGGCGACTGAGTCACCTACCGAGTCGTTCACCGAATGGTCCGCCAAGTCGTCCGCCGAACGATCCGACGCGTCATCCACCGAGTCGCTCCACGCGCGCGGCGTCGTACGAACGCCTCGTGAACGCTTCGTGGCACGGCCTCCACGGGGCACTCGGGGGAACGAGGATTGGTATTGACCAAGGGTGAGTGCCGCCCTATGGTCGCAGAGAACTGCAACAACCTTTAATAAACAAGGCGCAAAAATACCGCCGGACCACGGCACTTGCGGAGGACAGGGTGGGGACCACGCAGCTGGAAAAGGTGCCGGAACCGAAGTACTGGCACCTCAAGACCGTGCTCAGCGAGGCATTGGATTCCGAATTCACCGTCGGCGAGATCCTGCCCAACGAGCGTGACCTCGCCGCCCGCTACGGCGTCGCACGGGCCACGCTCCGCCAGGCACTGGAGCAACTGGAGCTGGAAGGCCGGCTGCAGCGCCGCCGCGGCGTCGGTACGACCGTCGCGCCGCCGCGTGTGGGCGTGGCCGTCGGCACCGAGCGGCACGTCTGGCCGGGCGCGGGCGACGACGCCTGGCAGCCCGTCGACTGCGCCGGGGCCACGCCGCCCGCCGTCGTCGCGACGGCCCTGGAGAGCGGCTCCGCCGAGGTGCACACGGTCCGCCGCTCCCGGATGTCCCACGGCCGGCCCGTCGCCACCGAGCTGCTCTACGTCGCCGCCTCGTCGGTGCCCGACCTCACCGCCATCGACGCACCGTCCGGCCCGGCACGCGCGCGTGCGGTGCTCCGCGAACTGCAGCGCCTGGAACTCGAAGGCCAGGACCGTGCCGTCGAACTGGGCTCGGCCCGCGCGGACGACGCCAAGGAGCTCGACCGGCTGCCCGGCTCGCCCGTCCTGGTCGTCACGACTCGCTTCTACGCCGCCGGCCGCACCGCCGCGCTCTCCGTGGCCACCTACCGTGCCGACACCTGCCGGCTGACCTTCGGCGACTCGCCCGACGTGGAGATACACCACGATCCGGAGCAGTGCGCCTCCTGAGGGTCGCTCGTTCTCGTCCGCCGCGCCCCGGAACTCCACCGGGGCGCACGGCGTTCGACGGAGCGGGGGAGCAGCCGTCGGGCGATCCGCGGCGCCGTGCCGCCTCTCGGCGGCGGCCTGCCGGCCGGCGTCGCCTCACCGCCCGCCGGACGAGTACGACGATCCACGCCTCCTCCGGGCCGCCAACTCCGCGCGCACGAGGCAGGGGCCGGTCGTACGGCGCCTGCCCCGGTGTGCGCATCGGCGCGGAAGCCGGAAGCCGCGTGCGGCCACGGTGACGAGAGCGCCTCCCGCCGGACCTGCCCGCGTCAACGCCCCCGTCGCACCGCCGCCCGCGTTTCAGCCGCGCAGCCTCACAGCTCCGAAGCCTCACAGCTCCGAAGCCTCACCGCCTCACCGGCGTGCCGTCACCGTGCTCTCCACCGCGAACAGTTGCTCCTCGACATGGTCCAGGGCCAGCCGCAGCGCGCCCGTGGTCACGGCGGCCTCGCCGAGCAGGGACAGGGTCACCCGGGGCGGCCGCAGACAGTAGCGGGCCAGTTCGTCGCGCAGCGGGTCGAGGACGCCGTCCAGACCGGCCGCCCAGCCGCCGATCACGACCAGTTCCGGGTCGAGGGCCAGCACGAGCGCGGCCACGTCGTGAACGAGCCGCTGGATGAAGCGCTCGACGGCCTCCCGCGCCCGCCGGTCGCCCTTCCGGGCGAGCGTGAACACCTCGGCGACCGCCTGCTCGTCCAGCGGATGCAACGGCTTGTCGGTGGTGGACAGCAGCGTCTCCGGAGTCGCCCCCCGGCCCAGCAGATGCAGCGCGCCGATCTCCCCGGCCGCCCCGCCGTACCCCCGGTGCAACCGCCCGCCGATCAGCGAACCCGCCCCCGGACTCAGCCCGGCGAGGACGAACACCACGTCGTCCGTCTCCGTCGCCGCTCCCTTCCAGTGCTCGGCCACGGCCGCCGCGTTCGCGTCGTTCTCCACCAGCACCGGGCACTTGAAGGAGCGGCTGAGCCGCTCGCCGAGCCGCAGGCCCGTCCACTGCGGCAGCGCGGTGCCCAGCCGGACCGTACCGTCTGCCTCCACGATGCCCGGCGTGCCCACCCCCACGGCCCGCAGCGAACCGCGTGCGACCCCGGTCCGGCGCAGCAGTTCGGCGACCGCGCCACGCAGCCGCTCCAGCCGTTCGTCCGCCGGAGCCGTCTCGGCGACCTCCCTGGCCTGCGTGCCGAGCACCCGCCCGTCGAGGTCGGACAGAAGCGCGGCGACCCGGTGCGGGCCGATCTCCAGACCCAGCAGATGCCCCGCCTCGGCCCGGAACCTGAAGCGGCGCGCGGGCCGGCCCTGACGGCGTGCCGTGCCCTCCTCGGCCGCCTTCTCCACCACGAGCCCCGCCTCGGCCAGCCCCTCCACGACCCCCTCGACGGTCGGCCGGGACAGGCCGGTGAGGCGGGTGATCTCGGTGAGCGTCGCGCAGTCCGTGGCACGCAACGCGTGCAGCACCACCGCGGAATTGATCCTTCGCAGCAGCGAGGGATCGCCGCCGGTCAGCTGCCCCACCGTCAGTCCTCCCAGCTCGCGCGCGTGTGGGGCGGATCGTACTCGGCCCGGCCCACCCCGGCGAGTGCCGGGCTCCCCGACGGTCCGACGGCCGCCGCGACTCACCCCGGCGCGACGAACCCCGACTCGTACGCGGCGATCACCGCCTGAGTGCGATCGCGTGCCCCGAGCTTGGCCAGTACCGCGCTCACATGCGACTTCACCGTCTCCGTCCCCACCACCAGCCGCGCCGCGATCTCCCCGTTCGTCAGGCCCCGCGCCATGAGCCGCAGTACCTCCGCCTCCCGCTCCGTGAGCCGGGCCGCCGCGAGCGGGGCGCCGGCCGCGCCGCGGCCCGCGACCGCGTCCCGGCCGCCGTACCGTGCCGCGAGCCGCCGTACGGACGCGGGGAAGAGCAGCGACTCGCCCTCAGCGACCAGCCGCACCGCGTGCACGAACTCGGCAGGACGGGCCCGCTTCAGCAGGAACCCGTCGGCACCCGCGCGCAGTGCCTCGTACACGTACTCGTCGTCCTCGAAGGTGGTCACCACCAGGATCTTGGGCGGGGCGTCGATGGTGCGCAGCACCGCGCGCGTGGCCTCGATCCCGTCCAGCAGCGGCATCCGGACGTCCATCACGACGACGTCCGGCCGCAGTCGGCGCACCAGCGGAATGACCGCCGCCCCGTCGGCCGCCTCGCCCACCACCTCGATGCCGGGCTGCGCCGTCAGCACGGCCCGCAGACCGGCGCGGACCAGGGGTTCGTCATCCACGAGGAGCACGGTCACCGGCATCCGGCCAGCCTAGATCAGCCCAACGGCAGTTCCGCACGCACCCGCCAGTCGCCGCCGTCCGGTCCGGTACGGGCGTTCCCTCCGAGCAGGGCGGCGCGCTCGCGTATGCCGCGCAGCCCGCTGCCCCGCCCGGGTCCGGGCATCGAGTCCGGAAGGCGATTGCGGACGTCGAGGGCGAGCGTGCCGTCCCCGACGGCGACCCGCACCCGGACAGGCACCGCTCCCGCGTGCCGCAGCACGTTGGTCAGGGACTCCTGGAGAATGCGATAGCCCTCGCGGGACACCGGCCCAGGCACCGCCTCCACCGCACCCGTCACCTCGGCGTCCACCGTGGCACCCGAAGCGCGCGCGGACTCCAGCAGCCGGCCCGCGTCGGCCAGCGTGGGCCGAGTGCCCACCGGACGCTCCGACTCGCGCAACACCCCCAGCACACGCTCCAGATCCTCCAGGGCGGCCCGGCCGGTCTCCTCGATGGCGCCCAGCGCGCGGTCGGTGAACTCCGGATCGCCCGCCGCCCGCGCCGCGCCCGCCTGGACCACGGCCACCGTGAGCGCGTGCCCGATCGAGTCGTGCAACTCCCGCGCGATTCGGGTGCGTTCCAGCAGCCGTTCGGTGCGCTCCTCCAGCGCGGCGAGCCGCTCGGCGGCCGACGGTCCGAGCAGCCGGCGCGCGCACGCCGTGACCAGCTCACCGAGCCCGACCACGGCGCCGTACAGAGCGAACAGGGGAAGCGGCGCCAGCAGGGCGTACGCCCGCTGCGGCGGCAGGTGTTCCAGCAGCGGGACCCCGGAAGGCGGCAGCCCCCAGGCGCACTTCGCCAACTCGTACGCGAGTACCAGCAGTTGCACGGTGGCGAACACGGCCGCCGACCCGAGGAGCATCCGCACCTCCAGCCACAGCACCGTGCGCCAGCGGTCCCGCCAGGACGCCGCCGGTGTCGCGGAGATGCCCGGCTCCCGCTCACCGGGCGTCAGCAGCAGGCGTGCCTGCACCCCCTCGCCCATCCGCACGGCCGGGACGAGGCCTGCCGGTGCGACGAACAGCGCGGGCATCCAGGGCGTCCTGGGATCGATGAACAGCCAGAAGCTGACGATCAGCATCGGTACCCACAGATGCAGCACGCGCGTGTACGTCGTCCCGCGTGCCAGCGGGCGCAGCATCGGGCGCAGAAGGCGGACCATGACGCCATCCTCACAGGTCGCACCGACACCGGACCTCCCCCGCACGGGGGAGAGGGCCCCCGCCCACGGGGGAGGCGCCGGACCGCCCGCCCGGCGAGGCTCTTGGCCATGACCAGCATCGAACTTCGCGACCTCACCAAGGAGTACGGCGGCAGGCGCGCCGTGGACGGCCTCTGCCTCACCGTCCGCCCCGGCCAGGTCACCGGATTCCTCGGCCCCAACGGCGCCGGGAAGTCCACCACCATGCGGCTCGTCCTCGGCCTCGACCGCCCGACCTCGGGCACCGCCACCATCGGCGGCCGCCCCTACGCCGAACTGCGGGAACCGCTGCGCCGCGTGGGCTCCCTGCTGGACGCGCGGGCCGCCCACGGCTCCCGCACCGCGTACGACCACCTCAGGGCCCTCGCCGCGAGCAACCGCATCGCCACCGGCCGGGTCGGCGCGGTCCTGGAGCGAACCGGGCTCACGCCGGTGGCCCGGCACCGGCTGCGGACGTTCTCCCTGGGCATGCGGCAGCGGCTCGGGATCGCCGCCGCGCTGCTCGGCGACCCCGAGGTGATCCTCCTCGACGAGCCCGCCAACGGCCTCGACCCCGAGGGCATCGTCTGGGTCCGCTCGCTGCTGCGCGGGCTGGCCGCAGAGGGCCGTACCGTCCTGGTGTCCAGCCATCTGATGGGCGAGACCGCGGCCTTCGCGGACCACCTCGTGATCCTCGGCCGGGGCCGCCTCCTCGCCGACACCCCGGTACGGGAGTTCATCGACGCGCGCGTTCGCCCTCAGGTGAGGGTCCGTACCGACGCCGCCGACACCGACGCCCTCGGCGCGCTGCTCGACCGGCACGGCCATGAGGCCGCCCGGGATGCGGACGGGGGTGGATCGTGCGGCACGCGCGCGTGGACGACCTGGGCCGTCTCCTGTCCGAGGCGGGCCTGCCCGTACTCGAACTGGCGGCTCGGGAAGCGAGCCTGGAAGAGGCGTACCTCGATCTGACGGCCGCTGAGACCGAGTTCACCGCACAGCCCCAGGAGGTCTGACCATGCCGTTCGTCCCCGCTCTGCACGCCGAGTGGATCAAGATCCGCACCCTGCGTCCGCTCGTCGCCGGCCTGGCCGCGATCCTCGTCGTCACCCTGGCGTTCTCGGCGATCGCCGCCGCCGACTCCGACCGCTCCGATCCGCTGTTCTCGGCGTTCTTCGGCGTCAGCCTCGGACAGATCGCCGCCGTCGCCTTCGGCGCCACGGCGGTGTCCGGCGAGTACCGGGGCGGTGCGCTGCGGCTGACACTCGCGGCGGTGCCGGACCGGGCGCGCTGGTTCGCCGCGAAGGCCGCGGCCGTGGCGCTGCCGGTGCTGGCCGTCGGCCTCGTCACCGGTCTGGCGACGCTCGCGATGGGCAGGGCCCTCCTCGGCGCGTCCGGCCCCACGTGGGCACAGGGGTTGCGCGGAGCGGTGGGCTGCGCCCTGTACCTGACGCTGATGGCCCTGTTCGCCGCGGGACTCACGGCCGTCCTGCGCAGCGGTGCCGCGACGCTCGGCCTGCTGATCCCGTTCCTGCTGATCGTGTCCTTCGTCATCGGCGACGTGTCCGCCGGCGCCGCCGACTTCCTGCCCGACCGGGCCGGTCAAGTCGCCCTGCACAGCGGCTGGGACGGCGCCCTCGGCCCCTGGAGCGGACTCGCGGTCACCGCGCTGTGGACGGCGGCCGCCCTGTGCGCGGGAGCGTGGTGCGTGCGGCGCCGGGACACCTGACGGGCAGCCAATTGTCAGTGGGTCCCGCTTTACTGGATCGCATGGACATCGCGAAGCGGCTCGCCCTCGTCGACCGGCTCTGCGCCCGGGAGTTCCCCGCGGCGGAGAGCCGGACGGAGTGCGGTGAGAGCGGGCCCGGCTACCACATGGCCATACTGCTGACCAGCGGCGACTTCTGGGAGGACGACGGTACGGGGTGGGAGGAGACGGCGGCACAGTACGAGGCCGAGCGGGACGCCCTCGTGGAGCGGCTCACCGCGCACTGGGGTCCGTCCCAGCACTTCAGTCTGCGCGGAGTTCTTGACCGGGTGATGGAGGGTGAGACCATCGCGGAGCCCTGGGCCGCCCTGAGCGAGCATGTGCCGGACATCCATCTCTGGAAGGCCCCAGCCTCCGGCAGATGGGTCACCCTCGGCGTGTCCTACGGGTACAAGGAGCTGCCCTTTCAGCTCCTCGGGGTGGTGACCGACACAGATCCTCCCTGATCCGCGACCCCCGCGGCCACCCGCAGCCGCGCGAACTCCTCGGCCATCGTCGCCGCCGTCCAATGCGCGTTCAGCCCGCTGGGGTTGGGCAGCACCCACACGCGGGTGTCTCCGATGGTCCGCTCCTGCGGCCCCACTTGAGCCTTGCGCTCGCCGAAGGCGGTCCGGTACGCGGTCACTCCCACGACCGCGAGCCACTTCGGCCGCCGAAGCGCCACCTTCGCCGTCAGGAGCCGCCCGCCCTCGACGTACTCCTCGGTGCTCAGCTCGTCGGCCCGCGCGGTCGCCCGCTCCACGACGTTCGTGATGCCCAGCCCGTACGACAGCAGTTCACCCTGCTCGGCCGGCCTCAACTGCCTCGGCGTGAACCCGGACAGATGCAGCACCGGCCAGAAGCGGTTGCCCGGGCGGGCGAAGTGGTGGCCCGTCGCCGCCGACATCAGGCCCGGGTTGATGCCGCAGAACAGGACATGGAGGCCGTCCGCGATCACGTCCGGGACGAGACGGTCGCGGGCGGCCTCCATGTCCGCCGAGGTGAAGCGGGTCAGAGGATCGCTCCGGGGGTGTAACCGGCGGCCTCCGGGTGCTGCTTGGCGATCTCCTCGATCCGGCCCACGACCACGCCGACCTGGTCGGCGGCGGCGCCGGTGAAGGACAGCTTGTCGGCCATCAGCGCGGCCAGCTGCTCACGGTCGAGCGGGAGACGCTCGTCGGCGGCGAGCTTGTCGAGCAGGTCGTTGCGCTCGGCGCCCTGCTCGCGCATGGCGAGCGCGGTGGCGACGGCGTTCTCCTTGATCGCCTCGTGCGCGACCTCGCGGCCGACGCCTGCGCGCACCGCGCCCATCAGCACCTTGGTGGTGGCGAGGAACGGCAGGTAGCGGTCCAGCTCACGGGCGACCACGGCGGGGAACGCGCCGAACTCGTCCAGCACCGTCAGGAAGGTCTCCAGCAGACCGTCCAGCGCGAAGAACGCGTCCGGCAGCGCGACCCGGCGCACCACCGAGCAGGAGACGTCGCCCTCGTTCCATTGGTCGCCCGCCAGCTCACCGGTCATCGAGGCGTAGCCGCGCAGGATGACCATCAGGCCGTTGACGCGCTCGCAGGAGCGGGTGTTCATCTTGTGCGGCATCGCGGACGAGCCGACCTGGCCCGGCTTGAAGCCCTCGGTGACCAGCTCGTGCCCGGCCATCAGCCGGACCGTCTTGGCCAGCGAGGACGGCGCCGCCGCCAGCTGCACCAGGGCGGTGACGACCTCGTAGTCCAGCGAGCGCGGGTAGACCTGGCCGACCGAGGTGAACGCCTGCGAGAAGCCCAGGTGGTGCGCGATCCGCTGCTCCAGCTCCGCGAGCTTGGCCGCGTCCCCGCCGAGCAGGTCCAGCATGTCCTGCGCGGTGCCGACCGGGCCCTTGATACCGCGCAGCGGGTAGCGGCCCAGCAGCTCCTCGACCCGGCCGTACGCCACGAGCAGCTCGTCGGCGGCGGTCGCGAAGCGCTTGCCGAGGGTGGTGGCCTGCGCGGCGACGTTGTGCGAGCGGCCGGCCATGACCAGCTCGGCGTACTCACCGGACAGCTTGCCCAGGCGGGCCAGCACGGCGACCGCGCGGTCGCGCATCAGCTCCAGCGAGAGCCGGATCTGGAGCTGCTCGACGTTCTCCGTCAGGTCGCGGGAGGTCATGCCCTTGTGCACGTGCTCGTGCCCGGCGAGGTCGTTGAACTCCTCGATCCGCGCCTTCACGTCGTGCCGGGTGACCTTCTCGCGCTCGGCGATGGAGGCCAGGTCGACGGTGTCGAGGACGCGCTCGTAGTCGGCGATCGCCTCGTCCGGCACCTCGATGCCGAGGTCCTTCTGGGCCCGCAGCACGGCGAGCCAGAGCTGTCGCTCCAGTTTCACCTTCTGCTCGGGCGACCAGAGCGTGGCGAGCTCGGCGGAGGCGTAACGTCCGGCGAGGACGTTCGGGATGCGGGGCTTGGCGGGCGCTGAAGTCACGTGTCCAGAGTTTACCGTCCGTCCATACAGGGTCTGACCTGTCCATGGGGTGTAGGAACCCACAGGTCGCGGGTTCCCGCACGGGTGCGCGCCCGGCCGCCCGCGAGGTGGGCGCGGGACGACGTCCCGCCCGATGCTCAACTGTCCGCCGAGGGCAGCCCCTTCGGACTTCCGCCCTTGCGCGCGCGGCGCTCGGGGAGCTCCTGCCCGGCCCTGTCCGGCCTGCCCGGACCCGCCTGGTCCGCGACGATGCCGTGTTCCGGCACACACGCCCGCGCGTGATCGACTTCTCGGCGCTGGACAGCACCGCACGGGCGGGCCGGGGGATCTCGGGGGAGCGCGGGGGATCTCGGGGTGGCTGTCGGAACCTGCCGCGGCCCCGCCAATTCCTTCGACACGGTGCCGACCGGCTGGCATGCTGCGCGCATGACTTATGGAATCGAGTACCGCTTCACCCGGTGAGCGCCCAGGAAGAGCGCGGCGCGCTCACTCCTCCGACCGCTCTGTACGACCACGCCCTGCGCCTGCTGCGCGCGTCCCCGGACGGGGTCCCGCCCCAGCGCGGTTACTCCCCGCCCCGGAAGGCCGCTGCGGGCGACGATCCGCTCTCTCACGAAGAGGCGAAGAGCGCCGTCCACGCAGCGCTCAGCCCACTTCCGGACGACTCCGACACCCTGCGTCGCCGCTTCGAACGACTCGGCATCCAGGATCGCCACAGACACCTGATCAGGTCTGCCGTCGCCGCGCTGCCACTGCCCGCCGAGCAGGTGGATGCGGCACGCACCCTGGGCCGGAGGCTGGTCCGGACCGGTACGACCACGTCCACCGTCACCGCGGGCATCGCCCTGCTGGGCCGCCTGGGCGGTCCCGAGGACGTCCCGTATCTCCGCGTTCTCGGCCTGTTCCGGGCACTCACCGGCCCAGCGGTCGGCGCGCTCGACGTTCTCGACCGCCGATCCGCGGCCGTCCTGTGGCTCGCCGTGCATGCTCGCCGTGACGGACTGCAGTCGCTCGTCCACACCCTGTGGACGGGTGACCGGCAGGCCGTCCGCCCGGAACTGGTCGCGCTGCCCACCACACCCCAATTCGTCGGGAGCGCGGTCGCCCGCCGGATCGCGGAGGCCGCGCGGTTGTCCGACCTCCTCGACCACCGTCCCTCCGACACCGGCCTCCTCGCCCAGGCGGGCAGGCTGCTCGTCCGGATGGGGTGCTCACGCGACGACCCGTCCGACCTCCTTGCCTACCGCGATGCCGTCCGCGTGTACGACGGCGTCGTCGGCCGAGCCGGTCTGCTGCCGCCCACCCTCGACAACGCGGCCATGCTGCTGTCGCTCGCGCTGGATCTGAGCAGCGGCACCGGTGTGCTGCTGGACTGGCCGCCCGAGCGGCGCGCGGTGCTGCTGGAATTGATCGGGCGGTTGCTGGCCGAGCCCCGATGGGCGGTGGCGGGCGCCACCGGCGGCACGGCGGACCAGCGGCCGCGAACCGACTGGATCCGGCGCACCGGACGGCGGCCGTTTGAGCGCCGCTCAGCCACGTCCGACAGGTTCCGCGTCGAAGTGGTGGCCGGTGACCCCGCGGACCGGGAACCCGTCGAGGCACGTGTGCTCATCGACGGCTGCCCGGTGGTTCCCGCGATGTTCGGCCGCGGGCCCGCCCACAGCCCCGAGTGCCTGCTGGACGATGGTCGGCTGCGGGCCGGAGCGGAGCCCCGAGAGGTGCAACTCGCGGAGGCTCACTGCACCGAGGGGTGCTGTGGTGCGCTCTACGTCACCATCAGGCGCGACGCGGACCAGGTGGTCTGGGAGAACTGGCGGCAGACCATGCCGGGCTCCCGCGACACCGTGCCGTACCCGCCCGCCCACCGGTTCGACGCCTCCGCCTACGACGCGGAGATCACCAGAGCCGAGACCGACCGCGCCTGGTCCTGGCGGACCCGCACCGTCGCCCGCCTGATCAGAGCGGGGTTGATCGAGAAGCCGGATCTGCTGAGCCGATGGGACGCGAGCCGAAGCTGGATCGGCAGTGGCTTCGCCGACCCCGACACCGCCGTGGTGACCTTCTGGTACCTGCCGGGTTTGGAATCCGGCAGCCCGGAACGAGCGGACAGTCCGCTCCAGTTCCGCTGGGTCGTCGCGGACGACGGCACACCACCCGAGGAACAGGCCGCGGCCGCCTTGCGCCGGCTCGCCGAAGAGGACCCGAAGTCGTACGCGCAGGTGTGCGGTGGGAGCCGTGAGCGCGCCGAGGAGCTCGGGTTCACGTGGCCCGACAGCGCCTGACCGGCCCCCTCCCCGTGACGTGCGCGGGGCGTCGGTGGCCTGCCGCACCCGACCGGATCGGGCACAGGATGTCGGGTCCGGCAGGGTGGGCCCTTCCTAACGTGAGTGACCGAAAGGGAAGGAGGCCGGGGTGCTGGAGCGGCTGAACCAGGCCATGGAGCACATCGAGCGCCACCTCGACCGGCGGGTCGAGGTGGCCGATCTGGCGCGGATCGTGGTGACTTCGGACTACCACTTCCGGCGGCTGTTCTCCGCGCTGGCGGGAATGCCGCTGTCGGAGTACATCCGGCGCAGGCGGCTCACCATCGCCGGCGCCGAGGTGCTGGCCGGGGACCGGACGCTGTTGGAGATCGCGGTGCGCTACGGCTACACGTCGGGGGAGGCGTTCGCGCGCGCGTTCCGTGGCATGCACGGCGTCGGTCCCGGCGAGGCCAGACGGACCGGTGCGAGTCTCCAGTCCCAGCCACGGCTGTCCTTCCGCCTCACCGTCGAAGGGAGCAGCAGTATGCGATACCGGATCGTGGAGAAGGACGAGTTCCGGGTGGTCGGCAGGATGGCCCGCGTCCCCCTCGTGCACGAGGGGATGAACTCCGCCATCGCCGACTTCATCCGGAGCATCGGCAAGGAGACGCTCCAGCGCGTGCAGAGCCTCTCCGATCAGGAGCCGCAGGGGATCGTAGGGGTGAGTGTGAACCTCGACCCGAGTCGGGCGGAGGGAACCGAACTCGACTACTACCACGGGGTGGTGACCCGAGCGGCCGTACCCGAGGGCATGGACGCGCTCACCGTGCCGGCCGGGACGTGGGCCGTCTTCGAGAGCTCCGGGCCGTTTCCGCAGGCGCTGCAGTACCTCTGGCGCGACGTGTTCACGCAGTGGTTCCCGTCCAACCCGTACCGGAGCCGACCGGGACCCGAGATCCTGCGGACCCGGCTGTCGCAGGACGCCACACAGTCGGACGCGGAGCTGTGGATCCCCGTGGAGCGGGCCGCGCTCTGAACGCCGGCGTGCGGAGGCGGCCCTGGGGCACCGCCGCACGCCGGTGAGTTGGCCGAAGCAGAGAAACGATGCAGATCACCGCCGGGTTCGCGGCTGTGAGGCGAAGACCGGGCAGGTCGGGAATCGCCCGTCGACTTCCGGGGCCGGCAGCTGGGGGCGGGGTATGGACGGGAGGTCAGCCGTGTCGAGGGGTGGGGGCGGGGGCGTGGGGCGGCAGGCCATCGGCGCCAGTGGCCGTGGCACAGGCGAGGAGGGCATCGGTGTCGGCCGCCGCCGCGTGAGCCGGGAGGGCATCGGTGTCGCGGGGCAGCGAGGCGAGCGTGAGATTCGTCCTCGGGCCGTTCCGCACCAGGCTGAACGCCTGTGCCAGGGTCAGCAGCGTCAGCGCGCCCACCGCCGCGGAGCGCGCCGGCGTGCTCCAGTCGGCCTGCCCGGCCGCCAGGTGGGTCAGCTGGAGCGTGAGCAGTCCCCGGCCGACCGCTGCCACGCCGGTGATCAGCGCTTCCTCCTCGCGGTGCCCCACCTCGCCCGCGAGGGTGCGCAGGATCAGTACGACGGTGCCCAGGCACAGGGCGTAAGAGGCGATCAGGACCGGCGAGCGGGACGGTGTGGCGAGCAGGATGACGCCGCAGCCGACGCTCCAGAAGCAGGCGCTGAACAGGCAGGTCGCGCGCCGACCGTGCCGGACCAGGAAGGTGCGCTTGCCGAAGAGCGCGTCGCCGCGCACGTCGCGGAAGTCCTTGAGCACGATGCGGCCGACGAAGCCCGCGTAGAGGCCGGCGAGCATGAGCAGGTCGCGGGGGCCGATCCGGTGGCCGGCGGCTGTCAGGGCCAGCAGGTACGGCAACGCGACGTAGCAGGCCGGCAGGACCAGCGCCGCGACGGCTCCGCGGTCGGCGAAGCGGACGGGGCGCACCGAGTAGCCCGCGCTGAGTGCGAGCGCGGCGGCCATGACCAGCCCCGGGCGCGTGCCCAGCAGGAAAGCCGTTCCGAGCGCGATGCCCCCGGCCGTCACGGCGGTGACGACGAGGTCGCGGGCGCCGGCCATGCCGGTGACGAGCGGGCGGCTTCGGTCACCGGCCAGGTTGACCTGGTCGACGGCCTGGTCCGAGAGGTCGTTCACGCACACCGAGCACAGCAGGAACGCCACCACCGGTACCAGACACCGGGCCAGCAGCAGCGGACGCTCCGCCTGGCCGGCCTGGGCGAGGCCGAGCGCCGTGTAGAGAGCGAACAGCACCGCCACGGCCGGGCGGCACAGTGTGACCAGCACGCGGATCCGGACCGCGGTACGAGCGAGCAGCGACATGTACGGCCGTTCCCTCCTCACGTGATCTCCCCTCCTCACTTGTTCGGAAACAGCTGGATGGAGCCCGTCCACAGCAGCACCATCACGCCGACGACCAGCAGACCGCTGAGCATCAGGACGCCGCCCAGCACACAGCCCAGCACCGTGACGATCCGCTGCAGGGGCGAGCTTCGCCGGCGTGGTCCGGCCTGGCTCAACTTGTCCGACCCGCGCGCCCCGTTCGGCCGGCCCGGCTCATCCGGCTGATCCACCGGGCCAGGCGACGATCCTGCTCCCACCTTCAACACCCTTCTGCCGACGTGACTTGCCGATCACGTCCCGGACATCATGCGGCGCCCTCCGGTTCGTACGCATGAGTACCCGTACTCACACCGCACCCATGTGCCCTCGGCTGCCTTCCACATCTGCTCAGCTCTCAGCACCTGGTCAATTGTCGTGCAATCAACGGCAGTTGCGTGCGATGACTTGCCGAAGGCGGCGCAGCGGGGCCGGGGCCGGGGGTGCATTGGGTCGGGGAGCCGGGCAGCATGGCGGGGTGGCTGATCTGCTGTGGGATGACGTGCAGTGCTTCTTCGACCCGGACCTGATGGGGCCGCTGCCGGACGTGCGTGTGCCCGATGCCTCGGTGGAGGACTGGCAGGGGGTCCTCGATCTTGTCGCGGAGAGGGGCTGGAAGTGCCAGTACTCCGAAGGCGAGACGGTGCTTCCGATGCCACGGGCGGAGGCCGCGCTCTCACGCCCGGCGGATGCCGAATGCCCGCACCTGCGGGTCTGGCCGACCACCGATGTGTTGGCGATCTTCCGGTTCCACGCTGATGATGAAGTCGACTTCGACGTCGACCTGCGGGAGTTGCAGGGCCAGGAACGACTCGATGCGTTCTGCGGCTTCCTTCGGGAGATCGGGCGGCGGTTGGGCAAGCCGGTGCTGATGGACCCGGAGGGCGACTATGGCCATCCGGTGCTCGGCTTCGACGTGGAGGCTGATCGAGTCGTTCTCCTCACTGAGCCGCGGGTCAGGTGACCGAGGCCGACGGCTGGAGCCAGACTTGCCTGGTGGGGCCCATTGACGACTGACGCCGACGACGAGTGCGTTGCTCTTGGGGAACGCCACTACGGTGAGGGTTTTTTCGACGAGTACGAGGAGATGCGTGCGTTTCGGGACGCACGCCCCGTAATCTTCTCCGCCGTTCAGGCCCTCGGCAGCCGGGCGGCGCTCCAGGTCAGGGATTCACCTGTCGCCAGTCCGTCACCGGGCCCGGGTTCGTGTGGTCCGCGGGGGTGACCCAGAAGGGTTTGCCCAGCTCGGCGCTGAAGTGGGCGCCTGTCCGGCCGTCGCCGGAGGAGCGGCCGGTGAGGCGGCGGCCTATCCAGGGCAGCAGGTACTGCCGGGCGAACTGCGCGTCCGCGGCCCGGCGCGAGACCCAGCCCGGCGGCGGGGTGGCGGCCATCGGGGTGCGCCACTCGGTGTCCTCGGCCTCGTAGCCGAGTGACTGCCACACCGCCTCCGCGATACGGCGGTGCCCCTCGGGCGTCAGGTGCAGCCGGTCCACGTCCCACAGCCGCGGGTCGGCCAGCGACGGCGCGGCGTACAGGTCGACCACCACGGCGCCGTGCTTCTCGGCCAGCTCGTCGACGCAGGCGAACAGCTCCTCCATGCGCGGACGGAACCGCTCCAGCACCGGGCCCTGCCGGCCGGGGCTGCGCATCAGCACGAGCTGCTTGCAGCTGGGCGCCAGCCGCTCCACGGCCTCGGTCAGCAGCCCCCGCACCCTGCCCATGTCGCACTTGGGTCGCAGAGTGTCGTTGAGGCCGCCGACCAGCGTGATGACGTCGGGGTTCATCGCTGCCGCCGCGTCGACCTGCTCGTCGACGATCTGTCCGATCAGCTTCCCGCGTACGGCGAGGTTGGCGTAGCGGAAGCCGGGGGTGTGGGCGGCCATCCGCGAGGCGAGAACGTCGGCCCAGCCGCGGTAGGAGCCGTCGGGCAGGAGGTCCGACATCCCCTCGGTGAAGGAGTCGCCGATGGCGACGAGGCTGGTGTGCGCGGGGGATGTGGAATTCGTCTGCATGGCGGGAGCGATGGTATCCCGGCCCGGAAACCGGCGGTTTGGTGCCCCCGGGAGGAGAGGGAAGGGGGGCGGGGCGACCTGCGCGGATCGTGCCCGCCCTCCGCCCCCCCCGCACGGCTCACGCGGGCTGTCCGAACAGTTCCCGGAGCACGTCCTCCATCGTCACCAGACCGGCCAGCCGCCCGTCGTCCCCCAGCACGGCCGCCAGGTGCGTACGGCTGCTCCGCATCGCGCTGAGCACGTCGTCCATCGGTGTGCTCTCGCGCACGCGCGCGATCGACCGCATGTCCCGCAGCCGGAACGGCGCGTCCCGGGGCGAGGCGTCCAGGGCGTCCTTGACGTGCAGATAGCCCACGATCCGGCGGCCCACGTCGACCACGGGGAACCGCGAGAAGCCCGAGTCGGCCGACAGCCCCTCCAGCTCCTCGGGGGTGACGCCCACGCGCGCGTAGACCACGTGCTCCAGCGGCACCACCACGTCCCGCACCGGCCGGCGGCCCAGTTCCAGGGCGTCGTGCAGCCGCTCGCGTGCCCGGTCGTCGATCAGGCCGGCGGCGCCGGCGTCCTTGACGATCTCGGCGAGTTCGGTGTCCGAGAACGTCGCCGCGACCTCCCCCTTGGCGTCCACCCTGAGCAGCTTCAGCAGGCCGTTCGCGAAGGCGTTGATCGTGAAGATCACCGGCCGCAGCCCTCGTGACAGCGCGACCAGGGGAGGGCCGAGCAGCAGCGCGCTGCGCACCGGTTCGGCGAGCGCGATGTTCTTGGGCACCATCTCGCCGAACAGCATGTGCAGGTACGTCGCCAGGGTCAGCGCGATCACGAACGACACCGCGTGGCCCACGCCCGTGGACACGCCGGTCGCGTGGAACACCGGCTCCAGCAGATGCGCGATGGCCGGCTCGGCCACCACACCCAGGACCAGCGTGCACAGCGTGATGCCGAGCTGGGCCGCGGCCAGCAGCGCGGACACGTGCTCCAGGCCCCACAGCACGCTCCGGGCGCGCCGGTCGCCCTCCTGGGCCAGCGGCTCGACCTGCGAGCGGCGCACCGAGATCAGCGCGAACTCGGCGCCGACGAAGAACGCGTTGACGACGAGGGTCGCCAGACCGATCAGCAGCTGTACGGCGGTCATCGCGCCCCCTCCGTCCGCTCGTCGCCCCGGCCGGTCTGCTCGTCCCCCCGGCCTGTCCGTCTGCCGCCCCGGCCCGTTCGTTTGTCGCCCCGGGCCGTTCGTTTGTCGCTCCGCCCCGTCTGTCTGTCGCTCCGGCCCGTCCGTTCCCGTCCAGGCCCGTCGCGGGGTTCGGTCGGCAGGGGTGCGTGCATCAGCACCCGGGCCGCCCGGTGCCCGGAGGAGTCCACCACGTCCAGCCGCCAGCCGGCGACCTCCACGCGGTCCCCGACGGCCGGTATGCGGCCCAGCTCGGTGGCCACGAGACCGGCCAGCGTCTCGTACGGCCCCTCGGGCACGCGCAGGCCCACCCGCGCCAGCTCGTCCATGCGGGCGGCGCCGTCGGCCGAGTACAGGGCCCGGCCCTCGGCGTCGGCCCCGGCCGGGGCGAGGTCGGGCGTCTCGTGCGGGTCGTGCTCGTCACGCACCTCGCCGACGACCTCCTCGACGATGTCCTCCAGGGTCGCGACGCCCGCCGTACCGCCGTACTCGTCGATGACGACGGCCATCGTGCGCCGGCCGGACAGCCGGTCCAGCAGCCGGTCGACCGTGAGGGACTCCGGCACCAGCAAGGGTTCGCGCATCACCTGGGTGACCGAGCGGAAGGGGCGCTCGTCGGCGGGCAGCGCCAGGACGTCCTTGACGTGGGCGACGCCGACCACCGCGTCGAGGCCCCCGCGGTGGACCGGGAACCGGGACAGGCCGGTCGCCCGGGTCGCGTTCGCCACGTCCGCGCAGGTCGCCTGCGTGTCGAGGGCGACGACCTGGACGCGCGGGGTCATCACGTTCTCCGCCGTCAGGTCGGCGAGGTTCAGGGTGCGCACGAACAGCTCGGCCGTGTCCTGCTCCAGCGCCCCCGCCTTCGCGGAGTGCCGCGCGAGGGCCACCAGCTCCTGCGGCCCGCGCGCGGACGTCAGCTCCTCGGTGGGCGTGAGGCCGAACCGTCGTACGACACGGTTGGCGGTGTTGTTGAGGTGCGTGATGAAGGGGCGGAAGGCGGCGCTGAACCAGCGTTGCGGGGTGCCCACCCAGGTGGCCACGGCCAGCGGTGCGGAGATCGCCCAGTTCTTGGGCACCAGCTCGCCGACGACCATCAGGAACACCGTCGACAGGGCGGTGCCCAGGATCAGCGCCACCGAACCGGCCGTGGCCGTGGAGAGGCCCATGGCCCGGAACGGACCGGCGAGCAGCTTGGCGATCGACGGCTCGGCGAGCATGCCGACCACCAGGTTGGTGACGGTGATCCCGAGCTGGGCGCCCGAGAGCTGGAAGGTCAGGTTCCGTACGGCTTTCAGCGCGCCCGCCGCGCCGCGCTCGCCGCGCGCGGCGGCCCGCTCCAGTTCACCGCGCTCGACCGTGGTGAGCGAGAACTCCGCCGCCACGAAGGCGCCGCAGGCGAGCGACAGCAGGATCGCCACCAGGAGGAGCAGTACTTCGGTCATCGGGTCACCCCCGTCCCATGATCGGGCAATGCGGGGCGGATCGCGCGGTGTCGTGGACGGGGAGGGTCGCCCATGGCGGGACGCTCACAACCTTTCACGGAGGGCCGGGTGCCCCCAATGGTAAAGGAAAGGCAAAGAGCCCTCGGGTGTGGGCCGGCGGAGGGCTCAGTCGGCCGCTCGGCTCCTGTCGTGCGTGCGCTCGGCGAGGGGCTTCACCCAGCGTCGCCAGTGGTCCTCGCGCCGGTAGCCCGTCGCGGACCAGGTGTGGTGGGCATGCTCGTTGGCCTCCAGGACCATCGCGTCGACGCGCCGGCCGCCCAGCACCGCGAACCGTTCCTCCGCCGCGCGCAGCAGCGCGGTGGCGATGCCCCGCCGACGGTGGTCCGGATGCACGGCCAGCCGGTAGGCCGAGCAGCGCCAGCCGTCGAAGGCGGCTATCACGGTCCCCGCCAGGACCCCGTCGCGCTCCGCCAGAAGCAGGGCTTCGGGGTCCGTGGTGAGGAGCCGGGACACTCCTTCGTGGTCGTCGCTGATGCTCGTTCCCTCGGCGGCGTCGCGCCAGAACCCCAGCACGGTGTCGATGTCGGCGCGGGTGGCGTGCCGGATGCGCAGATCACTCATGGGGCGAGCCAAGCAGAGCGCCGGACTGCCCGCGAACGAATTCCGCACTGTGGACGGAACCACCGGTCCGGAGCTGTCCGGAGCTGTCCGGAGCCGGCCGGAGCTGTCCGGACGGTCCGAGCCGAAGGGGCCGACGGGGGCCGACGGCACCGTCCGGACAGCTCCGAGGGTCCGACAGCGCCGACGACCCCGTCAGCAGCCCCCGTCAGCAGCCTCGCTCGGCAGCCCCGGTCAGCGGACCTGGTCCCGCTCCCGTCGGATGTGCGCCTTGCGCCCCTTGATCGAGGCCCCGCGCAGAGAGCGGATCACGTCCTCGGCCGCGTTCTCCGGCACCTCCACCAGCGAGAAACGGTCGGCGATCTCGATCGACCCGATGTCCCGGCCGCTCAGCCGCGTCTCCCCGGCGATGGCGCCCACCAGGTCCTGCGGCCGGATACCGGTGCTGCGCCCGGCCCCGACGAACAGACGCGTCATGCCCGGCGAGAGCCGGTTGCCTCCCTTGCGCCCGCGCGGACCGCGGTCCCGGCCGCCGCGATCCCGGTCCCGGTCACGGTCCCGGGGTGCCACCTCGGGGATCTCCTCCTCGTCGAACGCGGCACCGCTCGACTCGTGCGCCAGCTTCACCGCCGCCAGCGCCACGTCCATCACGTCGAACTCGTCACTGAGGGTCTCCACCACCACCCGGAACCGGTCCAGGTCCTCGTCCTCGATGAGGCTCTCCTGCAGCGAGGCCCGCGTCAGTTCCAGCCGCCTGGCCCGCAGGTCGGCGACGGACGGCACCTTCTCCACCGGGATCGAGCGCCCGGTGGCACGCTCGATCGACTTGAGCATCCGGTGCTCCCGCGGCTCCGCGAGCGTGATCGCCACGCCCTCGCGCCCGGCGCGCCCGACCCGGCCGCTGCGGTGCACGTACGACTCCGACGCGGAGGGAACGTCGTAGTTGATCACGTGGGTGAGGTGCTCGACGTCGATGCCCCGGGCGGCGACGTCCGTGGCGACCAGCAGGTCCGCCGTGCCGCCGCGCAGGCGCCCCATGACCCGGTCCCGCTGTTCCTGGCTCAGCCCGCCGTGCAGCGCCTCGGCCCGGTAGCCGCGGCCGTTGAGGGTCTCGGTGAGCGTGTCGACCTGGTCGCGCGTCCGGCAGAACACGATGGCGGCGTCCGGGGACTCCACGTCGAGGACCCTGCCGAGCGCGGCCGGCTTCTGCCCCCGCGCCACGATGTAGGCGGACTCCCGCACCCGCGGGGCCTCGCCCGGGGCCGTCGCCTCCCGTTCGATCTCCACCCGGACCGGCTCCCGCAGATGGCGCCGGGCCATGGCGTCGATCCGGGAGGGCATCGTCGCCGAGAACAGCACGGTCTGGCGCTCTTCCGGAACGTTCTCCAGGATCGTGTCGATGTCCTCGGAGAAGCCCATGTCGAGCATCTCGTCGGCCTCGTCCAGGACGACCGTCCGCAGATCGTCCAGGCGCAGCGTCCCCCGCGAGATGTGGTCCAGGGCTCGGCCCGGCGTCGCCACGACCACGTCCACGCCACGCTCCAGAGCGCGCAACTGCCGTCCGATGGGCTGACCGCCGTACACGGGCAGGACACGGACGCCCAGGTCGGTGCCGTAGCGATGGACCGCCTCCGACACCTGGATGGCCAGCTCCCGGGTGGGTACCAGCACCAGGGCGGCCGGTCCCTTCCCCTCGCGCCCACGGTGGATGCGCTCGATGATCGGGAGCGCGAACGCGGCGGTCTTCCCGGTGCCTGTGGCGGCCTGTCCCAGTAGGTCATGGCCCGCCAGCAGAGGTGGGATGGCCTCCCGCTGGATCGGGGTCGGTTCCTCGTAGCCCAGCCCGGACAGAGCCCGCAGGATCTCGGGGGCCAGCTCGAGATCGGCGAAGGTCACGGGCTCGGCGGTGGCGTCTGTTGTCATGGCGCATCCTTCTTCCGGAAGGTCTGCGCGGGCGCGGTATCCCGGACGCGGTGTTCATGGGGCAACCGGCCACCTGGCTCGCGGGCCCCCGGCGGCGCGAGCCCGCCGTGCAGGCCCAAGGTCTGCGCCGGGATGCGCCCCCGTGCAGATCACGCAGTACTGGACCATGTATACCGTGCCGGCCCGGAACGTAACAGTTGACCACGAGAGCCACCGGCTCCCCGACGAGGCTCTCCGGGCCCGCGTCCTGACCGCCGTGGTCGCGGCCTCCGGGCGCCTGCGCGCACCCAGCCCCGGCGGCTTCCGGGCCCAGCCTCTGCGGCTTCCGGGCCTCCAGCCTCGGTGGCTTCCCGACCTCCGGCCTCCGTCGCCGAGGCCGCCGCTCAGCCGGTTCCCTGAGGTGCGGGCACCTTTCCGTGGCCTCGGACGGAGTCCTCCCGCAGCCGTCGCATCACCGGCGCGAACGCCTCCATGAACGGCTCCAGGACGCACAGGTACGTGATCCCGTACCGCTCGCGCAGTGCCCGTACCCGCTCCACGGTCTCGTCCAGGGAGCCGGCCAGCACGACCGGCAGAGCCAGCGCGTCCTCCGCGGACAGCTCCGGCCGGCGGTCCAGCAGCGGCTGCAGCGCGGTCGCGGTGTCGTCGGTGACGGCCACGAGCTGGAGGAGCAGGTTCAGCTCCGCCGGCTCGGGCCGGTCCGCCGACAGCTCCCGGTAGCGGGCCACGCGCCGGTCCAGTTCCCCGGCGGGCACGGGCTCCAGCTTCCCGGTCGTGGTCCCGGGCGTCATCCGCAGGCCGGTGAAGCCGACGACGTCCGCGTGCCCGGCGCTCAGCCGCAGCGTCCGCTCCCCGTCGCCGCCGATCAGCAGCGGCACCCGGCGCTGCGCCGGCCGCGGCCGGTACTCCTCGTCACCGAGCAGCCGGTCCAGTTCCGCCACCGTGCGGCGCAGGTGGTCCACCCGCTCGCGCGGACTGCCGTACGGCAGCCCGGCGGCCTTGTGCTCGGCCTGGACGTACCCGGTGCCGAGGCCGAGTTCCAGCCGGCCGCCGGTCAGCGCGTCCGTGGTCGCGACCTCCCGGGCCAGCAGGGCGGGGTTCCAGAACCCCGCGTTGAGCACGAACGTGCCGAGCCGGGGCCGCTCCGTCGCCTCGGCGGCCGCCACCAGTGCCGGGAACGGCGCGATCACGCCCAGATGGTCCGGGACCAGGATCACGTCGTACCCCAGCTCCTCCGCGCGACGGCACTTGGCGCGCCACTCGGCGGCGGGCGCGGCGGCCATCAGGACGACCCCGAAGCGGAACGTGCGCGGCATCGACTCTCCCGACGGCTCGAACGCGAACTCACCTGCTGGACATGGGACTTGACGCGTCACTCGTGTGCGATCGCCGCCAGGACGTTCATCCGCGACGCCCGGAACGCCGGAAGCATGGCCGCCACGATGCCGACGACCGCCGAACCGATCACGACCGACACGATGGTGCCCCAGGGGATCGCGAGCGCCGTCATGCCGTTCAGAGCCAGCACCTGCTGGGTGCACACACCCCACACGAGCCCCAGCCCCAGCCCCAGCACCGCGCCGAACACCGCGATCACCACCGACTCCAGCCGGATCATCCGGCGCAACTGCCGCCGGCCGAGCCCGATCGCGCGCAGCAGCCCGATCTCCCGGGTGCGCTCCACCACCGACAGCGCCAGGGTGTTGACCACGCCGAGCACGGCGATGACGATCGCGAGCCCGAGCAGCGCGTACACGAGGTACAGCAGCACGGAGATCTGGTCGTGCACCAGCTTCTTGTAGTCGGCCTGGTCGCGGACCTGCACCTGCGGGAACGGCTTCAGTGCCCGTTCCAGGCGCGGGCGCAGCTGCTTGGCGTCGGTGCCGGAGGACGCGTTGACGTAGAGCGCCGAGTCCTGCCCGTCGGGTTGGTACTTCTCCAGCGTCGCCATCCCGAGGAAGATGCCGCCCTGCGGGCCGAAGCCGTTGGACGCGCCCTGGTCGGTGAGGGCGCCGACCGTCAGTTCGGCCCGGCGTCCGCCCGGGAACTCGACCGGGACGACGCTGCCGACCCGCACCCGGTGGTCCTTGGCGAAGGCCGCGTCCATGGCGAGGTTCCCGTCGGCCAGCGCGGCCGCCGAGTCGCCCCCGGAGTAGGTGAGATGGGCGACGTCGTCGAGGTGGGGCCCGTACCCGGCGGCGGCCGTCTTCACGCGCTCGCCGTCCGGCAGCCGTACGGCGATCGCCGTGATCCGCGTCCGTACGACGAGCCCGACGCCCGGCGTCGCGGCCACGGTGTCGGTGAGTTCCTTGGCGAACGGCGTGAAGTTGGAGCTCTGGAGGACGTAGTCGGCGCCGAGTGTCTGGTCGATCTCCTGGTCGAAGGAGGCGGACATGGACGCGCTCGCCACCGACATCCCGCCGACCAGCGCCAGTCCGACCATCAGCGCGGCCGCGGTGGCGCCGGTGCGGCGGGGATTGCGCAGAGCGTTGCGCTGGCTCATCCGGCCGACCGACCCGAACAGCGCCGGGAAGGCGCCGCCCAGAACGCGGATCACCGGCCGTACCAGCAGGGGACCGGCGACGACGGTCGCGACCAGCGTCAGGACCACGCCCAGGCCCAGCAGCGAACCCGCCGAGGCGGACTCGGTGGCCGCCGCGCACCCGGCCAGCGCGGCCGCGCCGAGTGCCCCGATCACGGCGCCGACGATCGCCCGAGCCTTCAACGGCTTGCCCACACCGGCGATTTCGGCATCGGCGAGCGCCGCCATCGGCGAGACGCCCGCCGCCCGCCGCGCGGGCAGGTAGGCGGCGACGAAGGTGACGCCCACGCCGACGACGTACGCCGCGACCGGCGTGCCCCAGCCGATGACCATCTCCGCGGCCTTCAGGTTCATCCCGAACGCGCCCATCAGCCGGATCAGCCCGAACGCCATCGCGATGCCGGCCGCGAGACCGAGCGTCGAGCCGGTGAACCCGAGCAGCAGCGCCTCCAGGAGCACCGACCGCCGCACCTGGCGCCGGTCGGCTCCCAGCGCCCGCAGCAGCCCCAGTTCACGGGTGCGCTGGGCGATCAGCATGGAGAAGGTGTTGACGATCAGGAAGATGCCGACCAGGACGGCGATCCCGGCGAATCCCAGCATCACGTACTTGATGACGTCGAGGAACCCGCCGAGGTCGGCCGCGGCCGACTTGGCCTGTTCGTCGGCGGTCTTCAGCTCGTAGGTGCCGTCGCCGGTGCCGATCGCTGTGGCGACGCGGTGCTTGAGTTCCGTGTCGGACACGCCCTGGGCCGCTTCCACCGAGATGCTGGTGGCCCGGGCGGCGGAGCCGAGCAACTGACGCCCGGCCTCCGCCGGATCGAGGAAGACCAGCGCGGCGCCCGGGTTGGTGGTGGTGAACGTCGCGATGCCGACGACCTTCACCCGGAACGTGCCCGGCTGCGCCTGCACCGTCAGCGTGTCGCCGATCCGCACGTGCTTCTTGGCGGCCGTGTCCGCGTCGAGCAGCGCCTCGCCGGCTCCTCGCGGCGCATGGCCCGAGGTCAGCTTCACCGGACTGCGGTGGGTCACGTACCAGGAGGTGGCGATGGTGGGGGCACCGGTGGTCGGGCCGACGGAGTTGTCGTGACTGTCGATCACCACGACGTTCTGCACCGACACGTCCGCGTGGGCCGCCGCGACCCCGCTCACCCTCACGACCTGGTCCAGCAGGGTGGCGGGCACGGTCTGGACCGTGCCGGTCGGCACCGGGGACTTCAGGTCCTCCTTCGGCTCGACCGTCACGTCCGCGGAGGTCGAGGCGAACAGCCGGTCGAAGGTGCGGGTGACGGTGTCGGAGAAGATCAGGCTGCCCGCGACGAACGCCACGGACAGCACGACGGCGAGCGCGGACAGCGCCAGCCGTCCCTTGTGCGCGAGGAAACTCCTCAGGGTCGCCTTGAACACCGGGTCAGTCCTCCCGCACGATCGCGTCGTCCCGCACGATCACTTCGTCCTGGCCGTCCACGTCGTCCTGCGCCTTCTTGCCGCCCAGCGCCTTCTTGCCGTCCAGCGTCTTCTTCTCGCCCACTGCCTGCTCGCCGCCCAGTGCCTTCTCGCCGTCCGGCGCGCTCGCCTCGTCACCGCTGCGGCCGCGCACCACGTCGAACGCCTTCATCCGCTCCAGCACGGCCTCTGCCGACGGCCGTTCGATCTGGTCCACGATCCGGCCGTCGGCGAGGAAGAGCACCAGGTCGGAGTGGGCGGCGGCGCCCGGATCGTGGGTGACCATCACCACGGTCTGCCCCAGGTCGTCCACGGCGCTGCGCAGGAAACCCAGCACCTCGAGCCCCGCCCGTGAGTCCAGGTTGCCGGTGGGCTCGTCCGCGAAGATCAGCTCCGGCCGGGAGGCCAGCGCCCGCGCGCACGCGACCCGTTGCTGCTGACCGCCCGACAGCTGTGCCGGGCGGTGCTTGAGCCGCCCGCGCAGGCCCAGCGTGTCGATGACCTGGTCCAGCCACTGCTGGTCGGGCTTGCGGCCCGCGATGTCCATGGGCAGCGTGATGTTCTCGGCGGCGTTCAGCGTGGGGATGAGGTTGAACGACTGGAACATGAACCCGATCCGGTCCCGCCTCAGCCGAGTCAGCTCCCGTTCTTTCAGCCCCGTGATCTCGCTGTCGCCGAGCCACACCTGACCCGCCGAGACGCTGTCGAGGCCCGCCAGGCAGTGCATCAGCGTGGACTTCCCCGAGCCGGAGGGACCCATCACGGCGGTGAAACGACCGCGCGCGATGTCCACGTCCACCGAGTCCAGGGCGAGTACGGCGGTCTCGCCCGAACCGTACGCCTTGGTCAGACCGCGGGCTCGGGCCGCGATCCCGCCACCGGGCACACCGCCCGGCACGTTCTCCGCAGCAGAAGTCAACAAGACTGCCTCCCCGTCGCCTTGACGCCCCGACATCCCGAACGGGCCGAGCCTAGTGTGACCCGACCCACATTCGAAACGTTTTCCGGCTCCGAGGACCCGAACACCCTGTCGAGAGCGCCCTTTTGGCGAGGCCCGAGCCACGGCGGCCGAGATCAGCGCCTTGAGCCCCGAGCCCGAGCCCCCGAATCCCGGATCCCGGATCCCCGCGAACAGGGATCCGGGATCCGGGATGTGAGGCCGAGACTCCGGCGTCGGCACGTCCGCGACGGAGAGCCCGCCTGCCGCGCCTACCGCGCTTCCCGCGCCCGGAACGCCCCCGCGTCCCAGGTCCCGTCCAGCCGCGCTGCCAGCCAACCCGGCGCCGCGGCGCGGAAGTCGGCCGGTGGCAGGGTGCCCGCGCCCGCCGGGATGGCGCCGAGGAGGGGAGCTGCCGCGACCTCCGGCAGGTCGGCGACATTGCAACGGGCGGCCAGATCGGGGGAGTCGGGCCAGCTGCCGATCACAACGCCCGCCAACTCCACGTCACGGGAGCGCAGTTCGCGGGACGTCAGTTCGGTGGAGTTGAGGGTGCCCAGGCCGGCCGGGGCGACGAGCAGCACGGGCGCGCCGAGCAGCGCCGCCGCGTCCGCCAGCGTGCCGCCCGCGTCGTCGAACCGTACGAGCAGGCCGCCCGCGCCCTCGACCAGCACCAGGTCGTGCTCGGTGGCCAGCTTGGCCGCGGCCTCGGCCACCTCGTGCGGGTGCACCGGGGGCATCCCGGCCCGCCGGGCCGCCGTACCCGGCGCCAACGGCTCGGGATAGCGGGCCAGTTCGGCAGCAGTCACCCCGCCCGCGAGCCGGGCGACCTCGTCGGCGTCCCCGCGCTCGTCCGGTCGTACCCCCGTCTGCGCGGCCTTCAGCACGGCCACCGAACGACCGGCCGCGAGCGCCGCCGCGGCCACGGCCGCGGTGGTGACCGTCTTGCCGATCTCCGTGCCCGTTCCCGTGATCACCAGTACCGGCATGTCATCCCTCCCGCGCCGCGGCGCACACCGCGCGCGCGATCCGTGCCACGTCCGCGTCGTCCGTGACGTACGGCGGCATCGTGTAGACCAGATCGCGGAACGGGCGCAGCCACACGCCCTCCCGCACCGCGGCCCGGGTGGCCGCGGTCATGTCCACCTCGTGGTCGAGCTGGACGACCCCGATGGCGCCCAGGACCCGTACGTCCCGCACACCGGGAAGTCCGGCGGCCGGGGCGAGGCCCTCCCGCAGGCCCGCCTCGATCCGTCCGACCTCCGCGCGCCAGTCCTGCCCGAGCAGCAGCTCGACGGAGGCGCAGGCCACGGCCGCGGCCAGGGGGTTGCCCATGAACGTCGGACCGTGGGCAAGGACCGGCACCTTGCCGCGCGAGATCCCGTCGGCCACCCGCGAGGTGCACAGCGTCGCCGCCATCGTCAGATAGCCGCCGGTCAGCGCCTTGCCCACGCACATGACATCCGGGCTCACGCCCGCGTGCCCGGCCGCGAACAGTTCGCCCGTGCGCCCGAATCCGGTCGCGATCTCGTCGAACACCAGCAGCACGTCGTGCGCGTCGCACGCCTCGCGCAGCGCCCGCAGATAGGCGGGGGAGTGGAAGCGCATCCCGCCCGCGCCCTGCACCACCGGCTCGACGATGACCGCGGCCAGTTCGTCCGCGTGCCGTTCGACCGTCGACCGCAGGTGCTCCGCGTACGACTCCTCGTACTCCGCGGGCGGCGCGTCCGCGAACACCTGGAGCGGGAGCACCCCGGTCCACAGCTCGTGCATTCCGCCCTCGGGGTCGCACACCGACATCGGCTGCCAGGTGTCGCCGTGGTAGCCGCCGCGCCAGGTCAGCAGGCGCTGCTTGCCGGGCCGGCCGAGCGAACGCCAGTACTGCAGGCACATCTTCACCGCGACCTCGACCGACACCGACCCCGAGTCGGCGAGGAACACATGGTCCAGGCCGTCAGGTGACATGTCGACAAGGAGCTTCGCCAGCCGCACGGCGGGCTCGTGCGTGAGCCCGCCGAACATCACATGGCTCATCCGCCCCAGCTGCGCGTGCGCCGCCTCGTTGAGGACGGGGTGGTTGTAGCCGTGGATCGCCGACCACCAGGACGACATGCCGTCGACCAGTTCGCCCGAGCCGTCCGCGAGCTTCAGCCGGACCCCGCTCGCCGACTCCACGACGAGCGGTTCCACGCGTCCGGGCATCGGGCCGTACGGGTGCCACACGTGCCGGCGGTCCAGTTCCAGCAGTTCGGGGACGCTCAGGCCGGGCAGGTCAGGCATTGGGCGCGAGATCCGTTCCGGCACCCCGGCGGCGGACGGCGACGAGGTCGGTGCGCGCCTCGGCGGCGGCCGGCGCGGGCGTCGTACCGCACACCCCGCCGCCCGCGTGGGAACCGCAGCCGGCCTCGGCATGTCCGCCGCAGCCCGCGTCCCCGTGCCCGCCGCACCCGGCCTCCGCCTGATCGCCGCACCCGGTCTCCGCCCGCGTACCGCACCCGGTCTCGCCGGCCGCCCGGTGCCCGGGCAGCGTCACCTGGTCGGCGCCCTCCACCTCGAACCCGGCGTCGGCGATCATCTCCAGGTCGGCCTTGCCGGCCTGGCCCTCGCTGGTCAGGTAGTCGCCGAGGAAGATGGAGTTGGCCAGGTTGAGCGCGAGGGGCTGCATCGTGCGCAGGTGGACCTCGCGGCCGCCCGCGATGCGCACCTCCACGTCCGGGCAGACGAAGCGGACCATCGCGAGGATGCGCAGACAGCGCTGCGGGGTGAGGTTCCACTCCTTGGCCAGCGGGGTGCCCTCGAAGGGGATCAGGAAGTTCACCGGAACGGAGTCGGGGTCCAGCTCGCGCAGCGAGAAGACCACGTCGACGAGGTCCTCGTCGCTCTCACCCATGCCCGCGATGAGACCCGAGCAGGCGGACAGGCCGGCCTCGTGCGCCTTGCGCACCGTGTCCACCCGATCGGCGTACGTGTGGGTGGTGGTGATGTCCCCGTAGGTCGCCTCGGAGGTGTTGAGGTTGTGGTTGTAGGCGTCGGCGCCCGCCTCGCGCAGCCGCTCGGCCTGGCCGTCGGAGAGCAGCCCCAGACAGGCGCACACCTCGACGGCCTCGTTCTGGTCCTTGATGGCCTTGATGGTCTCGGAGACCCGGTCGACGTCCCGGTCCGTCGGGCCGCGCCCGGACGCCACCAGACACACCCGCTTGGCGCCTCCCGCCAGGCCGGCGGCGGCGGCCTCGGAGGCCTCGTCGGGCTTGAGCCAGGTGTACTTCAGGATCCCGGCCGTGGAGCCGAGCCGCTGGGAGCAGTAGGAGCAGTCCTCCGGGCACAGGCCCGACTTGAGGTTGACCAGGTAGTTGAGTTTCACGCGCCGCCCGAACCACTGCCGGCGCACCTTGCCGGCCGCGGCCACCACGTCGAGCAGGTCGTCGTCGGAAGTGGCGAGTACGGCGAGCGCTTCCTCGCGGGTCGGCAGCTCGCGCCGAAGCCCCTTGTCCACCAGCGTGTTCAGCAGGTCCATGAGGCCCGATCCTGTCCTACGGGACCGCTCCCGGCCAAGGAGACATCGGACAACAGAGGCGGTTCACCGTGTGGGTATTGCCACATCATGGGTGCCCGGCCGGCCCGCTATGGTCTGTCCGCAACCTACAAATTCCTCCGGAGGAGCCATGGCGTTCGGCTGGATCGACGAGCAGGCCGAGGCGCGGCGCCGCGCCGGACTCCTGCGGACCCTGCGCCCACGCCCGGCCGACTCCCCGCTGCTGGATCTGGCGAGCAACGACTACCTGGGCCTCGCCCGGCATCCCGAGGTCGCCGAGGGGGCGGCCGGGGCCGCCCGCACCTGGGGCGGCGGCGCCACCGGCTCCCGCCTGGTCACCGGCAGCACCGAGCTGCACGCCGAGCTGGAGCGCGAGCTGGCGGACTTCTGCGGCTTCGAGGCGGCACTGGTCCTCTCCTCCGGGTACGCCGCCAACCTGGCCGCGGTCACCGCACTCGGCCCGCACGGCTCCCTGATCGTGTCCGACGCGGGCAACCACGCCTCGCTCATCGACGGCTGCCGGCTCGCCCGGGGCACCACACAAGTCGTCGGGCACGCCGATCCGCACGCCGTGGACAAGGCGCTGGGCACCCACGGGGGAGCGGCGATCGTCGTCTCCGACACGGTGTTCTCCGTCGACGGCGACGCGGCCCCGCTGGGCGCGCTGGCCGAGGCGTGCCGGGAGCACGGCGCCGGTCTGGTCGTCGACGACGCCCACGGGCTCGGCGTGCTGGGCGACGGCGGCCGGGGCGCGCCGCACGCGGCCGGGCTTGCGGGCGCGCAGGACGTGGTCGTCACGGCCACCCTGTCCAAGTCCCTGGGCAGCCAGGGCGGGGTGGTGCTCGGACCGGCGCGGGTGATCGGCCATCTGGTCAACGCGGCCCGTACGTTCATCTTCGACACCGGACTGGCTCCCGCGGCGGCCGGCGCGGCACTGGCGGCGCTGCGGCTGCTGCGGCGCGAACCCGGGCGGGCGGTGCGCGCCCGCGCGGTCGCCGCCGAACTGCACGCACGTCTGACCGCCGCGGGCCTGGAGGCGGTACGGCCGGACGCGGCGGTGGTCTCCGTGCGGGCCCCCTCCCCGGAGCAGGCCGTGCGCTGGGCCGCCGACTGCCGTACGGCGGGCCTGGCCGTGGGCTGCTTCCGCCCTCCTTCCGTGCCCGACGGCGTCTCACGGCTGAGGCTGACCGCCCGTGCGGACCTCTCCGGGGCCGAGATCGAACGCGCTGTACGGGTGATCGGCGAGACACGACCATGAGTCGGCGGAACACGGCCGGGCATCGCGCGAAAGTGATCGAATCTGATCGGTTGAGGTTGATCCTCTAGCGGTCGAGGTCGCCTGACCGGCGGTCGATATGCGGGAGAACCCTCGATCCACCGGGGCCGGCGATGGTTCCGCTTACCGGAGCCCGGCGACGAAACCCGCCCAGCTCCCGGGGGAGAGGAGCAGCGCGGGTCCGGCCGTGTTCTTGGAGTCGCGCACGGCGAGCCCCCCGGCCCAGGGGCCGGAGCGCGGCCGGGCCGTCTCCACGCAGTTGTTCGCTCCCGTGCTGTAGCTGCTACGCAGCCAGCGCACGTCGTGCAGATCGGTACTGACAGGGACGTTCCGAGGCAGTGCAGTCATCGTGCCTCCTTACGCGCCGTCACCTATTCCGGCGATGTAATCCAGCGAATCCTCGGGCGAGAGAGCGCGGATCCTGAGGGTGTCGAAGGCCTCCGCATAGGCCTGGAGGTCTTCTTTCCGTTCCAGGTAGAGGCTACTCGTCAACTGGTCGAGAACAACCACGTCTAGATCAGAAGTGCTCGGAAATGAGAAAATAACGAAAGGCCCGGTGAGGCCGACATGTGCCCCCGCACCGAACGGCAGTACCTGCAGACGTACTTGCGGCAGACGCGCGGCCTCCAGCAGTCGTTCCAGCTGGCGCTCCATCACCTCCGGGCCGCCGACCTCACGCCGCAGCACCGCCTCGTCCAGTACGGCGTCCAGCCTCAGCGGCGGGTCGGCGCGCAGCACGTCCTGCCTGGCCAGGCGCACCTCCACCAGCGCGTCCAGGCGCTCCCCGGGCACGCCCTCCACCGCCGCCCGGGTCACCGCCCGGGCGTACTCCGGGGTCTGCAACAGGCCCGGGACCACCGACGTCTCCAGGGTGCGCATCCCGCTCGCCTGCGACTCCAGGCTGATGAAGTCCCGGTACGTCGGCGGCAGTACCCCGCGGTACGCGTGCCACCAGCGGTGCCGGCCGCCCGCGTCCTCCGCGCCCGCCAGCATCAGCAACAGCTCGCACAGCTGCCCGTCCCGCACCTCGTAGGCGTCCAGGAGTAACCGCACGTCCGCCGGTTTCACGCCACTGGAACCGGTCTCGATGCGGCTGACCTTCGACTGGTGCCAGCCCACCAGACGGGCCGCGTCACCGCTGGTGAGTCCCGCCCCGGCGCGCAGCGCGCGCAGTTCGGCTCCGAGTTTGCGGCGTCGTACCGCGGGGCCGTTCTGCATGGGCTCCTCCTTCATACTCCCTGAAGGCCGCCCAAATGCGGTCTCCGGTCGCAGAGTTCACCGCTTCGAGCGACAGATATATGCACATCCTGGTGGATCGGTCCCCTGACCGGCGCCGATGATGGCAGTCTGACGAGGAACCACCAGTGCGGGACCGTACTCGAACCTTCCGCTCCTCGCCGGACCGCGGTTCCGTGGAAAGGGACGACGTCGCCATGGCAGATCACCTGGAAGCATCCGTCACTCTGCCGAGCGATCCCGCCTCGGTCTCCGCGGCCCGTTCCTACGTCATGGGCATCCTCGCGGAGTGGGGTCTGCCGTCGGGCAGCGAAACGGCCGACACGGTGCGGCTCATCGTCTCGGAACTCGCCACCAACGCCGTACAGCACACCTTCGGCCAGTCACCCACCTTCACCGTCGACATCGCCCTCGACCGCGACGAACGCCTGCGCGTCGGTGTGACGGACAGCCATCCACGCCTCCCGAAGAGACTGCCCGCCGCGGTTCAGCAGGACAACGGGCGCGGCATGGTCATCATCCGCTGCCTCACCGCCGAATGCGGTGGCAGGCTGCGCATCCGCCCCACCCGGGAGGGCGGCAAGACGGTCTCCATCGAACTGCCCTGGACCGTCCCGGCAGAGCCGCTCACGGCCGCGGGGCAGCAGGAGCCGTAACCCGACGGGAGCCGTGCCCCGGCCCGACAGGAGCCGTAGCCCGGCGGGAGCGGGAGCGGGAGCGGGAGCGGGGCAGGCGGGTGCGCTGAGGGTCTCGGGCGCGTGGGCGGGTGCGTGGGCGGGCGCGTCGGCCCCGGGCCGCCCGCGGCAGGCGGGCGGGCACCGGGGCGGCGCTGACGGCGCTCGGAGCGGCTCGGTGGCGGGAGCCGCTCCGGTCCTGAGCCGAGGTCAGCTGACCCGGCCGTACCAGACGCTCTTGGTCCAGATCTTCTCCAGGCGAACCACCGTCCCGGTCTTGGGGGCGTGCCAGATCCTGCCCTTACCGGCGTAGATGCCGACGTGGTAGACGCTGGAGCCCGAGTGGAAGAAGACCAGGTCCCCCGCCTTGCGGCGGCCGGCGGAGACGTGGTGGGTCTTGTTGTACTGCTGGGCTGCCGTGCGTGGCAGGCTCTTGCCCACCCTCTTGAACGAGTACAGCGTCAGCCCCGAGCAGTCGAACCTGCGTGGACCGGTGGCCCCGTAACGGTACGGGGAGCCCTTCTTGGAGGCCGCGACCTGGAGTGCTTTCGTCGCCATGGTCGCGGCCGAGGCGTCGGCGGAGAGGCCGGGCACCGCGATCGAGCCGCCCACGGCGGCGAGAGTGAGGGCCGAGGCCGTACCGGCCCTGGCCATCAGCGACGGGACACGATTGAGCGCAGTCATGCGCAACCCTTCGTCAGCCGCCTGTGAAGGATGACCTGTCGGATTCGGGCTGGCGAAGTTGCCCGGCCGCGTTCTCGCGGCTTCACCCCAAGGGCTGCTCGGTACGCCCGCCCGCCTCACGGCGAACGTTCGTCCCGGCGACCCGTCTTGCTCGGGTCCTCCACTCCTGCCGATCCACTCCTGTCGACCGGTCATCCGGGCGGCGGCAGGACTCGGCGTCCGCCCGGACCGCCCCGCCGTTGTGGCGGGGGCTTGTCGTCAGACAGGGATCTTCACTCACGGCGGTGCGAAAATCCCAATGGAATCGGGGATTTGTGGTGTTGCTCACCACTCGCCCGTTCGGGTGGACAGTGGTGCTTTCGAGGCGTCATCAGATCGCTTGCGTAGCCCCCGACCTGCGGTGGAGCGGCCCCGCGCGGGCCCTGATCCCCCTCGGTGCGCAAGTCGGAAGGCCCGGAAAACGTTCTGGAGATACACCGGTCGGCGGTCCGTCGTTCGGGCCGTTTCGGACCCGGTCGGGCCGGCCCCTCGACACGAGGGGCCCCTCGGACCGGACCGCGTGTCCGGGTCGGCGGACGCAGTCGGGCGGGAGCACGACGCGCGCGGTACGGCGCTCGCCGTCCAGGATCCGCAACGCCCGTGCCGGCGTGTCCCCGTGCAGCTCCGTCTCGCCCCGCCGATGCATCAACGCGAGCGCGTCACGCAGTTCTGTCGCCTTGCGCACGAGGGCCTGCGCCGCGCGCAGCCCCCGATAGGTGTCGCCCTCGCGCGCCGGGTTGATCCGGCCCAGCAGGTCGGCCACCTAGGGGGTGTCGTTTGGATCAGCTCGGGTCCGCGACGCCCGGCACGGCACCTCGCCGCGTTGTCGGATCAGCCGAGTACGTCCGGTACGCGGCAGATCCTCCGCCTTGCGAGGCACCGCACCGGACGCCGCGCCCTGATCCGACCTGATCCAAACGACACCCCCTGGAGGTAACGGTCGATCACCTCGCCCTCGGCGCGGGTCAGCGCGGGCAGCGGCGGGAGTTCCTCCGGCGGCATCGCCGCCTCACCTCCCGTCCAGAGCGTCCGAAGTGCCGGGCGCACCGGATGTACCGGACGCACCGGACGCGGGTGCGATCCCGCGGGTCGTGACGATTCCGTCCACCAGCCCGAACTCCCGTGCGTCGGCCGCCTCCAGCACCAGCTCGCGCTCCAGGTCCCGGTGGACCTGTTCGGCGTCGCGCCCGGTGTGCCTGACCAGCATCTCCTCCATCACCGCGCGCGTCCGGACCAACTCCGCCGCCTGGATGGCGAGATCGCTGGGCTGTCCGTACGCGGGCTCGGGCAGCGAGGGCTGTTCGAGCACCACACGGGCGCCGGGCAGCATGAACCGCTTGCCCGGTGTCCCGGCCGCGAGCAGCACCGCCGCGCCCGCGACGGCCTTGCCGAGGCAGTAGGTCTGCACGTCGCAGGTGACGTACCGCATCGTGTCGTACACCGCCGTCATCGCCTGGAACGAGCCGCCCGGGCAGTTGACGTACAGCGTGATGTCCCGGTCCGGGGCCGCGTGCTCGAGCTGCATGAACTGCGCGATCACGTCCGTGGCCGCGGTGTTGTCGAGCGGTGTCCCGAGGAAGACGACCCGGCTCTCGAACAGCTTCGAGTAGGGATCGAGTGTGCGCAGGCCCGTGCTCGCGCGCTCGCTGAACTCGGGCAGTACGTGACGGGCGGACAGACGGCTCATGGGCGTACCCCTCCTCGCGACAGGGTCGTTGACGACCTCGCTTCTGCGGAAAATGTACAGGACGTACGTTCTCTTGGGGGTGTGAGGTGACGCGTCGTCAAGGACTGGCCGACCTGATCAACCGCGTGGTGTACGGCGGTGAGCGCGTCGTGGTCACACGGCGCGGCAAGCCCCTCGTCGCGCTGGTCTCGGCCGCCGATCCGGAGCGGCTGGACGCGCTCGACGAGCCGGCCGGGGAGCAGGTCATCAGCAGCGTGTCCGACGTCCGGGAGATCGACTCCGCGGCGCGTGAGCGGCGGCGTTTCGGGATCGCCGCCGAACACCGGGGGACCGGTGTCTCGTAACCGGCGCGGCGCGCCTCGGTGCGGCGGGGCTCTCGGCCGGCCGGTGACCCGCGCCCGTGACCGGCAGGCTGCGCCCGTGGCCGGTATCGCGCGGACCATCGGGTGGTCATGGTGCGATCAAGGTCTGGTTAACGTCGCCGAAACTCCGGCGAACTAACCTGCCCCTCCACGCCACCAGGGGTTACTTCCGGCCGAGTTGATCGCGGTCGGGCGTCTTGTCCGTGTGTTACATCTGTCCCGTCGTGGTGGCCGCGGCAACCGGATCCCGCACGGTCCGGAGCGAGGATGTGAGGTGGGACGTGCAACTGACCCCGCATGAGCAGGAGAGGCTGCTGATCCACGTGGCGGCCGACGTGGCCGAGAAGCGCAGGGCCCGCGGGCTCCGGCTCAACCACCCGGAAGCGGTCGCCCTCATCACGTCGCACATCCTGGAGGGCGCGCGGGACGGCCGTACCGTCGCCGAGCTGATGTCCTCCGGCCGCAAGGTCCTCACCCGGGACGACGTGATGGACGGGATCCCCGAGATGATCCACGACGTGCAGGTCGAGGCGACCTTCCCGGACGGCACCAAGCTGGTCACCGTTCACGAGCCGATCCTCTGAGGGGGCCGCGATGATTCCCGGAGAGGTGCTGTTCGCGGACGGCCCGGTCGCCTTCAACGAGGGGCGCGAGGTCACCCGGCTCACCGTGCTCAACTCCGCCGACCGGCCGGTCCAGGTCGGCTCCCACTACCACTTCGCCGAGGCCAACCCCGGCCTGGACTTCGACCGCGCCGCGGCCCGCGGCAAGCGGCTGAACGTCGCTGCCGGCACCGCCGTGCGCTTCGAGCCCGGTATCCCCGTCGACGTCGAACTCGTCCCCCTCGCCGGCGCCCGGATCGTGCCCGGCCTGCGCGGCGAGACCGGAGGTGCCCTCGATGCCTGACATCTCCCGCGCCGCCTACGCCGACCTGTTCGGCCCCACCACCGGCGACCGCATCCGGCTCGCCGACACCGACCTGCTGATCGAGATCGAGGAGGACCGCTCCGGCGGCCCCGGCACCTCGGGCGACGAGGCGGTCTTCGGCGGCGGCAAGGTCATCCGCGAGTCCATGGGCCAGTCACGGGCCACCCGCGCGGACGGCACCCCCGACACCGTGATCACCGGTGCCGTCATCGTCGACCACTGGGGCGTCGTCAAGGCCGATGTCGGCATCCGCGACGGGCGGATCACCGGAATCGGCAAGGCCGGCAACCCGGACACCATGGACGGCGTCCACCCCGACCTGGTCATCGGTCCCGAGACCGAGGTCATCGCGGGCAACGGGCGGATCCTCACCGCCGGCGCCATCGACGCGCACGTCCACTTCATCTGCCCGCAGATCGCCGACGAGGCGCTGGCCTCGGGCGTCACCACACTGGTCGGCGGCGGCACGGGCCCGGCCGAGGGCTCCAAGGCGACCACCGTGACCCCGGGGCCCTGGCACCTGGCCCGCATGCTGGAGGCGATGGAGGCCTACCCGGTCAACGTCGGCTTCCTCGGCAAGGGCAACACCGTCTCGCACGAGGCGATGCTGTCGCAGATCCGCGGCGGCGCCGTCGGTCTGAAGCTGCACGAGGACTGGGGTTCCACCCCGGCCGTCATCGACGCGGCGCTCACCGTGGCCGACCGCACCGGTGTCCAGGTCGCCATCCACACCGACACCCTGAACGAGGCCGGCTTCGTCGGTGACACGCTCGCCGCGATCGCGGGGCGGGGCATCCACTCGTACCACACCGAGGGTGCGGGCGGCGGGCACGCGCCGGACATCATGAGCGTGGTCTCCCAGCCGCACGTGCTGCCCAGTTCGACCAACCCCACGCGGCCGTTCACCGTCAACACCACCGAGGAACACCTCGACATGCTGATGGTGTGCCACCACCTCAATCCGGCGGTCCCCGAGGACCTGGCCTTCGCCGAGTCCCGCATCCGGCCGTCCACCATCGGTGCCGAGGACATCCTCCACGACCTCGGCGCCATCTCGATCATCTCCTCCGACTCCCAGGCGATGGGCCGCGTAGGCGAGGTCGTCCTGCGCACCTGGCAGACGGCCCATGTGATGAAGGGACGCCGGGGCGCGCTCCCGGGCGACGGGCGGGCGGACAACCGGCGGGTGCGGCGGTACGTGGCCAAGTACACGATCAATCCCGCGCTCGCCCAGGGTCTCGCCGCCGAGATCGGCTCCGTCGAGGCCGGCAAGCTCGCCGACCTGGTGCTGTGGGAGCCTGCGTTCTTCGGGGTCAAACCGCTTCTCGTCCTCAAGGGAGGGCAGATCGCGTACGCGCAGATGGGCGATGCCAACGCCTCCATCCCCACCCCGCAGCCGATCCTGCCCCGGCCGATGTACGGCGCGATCGGACGGGCTCCGGCGGCCAACTCCGTCAACTTCGCCGCCCCGCTGGCGATCGAGGACGGCCTGCCCGAACGGCTGGGGCTGGGCAAAAGGTTCGTGGCGATCGAGTCCACGCGGGCGGTCACCAAGGCCGACATGCGCGAGAACGACGCCCGGCCGGACGTGCGGATCGACCCCGACAGCTTCGCGGTGTACATCGACGGCGAGCTGGTCGAGGCGGCGCCTGCCGTCGAACTGCCCATGGCCCAGCGCTACTTCCTCTTCTGATGTCCAGGGCCGCACTGCTCGTCCTGGCCGACGGCCGCTTCCCCGCCGGAGGGCACGCGCACTCCGGCGGGGCGGAAGCCGCCGTCAAGGCGGGACGGATCACCTCGGCCGCGAGCCTGGAGGACTTCTGCCGCGGACGGCTGCACACCGCCGGGCTGGTCGCCGGGGCGCTGGCGGCCGCCGCCGTCCTCGGTGTGGACCCCCGCGAGCTGGACGCGGCGGCCGACGCCCGAACGCCGTCGCCCGCGCTGCGCGGCGCCGCGCGCAGGCTCGGCCGGCAGCTGACGCGGGCCGCGCGGGCGAGTTGGCCGTCCGGCGAACTGGAGGACCTGGCCCGGGAGTTCCCCAAGGGGGCTCATCAGCCGGTGGTCCTCGGGGTGGTGGCCCGGGCCGCCGGGCTGGCGCCCGAGGACGCGGCGTACTGCGCGGCGTACGACAGCGTGAGCGGTCCGGCCACGGCCACCGTGCGACTGCTGAGCCTCGATCCCTTCGAGGCGACCGGAGTTCTGGCCCGGCTGGCCCCGGAGGTGGACCGAGTCGCGGGTGCGGCGGTCGAGGCGGCCCGGCGGGTGGCCGCGGACGGGACCGACGCGGTGCCGGCCGGGTCGGGACCCCTGCTGGAGATCGGGGCGCAGTGGCATGCGGGGTGGGCCGTGCGGTTGTTCGCCTCATAAGGGTCCCGCCGCCCGCGCCCTTCCCCTGCTCCAGGGGCCCGCCCCTGCGACCCGCCGGGGCTCCGCTCCCCGGACCCCCGATCGGCCTGAGCGGCCTCGTCCTCGAACGCCGGACGGACCGACAGCAGCACCCGCCGACAGCAGCACCCGCCGACAACGGCACCCGCCACAGCAGACCTCGCACGAAGGAGCCGTACATGCACCTCGACCACCCCCACCACCCCCAGCACGGTGCCTCCGCCGTGAGCGCCGACGCGCGTCGCCCCGACGGGACCCGGCGGGCCCTGCGCATCGGGCTCGGCGGCCCGGTCGGCTCGGGGAAGACCGCCACGGTCGCCGCGCTCTGCCGGACGCTGCGCGACGAGCTGTCCCTGGCCGTCGTCACCAACGACATCTACACCCGCGAGGACGCCGAATTCCTCCTCCGTGAGGCGGTGTTGCCGCCCGAGCGGATCACGGCCGTGGAGACCGGCGCCTGCCCGCACACCGCGATCCGTGACGACATCTCCGCCAACCTCGAAGCCGTGGAGGACCTGGAGGACGAGGTGGGGCCGCTGGACCTGATCCTCGTCGAGTCCGGTGGCGACAACCTGACCGCCACCTTCTCCAGGGGGCTCGTGGACGCGCAGATCTTCGTGATCGACGTCGCCGGCGGGGACGACATCCCGCGCAAGGGCGGTCCGGGTGTCACCACGGCCGACCTGCTCGTCGTCAACAAGACCGACCTCGCGCCCCACGTCGGCTCCGACCTCGCCCGGATGGGCGCGGACGCGAAGGCGCAACGCGCCGAACTCCCCGTCGTATTCCAGTCGTTGCGCGGAGAGGCCGGGGTCGCCGAGGTGGCCGCCTGGGTCCGGGAGCGGATCGCCGCGTGGGCGGCGTGACGGCGTCCGGCGTCCGTGCGCACGCCCGGATCACGGCCCGCCCCGACGGGCGCGGCGGTACGGCGCTGCCCGTGCTGGACGGCGAGGGCCCGCTCGCGCCGCGCCGCACCCGCGCGAGCGGCGCCGAGGCGCGGGTCATGATGGTCGGCGCGATGAGCGGACCGCACGGCGGTGACCGCTTCTCCGTCGAGGTGCGGGTGGAGGAGGGGGCCCGGCTGCACGTCGGATCGGCCGCCGCCACCCTCGCGCTGCCGGGGCAGGGCAAGGATGAAGCCCGTTACGGCGTACGGCTCGACGTCGCCGACGGGGCCGAACTGCACTGGATGCCGGAGCAGTTGATCTCGGCCCGCGGCAGCGACCTGCACGTCACCACGCGGGCCGAACTCGGCCCCGGCGCACGGCTGGTGCTGCGTGAGGAGCAGGTGCTGGGGCGGGCCGGGGAGGAGCCCGGCCGGCTCACCAGCCGGCTCACCGTGCGGGTCGCGGGGCATGCCGTGCTGGACCAGGAGCTGTCCTGCGGTCCTGGAGCGCCCGGCGGATGGGACGGCCCCGCCGTGCTCGGTGAGTACCGGTCGGTGGGGCAACTGGTGGTTGCGCGACCCGAGTTCGCCGGGAACCCGGTCGCCGCGCGGATGCTGGGGGAACGGGCCGCGCTGATGCCGCTCGCCGGGCCCGCCGTCCTCGTCAGCGCGGTCGCCCCCGACGCGCTCAGCCTGCGGCGGACGTTGGACGAGGCCCTGACCTGGCTGTCCGCGCAGTTGTCCGCGAACTGAACCCGCCGCTTCGGCGACGTCCCGCTCAGCGATACGCGACGATCCGTTTATCGGATTGGTAAAGATGGTGCGATCCCCCTGTTCTCAGCCGGTTCACAGCCGAAAGGATCCCCGCCTGACATGTCGCAGCTATGCACGGGGAGGGGCCCACTTGAGGGACATCAGACCGAAGAGCCGCCTGCTGGCACTCGGTTCCGCCGGAGCGCTCGTCACCGCGACCCTGATCGCCGGCGCGGTGTCGGCGCCCGCGGCCAGCGCCGACAGCCGCCACACGCACAACCGTGAGGCCCGCGGCGCCGAGATCGCCGCAGCCCGCGCCGCCAAGGCCGGCGTGGACTGGAAGGACTGCCCCGCCGACTGGGGTCTGGAGAAGCCCATCCAGTGCGGCTGGGTCTCCGTACCGGTCGACTACGCCAGGCCGCACGGCAAGCAGATCGAGCTGGCCGTCGACCGCATCGGCAACACGGGCACCCCGCGGGAGCGTCAGGGCGCCCTCGTCTACAACCCGGGCGGCCCCGGCGGATCCGGCATGCGCTTCCCGCGCCGGGTCACGACGAACGCCGCCGTCTGGGCCGACGTCGCCAAGGCCTACGACTTCGTCGGCTTCGACCCCCGCGGCGTCGGCCACTCGGCGCCCATCTCCTGTGCCGACCCGCAGGAGTTCGTCAAGGCGCCCAAGGCAGACCCGGTCCCGGACACCGAGGCCGACAAGACCGCCCAGCGCAAGCTCGCCCGCGCGTACGCCAAGGGCTGTGCCGAGCGCAGCGGCGGCATGCTGTCGTACATGACCACGCTCAACACCGCCCGCGACCTCGACGTCATCCGGGCCGCGCTGGGCGAGAAGAAGCTCAACTACCTGGGCGTCTCCTACGGCACCTACCTCGGCGCCGTCTACGGCACCCTCTTCCCGGGCCACCTGCGCCGGATGGTCGTGGACAGCGTGGTCGACCCGTCCCGCGAGAACATCTGGTACGAGGCGAACCTCAACCAGGACATCGCCTTCGAGGGCCGCTGGAAGGACTGGGAGGACTGGGTCGCCGCCAACGACGCCGCCTTCCACCTCGGCACCACCCGCGCCGCCGTCCAGGCCGAGTGGCTCAAGCTGCGTGCCACCGCCAAGAAGAGCCCCATCGGCGGGGTCGTCGGACCGGCCGAGCTGATCGCCTTCTTCCAGAGCGCCCCGTACTACGACTCCTCGTGGGTGCCGGTCGCCTCGGTGTTCGGCAAGTACGTCGCCGGCGACACCCAGGCGCTCGTCGACGCGGCCGCCCCCGACCTGTCCGACACCGCGGGCAACATCGCGTCGGAGAACAGCAACGCCGTCTACACGGCCGTCGAGTGCTCCGACACCAAGTGGCCCACCAGCTGGCGGACCTGGGACCGGGACAACACCCGGCTCAACAAGGACTACCCGTTCATGACCTGGGCCAACGCCTGGATGAACCTGCCCTGTGCCACCTGGTCCGGCAAGCAGGGCACGCCGGTCGAGGTCAGGACCCACAAGGGTCTGCCCGGGGTGCTCATCGTGCAGTCCACGCGGGACGCGGCGACCCCCTACCCGGGCGCCGTCGACCTGCACAAGCGCTTCAAGGGCTCGCGCCTGATCACCGAGAAGGACGCCGGCTCCCATGGCGTGACCAGCCTGGTCAACCCGTGCATCAACGAGCGGGTCGACACCTACCTGCTGACCGGCAGGATGGACACCTCCGACGTGACCTGCGCCCCGCACGCGACTCCCAAGCCGTAAGCAGGCCAGTCACGGCGGCACGACGACGAGGGGCGGCCGGAGTCTCCGGCCGCCCCTCCGTCACACGCCCTCCGTCACACGCCCGCCCGCCAGGCGTCCTCGGCCGCGTAGTCGAACAGGCCGGGATACGCGCGCGCGAGCAGCGGGAAGGCCTCCCGCCAGTCTCCCCGCGACAGCCGGCGACGCAGCCACTCCACCGTCTCCGGCAGGCTCTCCTCGTACGACACCACCGGCCGGTAGCCCAACTCCCGCTCGGCGGCCGCCATGTCGCACACCACCGGCAGCGGGACCGACCAGGGCGTGCGGCCCACCGAGTCGCCGGGCGGCACCCCGTCGACGAGCTCGGTCTCCGTCTTCACGCCCATGACCGCGTCGATCGCCGCCCCGATCTCCGCGGTCGTCGGCGCCTGCGGATCACAGGCGTTGAGCACCCGGGAACCGGGCCGGGCCGCGGCCAGCCGGATCAGTTCGGCGATGTTCCGCGCGCTCGACGGATGGAACCGGCTCTCCCCGCGGTACGCGAGCACCCGGCCGGTCCGTCCGTCCAGGTTGCGCTTCACGAAGTACAGCTCGCGGGGGAGCGGGCTGTGGGGGCCGTGCACCGCGCCCGGACGCAGCACGGTAGTCGGCAACGTGCCGTCGGCGGAGCCGAGTTCGGACTCCAGCGCCGCCTTGCGGGTGCTGTACGACGTTTCGCCCGGGGCCACGGTCGGCTGGCTCTCCGGGACCGGCACCGGGTAGACGGGGAAGCCGTCCGGCCGGTCCTGCGTGTCGAAGCCCCGCCCCTCGCCGTCCTCGTACACCGACACGCTGGAGACGACCACCGCGGAGCCGATCCGGTCCGCGAGTGCCGTCAACTGCCGTGCGTGCGCGGCGTCGTAGGCCACCAGATCGACGACCACGTCACAGCCGTCGCCGACGACGGCCGCGAGCGCGCCGTCGTCGGACCGGTCCAGCCGGACCGTCCGCACGTCCTCTCCCCACGACCCGTCCCGGCCGCCGCCACGCGAGGCGGCCGTCACCTGCCAGCCGTCCCGGGCCAGCGCCGCCACCGCCGGACGGCCGATCTGCCCGCTCGCACCGATCACCAAAGCGTTTCTCATGCGGCGAGCCTAGGCACGCCGCACGCCCGCGGGCAGACGCTTCTGCCGACGGCAGAGGTCAACTGAGCGGCACGCGGGGGAACCTGCGCTCCTTCGTGCCCAGAGTCGCCGCCTGCTCCGCCTTCACGACAGCCGCGTACTGATCGACGTACTCCTGCCCGGACAGCGACAGGATCGCGTACATGATCTCGTCGGTGACCGCCCGCAGGACGGTCTTCTCGTTCTCCATGCCGGCGTAGCGGGAGAAGTCGAGCGGCTCGCCGAAGCGGATGACGACCGGGTGGAAGCTGGGGATCTTCTTGCCGGGCGGCTGTGCCTCGAACGTGCCGATCATCGCGCACGGCACGACGGGCGCGCCGGCCTTCAGCGCCATCACGGCCACCCCGACCTTGCCCTTGTAGAGCCGGCCGTCGTGCGACCGGGTGCCCTCCGGGTAGACCCCCAGCAGCTCGCCCCCGGCCAGGACGCCGAGGCCCTCGCGGATCGCGGCCTGCCCCGCCTCCTTGCCGGACCGGTCCACCGGGATCTGCCCCGCGCTGCGGAAGAAGAACGCGGTCAGACGCCCTTTGACGCCCGGCCCGGTGAAGTACTCCGCCTTGGCGAGGAAGGTGATGCGCCGTTTCAGTATGGTCGGCATCAGGAAGTGGTCGGAGAAGGACAGATGGTTCCCCGCGATGATCGCCGGTCCCGACGCCGGTACGTTCTCCGGACCCTCGATGCGGGGCCGGAAGAACAGCCTCAGCAGCGGCCCCAGCAGCACGTACTTCAGCAGGTGGTAGAACACGGCTCGCCCTTCCCTCTGTCAGGTCCGCTGTTGACCAGGGTCTCCGCAGGTCAAGGCGGTGATTGCGGAATTGTGCCTGTGTGCGTCTGCAGTCATCTGTAACCATGTTCGGCAGGACTCATGCTGCACCTTCGGCGAGTCGGCTGACAGGGCATCAGCAGATCGCCCGCTGTCAAGGACGACGCCCGCAGCGATGAATCGTCGGTGGCCGGCTGCCTGAGCCGACCACGGCCGGTCCGGGCGAGAGCCCGGCCGGCCGGTGGAGACCAGGGCCTGTCGGGAGACGGTCGTGGTCAAGCACTCTTGGAACGCCCGGACACGGCGATCAGGCTGTTGAGTGCGGCGCCCTGGGCGCCTGCGTATGCCTCGTGCCGGGCGGCACTCCGGGCGGGGCCCCGGCCCGCCCCGCCGGCGACTGTTCGGCCCAGCTCGGCGCCTGGGGTAGCGGTACGTCCGCGTCCGAGGGCGGGGCGGCCGTCGTCAGGACGCGACGGCCGTCGTCAGGACGTGACGGCCGGCCGCGTGATGGCGGCGGTCGGCCATCGGCGGGCCGCAGCCGGCTCATGCCGCGCTGCCGGGCATGTCGCCGGCCGGCCGTAGAGGGGTCTCGGCGCGGCGGGTGTCGGCCGGTGGAGGCGCGGCGACCGCGGGAGGTGCGGCGGCCGTGGTCTCCCGTGCGAGGAAGGAGCCGAGTTCACCGATGGTGCTCATGAGCGGGGCGGGGAAGACGACGGTGGTGTTCTTGTCGACTCCGATCTCCACCAGACTCTGCAGGTTGCGCAGCTGGAGGGCCAGCGGGTGGGCCATCATGGTGTCCGAGGCATCGCCGAGCGCGGCGGCGGCCAGCGACTCGCCCTCCGCGCTGATGATCTTGGCTCGCTTCTCCCGCTCGGCCTCGGCCTGACGGGCCATCGCGCGCTTCATGGTCTCGGGCAGCTGGATGTCCTTCAGCTCGACCAGTGTGACCTGCACGCCCCACTCGACGGTGGTGACGTCGAGGATCTGCCGGATGACCAGATTGATCCGATCCGTCTCGGACAGCGTCTCGTCCAGAGTGTGCTGGCCGACCACCTTCCGCAGGGTGGTCTGGGCGATCTGGTTGATCGCCGCCTGGACGTTCTCGACCGCCACGACCGACTTCACGGCATCGACGACCCGGTAGTAGGCGACCGCCGACACGTCGACGCTCACGTTGTCCCGGGTGATGATGCCCTGGGACTGGATCGGCATCGTGACGACCCGCAGCGACACCCGGTGCAGGACGTCGACGACAGGGATGATGAACCGCAGCCCGGGGGCACGGGTTCCGGCGAGCCGGCCGAAGCGGAACAGCACCCCTTGCTCGTACTGCTTGACGACCTTCACGGACAGGGCAAGGGCCAGCAGGACCAGGATGCCGAACACGATGACGAGAATTATCAGGATCTGCATGGGGTGCTCCTCAGGACACGCGCCGCGTGCTTCGAGGACGCGCCGGTCCGATCGCTGTACCGCGTGATCCTGCGGGCTCCATGTAAACGCGAAACGCCGGGAGCGGATTCAGGTCCAGACGGATGATCACGGCCTCCCCCAGGCCGTGGCCCTGGGGGAGGCGGAGATCGGTGACGACCTCGTCGGCCCGGAGTCCACCGACGGCTCCACCGATGCCCTGCGCGGCGGCACGACCAGCGATGTGGACGCGCAGGACACACCCAACGATCGGAATCGGAAGGGCACTCCTCAGTGCCCTGTGCCCTGATCGTGCCGCTTGGCCGGACTGTCCTTCCGCTCCGCCGAAAACGCGACTCGACGGATCGAGCCGAGTGCGCTGCCGGGCCCGCTCTGTGCGGGTACGGCTCCAAGTCTTGCCGCTCGTCCGGTCGCCGTTCGCCGCCGGTCCGTCCGCTGTGCGGCGCGTCGGCAGAGACGGGGCACGAGGGTGTAGAAGCGGTCGGGGAGGAACACCGCGTCCGCGACGATCATCGCGCCGGAGAAGAGAGGCAGCCCCATGAGCACGGCGATACCGGTGTGCATGCCCAGCAGCATGATGAGAACGGGATACTTGAGCCTGCCGAACAGCACGAACGGGAAGGCCACCTGTAGCAGCACGGTCATGTAGCCGGCGACGGCGACCACGAGCGTGTGTTCGTCCACGAAGTGGGAGAGCGCGGGCCAGGGCCGGAAGAGTTCGAGGTTCAGGACGTAGTGGAGAGCGGTGCCACTGCCCCAGGAAGCACCCTGGACCTTGTACAGGCCGGCCGATCCGTAGAGGAAGCAGACCTGTGCCGCGATGAGGAACATGCCGCAGTTGTGCACCACCGTGGTCAGGCTGGTGCGGGCATCGCGGAATTCCCGCGCCAAGAGGCCGCCGGCCCGTTCCGCCGCGTCACCCGCACGAGCTGCCTTCAGCCGGTGTCCGCGTGCGTCCAGGGACCAGCGGCGGCCACAGGCGGTGAGGGGCAGGTAGAGGGCCATCAGCAGGACCAGGTTGTCGCCCCCGTCCGTCATGAAGATCGCCCGCGCGTGGAACGAGGTCACCACAACGGCGAAGAGGACGGACGTGACGCGGGTCCGCCAGCCCAGCATGAACAGGGCGGACGCGACGAGGGCCAGCGCGTAGCAGAGATCGAAGTAGACACGGCTGTCGGACAGCGCCAGAACGCTGTTCCATCCCGTCTGCTCGAAGAGCTGGTGGGCCAGTGCGGGCGTCCACGGGGAGGCTGGGCCCCAGATCTCGTCCCGGTGCGGGAACTCACGCAGCAGAAAGATCAGGTAGAGCAGTCCGTAGCCGATGCGCAGCACCGATGCGGCGTACAGGGAGACCGGGCGGCGGGTCAGGAGGTTCCACGCGGCGGTGATGCGGTCGTGGACCCACTGCTCGACGCCGGCGGACGCGGTCCTCTGGGCCTCATTTTCCATGGCGGGTCACCTTCCACCAGGGCAGAAGCCGGTTCTCGACCGGCGTCGGCGGGCGATTGCCGGCGGCGGGGCCGGGTGCGGCGATGGGCAGTGTGACGACGCGGAGCTGAATGAAGTCGAAGGTGCCCCTGTGGCGGGCGGTGGCGCGGTCCGCGGCGATGTTCCGCAGGTACTTCTGCATCATCAGGGCGCGTTCCGTGCGTGCCTTGTCGTCTCCTCCGTGGGAGTCGACATAGCCGGCCCACGCGCGGCGCAACATGTTCTGTGCCGTGTGGCTCGGGAACGCCTGATGCCTGACCGCGGAACTGTCGATGGCGGTCAGGTCGAACCAGGAGCTCACCTGAACCGATCCGCCGGGGCCGGTGTGCGCGGTTCTCGCCAGAATCTTCCGGTTGACGGATTCGGGGTCCGGGGCGAAGAGCCGCCAATTCTGTTCGAAGAAGGGGTACACCCACGCATTGATCAGCGGGGTGTATCTCTTGGAGGCGGTGTTGGCCGGTGCCACGTGAAGGAACACCAGAATCACGTGGAAGACGGTCGTCACCAGGCACAGGAGCACGGTGCCGCGCAGCCCGATCTGCAGTGCCCGGACACCTCTCGACACCCCAGTGGGAACAGGTGTGGCGTCGGGACATTCCTGCGTGGCCGGACTGGAGTCGGGTTGCTGGACTTTCTCCGTGTCCGCTGAGTCAATTCCGCTCGACACCGCCTACCTGTCTTTCTCTGTGAACTGCTTGCGCCGGGCGTTTTTTCGCCGGCCGAAACCGACGGCGCGCGGCGGAC